>JAJBUG010000006.1 GCA_020860515.1 Bacteroidales bacterium | reverse complement strand
TACAAATAGAAAATATTTGATTAATTTTGCCCTACCATTTTACAATTAATCTAAAATTTTTCATTATAGTATGAAAATAGAGTATGATTTTGGTATTTAAATTAATAAAAATTAAATCGTTACATTTTAAGTAGCTCATTTGTTGAAAAATCGGATTTTATATATTTACTTTGCACTCGCAATTGGAAACACACACAAAAAGTTTATAGAGTGATAGAAAAATTAATTGGCAATGACCACAACATCCAGGTGGTGTTGAGCGTTATTTCAGCAGATACTAAACCTACTCAAAATGAAAGCATTCAAACTTATCCTATTCATATTCTCACTCATAGTTTTATCTTCATGTAACAACAATGACACCGAACCGCTGTTCATTCAAAAGCAGTTCTCCCAGCTAAACGTAGTTATTGCTCCCTGGCAGAGCGACAACGACTTACTGCCGTGGAAGTCTCTTGACTACGGAATGATTATCAACTCCGTGGAAGATGTTTATGCCACGCAGACCGGACGTTTCATCGAAGAAAATCCTAATTGGTTGCAGGTAGATTTTTCCACAAAATCAATCGTGGCGTATAGATCATTGATGTTCAGCTATGACTATTGGCAAAATACAGAGGTGAAGAAGTTCGCCCAATATGTTGGGGAAAGTGATACCAACATCAATAATGGCGACTACATCTTCAACTTCCAAGAAAACTATTCCAAGTACGTAGAGCCGGACGATGAGAGCCAGTATCGTATATATCAGATAGCCATCGTGATCGACAAGATACCTTCTAATGCCACTGTACAGTATTGGTCAAGCTCTGTCACTACCAGGAGCGCCAATTAAATCGGCGTATGCGTGAGACTATTGGGAAACGATATCAAAAGTGATATGCCAAAGTTATGAAGGCGCCTTGCATGAAGGGCTTGCTCGGATAGAATTCCTTGAAGGATATGCCTTGGTAACTCTCAGCCTTCTTATAAAGCTGATAAGGATTTAAATACAATTTAAGAATGAAGTATGAAAAGATCTTTATTCGGGAATATGTTAAAAAAATTAGGTTAGGAGGAATAAATTTGCACTTTTTCTTTACATTTATGTAAAACAAAATTACTATCTTTGCAGTTAGAATTGTAGAAAAACAATAGGATTATGAACGAGGCAGAACTTGTGGTCTTCGACCAATCAGAACATTGCACAGTGTATTCACTTAAATTCACATCTGAGGAAGAAAGTGAAATAGAGTGATTCTACTCTAAATTCAAAGAGAATTCAGAGTACAATGAGGATTTCGAAAGAATCATCTCCGTTCTTTTGAGTATGTTGGATAAAGGAGCCCTAGAACGCTTGTTCCGTTATGAAGGAAAAATGAATGACCGTGTTTATGCACTTCCCGTGTATAAATCTAAATTACGCCTTTATTGCGTTAGATTATCTGATAAGATAATTGTGTTAGGAAATGGAGGTGTAAAGAAAACTCAAAAGTATCAAGAGGATGATGAGTTGCGAGGATATGTTGTCACTCTTCAAACTTTTGATCGGCTCTTAAAAGAAGGAGAGGCTAATGGCTCCATTGTAATTACTGAGAACACAATTGAAACTGATAAAACCTTTGAATTATGAAACACACAAAAATCTCATTGAGGGAAATGGCCTCTCAGGTATCGCCTGTTATAAAACAAGAGGTCGCTTTAACCATGGGCGTCTCTGATCGTCTGGATGAATTGATGACTGCTAAGGGCATCAGCAAGATTGAATTGGCCAGAGCCTTAGGAAAACGCCCTAATGAAATTACCCGTTGGCTCAGCGGCCAACATAATTTCACACTCCGAACTATTGCCCTCCTTTCCGTCTTCTTTGGTGAATCACTAATAACCATTACTCACTAAACTGGTTAGTGTCTTGCGCGTAGCGTTCGCCCTACCCCTCTATAAAGTTGATAAAGTTTTGAACACAATTGAAGAATAATAGCTAACTTTTCATAAAAACAAAACCCACTAGTTTGACTTTCGTCAGGGACTAATGGGGATACCGATGCAAAGGTAATCATTATTTTTTTACAGAACAAATTTTGGACTTGTTTTTTGATGAAATATCACGATTTTAGCAAATATTTATCCTCAGACAGGCTTAACCGCTTTCTAATCGCTGCTGGTCATAATAAGCGAAAGGCCATGTCCCTCTATCGCCTAAACCTCCACCTAAGTGCATCAATGCTTAAAGTGGTGGCCATGTTCGAAGTGTGTTTACGAAATCAGATTGATAGAATAATGGAGACTATCTGGGGAACTGATTGGCTTAGAGATTCAACCTTGCCTGGTGGAATCTTTGCATCCAATCCCAAATGCAAGGACACCACAGCTATTATTCTTTCCACTTACCTTAAACTTAACAACAAAGGAATCTATACTCACAATAAGCTTATTGCGGAATTGGATTTTGGCAATTGGCGTTACATGTTCTCACCCTCTCAGTATAAGGCTTCAGGGCGAGTGCTCTTAGGCATGTTCCCATATAAGCCAATAAGTTCAAAGGCTTGTCAGTATAATAACACGTACGTTTTCAACCGTTTATCAGAAATCAACCATATAAGGAATAGAATAGCTCACCATGAACCTATATGCTTTGATTTCAACACAATCTCTACCGTAAAGGTGAACGAAGCCTATAACTCCATTTTAGACCTGCTCGGATGGATGGGTATTAACATCTCTGAGTTTCTGAGGGGAATTGACAATGTTCAATCTATTTGCAAAAGAATCACCAAAATATAAAAAGCTCCCAATTTTCTCAAACAAGAAATTATCCCTGTCCTTGCACTGTTTATTCCCGGTAGCCTCTGATTCGTCAAGCTATCGGGTTTGGTTTTATTTAGAGCAAAACTGCAACGGGCTGTTGCAGTTTTGAAGGCACGAAACTGATACGGCTTGTATCAGTTTTACCTCGGGTTGAGTTTCCAATTGTTCAAAGTGTTACAAATTTTACCAGTCCCCTTGTAACAAAAGAAAAAAAATAGCACCTTCCGCTCTGTGTCTTCTGAAAAATTGAATATTTATTATGAAATATTTTGAAATTCAGAAAGGAATGACTAACTTTGCACTATAAGAGTGAAGATATGAGAGTAATAACATTCAAAAAGTTGCGAGAATTCTATGAACAGCCTGGACATGAAGATTCCAAGGCTGCTTTGAATGCCTGGCACCTCCATGTGAAGCAAGCCAATTGGAAAAACATGGCAGATGTGAAAGCCTCATATCCCTCAGCTGATTATGTTGGCAACCAGAGATTTGTTTTCAATATCCGAGGTAATAATTACCGCTTAGTTGTGGTGATAAAGTTTACTCTGGGATGGGTGTACGTAAGATTCGTGGGCACCCATGAAGAATACGACAAAATCGATTGTAAAACTATTTAAACTTTAAAGATATGGAAATCACAGAAAAACAATATGAGTATGCATTAGGCAAGATTGAAGAATTGCTACCTCTGGTGCAAGAAGACACCCCGGTGGATGATCCAAAGGCTGTAGAATTAGTAATATTCTCTGAGATTGCCGAGGCTTATGAAGAGAAGCATTTCCCCATAGAAAAGCCCACGTTGGGAGAAATAATCAAATTAGCGGTGGAGGAAAAAGGTATGACCCAGTCTCAGCTTGCAAAAGAAATAGGAGTGAGTCCCTCGCGCATCAGCGATTACATCAATAATCGCGCCGAACCAACCCTCAAAATCGCAGCCATGCTCTGCGCCGTCCTCGGCATCGCCCCAGCCGTTATGTTGGGATTATAAAGCCGGAACTAAAACCCATCCTCTTACTCAAAAAGAGCGCAAAGAGATAATTGACGGATTAAAAGCTCTTCATCAAATCGAGGAAATCGGTTTCTACGACATTGAATTGAATGCTTCTATGCCTTCAGAAAAGAATCAGGACGCCATTGAAAATCTCAATAAGACGCAAGACCAACTTTATACTATGCTCCACCAATGCTTTGAATGGGACGGATAAAGTCTAAGATCACAATTTGTGACCTTAAAGAATCTCTATAGAATTGGATGTGTCACAAATTGTGACTTCCAATTCTATTTGCCCCAGGTGTTACAAATTTAACCTGTCCCTTTGTAACACAAATCTCGTGAAGAAGTAGATTTCATTGAGACCGATTATTGAATTTTAGATACCTCTAAACTCTGATGAGGATAAAGATGTTAGGGCGCTTAACCCGTGGAAATTTGAACAAAGAGTAACAGTACCTGAATAAGGAAATGATCTTCCTGTTTTGATTTTTGTAATTAAATTTTGGAAATTGGAACTTTATTGTTAACTTTGCGTTATAATTTTGACGGCATGAGAATATTCACAGAGAAAACCCTTAAGGAATACAGTGAGGCCCATCCAGAAGCAAAGACTGCATTGCAAGAATGGACTACGATTGTGAAGCAATCGAAATGGCATAGCTTTGCCGACATCAAGGCAACTTTTAACAGCGTGGATTCCATTGGCAATCAGCGATATGTGTTCAACATTAAGGGGAACTCTTTCAGAATAGTGGCGATAATTAGATTTACCATACAATTTGTTTATGTTCGGTTTTACGGAACTCATGCGGAATACGATAAGATAAAGGATTGTAGTAAAATTTAAAAATTACAAGTTATGACTAAGATTGAGAACGAAAAACAATATGAATGGGCAGTGGCCCGAGTGGAAGAATTGTTGAATTCTGTTCCAGAGGATGCCCCTAAAGATGATCCAAATGTCATCGAGCTGGAACTCCTCTCCAATCTTGTTGCAGATTATTCAGATGAGCATTATGCCTTAGGGCGACCATCGCTAATCGATGTGCTTAAGCTACGTATGTACGAGATGGGACTTAACCAAGCCCAATTGGGCAAGCTAATTGGGGTGAGTGCCTCTCGCATTAGCGATTACCTAAGTGGAAAATGTGAGCCAACGATGAAAGTAGGCCGTGCCATCAGCACCAAGCTCAATGTTGATGCCTCAATAGTATTAGGAGTATAGAGTTACTAAAAAAGGGTATTAGTATCTGGAATTTGAATTGCCTCAGAAAAGGATCAGGACACCATTGAAAAGCTCAACTTGGTGCAAGACCAACTTTACACAATGCTACATCAATGCTTTACAATGCCACTTTAAGATCACAATTTGTGACCTTAGAAAATCTCTATAGAATTGGATGTCACACTTTGTGATATCCAATTCTATTTGTACCAGTTGTTACAAATTTAACCTGTCCCTTTGTAACAAAATCGGCATTAAACAGTTCCCTTGATAGTTCTACTGGTTTTCGATGGTAACACTTCTGCGAGATTCAGATGTGGTACTTTATCGGGGCGGACTTCTTTAACTTCGCCTCCTTTGCAATGACGATGAGTTGTTTGATATTGTACCACTTGCCCATGAAAAGCGCAGCGTAATAGGGAATTGGAATTACAAGTCTTTCAAATCAGTTCTGCGTTTAAATTTAAGAATGCTATTATCTCCGTTCATATTAGATTTCCACCACATGAAGTTGTCATTGATTTTGGTGATTTTGTAGTAGTAGTGCCCGCTCCAAGCATCATCATTATCAAGTTCAGCAGTGCAAACCAAGTCCAATAAAGGATAATGGTTGTATATTTCTTTAACGCTCCAAAGAATATTCTTTATCGTGTTTTGGCTCCCCTGAAACAGTCAGGTAGTATGTGTTGATTTGCCCATAGATGTAACCATAAGAACCCTCGGATGGATTTGGAGATAAAGAAATATTATAAATACACCCTCTATTGGGACCTTCTACTTGTTCCCATTGTTCGGCAATGTAGCGGTCAAAATTATGCGCAGGATAAATCTCATCCTCATCCTTATTGTCATCGCAGTCAGTAATGGCAATCACAAAAAGAGGTATTAGCAAGAGATATAGATATTTTTTCATCGAAATATGAATGTTAATATGAAGTATTAAGGTAAAAATATGTACTTTATTGTGAGCTTATAAGAAATGGTAACCAAGTCACAAAATTTGGATCTTGGCCATCTCTTCCCCCAAAGATGCAGCACTCCATCGGAAGTGCCACTACAGTTTCGAGGGAGCGCAAAGTCTATAGCCTATCATTACGAGGGGGGGAGCAGTAGAAGAATCAACTTCAAGCAGCGTAAAGAACTCATTTGAAGTTTACCAATTTGCAGCCTCCGAAGATATAGATGCCTTCAGGCAAATTTTGGAAATCCTCTTCAGTGGCGGAACGCTTCACCAGTACCCCGTCAATGGAATAGATGTCGGAGACAGCATCTTCTGTGATGCTTTCAATGCCGCTGCTGATTCCCGGCACATTCGTAGCCTTGCGGTAATTGACCACGACATCGCCGCTTGCGGAAATGAGTGTGCCCTCGGGTATTACGAGAGTATATCCCTTTTCGGGTATGAGCGGTGTCTCCTCGAAATCGGCTGTTAGCACCCATTTGCCATCTTCCTCAACAAGCGTAGGCACAACCGACTTCACAAGCTCGTTGTCTTCCTCTATCCAAAGCTGCACCTCAGGATTCTCTGCCAGCATGACGGGTTGCTTGTAATAGAAGCTAACCTCGCCAAGGTTGTCAGTAGGATGGTCAGTAAAGAGTGAGCACCACACATAGTCAATGGTGGGCAGCGGTTCTGTGTAACCTCCTACGAAGTTGATTACGGCCTCCAAATTGGTTATGTCCATACGGTATTGTGCAGATACACTTCCAGCAGGTAGCACTAAGGAGTAATTGATGCCGTTTTCAAAATTCAGGGTCTCACCGAAATCTACATAAGCCTGACCCAAATCCCAATCCCACGTCACGTTGAACGAGAATTCGCGCACCGGTTCTCCTTCGCGGTAGAGTGTGGCTTTTGCGTCCGGGTCAACTGCGGCTGTCTCCGTTCCCCAGAAGAAAGTGGTGGATTCTTCGGTAGTGATCACTGAACCTTCCTCTATGGTTGTTGTGCAAGGCCCGAGATCCTCCGGCACTTCAAACTCAAGAGTAATCTCATCGTTGGTAAGTTCGGGATTATCCACACTGTAGGCGGTATTGACTGGCAACACAATCTTGTAGGACTGCCCCTTTGGCAGAACAAGCGGCTCAGGGAACTCGCCGATTATCCAACCTTGTGTGCGCTTTTGCCCCACTTCATTTTTCGGATAGACCATTGCGGTCTCAATGACCTTACCATCACAATAGATATTAGCGGTCGATGGATTGGAGTAAACATCCACCGCACCGTCGAAACTGAGCGAGAACTCCGAAAGGGGAGTGAAGAGGATAGAGAAATGATCAAAAGAGGTCTGTTCGGGAACCAGTCCCGTTGCATTTGCGCTCATAGGCAGCACAAGCCCTGCGGCAGTTGCCGCGATAAGTAATGTTTTTGTCATGGCGGTTTGTTATTTGATGAATATTTTTCTTCCCTGATAGATGTATATCCCCCTTTCGAGTTGGTTTACATCTGCGGCTGCAGCAGAGCGCATTACAATTCGTCCGTCTATGGAATAGACATCTGCAGTCGTCGGATTATTGTCAAGACTGATTGTGGCTATCCCGGCTTCTTTTGGGTTGATAACAGCACGTATGTTTAGACCCTGAGCCTTCTTTGAGGTAGCACCGGTAAAGCCACTGGTATCTACTAATAAGGCTCTGGCAATCGTACTGGGTTCAATGGGTCTGCCATTATAACCACATTCAGGTTCTTCAACGCCTGTCCAATATGCGCCATCTGTTTTGTCGAAGATAGACTCTTGGCCATACCAAAGGCCAAAACCGCAGACCGGCAGGAATATGCTGTGTTCATTTGGACCATGGATTCTGACACCCTTTACACCATTTTCCTCAGTTGGTCCGTTACACCAGCATAACATCCTTAACTCATAGCGCTCTTGTTCGTTGGGCAGTCTCCAGCCGTTTCCCCACTGGTAGCGAGCCGCGTCATATTCCGTCCCGCTGATGTTGTTGCCGATATCCTTAAGAACAGCCCATTCGCCATTGTTAGGATCCACCTCCCACCCTTCATAAAACTTGTAGCTTTCCCATGAGAAATCTGCGCGAGGCTCCACTTCTCCCCATGCAAAGTAATCACCCTTTTCATAAGGAGAGGTGGCACCGACATTATATGTAGCCCATAATGTGCCACTTGGAAGACCAAGGTCCACATACTCATGGCCACCGATAACTCCGTCGGCACTGTTAGGGTTAGGAGTCTGTGGCGTGTTCGCGAAGACATTGAGAGCCAATATCCCAAATGCCAACAGTGTGTAAAAACGTTTCATACGCATAACTTTTTTGGGCAAAGTTACTGTAAGAAAAGTTTTCAGACAAGAAGAAAAGTTTGACGTCTCGAAAAATTAGTTCATTAAATATCAATATATTATCTTATCAAGAGATGTACATTTCTGCGCTTCATTTAAAAAGTTTGACAGACCTATTAAATGAGATGGAATATACTGCCATTTTCAGAGCAGTCGGACTATAATTTCTTCATGAGTTTTCGAATGTAGATTCCTATATTTGTCTGATGCTCATCAATCCCAAGTTTCTTGCGAATATCGCTGCTGATATGATAATGCCTTTTCAATTGCATATATTCTCCAACTTCTTTTCCTCGGAGTCCAATCGCATAAAGACATACATAATTGATTTCGGATTCTGTCAGTCCGTGCTCTTCCAAGTATTCTATGAATCTTGGATGAGAGGCTTTGAATGCAAGACGAGTTGAGTTCATAAACTCATCTTTGTCTTGAATAAGTTGGTCTCTCCAGGTCCCGTATGGCTTGGCATAAGCATCATTCCCTGTGATCTGGGTTGCCAATAAACCATTTAGAATCTCTACTCTTATTTTGATAGCATCCTCTATTGGCTTGGCAAGATCTTTTCTCTTCTCCAAAATTTCTTTAAGAGAGGCGCTTTCAGCCTCTAATTGTCCGATTTTAATACGTAGGTCTTGTTCTTCAATTAAATTTTTAGCCTTGCTTAATCTATACCGGTAGTAAATGAATCCGATAATAATCAGCAAAACGAAAGCTACACATATACTAATCCATATTATTTTATCCCTCTTTTGGAGTTTCAATAGATTTGACTTCTCCATCTCATGACGTTCTTTGGCAAACAGTAGATCATGAGAGAAGATACCCTGATGGATCGAATCTATTGTGGTGGAAAAATTTTTATAAGCAGTCAATGCCCCCTCATAGTCTCCGGATTGCTCACATATATCAGTCTTCACTGCTAAATATTTCAGAGTTTCCATTGCTGCAGAAGAGGAGTCAATAGCATTCAAGATTTGATTGGCCATAAACATATCCCCAATTTTACAATATGCTTGGGCCACATCAACCTTAGTCATATCATCAAATGTATCTACTGAGTCATAATAGTTCAGTAACTCAGTGATATCTTCTTTGTCTCCAAATTTAATAGTATATGACAGTAAATATGGTTGTATTTCAGATGAATACTCGGGATTTGCGCTGGTCTTGTTTTGAGCAATTGTCATAATACTGTCAGCGCGATCTCTATTGCCCATTACAATGCAACCATCCAAAGCGTTAGCGATGCTGAGAATTTCATATTCCACACGATTCAATTCACTGTACAATTTAGCCGCCTCGAGATTAACATTAACAAAATCTTCAAACTTATATGTGGTGGTTAAAATCGTCCCTTGAGCAACTAGCAGATTTGCCATCGCTAGAGTATCCGATGCTTGTCCGAAATACTCTCTGCCACGTATAAAGCTTCGCATAGCCAGATCATTATTCTTCTGATTCTGGTATATGCGTCCTTGATAATAATAGGTTCTCAGTCTGTCATCAGCGGAACCCTTGCTTAAAAAATAGTCAATAGCGGGCTGAAGGATGTCAAAATTCGTTGTGTCGATATAATTCTTGTCCAATGCCATAGATTTTAGGAGAGCGTAGCGAGCCATTTCTGCATCATCTCCAAGTTTTCCATTGTCAATTGATGACAATATGGTCAGGGCAGAATCGGGGTTGGAGTTCATCACCTCTTCTGCCTTATCCATTGTTTCCCATGCCTGATTCCTATGGCTACAACTGCTAAACATTACCACAAAAGGCAATGTCAATATCATAATTATTATAAAATTGAAATACTTTTTCATGAATATACATTTTGAAATCCATTGCAAAGATACCTAATAACTTTACAAAAACCAATAGGGTGTAAAAATTAATGTAAAAATTTTGGTTCACATTTTTTGTCGGGCACAAAGAATTTATTTAACGACGACCTTACTTCATCAACCCTTTGTTCATATTCCTCACATCGAGGGATAACTATTGCCCCAATCAACTTGTCGATACTTCATCAGGGGAAGAGTTAGTTACATTTACAATTTTTCCCTATTCAACCAATCTCCCAAAAATTCTGTTGTGCAAATGTTGTGCAAATAGTAAAATTAAAAGAGGTAAATCTCTGATTTGCAGGGATTTACCTCTTTGGAGGGGAGCCGCGAGTGGGACTCGAACCCACGACCTTTTCGTTACGAATGAAATGCTCTACCGACTGAGCTATTGCGGCTTTTGGAATTACGAGTGCAAAGGTACGAAAAAAATCACAAAATACAAAGTACAAAATACAAATTGGGACGAAAATTAACGAAAAAACGAGAATTTATGAATAAACGAAAATTTACGAGAAAACGAGAATCAACGAATATTTTTAGGTTTCGTTGATTCTCGTCAGTTCGTTGATTCTCGTCTTATTCCACAGTTTGAGTGGAGTAAGTGAGTTTGATCTTGGCTTGGTCGAGGAAGAGCTGAGCCATGCAGGGTGCGCTGACATATGGGGTCAGCAGCGACAGAGTCTGCGAGGCCGTAGTACCATAATAATAGTAATAGTAGTAGCTCGACGATGACGACGAAGTCTCGAACGTGGCGCTCACTGGAATTATCGAGAAAGTGTAGTCTTCTTCAGTAATCTCATCCTTATCCAAGAGATCGAGCAGATAAGCTCGCATATCACCAAAACTGTAGCCACCCGAAGTGCTGCTGTAAGTAGCATAGAACGAGGTGGTGCTGTCGGGGAGCTTGTTATTTGCAAAGAAGCTGTCCTTATCCTTGGTCAACACCAGAAGCAAATATGTTGGAGGCGAGAAATTGTAATCATTGGTAATGCCAGTGGCCGGAAGGAAGAACGACAGGGTGTTGAGCACCTTCAGGGCAGCTTGGCTCGACTTATACGAAGCTATAATTTCCGGTGCCGGGAATCGGGCTTGCACTTCATAGCCTATGGGAGCTACCACAAGCTGCTCGCCAGCCTCTGCCCGAGCCTTAAGCTCGTCGCTCATCTCAAACTCAATATCATTGTTGGTCACAATCTCAGGTGTAACAGCAAAATAATTACCCGAAGCTGAATACACTGAATCGTCCTCCTCGTAATGATAATAAAGAGTCATCAAGGTAGTAGAAGTGCGAATCAATCGACCAGACCCGAAAGAATTTTCCACATAGATGCCCTTGAACACATTATCCACAAATGCAGTAGGCGATGAGAAATTCGACGGATTGGCCTTGTAAGCATTGTAAAGTTCCTGGCCAAACTCCAACGGCATTTGCACAGCGATCTCCACACCCTCGGTATAAGTGGTATCGCCAGCATTTTTGATAGTATTGTTGCTGATATTGTAAATCTTCGATGCCATGGGCGCCGACTTATCGTAATAGCCCTCAGGGTCGAAATTGCTATAAATCGGGCTTGGCAGATTTTTGGTCAATCGATAGATATTGAGGCCCATCGGTGCAATTGAGTCGCCCACATATTCGCCAGCTGCGGTATAGAAATACAGCACCAGTGAGTCGATATCGGCCTCTGATGTCAGCAGAGTATCCATCTGCGACGAAGGCATGAATTGACATACAATTGTGCTCGACAAGCGACCGAAGCCAGGAGCATCGATGCGCCCCAAGAGCTGCGACACAGTGCGCGATTGCACGCTGCCAATCTCAACGCTCTTGCCAGTCATAGTGAAGGCTGAGTCGATAACCACCGACACATCATCCTGAGCTATCGACATGCCTATTTGCGAACTATTGTCGCAAGCAGTGAAGCCAGCAGCCACAGCTGCAAAGGCCAAAAGAATAAGCTTAGAGAGTTTCATAAAATTCCAGGTAAGCGGCGGCATTGTTGTCGCCAGCATAGGGCATAAACGGTTTGCCTGAAGCCTTGGCATACTCCAAAATTTCGGGGTCAACAGTTTCCATGCATTGCACGATGGCATCACAGTGGTCAATGGCCAAGCGCGAAAGCGCTTTGTAATCGATTGGACCGTCAAGAATAGCCTTGAGATCATCATCGGTCAGACCCATCATCTTCAGCTTTTCTGGCATTCGAGCATCGAGCTCGCCCTCAAACTTATCCTCGTAGATTCCGTACACCATCTTAGAATTGGTGAAAGCTGGGTCGTCGAGATATTTGGTCTTGATAAAGAGAGGGCACAGCGAGGTAATCCAGCCATTGCATTGGATTATCTGCGGGAACCAGCGGAGCTTCCTTACGGTCTCAATCACTCCCAGCGAATAGAAAATGATTCGCTCGTCGTTATCCTGGGGATAAGCGTCGATTTCGAGCTGCTCGGTGGCATGATGGTGGAAGAAGTCATCATTATCGATGAAATACACCTGAAGGCGCGTAGGCTGCAGAGTAGCCACCTTGATAATCAGCGGATGATCGCTGTCGTCGATTATGATATTCAGGCCTGAGAGGCGAATCACCTCGTGCAATTGGTTACGGCGCTCGTTGATGCATCCATACTTAGGCATGAATGTGCGCACCTCCACGCCTTTCTCCTGAAGCCCCTGGGGCACCTCACGGCAAATCGTCGACACGGGGGTCGGATTCAAGTAAGGATGGATTTCTTGGGATATAAATAAAGCCTTTTTAATGTCCATTCTTTGAGCTTTGTGAAATTTCTTGCAAAGATAGCGATTTTTTTTGAGATTTTGGCTATTTTGATAAGCGGCACTCGACAAAAATCCCATTTTAATAGCCAAATTCACAAATATTAATAAAGGAATGTGACATTTCTAAACAATTTTTCTTAACTTTGCACATCCTAACCCATCAAATAGGTAATAAACCCAAATCAATAATGATATGAAACGTTTCTATCTTGCTATCTTTGCCATCGCCATGATGGCCATCACTGCAATGGCGCAGAATCCTGTGCATTGGACCGCCAAATTGGAGATGACCTCCGACACCGAAGGCATCGTGAAGCTCTCAGCCACCATGGACGAAGGCTGGCACATCTACAATCTGAAGATGCCCGAGGATGGTCCCAACCCCACCAAGATTTCATTTGCCATCGCCGGCGTGGAATGGAATGGCGGCATGAAGGTGAACCATGCTCCGAAGAAGGAATTTGACTCAGTATTCGAGTGCGAGGTAGCCTATTGGGAAAATGAAGTCACATTCACGCGCCGATTCAAAGTGACCGATCCCGACAAGGCAGAAATCATAGCCAACGTTGACTATATGTGCTGCAACGAGAGCAGCTGCCGTCCCCCAGTGAAGGAAACATTCAATCTTAAGCCAGGGAATTAGTGATTTAGTGATTTAGTGAATCAGTGATTTAGTGATTTAGTGAATCAGTGATTTAGTGATTTAGTGATTTAGTGAATCAGTGACATACTTATATAGTGATTAACCGACTGATATACATGAGAAAGACTTTATTCGCACTTTTGCTTGCATGCTTTGCCGGGCTGCTTTCACATGCTGCGCCCGAGCGTGTAGTGTGGAATGTAATTACCGAAAAGACCAGTGATACTGAGGGCTCTATCGTGTGGACTGCCACCATCGACGAAGGCTGGCATATCTATGGCATGGAAATGCCAAAGGGCCTTGACATACCTCTGACCCTAACATCATTCACAGTATCTGCCTCAGCTGGCACAGAATTAATAGGCGACATCGTGCCCGACCGCGCTTCGTCGGTGCATCTCGACCCCATAATGAATGCAGAGATTCCTTGGTGGGAAGGCACCATCAGCTTCCGCCAAGCCTTCAAATTAGTTGACGGAGCCAAGGGAGCTCGCTTCACAGGCACATATTCATATATGGCGTGTAATGCCACTGCTTGCACCAAGCCCGAAACCGAAGACTTCGATGTAACCTTCGGCGACACCGCCCATCTGCGTCCTGTCTTCGACACCGAGGAGAAAGAAAGCGCAAGCATAGAGACATCACCCACTGTTGGCACACCAGCCGAGGCTGACAACGAATGGTGGGCACCAGTTGACCTGAGCATCAATTCCAGCTCGGCAGCAGTGACCCAATCGTCATGGTGGGCTATCCTGATTATGGGCTTCATTGGCGGCCTCTTGGCATTGCTCACTCCTTGCGTATGGCCCATGATCCCCATGACTGTCAGCTTCTTCCTAAAAACATCAAAAGAGCGCAGCAAGAGCATCCGCAATGCTATCATCTATGGCCTGAGCATTATTGTGATATTCCTGGTGTTGGGCATCGTAATCAGCGTAATATTTGGTGCAAGCGCACTCAACGAGTTGGCCACATCGGCAGTATTCAATATCATATTCTTCCTACTACTGGTCATCTTCGCCATTTCATTCTTTGGCGCTTTCGACATCAAGCTGCCCAGCAAGTGGAGCAATAAGATTGATGAAAAGGCCGAGACCACATCAGGCGTGCTTAGCATCTTCTTCATGGCATTCACCCTGGTGCTCGTGTCGTTCTCTTGCACTGGTCCCATCATCGGCACCCTGCTTGTGGAGGCTGCAAGCCAGGGCAGCATTGCCGGACCAGCTCTGGGCATGGGCGGCTTCGCCTTCGGTTTAGCCCTTCCATTCGCTCTGTTTGCCATTTTCCCATCGTTCCTACAAGGGATGCCCAAGAGCGGCGGCTGGCTCAATTCAGTGAAAGTTGTGCTTGGCTTTATCGAGTTGATTCTTTCGCTCAAGTTCCTATCGGTAGCCGACTTGGCTTACGGCTGGCGCATCCTCGACCGCGAGGTATTCGTGTCGCTGTGGATTGTGCTGTTTGTGCTGCTTGGCATGTATCTGCTTGGCAAGCTTCGCTTCCCGCATGATGATGTTAACCCCAAGACCTCAGTGCTTGGCTTCTTCCTTGCCACCATCTCGTTTGCCTTCGCGGTATATCTTCTCCCAGGCCTGTGGGGCGCACCGCTCAAGACTATCAGCGCATTTGCACCGCCGATTGCCACCCAGGATTTCAACCTCTATCATGAGGAAATCCCAGTATTCGAAGATTACGAAGAGGGCATGACCTATGCCAAGAAAGAGGGCAAGCCCGTAATGCTCGATTTCACTGGCTATGGCTGCGTCAACTGCCGCAAGATGGAGATGGCAGTATTCGACACTCCTGATGTGAAAGCCAAGATTGAAAATGATTACGTGCTTATTCGTCTCTATGTAGATGAAAAGGCTGACTTGGCTAAGCCATATACCGTGGAAGAAAATGGCCGCACACGCAAGATCAAGACCGTAGGCGACCGCTGGAGCTATCTGCAGCGCTATAAGTTCGGCACCAACCAACAGCCATACTATGTGCTCGTTGACAACAACGGCCAGCCCCTCAATGGCAGCCGCGAATACGATGAGAACGTAGCAGAGTTCCTCAATTGGCTCAATGCTGGCACCGAAGCCTATAATAAGTAGTGTATTAGTGCATTAGTGATTAAGTGTTTTGGTGATTTACAGATTATACAATACAAAACGCTAAACGACAAAATCACAAAAACACCAAACCACAAAAACACAAAAACACCAGAACATGCATAGTAAAGAAGAAAAGCTGAGGGCGCTGGGCGAAGTGATCGATACGCTCGATATCCTGAGGGTTAAATGCCCCTGGGATGCCAAGCAGACCAACGAAAGCCTGCGCCCCAACACCATAGAAGAGACCTACGAGTTGGCGCAAGCCCTGCTTGATGAGGACAATCCAAATATCTGCAAAGAGTTAGGGGATGTGCTACTGCACATCCTCTTCTACTCAAAAATAGGCGAAGAGAAAGAGGCTTTCGATATAGCCGATGTGGCTGATAAGCTCAACCGCAAACTCATCTTCCGCCATCCCCATGTGTTTGGCGAGGTAAAAGCCAACGATGCCCACCAAGTGGAGCAAAATTGGGAACAAATAAAGCTCAAGGAAAAAGATGGCAACAAGGGCGTGCTTACCGGCGTGCCAGCCAGCCTTCCTGCCTTGATTAAAGCCTACCGCATCCAAGAAAAAGTGGCAAATGTAGGTTTCGACTGGGAAAAACCAGAGGACGTGTGGGACAAAGTAAAGGAAGAAATCGCTGAGGTGGAAGCTGAGTTAAAAGCTCCCGAGAAAGATAAGGCGCACGAACGCCTTGAAGAAGAATTTGGCGACCTGCTGTTTGCCCTTATCAATGCTGCTCGCCTCTACAAGGTGAATCCCGAAAACGCCCTTGAGCGCACTAATCGAAAATTTATCCAACGCTTCGAATACATCGAGGGTCAGGCCCGCGCTCATGGCCAAAACCTGCGTGACCTCACCCTGGATCAAATGGAGGCCTATTGGCAAGCTGCTAAAATGACAAATGACAAATGACAAATGAAGAGGTAACTTGTAATTTGTAACTTGTAATTTGTAATTATTATGATAGTTTGCATTACAGAGAAACCGAGTGTCGCCAAGGATATCGCACAAATCCTTGGCGCCACTGTGCGTAGAGATGGCTACTACGAAAGTGTGGATCCAGCCTGCCCTTACAAGGTGACTTGGACCTACGGCCACCTTTGCTGCCTTAAGGACCCTGGCGACTACATGGAAGCATGGAAATACTGGGCCTTGGGCCGACTGCCTATGATTCCACCTAAATTCGGCATAAAGCTAATCCCCGAGGAGTCGATTGAGCGCCAATTCCACTGCATCGAAAGCCTTATCGCCCAAGCAGCCGAAGTGATCAACTGCGGGGATGCTGGCCAAGAGGGTGAATTGATACAGCGATGGGTTATGCAAAAGGCTGGCATAAAATGTCCAGTGAAGCGATTATGGATATCCTCGCTGACCGATGATTCGATTCGTGCTGGGTTTCAGGACCTAAAGCCGGAAAGTGACTTCCAAAACCTGTATTTGGCTGGCCTCTCGCGCGCCATTGGCGACTGGATTCTGGGCATCAATGCCACTCGTCTCTACAGCCTAAAATATTCCTCGCCTGGCAAGGTGCTGAGCGTGGGCCGAGTGCAGACCCCAACTCTCGCCCTGCTGGTGCAACGCCATTATGAAATCCAGAATTTCAAGCCTGAGGATACCTGGGAATTGCGTACCAACTACCGTGATGTGGTATTCAGCAGCACAGGCAAAAAGTACAAAACTCAGGAGGCAGCCCAAGAGGCAGTCGATGCCATTGCTCCCCTCCCTTTTAATGTCACTGATGTAGCAGAGAAAAAAGGCAAAGAAGCGCCACCAAGACTTTTCGACCTTACCTCGCTGCAAGTGGAATGTAACAAGAAATGGGGTTGGACAGCTGATGAGACCTTGCGCCTAATCCAAAGCCTCTACGAAAAAAAGGTGACGACTTACCCGCGCGTAGATACCACCTACCTGACTGATGATATTTACAAAAAGGTGCCCGACATACTCAGGATGATGACACCTTATGCAAGCGTCACGGCTCCCATTTTAGCCAAGCCAAAGATTCCAAAGAGCAAAAAGGTATTCGACAACAGCAAAGTCACCGACCACCATGCCATCATCCCTACTGGCCAGTCGCCCACGGTGCTTGTGGGTCAGGAGCGCCCCCTTTATCACCTGATTGCTATGCGCTTCATAGCTGCATTTTATCCCGATTGCGAATTTACTACCACCACAGTACAGGGAAAAGTTGGTGATGTGGGATTCAAGGTTACTGGCAAGGTAATCAACAGTCCTGGCTGGCGCGTGCTGTTCGACAACGACAAGAGCAATGCCGATGACAAGCCCAAGGATGATGACAACGACAAAATCCTACCGCCTTTCACTGTGGGAGAAAGCGGACCCCATACCCCATCGTTTGTGAAAAAGACCTCGCAACCGCCAAAGTATTACACCGAGGGCACACTGCTGCGAGCTATGGAGACCGCTGGTAAGACCGTTGACGATGAGACACTGCGTGAGGCCATGAAGGAGAATGGAATAGGTCGCCCATCTACACGAGCCGCCATTATCGAAACCCTGTTTAAGCGCCGCTATATCTATCGCGAACGCAAAAACATAATGGTGTCGCAAGCTGGAATATCACTTATTGAGACTATCAACGAGGAGCTGCTCAAAAGCGCCAAGCTGACAGGCATTTGGGAAAACAAACTGCGCAAGATTGAGCGTGGAGAATATTCAGCTGGAGAATTTATCGATGAGCTGAAACAATTGATTACCACCATTGTTTATAATGTACTCAACGACAATAGCGCCAAGAAGATAGAAATTCCAGCCGAAGAAGAAAAGAAAAAATCAAAAGGCAAAAAGAAATAAGAGCCAGGGGAATTCTCTCTCCTCTGCATAAAAAAGAATATATATGTATAATATCATACAGTGGATAATAGTATATGTAGCTGTGGCAGCATGCGTGATTTATGTGATTTTGAAAATCATAAAATATGCGCGGCGCAAGGATCCACCTTGCAATTGCGGCTGCTCATCATGCCCTGCCTCAAAGCATTGCAAAGACCCCAAAAATCAGAAATAATCCTTTCATCCATTAATCCTTTCATCCATTAATCCTTTCATCCATTAATAAAAAAAGAAAGAGGGACGGCACCCCGCCGTCCCTCCACTTTACCCCCCCAATTGCATCTATACAAAAAGGTTAAGGGCCGAGCTTCTGCTCAGCGCAGTGGCTTTAATAGATATGGAAAATTTTGGTATTCTACACCTATAGGCCCTCGTGATCTTTACCAATACAGATAACCTATGTTATCGTTCCCCCATTATGGTTTCAAATCATATCGCAAAGGTAAGGTATAATTTTGGCAAAAACAAGAAATGTTACAATTTTTACAAAAATATTTCTCTTTTTGTCACAATTCTATGCAGAAGCGTGTTATTCCATCCGAATCAGTGCGGAGGCTGAAGGTTGCGTTATGTTGAATCAGAACTTCGCGCACGAAAATCAAGCCAAGACCTTGGCCTTGGGGTTTGCTGCTGTAAAATGGTGTGAATAATTTTGACTGCACCTCTGGTGTGATGGCATCACCATCATCAGCCACAGTCAACTTGCTATTCTCTACCGATATTGTGATTTGTTTGCAGTGGCTTTCGATGGCATTTTTTACGATATTGATTAGCACCTGCTCAAGGAGCACACGATCGGCCTGAATTTTAAACTGAGCCCCATTGGTCACATGGGTCCCAGTTGTCCCATAAGAAAATACCAAATCCACTCCAGCCAGGGCACACATGTTTTCGAGCATCAAATGCATGTCAGCCAGAAATTCAGCAACATCAATCGGCTTTAGGTTTGCCTTGGGAATTTTTACCACATTGGCAAAGGCCGTGATGAATTGGCTCATGCTGCCAAAGCGCTCAATGCACACATGCAGGGAATCACGCAGATCCTCATCTTCTATGCTCTCAGCCACAGTGTCGAGAATAGAAGTGATGCCAGCCGCTGAGTTATTTACCTCATGTGCAATCAGGCGGATAACCTTTTCGTAAGCTGCCTTCTCTGCCTTCATCACCTCGCGGGTCAACTCCTCAATTAACACAAAGGGATGTGCATAGCCCTGATCCATGTAGCTTAGCCTCCACACTCTGAATACCATTGCATCGCTCAGCCGCACCGTATGATTCTCACCGCTTTTCATGCCCTTTGTTACAGGCAGTAGCGAATCGAGAGGGAACTTCTGCGCCGCAGGATTGCTCATGGTGATATTGCCCTTGTCATCAAAAAGGATTATGCCCATGGGCGAGGCCTTGATAATGAGATTGAGCAGATAATTCTGCTCGCGCAGGGTAAGGCGCTCGTGCTTGAGTTGCTGCATCAGGCGGTTGAAGAGCTCCACCACCCTATCGGCTTGAGGTTCTCCCACCGGGGCAAGCTTGCTGCTAAAATCCTGAGCGCGCAACAAATCCATGCCATTGGCAATAGTGCGCATCGGCTTCACCACCTTCAGGTAAACCAGCACCCATATCAACAGGTTGACGAATATAGCTATAATCAAAATTGAAATCATATTTTTAACAATTAAGACGAGAGATACGAATTAAGTTACAAGACGAGAGAATAATTCGTATCTCTCGTAGTTCGTATCTCTCGTCTTATTTCATTAGACCGTATTTTTCCATGCGGCGGTAGAGAGATTGGCGGGTGATGCCCAGCTCGGTGGCTACGCGAGTGAGATTGCCATCATATTTCTCGAGCGCTTGCTCTATGGTATGCCGCTCGATTTCATCGAGAGTGTAGCCTCCCGTACTAAGATCAGTCTTTGGAGCCTGAGGTTGGTACTGTGCCTCAAAGTCCTCACGGTCGAGCATCCCTGACGTATTCCCCACCAGCATAGTGCGCTCTACAAGATTCTTCAATTCTCGAATATTCCCTGGATACGGCAATCTCGATAAAAACTCCATGGCACGCTGAGTAATCTTCTGCTCCGCACCTATGTCTTTGGCAATCTTTCCTGCGAAATGCTTCACTAATAACGGAATATCTTCGCGTCGCTCACGCAATGGAGGCAAGGTAACAGTAATCAAGTTGATGCGATAAAAAAGGTCTTCACGAAACGTTTTCTCTCGCACCATCGCAGGCAGGTCAGCATTGGTAGCACATACCACGCGCATATCCACTCGAGTGGGCCGACTTTCGCCAAGCACCTCGAAAGTATGTTCTTGCAGCACTCGTAGCAGCTTCACTTGGCAACTAAGATCAAGGTCGCCAATCTCGTCAAGAAAGATTGTGCCTTTGTCGGCTAAGGCAAAACGTCCTTGGCGATCGGCAACAGCTCCAGTAAATGCGCCCTTTTTGTGGCCAAACATCTCACTCTCGAAAAGGCTCTGCGAGATGCCGCCAAGGTTCACCTTAACAAAAGGCTTCTTGGCCCTGCGGCTATTGCGATGAATCGTTTCTGCTATCAGTTCCTTGCCGGTGCCATTCTCACCCATAATCAACACCGAAGCATCGGTGCGAGCTATGCGCTTTATGGTATCCAGCACACGCATCAGTCCTTCACTCTTACCGATAATCAGGCTCCGATCAAAATCCTCTTGGGTAGCTTGACTTACCGCAGCATCCTCTCTAAGATCGATAGCTGTCTTTACCCTTTGCAGTAGCAATTGATTGTCCCAAGGCTTGGTGATGAAGTCGAATGCTCCTGCTTGAATGCCCTCTACCGCCAAGGGGATGCTGCCCCAGGCAGTCATCAATATCACAGGCACCTGCGGCATAAACAGCTTGATTTGCTTTAACATGGTAAGGCCTTCCTCGCCCGTTGTGGCTCGCGAGAAATTCATGTCAAGCATCACAAGCTGTAGCGGCTCCCCCGAACGCACCACAGCCATAGCCTCGGCTGCATCAGCGGCCAAGGCCACCTCATAGCCATTCTTCTTGAAAAGCAGGTTCAGCGAAGCTCTTACGCCTCTATCATCATCAACAATCAAAATCATACTGCAAAGATACAAAAAATTTTTGAACTACACCGTCGAAGACGGTGAATAAGGATAACCTTTATTCACCCTCTTCGAGGGTCATTTTATTCGTCGTGGAGGGCGAGAGCTGGGGCAATGCACATGGCTCGGTATGCTGGGATGGCGATGCCGATAAGAATCATTAGCAGCATAGCCAAAAAGGTGATAGCGATGCACACCCAGAAGCGAGGCCAGTCGGTTGCATCAGAATACTGGTCATAGAAATTGCTAAGCCCCCAATGGGTGAGCAGGAAATCGAACAGCATTGCCACGCATGTGGCCACCACTAACAAAATCACGCCCTCCAGCTCAAACGATGAGAAGATATTGCCTCTGGTGGCTCCGTTCACCTTGCGGATTGCAATCTCGCTGGTGCGTTCGCGAGTGCGCACCCAGAATGTGCCAAGCAGCGCCAAAAACACATTGAACATCAGAAAACCCATGCCTATGGCCATGTTTCTCATGTCCTGAGTAAACGTCAGCTGGAAATTATGGCGAATAGTGGGATAGTCGCTAACTCCGCTCACGTACAGGTTGCCCGTGCGCAGCTCGCGGCTACACTTCTCGCGGAACGCCTCCTTAAAACCGGCCACATCATATTCGGGCCTTATTCTGGCGCTGACCTCCAAATTAATAGTCTCGTCAAAGCCGCCCTCAAGCAATGGCTCGGTAATATCAAGCATGGCATATTGCGTCCACAGGCTGTAATCGTGATATTTCACCGGCTGAGTCAAATATTTCACGTCCAGACCTCCTTCCACCGTGTCGCCTTCCCAATATACTGTCTCTCCAATCAAATCTGTGATTGGCACCTTGCCTCCAAAATTAAGGCTTGACGATGCCACTAATTGACCATCCTTTAGGGCCTGACTTAAGGTGGCAGCATTTTCTCCATTATATCCTTGGTATTGAAAGACCTGTGGGAAATCCGGGGTAACAAGTCGTCGCAAACCTTTGCACCACAGCGTATCGTACGACAATGACATATAGCTGTTGCTGCCATTGTAAGGTCGCGAAACCATTCCCAGCGAGGCATACTCCACCTCGGGCATGCGCTGCAGCCGTTCCAACAAGTCAAGATACTGCAAGCCTGGTCCGGGCGCATCCTCTTGGTAGTCAGGACTCTCATGCGGCATCACATTTACGTTGATTTCATAGCAATGCTCGGTATCAAAATTATTGGGAGTAACGTAGGTCTTGTATCGTTGGCTCAAATCGCTGGCTATATACCACAGCACCACGCTTACCACCACCAATTCCGTCAGCAGCCACAGATTGCTGCGCCATTCACGAAGCATCTGTCTAAATAGTTTTCTAATCATTTTCTTGCATTTAGTGAATTTACGATATTGGCGCGGCTGGCGCGTAAGGCGGGCAGACTGGTGCTGAGCATGTTAAGCACGAAGCAGAATAGCAGCCCCCACAAGAAAATCTTCCAGTTGAGCACCATGTCGAGCGACACAGAAATATGGTCGGGATTCAGTTTGTAAGGCTGCTCGAAAAGCCAATTGGTGCACAATAGACCGAATGTCACAGTGGCCATCAATGCCAAGGCTCCGGCAATCAGGGTCACAATCAGATTCTCGGCGAAAAGTGAGGCAAACACCTGGCTGCGACGACAACCGAATGCCCTCTTGATGCCAATCTCGCTGATGCGGCGGCGCAGTCGGCTGTCGGTCATGCTGGTCAGATTGATTGCAGGCACAATCAGCAGAATCAGATAGATTGTCCACTGTTTTCGATGCTCGGCTTCTATGTCAGGGTCTTGATTTGCCCCAATCGTATAGGCATCTGTTTCGCTGTCATAGGGCCGATCGCGACGAATCAGCGTTACGTTATGGTCTTTTAGCTCAGTATCAAACACTTGGTAATTCTTGCCAATGGCCTCGCGTATCGCAGGGTAATCGCTCTTGCTCTGAGCCAAGATGGTGACTGACACCATGCCGTGAATGGGCGACCATTTAGCGAGCCGGTCGAAAGTGCTGCTGAACGTGGGCCAGACCTCGGCATAGGCATGGGTGGCAAGCGTTGACACATCCTTTACCACCCCGCATACCTCGTAAGGCACGAAGTTGAATTTGAACTCTCGGCCCGTGGCCTCAACGGTACCAAACAAGCGCCTTGCAACGCTCTCCGAGATGACGGCTTTTTGCAAGGCCGCATCATAATCAGCCTGCGAAAA
The DNA here is from genome assembly GCA_020860515.1 of Bacteroidales bacterium. Lineage (GTDB taxonomy): Bacteria > Bacteroidota > Bacteroidia > Bacteroidales > Muribaculaceae > CAG-873. The sequence continues at coordinate 512 of JAJBUG010000006.1, read as the reverse complement.
CGGTTTGCCATCGACAAAAGTGAAATCAAATACACGCCAGAAATTGGCATCCACACCGCGATACTGCGCATCATAAGTGTTTTCACCATCAGCTGTGACAGTGGCATCGGAGGGATAAACCAAGTAGCAGGTGGTGATTGCTCCGCATGGGAGGTCGCCATAAAGCCTGCGGGCTGTTTCCTCGGAATTAGGGCCATTGCACTCCCCTCCGTTAGAATATTCACAGCTCAGGCTGGCAGCATGGAGCATTCTATCGCGGCCGCTCTCGGGCGCAAAGGGCATATATTTCACTTGACTGATCATCATCACCACCATGATCAAGAACAGCGCCAGCGCCATGCCCACAATCGACACCCCGCTTAGCACCGGCTGCCGCCGCATATCCGCCCAAGCCTCCTTAAAAATCTTCATTCTTCAAATTTTTAAAATTACAAATTACATAAACATTCATATTAAAATTAAATTATAATATTGTATCTGCCAACCCCGTAGGGGTTGTTTCTAATAGCCTG
>JAJBUG010000021.1:20309-24345 GCA_020860515.1 Bacteroidales bacterium | reverse complement strand
CCTACGGGATTCAAGAATAAGAATAGTTTAAATTTAATTCGGCCTTTTACTTAAAACTTAAAACTTAAAACTTAAAACCCTAAACGAGTACTTTCTTCTTCAGGTAGTGCTCGCGGAATACCTTGGGGCTGCAACCCTTGTGGGCTTTGAAGGCCCGGTTGAAATTGCTGATATTGTTGAAGCCGCAGTCGTAGCATATTTCGGCTATTGTCATAGTCGTGTCCACCAACTGGCGCGCAGCATAGCCCAGACGGATGTCGATTATGTATTCCGACAGGGTGCGGCCTGTGCGCTGCTTGAAAAAGCGGCTGAAAGCCGTGGGCGTCATGCCGGCCAGCGACGACAGCTCTTCGAGCGTGAGGGTGCGACGGAAATTTTCCTTTATCATCTCCTCCACTTTGTTTACGCGTCGCGAGTCGCTTGTCACGGTGGCGTTGGCAAACGTGTGCGAGGCCAGTGTGCGATAGGGCGCTAACGACAGATGATAGAAAATTTCGAGCAAGCGAAGCAGGCGGATGAAATCATTGGGAATACGTACTAATTCGTCGAGGATCGAGTACGCCTTCATTATCGCCTCATAGTCGAAGGCCACGCCTTTTTCGGCAGCCTTGAACATCTTGTTGATCGAATGCATCTGATTTTTGAGCAGCAGTTCGTTGCTCAGCAGGGTGGGGGAGAATTGGATGGTGATTTCGCGCTTGTCGCTCTGGTCGCATTGGGCATGTTCCCAGCAGTGCTCAAGGCCAGGGCCGATGATGGCCATGTCGAAGTCGCCAAGGTCTTCGATGCTGTCGCCCACGATGCGGCGAGCGCCTCGGCAGTTGCTCACGAAGTTGAGCTCGTACTCGCTGTGGCGATGAATGGGATAGACAAATGTAGTCTTATGACGGTCAACAAGGTAGAAGCAGTCCTTTTCGTTGAGGGGAGTTATTTCAGTAATGACTTTGCTCATTGCGTTAGATTTGTGGAGATGAGTGGTTTGTTTAAGCCTATCATTAGGTTAATGGCACAAAGTTATACATTTTTCGCCAAAGTACCAAATAAAATGATACTTTCTTATTCTTGTGTGGAAAGATAGCGCTTAAGGAGAAAGGCGCAAAAGTGTGGAAGGTTGAGAATGTTTCCTGCCCAGCTGATGTTGCGGTCAGAGAGCTTTATACCCCATGCAATCTCCGGATAATGAGGGCTGTCTATTAGTTGTCGTAGTGATTGAGAAGTACCTTTCTTTGATTTTACTTCTATTGGCACTAAAAGTGATTTGGTCCTTAAGAAGAAATCCTCTTCTAATTGAGAATCTTGACGTTTATAATAGAAGGTATAAGTTCCGGCTTTCTTTAGGGCTTCCGCTATTGAGTTTTCAAATAGGCCACCCTTATAGGTGCGTATATTCCCATTGTTTCGGAGGTCATCTTGTGCTTCATCGTCGAGAAGGGCAATAAGAAGGCCCGTATCTGCAAAATAAAGTTTGTAACGAGTGTCATCATAATTTCCTTTCAAGGGGAGTTCGGGGAAATTAAGACAATAGCAGATGTTTATGACTCCTGCGTCAGCAAGCCATTCAATGCATCCCCAGTAATCTTTGGTCTTGGCTCCATGTGCTACTTTTGAGATTTGGAACTTCTTATTGTCACGGCCAAGTTGAATAGGCACTCTATTAAATACGTTAAGGATGCGTGTCTGCTCCAGTCCCTCCACATATTTTCTTACATCTTCCTTATAGCCTGCAATAATTTGCCGTTGCATATTCAGAATGTCTTCAAAGGTTTTGGTCTTTACATGTTGCCTTACCAATGCGGGCATGCCACCAATGATAAAGTAATCATAGAATAATGAAGAGAATACTTCCATCTCAGTTGAAGAAAAAGGTCTCTTTTCGATGATATGATTTAACATATCCTCAATTATCTCTTCTTTATATCCACGAGCCCAAAGAAATTCCTCAAAATCCATGGAATACATATCGTAGTCCTCTTTGTAGCCTACACTATTGCTCTCGATCTTTTTGTAATTGATGCCTAACATAGATCCAGAGCAAATCACGTCATAGTCTCCCTCAATGTTGAAAAATTTCAGAGAGGTGGCAATGTCAGGATGTTCTTGTATTTCATCAAATACTATGACAGTCTCACCCGGAATAAATTGAACGGAAGAATCTCTAAGAGAAATGTTTTTGCGTATTAAATCAGGTCTATAACCATCTTCTGTTATTGCCTTATAAGTTGGCATTTCAGCAAAATTAATCCATACTACATTTTTGTAGCATGAATATACGAAACGTGCAATGGATTCGCTTTTTCCAACTTGTCTGGCCCCTTTAATAATAAGAGGTTTGCGATTGGTATTTTCTTTCCATTCCTTAAGAAAACCATCAACTTTTCTTCTTAGATATACATAGTCTGTCATAATTCATTGGTATATAAGTATATGGCTAAAATATTGACCGCTATTGGGGTGCTTTGCCCTAAAAACTGAACCGATTTTAGGCTGTGTTATTCTAAAATATTAGCCTTAAACCATTGCAAAGTTACTAAAAAATGAACATATCACCAAATCCTTTTCCCAAAAGTCACTATTTCTTATAGATTGAGATGGTTTTTACGGGCGGAGGGCCCCGATGGGCATGACCAGAATGCCATCGGGGCGTTTATATCCGTATTCTCCAACAGCTGTAAGAACCATTTTAAATGATGGCAAAGGCATTTTGCTATTGTCAATGTTGTTGGCTAGAGCGTTTAGGCTCTTTACTCCTTCTGAAATCAACGAGTCACCGCCAAGCTTGATTTCCACTAAGCCATATCTTCCGTCGTGGAGATGAACCACGGCATCGCACTCCAAGCCAGATTTGTCGCGATAATGAAACACTTCTCCATCCAATGCTTGGGCATATACTCTTAAATCTCTGGCACACAAAGTTTCAAACAACAGCCCCATTGTGTTAAGGTCATTGATTAGGTCGGTAGGTCCAATCCTTAATGCATTTGTGGCAATGGATGGATCAGTGAAGTATCTGGTGTCACGCGTGCGTATAGCAGTTTTTGATCTTAGGTTAGGATTCCATGCTGGCATATCTTCGATTACAAAGATTTGGCGAAGGGCCTTTAGGTAATCAGAAATCGTATCTTCATTTATTGATTCCCCTTCATTTTCCTTTAAATCGGCCTTAAGAGTGCACAAACTTGCTTGGCTCCCTTGATTGCGAGCGTAAGCTCTCATTAGCCGCTGAGCCGTAGTCGCCGAGCGTTTTACACCATCCACTCTTAGGATGTCTTCTTGAACCACTGCGTCGAAATAGTCTCTACCATGCATCAAGGCATATTCTTGGTTGCCTGTGACAGCCTCTGGCCATCCTCCCCGACACATCAAAAAAGCAACATCTTGTAAGTTAAGATGGCTCTCAGCTAATCCTTTCCAACTACCATCAAACAAATCTTTCATGCTTGCGGTGCCAGTTGAGTCTCCTGATTCAAATAATGTCATCGTCCGCATTGTAATCCAAGAGAATCGTCCCGCTCCAGAATGATAGATTTTCTCTTTTTCTTCCCTTGATGGAACAGCTGACCACGTGAGAATAAATTGCCCAGGCTTATGCCTCTCATCAACAGCGCTTCTAACAGCATCCCATAGCTCGGGTACCGTTTGCCATTCATCAATAAGCAATGGAGCAGGTTTTTGCAACACAGCATCAGTATCAATTTCTAATAAATTGCGTACTTGTTGCCGCGTGCTGGTTTTTGACAACTTTAAGCTGCTGGCCGCGAATTGTTCTGAGGTGGTGGTTTTGCCGCACCATTTAGGCCCTTCTACTAACACTGCTCCACGGTATTGCAGGCATTGTTTCAGGCGGTTATCTATCACTCTTGGCTTATAGTCCATATCTTTTAGCTTTTTGTGGTAAGGATAATAAGGGGGAAAAATCCCATCGATATGTTGATGTTAAAATTACGCCGCAAATATAGCTAAAATTTTTCACATAATTGCCAAATGGGGGAACAAAAATGCGCCAAATGGGGGAACGAAATCGCGCCAAATGGGGGAA
>JAJBUG010000021.1:0-20209 GCA_020860515.1 Bacteroidales bacterium | reverse complement strand
GAAATCGCGCCAAATGGGGGAACATAAATCGCGCCAAACGGGGGAACGAAAAGGAATAAGCTGAATACTAGGAAATTAAGAAATAGATAGAAGAAAAATCATAGCAGTGACAATCAAGGCGGTGATTTTTTGCCTTAAAACTAAAAATAAAAGAGGTGATATGTTGTTGAAACTGATAGTTCGTCACATATCACCTCTTTTTATCGAAGATGGATTAGTTGAGTGTTTCTACATCATCAAAGTCGATTTTACATTTGCCGTATGCACAGAACCCAAAGCCATTGGAGGTAATAGGAACATATTTGCACAGAAGAGCTTGCACATCATTTATACGGAATTCCAATTCACCTCCCATATAAGTGATTTCTATATCAAGGTCTGTGGTTTTCTTACCTTTTTGGAGTTTGAATTGGTTTTTCTGTTGACCCACAATCTTGCCTTCTTTCATTTTGTAGAGATAAGCGCAGTCACCCTTTATCATGAAAACAAGACAATTCATATCGTCCAGATAATCCAAAATAATACCGAATTGTTTTTTCCCTTCGAATTTCTCTACGGTGGCAACGCACTTAATCGTAAATCCCTTTACTGGGTCCATGGGAGTAAATGAGTGAGTGGCCACATTGCCCACAATGTCAACTAACTCCACTTTGTCATTATCCGACTTGCTTTCAAGTCTCATAACTCCATCAATGATGTAAGCTCTACCCTGATCGGCAGAATATTCTGTCCATTGCCAAGAATTAGAGTCAAATGTCTCCTTAACTTGTGCAGTTGCTTTGTATGAGAATAGTACAAACAAAGCACTAAGTAATACAATTATTTTTTTCATGAGAAAGTATTATTTTTCACCTAATCTTGTTTGAAATTCACTTATGAGAGACTCAAACTCCTTCATCACTCTTGACGTTTCCATAAAAGCTTCTTCTTGGCTTCTACTTTGAGTGGGAGCCATTTCTGAAGATAACTTAATTTGGAAAGTAAGATCGCTCCCGATGTTTGATTCTTTTATTGTTACTCTATGACGCAGAGTTTTTCCTGATTCTATATAATTCTTGTAGAGCCAAGGAGTTTGTATAAATCCAGATGTGGCATCTGAAGTCATAATCTCCTCAAAATAATTGAGTAGTACGCTATGAGCCATTTTCCATGCTGCTTCGGCATCTCTTTTTCCCGTTTTGGGGTCATCTTTGTAAAGATCTTTATTCACCTTTACGGAAAAGAAATTATTAGCAACCGATGATTCGGCTGTTTGCTTAAGGAGCATATCTTCTTTCAGTTTTATTTCAATAGTCTTACGGCCATCGTTGCCATATACTCTTGTAGTCAAAGTTTCATACCCAGGAGCTGAACATTCAAGAGAAATAAAATCTTTTTTCTTTATTTTCACCTTGGCCGATCCTTCTCCATAGTAAGAACCATTAACCTTGATTGTGGCATTGTTGGGTATTACTACAATCTGAAGTTCTTTTTCTTTCCCTAAAAATCGATTGATCTTTCCTGATACCTCATCGAGTTGGGCATAGGATGCTCCTATGCCCAATGTTAGAAAAGAAACAAGAATTAAAAGGAGGCGTTTCATAAGAAATTATTTTTCTCCAAGGCGAGATTGGAACTCACTGATAAGAGTATCGAACTCCTTCATAATGCGATTTGTTTCAAGGAAGGATTCTTCACGGCTACGACCTTGTATTGGAGCCATCTCCGAAGCCATCTTGATTTGGAAGGTAAGGTCGCCACCTATGTTAGATTCTTTAATGGTGACACGGCAACGCAGAGTTTTACCAGCCTCTACGTAATTCTTATAGAGCCAAGGGGTCTGGATGAAGCCTGAAGCTGCATCTGAAGTCATTATCTCGTCGAAATACTTTAACAAAACGCTATGAGCCATCTTCCAGGCATTCTCTGAATTACGTTTGCCAGTGGTAGGATCATCAGTATAAAGGTCTTTGTTAACCTTTACAGAAAAGAAGTTGTTTGCTACTGAAGATTCAAGAGTTTGCTTTAGAAGCATGTCCTCCTTTAGCTTTATCTCAATTGTTTTACGATCATCATTTCCGTAAATGCGGGTATTGAGTGTTTCGTAACCTGGGCAGCTACACTCAAGAGATACAAAGTCATTTTTCTTGATTTTCAATACGGCACTACCTTCTCCGTAATAAGAACCGTTGACCTTAATTGTGGCTTCATTAGGGATAACAACGATTTGAATGTCTTTAGCTGACACTCCTATCGCTACGCACAATCCCAGAAGAGCCAAGATTAGTTGTTTCATGATTGGTTAATTATTGTTTGTTAATCAGTATTGAAATTGTTTCAACTTCGCAAAGTTAAGTATAATTTCATAATCCAATTGTATATTTGTGCTAAAAAATACTAAAGACTTGTTTTTTAACACTGCAAATAGACTAGTCTTCTACTAAGTAGGTTGGTTGTAAACCTCAATGGACCATTTATTCTTCTTCAATCCATTAATTCTTCGTCTTCAATATTGAATTCAACTTTGCTTTGAAGGATAATCTCGTTTAAGACATCTCTTATATGACCATTGGTTGAGATTTCGTGTAGATACGTGAGAAGCTTTGGGATTGTTATGATTTCCTCAATGCATCCCATGTATTTCTCTACAATTTGGGTCACGATAAAGTCCTTTTCTGCTCCTAATCTTAGTTGGTTTAATATTATTTCTTCTTTTTCTTCAGTCTTTATGACAAAGGAAATTGGAAAACGTTCGATTTTCTCTATATCCAAAAAGTATTTCTTAAAGTCAATAGTTTCTGTCACTTGAAAGAATCGGCCCAATGGCTTCATTACAAAGTCTATTCCGCCATCATTGGCGTTAGTTCTTCCTGTCTTATATAATTTTAAATTCTCCTCATTCAGGACTTCCCATGAAAATCCCCAAATTATCATTTGATCACCATAGTAATATTTTAAAATTGCATAGCTTACAATCTCAAATATTCTTGCATCAACATTTGGTGCTAAGAGCGTTAAGATATAATCTTTGATTTCGGTAATCTCAGAGATATTTATATTTTGGAGTCCTTCACATTGTGCTATAAAACGTTTAAATGAATCTTGTTTTATCTTAATGTATTCATTGAGAATGTCGATAATTACTGATGCGATATTATAGTTTTTTCGACTGACAGATATTTTTAAAAGGTTTTCGTTTATCCAATATCTATTGGTATGTAAGTCTCTTATAATAGGTTGGAGTCCACAAGTAGGAAAGCACTTCTGAAATTCAGAGTTCATGCGGTTATTCAGTGCGTGATTCTGCAATTTATTTCCAAAAGGAAGTTCTCTTTGTCTTTTCAACAAAGAGGTAAATTTGGCTCCTTCGTATTTTTTATAACCACCTTTGGTATCGAATTTACCTTTTATATAATCTTCTATAATTACATAAAGAGCATAGAGATTCGCAAAGCTGTTTCTTGCTTTTGATCCTCGATTGGCAGATTTAGTTTTATAGTCAATGTATTGAAGCAGTAAACTCTTGTCATATATGTCTATAGAGTTCTCTCCAAAATGTTCAGAAAGAATTTTGTTAATGGTGATATGAAAATCATTTGTCATATTTCAGCAAATAATGATGGAGTGTATATTTCCTTTTTAGAAGAAAAATTATTGGTTCTCTTGAAAGTCTTATCGATACTATGAAGTATTTCTCCATCGTAACTCGTCGCTAAAGACAATCTTCTAAGACCAATTTTCACATATTCTTCTTGCAGTTCAATGCCAATGGAGCGTCTGTTTAAGGATTGTGCAACAAATGATGTTGTAAAAGTACCAGAGAATGGATCCAATACCACATCACCTTCATTGCTACTTGCCCTAATTATTCGATTTAAGAGAGCTGTAGGTTTCTGTGTGGGATGATTTTCATATTCATCCATACGGTAACGCACGCGAGGGAAATCCCAAACATTGCCGGGTACTTTTTGGGTGTTATAGGGTTGTGGTGGATTTTTTCTATAATCTATAAGTTTACGTTGTGCACCAGTCTTAGCTTCAACTAAAATATCTTCGGCATTGAATGTGTAATTTGTCTTGTCTTTTACACAATATAAAATCGGTTCGTACATTGAACCATAGAATTTCTTTGCTTGTACACCTGAACTATCATAGGACCATACTATTCTTGAAAGAATGGACATTCTCTTTCTAAGGAAGATGTCAAAGTATGGCATAAATTGTGTAGATGTCATCACATAGAATGCCCCATTTTTTTTAAGTTTACTAATACATAAGGAAATCCAATTGTAACACCAATCAAGGTACTCTTCATCAGATGCCCATCTATCTTTGCAACCTGCAAAATCTTTTCCAATATTATAAGGGGGGTCCGCAAAAATCAAATCAACGCTTTCATCCTCAACCTGTGATGTAAGAACCTTAATTGCATCACCTTGGTAAATTAGGGTGCGATCAGTACCATATGACTTTATTTCATACTTTTCCATAAAAATCGTCTTGTGTTCTAATAATGCAAAGTTACGAAAATTTCTTAAACTTTTATTCATCATAATAAAATTTTTAGTGGTTAATCCAAAATATCAGAATTTATAAAGTTTATTACTGAAAACATTACGGAGGTGATTTTCACCTCCGTGATGGTTTCGGTTTATCTCTTGGGGCGGGATTTGTAGCCGGAGAGGATTAGCCAAAAGATGAGGGAGCCGGCCAGGAAGATCCAGATTAGGGGAGCGAGGCCGAAGAGGTTGTAGATGCGGCCAGTGTGGACCTCGAGGGCGAGGTTCCAAAGCGAATTGGGGTTAAAAGTCGGTGGTGAGGAAGTCGCGCAGGTGGATGTGGATAATGCCGGGATATTGGACGGGAGTACCTCCGAGGGGATCCATGGAAATTACGTATTTGGGATAGTTGTCAGGAATGGCAAATAGATTTCCAAATTCTCGAGCAATGGTAGTAGCGTTATCTAACAGGTATGTCACTTGTAGATAAAGGTGTCGATCACCTTTAGTTGCTACAAAGTCGATTTCTCCTCGTTGCAGTATGCCAATGTCAAGTGTAAATCCTTGAGCCAGTAGGTGGGTCCGCACCACATTCTCCATAATCTTTTCAATGCTCTCCTGCATATTAAAGCCAGTAAGAAGGTTTCGGAGACCATGGTCAGCGAAATAATATGTGCCGTTGGGGTTTAATAGCCCTTTGCCATGGAGATTGTATCTACGCATCGGTGCTATTATTAAAGCCGAACAAAGATGTTCCAGGTACGAGGCTATAATCGGCTCTGATACTTGTTGACCAACCGACTTCATATATCTGGATATATTAACAATGGACAAAGGCTTACCTATGTTATCAGCTACGAATGACACCAGATTCTCAAGAAAAGAAACATTGCGTATTTGAGCGCGAGCAATCGCATCACGCATCATCACTGTGTTGTACACGCTGGAAAGATAGTCTTTAATGGCATCAAGGTCATTGAGATTATATCTTGATAACCCTGGCAAACCTCCAACCTTCAAATAAGTAAGAAGCGATTCTTGAGAGTCAGTTAAATCATGTAGGGTAAGGAATTCCCTATATGTCAATGAATAGATGGGAATTTCAATATATCTGCCAGCCAATTTTGTGCTTAGTTCAGACGAAAAAATATAGGCATTGCTCCCTGTGACCACAATTTGACATTTTTCTTCGGCGTGAAGGCTGCGAAGGGCCAATTGATACTCAACTATATCTTGTACCTCATCAATGAGCAGGTAATTGCGTCGGTTGGGCAACAAACGCTCCTCAACATACTTATAAAGTGTATCGGAATTGTTTATATTGGCAAATTCCTTATATTCTTTGTTGACATATATCACATTATTAGATAGTTCCTCCTGAAGATGAGACTTCAATAATTTGAGTAATATGCTTTTGCCAACGCGCCGCTGACCTACAAGCACAAGCATCATACCTCGGTCGATGTGACTTAACATCTGATTAAGGTAAATAGGGCGAATCATATTTTCCATAAACCTGCTTTTTTGTTTGCAAATTTACTAAATATACTTTGGCTTTCCAAATATTTTTGAATAAAAGCCAAAGTATACTTTGGTTTTTAGTTCAAAATATGATATAATTCCAAAGTATACTTTTGGTTCTTGATGAGGGGGATTTGCCAAATTTTTATTTTTCCCTCTTGGGGCGGGATTTGTAGCCGGTGAGGATGAGGTAGAAGATGAGGGAGCCGGCGAGGAAGATCCAGATTAGGGGAGCGTGGCCGAAGAGGTTGTAGATGCGGCCTGTGTGGACCTCGAGGGCGAAGTTCCAAAGGGATATTGGAGCATGGCACAAGCTATCAGGCTGCTCATACATGCCAGCACTTGCCCCTTGGTAGTAATCATACACTACTTCATTCACCAGTTCTCCATCTTGATACAGGGCCGAATATCCAGCCACTGGCCGCTTGCCAAATGGTGCGCCAGGCATGTTGTCAGCCAGTTCGCCTGTGAAATAGTCAGTAATCTCGTGATCGTCAGGATTCCAACGATACATGCCGCTAAGCGAGCCTACAAGCCATTTCCCATCTGGTTCCTGTTGCAGCACAGTCACGCCCATCACGCTCACATTCGGTGCATCATCAAGCTTCTGGGGAGTGCCTCTCAGAGAAGCGTCAACCCGATAAAATCCATCACTGGTGCTTAATAACCACCAGCCGCGCGTGCTATCCCAGCGTAAAGCCCGCAATTTGTCAGCCCATGGCTTAGAAGGCGATAGGGCAGTGCCCTCAATCCCGGGAACCTTAGTCAATACAAAGGGAATAAGCAAAGGCGGTCGCAGGCACCAACCAGTGACTACTACGAAGCAAAGCACCACAAACGCCCACTCGCCAATCTTGATGTGCCAGCGTGCGTTCCAAGCCAAAGTCTTGGCAGTATGCTTAAAGTTCAGCCCGCGATCGCGAAGTCTGCGTATGCGCATTGGCCATAGCCAAAACACCAAGCCCGAAAGAGTGAGGAATACGAATGTCACCCCCACAATATCCACCACAACCTTGCCTGGAAGTCCCCACATTTGTCCCGAATGAAGCAGCCACAGATAGCGAAAGAGAGTGAATTTCCCATCCCAGTCGCTGCCAGGTATCAATTCAATAGGCTCAAAATCCGCACCATCAGTGGATATAAATATTCGGTCTCGACTAATCACGATGAGTGAGTCGCCAAGTGTGGCCACATCAACTAACCTTTCATCCTTTTCAAGTGGCAATTTTATTTCTTCGTGGGTACTCGAATCCATCCGATATAGGCCATATTGGGCTGCAATATACAGCGAATTATTTTTCTTGTACTCTGTGACATTGCGTATGTGGCGATGGTCAGAATAAGGAGGAAGAAAAGAATTAGCCTCATGGATTTCATCACATTCTGGGGTGAATAGGCCTCCATCGCCATACCAAAAATAGCCGAAAGATGTGGCCACGCCGCCCCGAATCAGACCCATATTCCAATTCTGATAATGGTATTGGCTGGGCAGGTAGCGGCGGCTTATGTCCATAGTTGAGTACATCGAGCGATGGTTCAATATGAATCCGCTGATACAGAATAGCAGCAGAAACAATGCTGCTGCTATCCCGGTGACTTTATGATGTTTCTTCCAAGTTTGCCGCCTCATGCCTTGGCCTTTTTGTGCGAGTGGATAAGTAGGTAGCCAGAAAGTATAAGGAAGGCGGCAAGGATTATGCTCATTTCCACCACATAGTCCATAGGGTGTACCCAGATTTCATTAAACATTCCGTTGCGGGCAACGACCTCCACAAAAGTCCAGAACACGATTACCGTGGCAATTGCCATGCGGATATTGGCCCCCCATGCTTTGATTTTCAATTCCTTAAGGAACATAAATACCGAGCCTATCAGACAGCCTATGCCCACGGCGAATGTCACCGGATGGTCTGAGCCCAGGAAGACGGGGTCGTAGCAGAACATCAACGCCAGATAAAGCGACCACAGCATCACATTCAGTTCCAGGAAGGTTACGATTGATGCATGGCGAGCCATGGGCTTGAGTTCGATTTCTGAGCTGAGGCCAGTGTGGCGTTGGATCCAGTTGATAAATCGGCAGCCAGTGCGAGTGCAGAAAATATACAGCACCATCACCATCATCCACATGCCGAATGTAGCAGGCATTATCAGATACTCTGGTCGCGAGCCTCGGATATGCTTGATATCCACGCGCGAGTATTCCTCCAGCGGGATGCCATTTACCAGATATTCTTGGCTGACGCCAATGCCGTCGATGTACTGCGTGGTGGTCTGCACGATGCCATCGCCCAAAAGGTCGCAGTGCACACCGAAGCGCTGGGCAAAGTACACGAAAAGAAACTCTACCCAGCCAGTCCAGAAGAGCAAGCCTCCGAAGAGGCCGAAGATTGTCTGCCGAGTATCACCCTTTACGAAGACGCCGGCAATTACTATCAGCAGGCCCACAAAGCCCATGGCGAAAGCGCTGTAATGCAGGGCTGTGGGGGTCATGTTATGTTCCATTATTATCATTAGCGCATGGCCAAGTGGCATGAGCAGAAGTACGAGCATGAAAGCTCCGAGTGTTTTTCCTAAATACATAAAATTAAATGCTTAAAGATAATCCAATCATTAGATTGGCGCCGAGGGTCACGGGGGCGTTGTAGCTGTAAACCCCGGGGGCGTAATTGAAGATATTGTCAACAGCTACGGTGAGGCGCACGCGCTCCATAATGAGCTGTGAGAGCTGCACCTTCCATAGCGTGTAGGCGGGGTTGGTCACAGTGTATGGCTCGAATGGAGCATACATGTGCATTGACTGATAGCTTACCCGCGACAAGAATCGGCCGCTTACCACAAACTCCGTTTCGTAATTGCGATGCCAAGCATGGGTGTAGCTCCATCGAGTGTTGATGGCATGGGGGCGCGCTGGGCAGTACTGGTTGATGGTGCCGCCTACGCTTTCTTCGTGAGTGTAATTGTAGGAAACCTGGCCAGAGATTCCGCACAGCCATCGGGCGCGCACCGTAGCATCGATGCCGAACACACGCATGCTCTTAATGTTGATGTAATTCACATAAGGCTCACCTAATTCGGTATAATAGATGCTCGATGTGGTGATGCGGTCGTCCACAAAGTTGTAGTTGCCGCCGAGCGTAAAGTAGAAATTCTTCCAGTTGTATTCTGCTGAGATGTTGAAATTATGGCTCTTTTCCGATTTCAAGTCAGGATTCCCATGAATATCGAAGATATCGGCCATGTTGTACATCATATACTTCTCCTTGAGCGTGGGGGCGCGGAACCCGCCAGCATAACCGCCGCGAAGCGACAGAGCGTCCAAGCGGTAGCGAGCCGACACTTTTGTGGTGCCGTAATTGTCGCCTCCGTCGCTAAAGTAATCCCAACGGCCTGCTGCGATCACTTCCCAATGACGGTTGATATTCCAATCGTACTGGGCAAAGGCGTCGGCTGTGTATTGATGGTGAGTTTCGCCAGGGCCAAACTGGTAAGTGTCAAGATAATCGCGCATGAAATCAGCGCCCACAGTCAGCATATCGCCTCCGGCAAAAGAGTGGGAATAAAGAGTGCGCACTGAATTTTGCACATTGCTGTAGTCTTTTACGTCGAGCCCATATTCTTTTACATAGTCCGACTTGTCGTATTGGTCAAATGAATAGCTTAGCTCCAATTTGTCGTCGGGGGTTATGGCCCATTCGCCGCGCAGGCCTGCGCTGAAGCTGCGGTAGCGGTCGGGTGTCTCTGGATTGTAGAGGCGTTCTTTGAAGTAATATCCAGCGCGTGCGGTTAATTTCAATGCATCAATTGGCTTGTAAATCAAGCGGTCCTGGAAGTTCCAACTTCTGAATCCATACACGGTGCGGTAGTCGCACTCGTCCTTGGTGTCGAGGCACACATGATAGGTGCTCATGCGGTTGAAGTTGACATCCAAGGTGTTGCTAACGCGCTTCCCTTTCAATCCAAGGCTCCCTCCAGCGCGCCATTCATTATGATCAGCGGCTCGGGCGTTAAGGTCGAGACTGAAAGGCTTGTCAGCTTCCTTTGATATGATGTTGATCACGCCGCCAGCAGCATTCGAGCCATACAGGGCGCTGGCTGCGCCGCGAATGATTTCAATTCGCTTAACTCCATTCATATTTAGGCGTGAGAAATCCACATTTTCCATTGTCTCGCCAGCCAAGCGCTCGCCGTCGAGCAGAATCAGTACGCTTTGTCCTGAGAATCCTGCCAGGTTCATATTTACCTGTTGGTTCATGGCATAGCTGAACTCTACGCCTGGAAGCTCTTGCTGCAGCATGTCCTGGATATTGGTGGCGTCGGCCATGCGCAGGTCCTGCTCGGTGAGCAGGCGAGTGGTTACAGGGGTGTCCTTCAAGGCCTTGGGGGTGCGAGTGCCGGTGATTACAATCTCGTCGAGATTGAACACGCGCATGATCGAGTCGATTTGCTCGTCGGTTAGGCTTGGGGCCGATTCCGGCTCCAAGGGGGTACCAGCGGCATACCCTCCTAAGGCAGCGCATCCAATCAGCAAGTATGTAATCAATGACTTCATTCAGTTTTCGGTTTTGGTTTTCGGTTTTCAGTGAGTGCGCGCTAACGCCGCGGCCGCGCCAACAGTGGCTTCACTTGCTCTCACTGGTACTTTTTAATTTGTATTTCGTATTTTGTATTTTGTATTTTGTATTTTGTATTTTGTATTTCAATAAGGGTATTTTATATCGATGGTCAAGTATCCCTTGGTGCCCGCTGGGCTAATATAGCTTTTCAGATGGAGGGCAGCTAAGGTTCCGTCAGCGAGTTTCACGATGTACACTTTGCCCGTGCTGTCGTAGGTTGGCGGAGGGGTCGAGAAATCCATTGTGGCCCAGGTGCTCAGCGCCTTGTTCACATTAATGTTTTGATAACCAATGCGGAAGGCCATCATTGCGGTCAGGTCAGTAATCACCTGGTTGGTAGTCCAGGAATCGTAGGTCCATGATTCGTTGGCATATTGGCCTTGGTTAGGGGCCAACTGATCGATTGATGTGGCGTCGGTCATCAGTGCGGCACCATTGTGGGTGCGTACATCGAAGTGATGGATTGCCAAGTCCCAGCTTTCGGGCTCGGGCTGTGCGTCGGTTTGCACAGTTGAGAGCTGGGTATATCGTGTGCCTTCCACCAGATTGTAGGTCCAGCCGGACTGGCCGTCCCAGTCGCCAGTGAGGGCAGTAGGTATGTCGAGCGAAGTTACCGTAAGGTCGTTGAGGTTGATGTAATGCCATTGAGTGTAAGAGCATGCATTCAGGAAAAGTGTCATGCGGCCATTAGCATCAGTCACGGTGATGCCCTCGCTGAAATCAGTGTCAGCAGGAGCGTCATCATAGATTCCATCCATGATACCATCACAAGCCGAGAGCAGTCCAACCAACATAAATGCAGTGAATATTCTACCTAAATTATAAAATTCACTTCTAATATGTCCTCTATATAATCTCATTTATCACAAATTCACTAAATCACTAAATCACAAATTCGCTAAATCACCACACCACTAAACACTGTCTCCACCTCAAATGGCATGCTGCCAGGATGGTAGTGCACAGTAAATTCCAATGTGTTGTTTTTCAGAGAGCCAGCCATCGAGCCTGTGGTGTAATATTCCCCTGCTTGGCAGGCAAACTCTTCGATTTCAAATTCATAACTGTTATCCCCAATTTTCTGGCATGGCACATTTTGAATCAGCATAGTGCCAATTTCAATCTCCATTTGCATGATTTCGCCCACGCTTACATCGAAGGCTCCAAGCTCGATGTTGATGGCGGTTTGCTCCTCGTTGAGCCAAGTCAGAATGGCATAATTTTGGCTCACAACCGGGCCAAAATTTGGGAAAATAGGGATTGCTGAAGACACCGTGCCCTCGAATTGCTGAGGTGCTGGTGTAAGGTCAGGTTCGGGCTGATGCACGTTGTCGCTGGCGCATCCGGCACAGAAAAGCACCGAGAGCGTCAGAGTCAATGTGAGGATATGTATTATTGTTTCTTTCAATTTGTGTATCAGTCGCAAATACTATAATAATTCATTATCAAGGTGAATGGCATCGACCCATAGTGCATTGTCACTGTATAGGAGAAATTCCAATGCTCGATTGCACTTTTATGGCCGGCTACCGAACCAGAAATTTCTTTTTCGCTTTCCTCATCAACGAAGCTGAACTCAGAGTCAAAGCTGAACACTCCATCTGCTTGGACTACTTCGATATTGCTTACGGTAAACGATGGCAGAGTCATGCCCATGGCCTCATAGTAAACTGATGGCAAGGTGATGTTGATGGTCCCATCTTCATTGGCAGTAACTGTCACTTCGCCTTCGCCTGTGAGCACCACGCCCATGTCGGGCATTTCAAGCAGAGTAACGCTCAAGCCGCATGCATCGCTGCCAGCTATATCAGCTACAGTATAGCCAGCCTGGGCGGGTTCAAACACCACTTCGGTGCTTTCGTCCATATCGTACTGAGCCACAATGGCGCCGTCCTTCACGATTTTCACGCTTTGGGCGCTCATGGCTGCTACGGCCATCATAGCCATTGCCACGGTAAAGATTTTCTTCATAAGCGTATCTTCAAAATGATTGGGTTATTGTTTGTTAAATTTATGGTGCAAAGTTACAACTTTTTCCTACTTTACCCAATACCTATATTTAAGTATTTTGTAAATTACTCAAAAAGTCGTAACTTTGCACGACAAAAATGCTTTGCTAATGAACAAGCGACTACTGTTGATAGCAGTGGCAGCAGCGATGCTATGCCACTCCTCGGCACAGGTTAACAACGCCGGTGCCGATGGTTATCTTATTCGGGCAGAGGCTATGATGCTCGATGACAATTATATAGGTTGCCTCGATCAGGTGGGCCAAGCGTTGCGTTTGCCCATGAGCCCCGAGCAGCAGATGCAAGCCCTATATTTGCAGGGGGCTGCCACTGTGCACACCGATAGATTACTGGCGCGCCAGCTCTTAAGCGATTTCTTGGCCAAATATCCTGGCTCATCACTGCAGCCACAAGCCATGATGGCTCTTGCTGACACATATTATGGCTTCGACTACGCCCGCGCCTCAGAAATCTACACCCGCGTGGATGCCACTAAGCTCACTCCTGCCCAGAAAGCTCAGCTTGATTATCGCCGGGGTTACTGCCTTATGGAACTTGGTTATTACGATTCTGCCTACCAGCTATTTAGCAATCTCAGCCAAGATAAGATCTATTCCAAAAAGGCTCAATTCTACAAAGCCTATATCCGTTATGCCCAGGGCAAATATGCTGAGGCTCTGCCAATGTTCGAGGCTTCGCGCAGCAACGAAGCCCCTGGCAACATGGCCGATTATTATCTAAGCCAAATCTATTACATCAAGGGCGACAATTCCCAGGCATTGGCCATGGCCAAGAGCCTGCTCCAGCGCCAAGGCATCGAGCAGCAATATATGGCCGAGGCCAATCGCATTGCTGGAGAGGCTGCTTTCAAGCTTGGCGACGATGACGAAGCCACGAAATATCTCAACTCTTATCTTCGCCTTGCCGAAAATCCTCAGCCGTCGGCCCTCTATATCCTTGGCCTCCAAGCCTACAATCAAGGCGAATATAACCAAGCGGTGCAGCTGATGACCCCTGCCACTGAGCTTGGCGATGCCATGAGCCAGAGCGCCTATCTCTACATAGGCCAGGCTCTGCTGAAAGAGGGTGACACCGACGGCGCTGTGCTCGCTTTCGACAAGGCCCTGAATATGGAATTTGACCGCGAGGTGCAAGAAACAGCCTTCTACAACTATGCAGTGGCATCGCTCCAAGGCGGACGTGTGCCATTTGGCAATTCCATCGCCACATTCGAGGCATTTATCAAGCGCTATCCCAACAGCGCTTATGCGCCTCAGGCCCAGCAATACATAGTGGCAGCATACCTTAATAATAAGAATTACGATCAAGCCTTGGCCAGCATCAATTCCATGGCTCGGCCCACTGATGCCACTCAGGCTGCCAAGCAGAAAGTGCTGTATATGCTGGGTGCCCAATCCCTCGGGGCCAACAATCCGCAGGCGGCAATCTCTTACCTGCAGCAAGCCCAGGAATTGGCTAAGTACGACAGGCTGATTTCGCAAGAGAGCACCCTGCTGCTTGGCGAAGCTCTTTACCGCAATGGCGACTATGCTGCATCATCACGTCAGTTGGAGGCTTATATTAAAAATGTAGGCAATACACAGGGCAACCTTGCCATCGCTGAGTATGACCTTGGCTATGCTCGCTTTGCTCAAAAGCAATATGCCGCAGCAGCCCAGGAGTTCAACTCTATGCTCAAGGCTCCGGGCAAGCTCAGTGCGTCAATCCAGGCAGATGCCTACAATCGCCTTGGCGATTGCTATTTCTATCAGAGTAAGTTTGCCGATGCAGCCGATGCCTATCAGGAAGCCTACAATCTCAGCCCGTACACTGGCGATTACGCGCTGCTGCAACGCGGACTGATGGAGGGTTACCAGCGTCATCACCAGCGCAAAATCGACATTCTTAGCCAGATGGAGCGGGAATTTCCGCAGAGCGCCTTAGTGCCAGAGGCTTTGCTGGAGATGACCGAAAGCTACATACAGTTAGGCGACAATAAGGGGGCGATTGCCATATATGAGGAATTGGTGGAAAAATACCCCAATACCTCACAGGGTCGCCAAGGCAGTCTGCAAATGGCCCTTACTATGCTCAACGCTGGCGAGCGCGAGCAAGCTATCCAGGCTTATCGCAATGTGGTCACTCGCTATCCCAGCAGCGACGAAGCAGCACAGGCAGCCGAGCAGCTTAAGCGTCTCTATGCCGATGATGGCAGGGTAGGCGAGTACCTCACATTTATTAATAGCATCCCCAATGGTCCCAAGATGGACATTAGCGAAGCTGACGATTTGACATTCGAAAGTGCTGAAAAATATTACATTACCAATGGCGACACTTCGCGCCTCGAAAGCTACCTCACAGAATACCCCGATGGCGGCAGCCGGGCCAAGGCCTTGGCTTATCTGATGGAGGCAGCCGATACCGCTGGCAACACCAAGGCAGCTTACGACTATGCTTGCCAGATCGTAAGGGATTATCCTGACAATTCGCTGGCAATCTCAGCTCTGCAAGTAAAGGCAGAGACTGAGTACGCTGATGGGCGCGGAGCCTTGGCCCTGCGCACTTGGCAAGAGCTCGAAGACAAAGCCTCAACTCCTACGGCTCTCAATGCTGCGCGCTTGGGCATAGCTCGCTGCGCCAATGATACTCAGGAGTATGGCCAGGCCATCACAGCTTGTGATGCCTTGCTACAGAGCAGCCTGGATGCCGAGGACCGAACAGAAGCCTTGTATCTCAAGGGCGTGGCTCTCAATGCTCAGGGTCACACTTCCAAGGCTCGCCAAGCTTGGAAGGAAGCTGCTCCCGACACCAACAGCTACTATGGCATGGGTAGCGCATACCTATTGGCAGAAAGTTATTTCAATGCGGGCGACCTTGACCAGGCTGAAAAGCTCGCCAAGGATGTCACCGATGCCGATACCCCCTACAGCTATTGGGTGGCGCGAGGTTTCATACTCCTGAGCGACATCTACGCTAAGCAGGGCAATGACTTCAAGGCCCAGCAATACCTCAAGTCACTGCAGGAGAATTATCCTGGCTCAGAGACTGACATATTCCAAATGATCCAACAGCGCATAAAATGAAACTTATAGGATATATCATACCACTGGCCCTGCTGAGTGCAACCTCAGTTGCAATGGGCCAGGACTTGTCAACCGAGATTACGGTTGACCGCACCGTGCTGCCCGAGCAGCGCCAAGCATCTCGCCCCTCGCTGTTGCCATCGCTCCTCTCAATCGAAACTCAAGATGTGCGCCTTACGCCAGCCGAGTATTCTCAGGACGGCACTGTTACCCCGTTGGTGACAACCCTCCCGGCCGCCCAGTGGGGCGCCGCTATTGCCAAGACCCCATATCGGGGCTATGTGAGCGTAAGTTATTTCCCCACTCTCAATCTTAATATCAATGCTGGCTACAGAATCCTCGACACTGACCGCCTAACTGTGGGAGTTTGGACCCAAGGCACTGCAGAAGCCTATAAATACAAGGGCGTAAAGATCGAGCGCGGCTTCGCCACCGCTGGAGCCTACGGCAGCTATCGCGTCAACGACAATTCGCGCGTGGCGGCCGAGTTGGAATATACCTTCTCAGCCATCAGCCACCCCCTGAACTTTAGAGAGGAAATCTCGCGACCCCACAACAAATTTTATCTTGGTCGCCTCGGCTGGGCCTCCCATCCGGGCCAGGTGAGCTACGACTTGTCGGTAGGCTACCAATGCTTCAACATGGGCGTGATTAATCTGAGTGGCAACTCCACTTATGCCGCCACTGGTTACAATTACAATGCTTCGCTTGGCCAGAGCCTTGTAGATGTGGTGGCTGGCGTGGGCCTTTGCCGTGACAAAGAGGAGGCGCGCTGGCTGGGCATTGATGTGGATGCCCAGTGGATGAGCACTAACCATGGATATGGCAATCAAGGGCAGTATCATGTGGCTCCATATTTCCGCTGGTCCAACGACCAATTTACTGCCAACCTTGGCGTGAACCTGAGTTTTGCCAGCGGCGGAGATGACCCATCATCGCGCATCGCCCCCAATGTGCGCTTGTCCTATGCTCCGCAAGGGAGCCTGCTTAGCGCCTGGGTCAGCTTCACTGGAGGCGAAAAGCTGAATAAGCTTCACGACCTCTACATGCTCAATCCCTATCTTAGCCCATATCTGGCTTACGGTCGCACCAATACACCCCTCGACATCGAGGGAGCCATATCGGTGGGCAGAATTTATGGTGTGAATGTCGAGGTATTCGGCGGCTTCGCCATTGTGCAAGGTGCGTTGCTGCCAGTGCTTTACCGCTTGGCTCCAGGCACTGAATTTGATGAGGCAACCTCGCTTAAAGTGGGGGCGCAGTTTATGTCGGTCTATGGCGGCCCTACGATGTATTCCTACGATCCCAATTGCTGGCGTGCGGGCGTAAAGCTAAGCTATGCCTTCCGCAGCCTGTTTGAGGTAGAGGCAAGTGCCGAGACTGCTGGCAGCGATATAGAGACCCGCACGCACACTATTTCTTGGTACGATTGGCAGGACCGAGCCAAATGGGTGTTCAAGGCTAAGGCGGTGGCCACTCCTATCCAGAAGTTGCAGTTGCACCTTGACTATGAGCTGCGCACTGACCGCTCGCTGCCTATATATGATGGCAAGTGGCATAAGATTGATTTGAGAAATGTGAATAATCTCAGTTTTGGAGGCAATTATAAGATCACTGACCGATTCACCGTATTTGCCGATCTGGAAAATCTTCTTGTAAAGCGTCATCTCGATTGCGCCTCACTCCCCAATCAAGGTCTCCATGGTCTGGTGGGCCTGAATTATAAATTTTGACCTTCAAAAAAGTAATAGCAATGAAGTTAGAGAAAAGCGGCGACAAGTGCTGCCTCAAAATAAATCGCGATGGCGGACCCCAGGGTGAAATCCGCATCCATCTTGACTGGAACCATCAGGTAGGCTTCATGCGCCGTGTGTTTGGCGAAGGCGAAATTGATCTTGACCTCGGCTGTTTCTACCAGCTGCGCAATGGCAAGAAGACCCTTATCGACGGTCTTCAATTCTCACGCAACAAGGTGGTGCCTCGCGACGAAGTGTCGCGCCAAGGCTGTTACACCGCCGCACCATATATCTGGCATACAGGCGACGACAAGGGCAACGCCGATGAAACTGGCGAGACCATCCTGGTGAATCCAGAAGGCATTGGTGAGATTGAGCGCATAATAGTATATACATTTATATACGAAGGAGCTACAAAGTGGACCGACACCAAGGCTACGCTGCGACTGCGAGTGCCAGGCTGCGAAGATGTGGAGGTGTATATCGGCGACCAACCCTCCAAGCAACGCTTCTGTGCACTGATGGAAATCGATGTGAATCCCGATGGTTCGCTTGATGTCACTCGCCTTGGCACCTTCCATGATGGCCACAGTGGCTGCGATGCTGCTTACGGCTGGGGCTTCAATTATGCGCAAAGGCACAAATAGGGTTTTACGTTTTACGTTTTACGTTTTAAGTTAATAGTTTATTAAGCTTGAGTTACTATAATTCAACTAACTGTTGGAGAAAAGCATTAACGAAAAACAATAAATCGAAAACCACGAACTGAAAACCATTGTTATAATTTGATAAAACGGATCGTTATGGAAATTTTGACAACTATAATCGATGAGCAAGCTAAGCGTTATGGCGATAAGGAAGCCTTGAATTGGGTCAACGAAGAAGGACAGATTCTGCAGGCTTACACCTATAATCAACTTAAGGCTGCTGTCGATGCATGTGCTTGCGGACTGGAAACATTAGGCTTCAATCCGGGCGACATGGCAGTCATATTTTCGGCTAATAGGCCCGAGATGGTGATTACCGACTTTGCATGCTACCATAACCGAGCTATACCTGTCTCGATATATTCAACTTCCAGCGAGGAGCAAGTGAGATACGTGCTCAACGACTGCCGCCCCAAATTTGTGCTTGTCGGCGACGAGCAGCAGTACGAAATAGTGCTGCACTGCCTCCCGTTCTGTCCGTCAGTAAAGCGGATATTCACATATTTTGAAAATCCTAAGGACACTGGCAGCCTGCAGGCCGACGCAATGCCATTCTCGGCCCTGATTAAATTGGGTGAGAAGGCCTCGGACCTCTGCCGTGCCGAGGTAGAAAAGCGGCGCCTCTCAGTGCAGCCCGACGATACCGCCACTCTGATTTATACCAGCGGTACCACCGGTGAACCCAAGGGTGCTGACCTAATGCATTCGTGCTTTACGGCTACCATTAAAATGCACCGTGAACGCCTTACTGAGCTTACTGATAAAGACCGTATACTTTGCTTCCTGCCCTTGTCGCATATATTTGAGAAGGGATGGTCGTATGTAGTTATGGCTGTGGGTGCCCACTATGCCATCAATGTAAATCCACGCGAGATTGCTCGCACCATGCGCCATGTGCGTCCCACGGGTATGTGCAGTGTGCCTCGCTTTTGGGAAAAAGCCTATACGGCAATCATCGAAAAGATGAGCGAGATGCCTCCGATGCAGAAGGCCATTGTGAAAAAAGCCATTAAGATTGGCTACAAGCGCAATATCCACTATGCTCGCCTGGGCAAGAAAGCCCCAGCTATGCTCGAGGCTATGTACAGGATGGCTGAGAAGCGAGTGTTCACTACTATCAAAAAGGCAGCCGGCATCGAAAATGGCAATATTTTCCCCACAGCGGGGGCGCCAATATCATCAAAAATCGTGGCTTTCTTCCGCTCCATAGGCGTGCCGATGGTGGTGGGGTATGGCTTGAGCGAAACCACAGCCACCGTGACTTGCTTCCCGCAGGTAGGCTATGTGATTGGCAGCGTGGGCACTCAGCTTGACCAGTTGCAGGTGCGCATCGGCGACAAGGGCGAAATCCAAGTGAAGGGGCCCACCGTGATGCGTGGATATTACCACAAGCCCAACGCTACGCGCGATGCCTTCACCGAAGATGGCTGGTTCCGCACTGGCGATGCTGGATATTTCGACGAGGAGGGAGCCTTAGTGCTTACCGAACGTCTTAAAGACCTCTTCAAGACCAGCAACGGCAAATACATTGCCCCGCAGGCTATTGAGAGCCGTCTTGGCGAAGACAAGTATATCGAGCAGGTGGCAGTTGTGGGCGAAAGTCGCAAGTATGTGACAGCCATTATCATCCCCGCCTTCGATGCCCTCAAGGAATATGCCCGTAAGCATAAAATACATTTCAAGAGCCTTGAAGATTTGATTCACAATTCGCAGATTGTGAAGATGATAAGCGAGCGCATTGAGAAGCTGCAGAAGGGCCTTCCCAGCTTTGAGCAGATCAAGAAATTCACCCTTCTGCCCAAGGCATTCACCATTGAGAGCGGCGAGCTGACCAATACGCTCAAAATCCGCCGCCCCGTGATCAATGAGCATTACGCCAAAGAAATCGAAGCAATGTACGCATAATATAAAGTGTTAAGTTTTAAGTTTTAAGTTTTAAGAAATACCTTCCTTGATAAAGTTTATGACTAACTGCAAATGAAAAACCTATTTCTTAAAACTTAACACTTAAGTATAAGGCCGAATTAAATTTAAACTATTCTTATCCTTGAATCCCGTAGGG
>JAJBUG010000007.1 GCA_020860515.1 Bacteroidales bacterium | reverse complement strand
GCTGCGCCATGATCTTTGGCTAGGCATCAGCCACGGACTTTTGCGCATGAGCCAAAATTTCTGTAACTTTGTCCTTTGAAATCATGGGGATAGTTTTTGGTTAAACTTTTGATTTTTAACACCATAAAGTTACGAAATTATCCCCATTTTACTAAATATTTTAACACTTTTTTATCCCGAACTCAGGTTAGTAAGTCAAAATGGTACCATTCCGAATAGCAGTTCGGGTTATTCGGCTAAGAAAATTGTGAAATACGATGGCCAGTCGATCAACGGAGTCCGCATGTTTTGTGATGCTTCCTCCGCATTGCCATTAGGCATCTATACAGCCGAGGTTTACACCGACGGCAATCGCATCGCCACCCATCAATTCAAATTTGAATAATCTTAGACGAGATTATTTTTGGAGACGAAAACCAACGAACATACGAGAGAAACGAATTTCTATAGTAGACGAGAATCAACGAATGGACGAGAGAAACGAAATTTTGAAATCAATGGTTAGGAGAAGAGAGAAGATATGGTGGTCATCATGGCGTTAGCTGCGGGGACCATTCATAGCACGTGGGCGCAAAGGCATTCAAATGGGGAGTCATCCCTCTTGATAGTGTTGGATAACCGCCATACCATATGGTGCTCAGCCAGCACTTCCGAAAGCTCCTGGATCAATTCTTCGCAACAAGCGATGTGCCTCGACTTTTCATCGAAGTAGCTTTTGGTCAACCTGGCACCCGTCTTGTTTGCGCGAGCTATATCCTTATAGTCATCCCTGATGTCCCTCTTGAGCCCTTTGATTCTTTCATTGAGGTCTTCTGAGACTTTCTCGAATCCATAGTCATCAAGATCCGAATAGTTATAGCGAGGATCACGGTCTTCGGCTTCGGCTTTTTCCACCTCTTCGGATGAAGGCTCGCCCCAAGCCACATCGCAGTGTTCGATGTAGAGGCTGTAAAGGTCTTCGAAACTACAGTACTCGAAAGCTTTTACGGGCTGGGCCAAACCCGAACCGGGCTTCGGCTTCATGAATATGTAAAGCGACTGACTCATAATAGTACAACTTTCCAGTTAAATTCTTAAAAGTATAATAATATAAAATACGACCAGTGAATCTTCCTTGTTTTAATAGGGTTTCCATTGATTCGGTTTTGAACTTTTACGTTGCAAATATAGCAATAATCTTTCAAGGTAGAACCATTAATGGATTATTTTCAATTATGAGTAATCTTAAAAGAATCATATTATCAACATCTATTCTCCTCAAATCCATCTCTCTGGTCCTCAAAAAGAATTCGTCTATTTTCGTCTGATTCGTTGATTCTCGTCCTCCAAAAACATAAAAATTCGTTTCTTTCGTCCATTCGTTTCTCTCGTCCAAAAACGGATTCTCGTTAGAAAGTTAGGTGGAGGGCGATGCGGAGGCCGCGGCGGTCGATTGGGTAGGGAACATGGAAATAGCTGTGGTGGCTGCTTCATGTGAAATCCAGCCTGATTTGAAAATATCGGAGTCAAAGTACGAAGAGGGGGGATGAGGAATGTCTTGTGTCACTCGAAACTTAGATCCGATTTGACTAATTGATCCATATCAGCCAAGGGGAGGTATAGGTTGCTCAGAATAGAATCTTCGGTTTTAGCGAACAGGATACCTCGGAAAGTTCCATAGGTGGAAGATGCTAAGGAAAGAAGTAAGCTTTTGGGCAATATCGTCTTTCCATCCTTTTCTATCATTTTGTACGAGTTAGGATGGATGTTGAAGATTGTCTCAACGGTAGCCTTTAAGAGTTGTATTTCTTTCAACTTAAACACAGTGGTCATGGTGCACCGTACATTATGCAATTCTTTGGCATAGGCGAATTTGCACCCTAAGTTCAAGCTTATTTCAGTATTTTCAGGAATCGAGGTTACCTCATCGTTGATCGCAAACTCCCTAACTCCAATCTTCTTCAGTACGTATAATATATCTCCCATAAGTCTTAGATCAAAGATGGTACATTAGTGGTTGAATAAGCATTAAAGCTTAGCATCGCTTTTTCTGGGATCTCTACTTGCTCCAATGCTGAGGCCATAAGCTTGGTCGTAGAAGGAATTCTTGATATGTACTTCTCAACCAATTTGTAAAATATCTCTTCTTCCTCCTCAATCTCAAAATTGATGAGGTTTGTACCCAATGCAATTTGGAGCTTTGAGATGGTCTTCAACTGTATGTTCTCCTTGCCAGAAAGGATTTTGGAGATTTGTGTGGTTGAGACCTTCATTCTCTCGGCCAAATCTGCTTGTGTCATCCCATTTTTGCGAAGAAGGAACCTAACCTTCAGTGCAAATTTTTCCGACAGGGCGAGAAATTCTCTGTTCTCGTCCCTATATTTTAACTCAGCGCGTGCCTCTTCTGACATCGGCTGGGCTATTTGCTTTAATTTTTCAATGTTAAATCTCATATTGCTTCTTTTTAATGTTTCTGTTAATTGCTTTCATCTTATGTCGTCTGATTCACAAATGCCATTTCTTTTCAAAAATGTTATGGCTTCATCAATGCAGTTTAAAATTTTGGGATGCATTCCTGGGGAGTTCTGTATTGAAATTCTTTGTTTTGTCTGAAGAATTCAGTTAATGTGTCGATGTCATGCCAATTTCTAAGAGTTAACACGAATTCATTTACTGTTTGGTCAGTCCGTTGTATAGCCCATAGGCAGTCAACAAATATAGTCACAATGTTAAAGTCATTCATAACCTGTAGGGTAATTTAGACTGCAAAATTATAAAATTTATAGAATAAAAACAAGAAAATTTATGAAAAAGTTTACTTGTAGGGTGATAATTTGTTGTTATCTTACATTCAATTGTGTTTTTTAATTTTTATAGGAAGTTCTCAGGCGATGGTAATTAGGAGCGGCGGGTCCGTGACTTGCCGCATTGATTAAGGTTATATACCTGAGTTCGTACGGGGGTTGAAGATACATAGGGTGTATATTCTGTTACAACATTCAAGAAAATTAAAGGGAAAAGGAAACGTAAACATGCAAATGTCGTGACTTTTGTTGTGACTTTTGTAAAAGAGAAAATCCCAAGTAGTTGATTTTGAACTACTTGGGATTTCTCTGAGTGTCCCCGCAGGGGAAACTTATTTTAAAAAGCTTGAAATTCCCTAAAATGGATTTAGTATTTGTAATACATTGAACAATAATTATTTAAAATAGATTAAATTTAAATTTGAGTTAAAGTCATTCCCATCATTGAGGTGGCCAGCAGTCACCTTGCCCGTCGCACCTTCATCGGCAATGCTTACATGAAGGTTCAAGACCCCAACCTCATCGGCAAGATGAGCGGCCACACCGAAGGTAGCCACGCCTTCGCCCGCTACCGCAACATCGAAGACTCCACCCTACGTGGCATCATCGACCTGATGCAATAAGAAAATTGTTAAAATATTTGGATAATTGTATCTAATTAGTTACCTTTGCAAACGGAAGAAACAAACCATATAAGAGAACTGCTTCTGACTCCTCAGTTTGAAGATTACTTCAATGCGCAGGAGCAAAGAATCAAGGACAAATTTGGCTATGTGATGGATGTGCTAATGACACAAAAAGTCATAAATACCAAATTTGTGAAGAAAATCATAAACTCGAATCTATATGAGATGAGAGTATCTGTAGGCAGCAACGAACATAGAACCCTTATGTTTTCAATCGACAATGAAAATTTGATTGAGGCTACTCAGATTCTCTTATTGAATGCCTTCCTCAAAAAGTCTGAAAAAGATTATAGAAAACAAATAATAATAGCTACTAATATTTTAAAAGAATATCAAGATGATGAAGCTGGATCCCAACAAGCTTAGCAAGCTAACTAATGCAGAAGATTTGCTAACTGAGCGTTATGGAGCCCCTGGCACACCTTCGCGTGAAGCATTTCATGCGGAAGCCAAGGCTTGGTACCTTGGCGAACTGATGCGCGAACGCCGCAAAGAACTCAACATGACCCAACAACAGCTGGCTGATAAGGTTGGTACGGCTCGCAGTTACATAGCCCGAGTGGAGAAGGGTCAGTCAGACGTGCAAATGTCAACCTTCTTCAAAATTGCGGCAGCTCTTGGGATCGTATTCAATCCCGTGTTCCTGTAATTGAACTGAGATACCATTGTCAACTTCTCCTCCATGATCATCGGACTGCTCTTTGCGTAAATTTATTAGAGACGTTTGCCTTACACAGGCCTTAAGTCGTTCCTTTATGCTCTTCTGCGTTTTCCCGAGGGAGGATTTGGAAAGATAGGAGAAATGGATGTGATCCAATGGAAAGAAGAAGCTCGAACCAAATTATTGCCAGCAATATCCCAGCCGACTTCGCTTTTGCTCGACCTTTTGGCTGCCATGTCGTTTGTAGAGCAAATTGACATCGACCAGAATCCGCTTTCGGAAAAGCAGATTTGCCATGTAAAGGCAGGGCTGGGCGATGGGCTTGCTCAAATATTGCTCGACAAGAACGCTCATCTGCTCAAAGTTAAAAGCAAGGAAAGCTCTCTGCAGAACCTCGTAGGCACATCCTTTAACCTACAGCAGTATATCGACAAGATGTATCCAGGACAGCCAGTCATTGTTGACAACTGGGCCACTTGGTGCGCGCCTTGCCTCGATGCCATGGGTAAGATTAAAGCCTACAGAAAAGATACGGACACTTCGGACATAGCTTTCATAAACCTTTGCAGCGAAAGCTCGCCAATTGAAAAATGGAAAAATGTTGCCGTTGACTTTGATGCTGATCAGATTCGCATATCCGAAGAGGATTTTCGACAAATCGGTGAGCAATATGATCTCAGTGCTCTGCCGGCTTACTTAATCTTCAATAGCAAGCATGAATTGATAGACACCCTTATCGGCATACCCACAAGAGCCGATTTTGAGAATTGGATCAAAATTGCAAAACAATAGTTGACAAATCGTCATATTCATTATGTAAGTAAAAATTAAAGTACAAATCTAAACGAAAAGGAACAAGTGTTCATTTATAGAAACTTGTTCCTTTTCGTTTAGATTTAAATTTCTTCATCACTTCCTGCGGTATCTTTGTGTCCTGCTATACAAACGCCAATTATTTTATCGTCTGACTTGCTGTTTACCCACAAAATTCTACGCTTGTCCCCTTTCTTTTCCCTATCTTTTTTGTTTGAGAGCTTTACTCCGGTATTATTTGAGAAGAAGAGGAAGCGTCAGTAGCTATACGTTCTTTTTTTAAAATCAATGTTATCAACGAAATGCTTACTATGCAACAAAGGATACCTAACCATAACATATTGCCGATTTCCCAATTTAACATTTCCGTATTAAATAGAATGATTATTATGTTGGAAAATGAATGCATCAATATACAGGTGATTAAGGATTGTGTTCTCCAATAGGTAAATCCTAATATCGCACCCATTATGGTGGTATCTATAATATGCCCTATGTTGTTGAAATGGGTAAGTCCAAAGAGTATAGAAGTGATAATAATCACCTTTATCGGACTTTTGAAAGTCACCAATAAACCACAAAAGAAAATATATCGGTAAAGTGTCTCCTCACAGATGGGTGCCAAGACAATGTCAGATATATATGAGATTGTGACACCTTTAAACACCGAGGGAGAAATTAAGATTCCACCAATCGTTAGAATGCCCATACCTAAAACCAAAAACAAAGCATTCATTCCTCCACCTTGGGGCATTCGAACTAACTGAGATAGATTGGCCTTAGATTTTTTGAGGATTAGATACACCAAACCCAATGCCAATAGGTTTCCAACAACTACTGCAAGAGCCATGTTTTGAGTGTTGTCCCCACCCGTAGTAAAGAATAACGGCACACTTGTAACGATTGCAATTATTAGAATAATAACAATGCATTGCCATATTTTAGTGGGATGTGTAAACCAACTATTCATGTTCGTTCTTAGTTTTTGTATGTTTAACTTTTGAGGTTTTATCAATATATGGTGTTACATTGTGGATACCATCTATATGTTCAAATAATTGAGGCT
The DNA here is from genome assembly GCA_020860515.1 of Bacteroidales bacterium. Lineage (GTDB taxonomy): Bacteria > Bacteroidota > Bacteroidia > Bacteroidales > Muribaculaceae > CAG-873. The sequence goes on along the minus strand of JAJBUG010000007.1, from coordinate 18,371 downwards.
CCACATTGGCTTTCATCGAATCCAACACAAAGTCTATGCCCTCACGGCGAGCCAGCTTTGAAGCAGGTACGAAGTCGGAATCTCCCGAGAAAAGGACTATCTGATCGACAAACTTCTTAAGGGCTAAGGAGGCTATATCCACACCAATCTTCATATCGATGCCTTTTTGTCTAACGTCAAGCATCACATCTTTCTCTGTCAAATCTTCAAGTGTGATTTTCCCTGCCAACAGATCTTTTAGCTTGCTTTGATTAATCTTCCAATTATGGTTATCCTTAAGAGTACCCATTCTTAGTGCAACCTTGCGCTTTTTCTTCAGGGCCTCAAGAAGTTCCATCTTGAATTTGTACTCATCCGACTTGCTAAAGTCAATGGGCTTTTTAGATATGGGATTATGGGCTTTCTTATCAAGTGGAAAACAATCGTAGTAGAAAATACGATACAATGTGTTTTTATTGCCGACATGCTTCATCGCCATTGTATAGAGCATATCCGCAACTTGGGGGCCAGTGAGATTCCTCTCTTTGTTATAGAGAGCATTGAATCTTTTCAGAAAGAAGCCACCATCGATTAGTATGGCAATTTTGATGGGTGGATAAGATTGGTCTTTAATCATAATAAAAAACAAAAGCTCAAGGGTAGGCAATCCCATTATTAAGGATAAGCGGCTGACGACCGCTTTCGGGAAGGCTTCGCCATGAGCATAATTATGTTGCAAAGATAACAATTTTTTCTCAAAAATAGTTTATCCTCACATTAAAATTTTCGTTTTTAACATTTGAACGAATTTAATATCGTTATAAATCGGTGTTCCCTCCAAAAATCTGTTGTGCAAATGTTGTGCAATTTTGAAAAAGAAAAGAGATAAGAACTTGAAATTCAAGAACTTATCTCTTTCTCTGAGTGTCCCCGCAGGGACTCGAACCCTGGGCCCGCTGATTAAGAGTCAGCTGCTCTACCAACTGAGCTACGGAGACATCCGTGATTTTTTTTAGGTTTGCCATGGGAGCTTTGGTGGGCTCCGCATCGTTGGGTTGTCCCTCAAATGCGGTGCAAAGTTACGGACTTTTTTTGAAACCACCAAATTTTTCTTCAAAAATTTTTAAAAATTATTTTTTGGATGCCATAAGGGGTACGGAGGATGTAAATGCCAGGGGTAGTGATGCGGGAAAGAGGTTGGCCTTGGAGGTTGTAAATAGTGTGAACACCCTCTTCATAATCAGAGGAATTAGGGATTGACTCCCATATATCTGGAGATAAAGGGTCGAAAGCCCATGTATCTGAGAAAATAGGGTTGAGGGCATTATAGGCGCTGAGATCAATATTCACATAGTCGGTCCATGCTGAATAGGCTCCATCCAATTCGGCTCGTACGCGAGCCTTGAAAGCTGATGCCTTGAGGCCGGTGAAAATATAATTATAACCAATGATACCATCCACGGCATATTGCTCTAAGGGCTCAGTCAGAAGGCTAAGAATATGCTCATATTCCAATTCCTCAGCCTCGTAATACCCATCATAAGCGGCAAAACTTTCCAAATACGCCACGCCATCGGTGCTAATCTTAACAGCCACATTCCTGGACCCCACATCTTCAAAATGCACTATATCAACACAAATACCCACCTCATCACCTGAATATTCAGCATCAAGCCACTTCTCATCTATCACCTCCCTACTGCTGTCGAGAAGGCTTATGCAGAGCGGTTCAGAAGAACCATCAGGCATAGAATAGGACATTTTCACAGTAATGCCTCCAGAAGACTGCCCCAACAGAGGAGTGCACAGAAAACCGGCATCGAGCTTAGCCCCCTGCTTCGACACATACACTCGCTTTGAATCCCAACCAGCCAGCTGAGTAAACGAATCTATATACACCGAAATATCATTCAATCCATCATCGCCCGAAGTGGCACTGCGAAAGCCATCAAACGACTCTGAAATCATCAACTGGTCGTTGGGATTATGCCTATCCTCTATCACCTCGATTGAGAATGAATCAGCTTCTCCTGCCGTGGTCCACGACAATTCAAAACTATCCTCTCCCTTTGCCACAGGCTGATACATCTGAGGCTTCTCCACATGCATGCCGCCCATGAAATCAAATGATATCAGCCCATCCGCCTCGCGAATATTGCTTATCGGCTTTCCCAGGAGATAAGATCCATCAAGATTCTGATTAAAAAGAGCGCCACCCACATCGGCATGAGATTCGTCGGCAAAATCTCTCACCGACTGTGAACCAGGAAAGAGATCACCCTCAAGCTCTTCAGCTGAGGGTTGCAATTGCTTGCCCGACGAAGAAGCAACCATCGTGCCATAATCGCAGTCGGCTGGCACCCAGCTAAGCCGCTGATGCTTTTTCATTACATTCACCAAATTCTTATCCCAAGCATTGGCATTATAATCCACATGCGTCACCAGCAATCCATGGCAATCCTGCGAACTGCCTACATAAGAAAACCACCCACGATTCTGCCTATTCTCAAGCACAAAATATTCATCAGGATGCCCATCATTGTACACCACATAGGCTTTAGGCGAATCGCCAAGGCAAGGCATATTTTGGATCCTGCACATTTCATCAAGAACCTCATAATCCAGCCAAGCAGCCCATTGTCGTTCGTAAGCCGAATAGCCGCATGGCACTTCGCCGTTCATCTCAGGTCCATTGTAGCTGCCCGATGCCATAAGGTCCCAATAACTCATCCCTACCCCGCCAGCATAATTCACATCATACAGATCGGGAAGGCCCAAGCAGTGACTAAACTCATGGCAAGCCGTGCCGATGCCGTTGAGCGAGGTACCGTTCCTGCCAGCCAACTCCGATGAGCAAGCATACACATTCACTGTGACACCATCGAGCATCAACGCGCCCGAGCCATCGCCTCTACGGCTGCAACTCTCAAGCGACGACTTATGCGGCCAAACCGTATATGAGGGAGCACCTGCCGCCTCACCATAACCAGCATAGACCACAAAAATCTGCTCCACTTCGCCATCTCCGTCCCAATCATAGTCGGCGAAATCCACTTCATCGTCGGCCATTAGGCAACCCTCAGTCACCAATTCGCCAATATGGATATCAGTAGCTGAGCCCGAATTTATCCCATAGTATTGCAGGCTTTTTGCCGCAGTGTAAGGGCCAACCACGTCGAACTGCAGGTCAAACTCACCGTAGCTCTGGTCCAAGAAATAATCATGCACCGAACCAAAGTGTCCGTTCTTGGAATAGCCAAAGAGATTGAACTGATCATCAATATCAGCTTGGCTGTAAGTGAAATCATAGTCATCGAACTGCATCAATATCACCAATCCTCGCTTTTGTCCACTGAAAGCCTTTTTGCTGACTGCCTTGCGCGAAGCCGAGGCAAGACCTTCTATCCACAAAGAATCAAACGTGCGACTTTCTTTCCACAAAGAGTCAACCGTAGAAAATGTTGACTCCAATAACCTTCCCTTGTCATCTTCGATCAATGGCACGCCATCCTTTGTGAGGAAGAAATGAAAATATTCGTCGCCCATAAGGCACACCTCCACTTGCGTGCCATCCTCTTGTGCAATTATAAATGGCACGGGTCGAGCAGGCACGGCTCGCATGGCAAGCACGCACAAAAGCGAAATCAAGAAGGAAGAGAGTCGGGACATATTGATCAAAATAGAAGCCGCAGCCCTGGATTGGGCCATCCTGAGCTGCGGCAGATTATTGGTAGGGAACAGACTATTCGCCGAAAGCCTCAACAGCGTCCTTAACCAGTTGATTGAGGCGTGAATTTTGAGTGGACAAAGTACATTTGTTAGCGATGCCGCTCTTTATCTGAGCCTTGGCCTTCATTACCTCGGGCACCGAAGGAGCCTGAGCTGAAGAGCCAGCTACATAACTAACATCTACAAAGCCGAGATTCCATTGATTGCCAAGAGCGAAGAGCATAATATATGTGGAGAAATTCATATCGCAGTACATATAAATGCCTTCGTACTCTACCAAAAGCAAGTAATTAGCATCGCAGTAGGCCTTCAACTCATCCAGTGACACCTTATCATTGGGATAAAGCACGTCAGTTTCAAACAGACCCGTAGTCTCTGTCAAGAAACTATAGCAGATCTCGTCGATGCGGCCTTTGCCTTCGTAGCGAAGTTCATAAGAACCATCGTCAACTAAGATAGCCTTGCCATTATCGCCCTTGGTCATAGTGTAGGAAGACAAAAGTGCCTGCACGAAACTAACAGTCGAGCCCCACGGCAAATCCAGCACCACATCAGGCACCAGGGTAGCATTCTCCAAGATGCCTTCGTACCACTGAGTAAGGGCTACGGATGAGGTTTCCCAAGCAGTATCGAGCGAACCGTTGGCATTGTAATATGTACCGAAGTACCATACCTTGCTTGAAGTCAAATCCCAAGTCGTATCACCACCCCATACGCTCCAGTTAGCTGTATTGGCATTGCTTGAGCCCTGCACAGCCACGCACCATGTAATCTTATCATCGAGCACATAGACCGAGAAGTACTGATGGTCGGTACCCTTGTTTGAAGTCAAGCCACGAATTATCAGTTCATCTTCGCCCACCATATCCTTGATCAGACGTTCTGATGCTGACAAAGTAGGATCCAGCTTATAGCCAGTCACTGCATCAATAGTTCCGAAAGCCAAGTTAACGAAATCAGATTCATCGAAGTTATAGAAGCTTACGCTAACTCTCTGACCCACCGCATCAGGCGAAGCAGTGACGGTCAACTCCTCAGTAAGATTCACATTTGTAGTAGCCACGCCAAAAGCATCATAGAAATACTCATAGCCAGCTCCTTGTGGCTCAACAATCTGCAGAGTGGAAAGGTTGTCGATGCCCTCGAATGCCCATTGCGACATAGAATTGTCGGTGGGATCAAGCAGAGTTTCCACAGATACCAAGGTATAGCTGCCCTCGGGCAGCACGAAGCTCTCGGTGATGGTGTTGAATGCATAGAGAGTTGACAACTTCTGGTCAACCAGCTTGCCATCTTGGTCATAGAGGAAGGTAGTCACTCCGATGCACATCGATTTATTTCTCAAGAAGCCGTCCTCGATGTCGCTGGTGATTTCCATCTGGTCGTACATTGTCTTGGTGCCCACATTGTAGGTGAGCGTATGGTTGCGAGCCACGGTGGTGATTACGATTTCATCGTTGCTGCACGATGATACCGCCATCGCCCCTGCCATTGCAGCCATTATGTAGAGATATTTTTTCATCTTCATAATCTCATTAATGGTTAGAACTCACAAACCTGGAAATTCCAAGCCAATGACAATTCGAAGGTGGTAAGCTTGCTGTTGAAATTCTCAGCCAACTTGTTAGCGCCCATGATATAGCGCACATTCACATCCAGGCCAGTGCCAGGGATGGTATAGCCAAGGCCTACAAAGGGATTGATCGCTCCGCCCTTGAGTTTGCTGGCATCCGAATCTATGTTGTAGGTAACGCTCGAGTAGTCCTCAGAGGGATTAGCCACAGTCAAGGTCTTGGGGCTGCGGCTCAGCAGAGTAGCGAATGAGCAACCCAGCTCTACATAGAGGCTATTTACCACCTTTGGCACAGGATAAATCTGCACGCTTACTGGTACATCGAGATAGCCGAGATTCAGCTTGGCATCAGCCTTGCCATCCTCATCGGTGCCATGAGTTTTTACCGAATTAAGGCGATATTTTGCCTCAACAGCCAGGCCAATGTAGCCAGTACCGGCAGGCGAACCAGCCGTAGCGCGGCCAAAACGCACCTTGGCTGCCAAGCCGCCAGCCACGCCGATGCCAGCTCCATCATAGAGAGTGCCTTCGTCGGGCTGGGTCATAGTGGTCATTGTCACACCAATCTTGGGACCGAGGAACAAGGCATTGCCTTTCTCCTTCTTCACACCGATGCGTTCGCCGTCATCATTCTGGGCAACCATGGGCATAACAGCCAGCATAGCCACCAAAAGCATAAGAAACTTCTTCATTTTTTCAATAGATTATTGCATTATACATTTTTTAGTTTCACTTGAAATTTTTGCCTTGAGTTCGTCTTCTGAGGCTCGAGAACCGCTGCGAGCGCCGCTCAAGTATTCATAATCATAATAGAGCACATTCACATAGTTGCCATTCGAGCTGGTAGCTACAGTAATCCAAGTGCCCAAATCATAGCTTGAGAAATAACTTACGCCATCATCCTGCATAAAGAGAAGATAGGTTTCCTCAAGCTCTGCCACCACATCAGCCTCATTAACCTGTGCAGCGTCATACACCAAGGTAGTGCGTACCAAATCCGTGGCTTCCTCACGGAAGAAATATTGAATCTGCTTTAACTCAGCATCACCATTGTAGGCCAGGGCATAGAGTCCGCTCGATTGCAATTTGGCTGCTCCCTCTTCGCCAACCGCAAGGGTAAAGTCGGCAAAGCCATTCTTCATCCAATCCTGCACATAGGCTACCGATGAAGCCCACTCAATGCATACATTGGGAATTAATCCAGAACTGGGCACTTGCGACATCATGCTGGCATACCAATTAGTGAACTCATCCAAAGTATTGCTGACATTGGTCACCACTGGATATTCAGGAGCCAAATAGAATGTAGAGAAATAGTGCTTGCTGCCATCAGCCAACTTAATGGTGCCTCCCTCAGATGGCCACAAGCCCCAAATATCGTTATTGTCATAATTTTCCTGGGTCTGAGTGGCGAATTCCCAACGGATTTCATTGTCGAGGATATAAATTGTCTGAGTCAATAAATCGTTATCATCAACATCAAGAATGCTGCGATTCACAAAGTACCCCTCCTGTGTAAGGTCCCTTACATATTTTTCATCAGCCGAAAGCGAAGGATCAAGGCGGATTCCCATCACTGCATCCACTACGCCGAAACCGACTTTGATAAACGGAGATTTGTCGTAACGGCAATAATTGATTGTAGCCAATGACCCCACCACTGACGGAGCCACATCTATAACGGCATCCTCCCTCACTGACACTTTGGTAGCCACTGTGCCTATTGCATTGTACCAATAGGTATGATCTTGGTATTCGGGATAACCAATCTGCAGAGAATTGAGAGTTTCTGTACCAGTTATTTCCCATTTCTTGGTCATATTTGCCTCGGCAGGGTCATCGAGCTTTTCTATGGTTACAAAAGTGTAATCTCCTTCTGGTAGGGTGTACTGCTTAGTCACAGTATCGAACTGACGAAGGCTGCTTACGCTTTCATCAACCAAATTGCCATCAGCATCATACACAAATGTCGAAATCTCTAAATTGATAGAAGAATAGCGCTCCATCAAAGTCTCCACATTGTCAACCACGTCGATTTGCTCGTACATGTTGGGCGTGCTTACCGAGTAAGACACCCCATGCGAGGGCGCCACGGTGGAGATGACGATGTCCTCGTTGCTACACGACGGCGTCACCGCAGCCACTGCCGCAGCCGCAGCCATCATGCAAAGATACTTTTTCATCTTATTCATAATTGGTTGTTAATTGGTTAATCAGTATTTGGATCCATGGCGTGATTAATGTTCGCCTTGGAATTTACATTCATTGATTGGTTTGCCGCAAGTTGGGCAAAGTTCCTCCTGCTGGGGTTGATCGGTCTCCACTGGATGTCCTGGGCAAACATTGGTGTCGCGACCGCAAATTGGGCATTTGAATTTCTTCACAAAAGAGTAAGAAAGTTTGTCTTGATACAGTTTCAGTCCATCGCCCATTACAGTCAGAGCGTAGTCGGAGGTTGAAGTCTCTGTTGGACTGAGAGTAAACATATAAGTAGCGCCATCTTGGCTCAGGGCTGGCGATGTGCCATTTGCATCCCTAATCACCACTTCTACTCCCTTGCTCTGCCAAGCGGTTGGCACCGACAGAGCAAAGCTGCAGTCCATGGCATCACCATCATAGAAATTGCGAGGCTCAGTCTCATTCTGGCGCAGAGCAAAGCTCGCACCATCTACATATTTTAAGATTCCGAGCTTGCCATTCATGCCTACTACGGCGCAATCTTCGTCGAAGCCAGTGGCAGATTGCAACTGCGCCGGCAACACCACTTGCGAGCCAAATGTATAGCCATACAGTCCCCTTTCTTCAATCGGCATTTTGTCAGCAGATGATTCGATTGCGGCTTTTACGAAAGGCACATCTTTGCCAAGTCCCGACACGCTGGAGCAGCGATAGAGATAATCGAGTTGCGATGCATTTTTGGGTTCCTTGGCCTTCTCGCAATAACCGCCAGAGTTGGTATCATAGGTATAGAATTTGCCATTGGTATCCCACACGTAGGCTTTGCCCTCGAATACATTGGTTGCGCCGTAAGCCTCAGCCACGTTCTTAAACTTGAACTTCACAGGCACGCCGCTTTTGTCGATAAGGCTAAAATCATTGCCCTTGAAGACCACTGCATACCCCTCAGCAAAAGGCTTGATTTTGGTATACTTTTCAGCAAACCCAGTCACGGCATTGCCATGAATGTCAATGTAACCGAGCGCGCCATTGGCGTCTGACACTGGCAGCACATAGTCGGAATAGAACTTCAATCCCTTCAGAGTATAGTACTTATTTGAGAAGCCATAGTAATGCCCATCGTCGGTAAGCACTCCCATCACTCTCTCGCCCTGGCCGTCGGAGGCGGTGGCTAAGGCCTTGTGTTCGTAGAAATCGCCTATCGCATCAATTTCAATCGGAGCCACCACAGTGCCATCGGCATTGATAAGACCGATTTTGCCATTGCGCGACACCCTGTAAAGGTTGGGATAAATGCGTGCGATTTCATCGTAATTGCTTAGCGGCAGTTGCCACACCACAGTCTGGGCCTCGCCAGTCGCAATCCCGAAAAATAGCATTATAAAAAGATAAAAGCGCAGCCAAGGCACCAGAGCCTTGGGCTTGAGTTCTGAATTATCATCCATAAGCAGTATAGCTTGTGTGTGGTTATCATGATGACCATCCTTTGACTGAGGGCCAATCTGGTCGATCTGATAAGCCAAATTATTAATGAGGGTGGTCAGGTCCACCTTGCGTGTGAGCCGCTTAATGAGGTCTTCCTCGGGCATAACGCCCCACACACCGTCGGTGCAGAGCACCAAGCGGTCGCCCTTGCGGTAAGGGATCTCGTCAATCTCGGGCACCTGGCAGCTGGTGTTGCCAAGACCACGCGTTATGATATTCGATTGTGGCGACAGTCGCGCCTGTTCGCGAGTGAGAGTTTTATTTTTCACCAAATCATTGACCAGCGAATGGTCTTCGCTGCGGTAGGCAATTTTCTTCCCACGCAGCAAATAGCATCGGCTGTCACCGCAGTGGGCAACCACAATCGAATGAGGACTGATCAGAGCAGCCACAAATGTCGAGCCCATTCCATTGAGGTTCGGCATCAGCTGCATCTGTTGCAGCAACGCCTCATGGGCCTTTTCTGCTGCCAAGCGAAAAGCATAATCGCGCTTCGCATTGGGTCCGCACTCATATATGGTGCGCGCAATCACATTCTTGGCAATGAACGAGGCAGTCTTGCCTCCTGGTCCTCCGCCCATGCCGTCGCAGATGATGACCAATAGCCCCAAGGGCGTGTCAAGGGCAGCGTAGTCGTCCTGATTCTCGGGGCGACCACCCTGCATTGACAGCACTACTCCATGCGCACGCGCTATGTTTGAGTTGATCACGTCCATAGGCTATTGCTCATCCTGCGATATTAGGCATAAACCAAAATGTTGCTGAACACGCTCAGTGCAAACACAATGATACCAGCGATTCCCCAGCGGCCCTGCACCTTCTCAAACTGCTCCACGCTGGTCCACTGCTTATTGTTCCAAGCGAGCGAGGTACCTTTAAGGCCGCAGAAAATGATGTAAGGCACATTCAGTACCAGAGCAACGATGTTGGCGCCAGGAATTGCCATCAGGAACCACAGGGCCAAGTTGATAAGGAACATCCACCAGCACCCGTTGAAAAGACCCCAGATGCCATTGATGCCAAAGGCGCCCCAATTCCATCGCGACAGGTTTGGGTCGAGAGCCACCGCGCTCACCGGCGACTGCATCATAGTGGTGCCCGATACTGGAGGTTCAAATCTTTGCACCACCGGGGCAGCCGCTTGTAGCGGAGGGAAATAAGCATCAATCTGATTCCAATTGAGCGGATATTTCCCGGCAATCATTATGGAATCGCCATGCTGGATGGGCACAGCCCTACGATGCACCAGCACATTGTTGACCAGAGTGCCGTTGGTACTATTGTCACGAAATGTCAGTTGGCTTCCATCAAAATATATAGTGCCATGCATATTGCTGGCAAACTGGCAGCGGTCGTCGAGGCGGATATCGCAACGCGGGTTTCGCCCCACAGTCACCTCTCTCAAATTCATTCCTGGAGGTACCATAATCGGTTATTTTGAATTATCAATAATATTGAATGGTATAGCTTGGCGAGTAGAAAGGTCATAAACCGCGAACACTCCATTGCCGGGCAGGTCATATTCCAGCTTGGTGGTGCCGTTGATGCTGGTCACTCGATTTACAGGCACGAACTTTTGCAGTTCGAATAGGTCGGTGCTGAAGCTATAAACTGGAGCCTTCTTCACCATTTCCTCGTCAACCTTTACAAGCATGTAATTGTCGCTCGACACATTCTGCGGATTGTAGTACTCCACAGCTACCCGGGTCACATTGTCGCCCTGCGGTATGCTCAAATCAGGATTGATTTTCTCAAGCACAATCTGGGTTCCATTCTTGGTCACACCCACTGCCTCGACAGGCAGGCGGTTAATTACCATCTCGCCTGGCTTGAGCAGCACATCGGTAATGAGCTGATAGTTGGGATTCTCCTCCTTGCTGTATTCAACTACGTCGTTGAACTTCAAGGTTTGCTCCGAGCCTGACTCTTGCTGCAGCACCAGGTAATTATTGCCTTCGGTAAAGTCGCGCTCTGTGATAATGCCACGATATGTGGTGCCATTCTTTGTACGCACCACATCGATTAGCTCGCTCTGGTCAAAGAGAGTCTGATTAGGGTTGATGGCTTTGAAGCGATAGCGGTCCACATCGTCGAGGTTGAATGTCTCCACCACTCCGCTTGGCGAATAGAGGCTGAGAGTAGTGTAAGCCTCGCCTGCGTACTGGCCCTTCACTTCCGAGCCATTGTGAAGCTGGTAAATGCGGTCGATGCCAGTGAGCTGTGTCTTGGGTCGGCGGTCAGCAGTGATTGACTCCACATCGCGCCAGTTGAAGGAATAAGCGTTGGGGCTAAGCTCCAAATACTTGATCTTGGCGCCCTTCTCCAGCACCTTGACTTTCGACACCTTGGGATGCTGCATTACAAACAGCTGGTCAAAGTCAGCGCTGTCCAAGGCTTGCACATTCATTGCTGGCTGGAAAATAATGTCGTTGAGCACAAGTGTGCGGTCAGCTCCCGTGCCAGAGAACGCATCATGCTCATTGCCCCACTCTACCCATTGCTGATCCAAGTTGCCCTCGGTGTACGATGATTCTGTGGTCTGGGCATTGCCCTGATTCACCGTGATCAGAGCGCGGTCACTGCAGAATGTTATATTGTCGTTCTTATCCTGTCGCTGGATGTAACCTTCGAGTTCCGAACCATTCTTAAGCTGAACTTTCTGCACGATTACAGCGTTGGCCGATACGGCGCAGACTGCGCTGAGGGCCAAAATCCATATCTTCTGTTTCATAAATGATAGCATTTTGATGTGTTATTTATGATGCTCGCCCTCGATCAGCTCCTTGATATAGCGAGCCTTGATGGCGCAATTGATATTCTCCTTGGTCACGCCAGCATTGAGGATGCCGATGAGCATTCCATGATCGTTGAACACAGGCGAACCGCTGGCTCCCGATGCCGACACAGCATCGAAGTTGAATGTGTACTGGTCGCTGTCGCGAGTGATATGACCCATGTGGCAGAATACCTGCAAGCCCTTCTCATTGTCCTCATCCTGAAGCGATGGGCCATGAGGGAAGCCGAGTGTAAACATCGTGGTACCCACCTTCAGGGCGTCCTTGCCAGTGTCAATCGAATCGGTAACATTCACGAATGTGCATTTGCGGTTGGGAAGCTCCATCTTGTCGCTCTGAATCAAGGCCACGTCCACCTTTGGATCATCGCCAGCCGACAGCACCCGACATTCCACGGCATTCTCCTTGGAGAAGAATTTTCCTTGGGGCACAAACATCACACCGTCGCTCACCCCAGTCACCTTAATCTGAGGCAGCAGAGCGGTAAGGCCTTCGGGTGTAATGCCCAGTTGCGGCAGCACAGCTGCGCGGAGCTCGGCTATCTTTGCCACCTGAATGCGAATCTTCTCCTCCATCTCCTGAATGGTATTGTCGAAGAGCCACGGACGCACTACATGCAAATTGGTCACAATCTGGCCGTCCTCTGACACGAAGAAGCCAGTGCCAGTGCATACGGTGTAGCCAAACTTGGTGTCAATGCCCATTTGGCTGAGGTCGAAGCTTCCAGCCGACACCTCGTAGTGCTGCATGCTGAGCATCATCACCACCGAGCTGCTGTAATGGTCGTAAATCTCGCCAGCATCCCACACATGGCCATGACTGCTGATAGCCTTCACGCCGAAGATAATGCCCACGAGCACCGCTGCAGCAGCAATGGTGATCATGATGTACTTGCCCAGCGGCGATGGCCATGGCAAGTTACTGGTATCTACTGGCACTCCGCCGCATACGATGGCGCTGCTGCGCTTGATAGGCGTCAGGGTATTGGGGGCAATCTTGGCTCCGTTGACAGTGGTGCCATTCTTGCTATGGTCCACGATATACATCTTGCCATCCTTTGCCTGCTTGATAGTGGCATGGTAGCGGCTCACGGTGTTGCCAGCGATTTGCATGTCGTTGTTGAAATGGCTGCCGATGCTGTAAATGCCCTTATAGCCTGAATTATCCTCAGGCAGAGGCACTTGGCTCCATTGCAGCTCCACATTGGCAAAGCGGATCGCATCGCCGCGCTTTACGCTCACGGGAGTGTTGGGCTTGATGGGCTGGTTCTGTATGAATGTATGGTTGCTGCTGCCCTTGTCCTCGAGCATCATATCGCCATTGTTGAGCAGGGTCAGCTCGGCATGGATCGAACTCACATAGTTGCTATTGAGCACTATGTCACAGCTTGGGTCGCGCCCTATCTTGATAATTCTCATCTTGCTGTAGTATTTTAGCGGTCGGATCGTGAACGCGTAGGCTCCTGCGCAGCAGGCTGCTCCTCGGCTTTCTTGGTCTCCGTTGTGGTAGTAGTGTTGGTCTTAGTTTTCTTGTTAGTTGCGGGCTTTGCCGACTTTGCCTCCTCGGCAGCCTTGTTGGCTTGCTCAATCGAATCTTGCTGAGCCTTGGCAGCTTGGGCTTGGTTGATTGAGTCGAGGCGAGCCTGCTCTTGCTGCTTGATTTGGGCTGAATCCACAGGCGCGGTTGTGGTTTCGGGCTCTGGATTAGCCAAGTCACCGCTGTCGCCTCCGCCAAGCCATGCATTGCAACCGAAAATCACCCCTGCGATTACGAGCAATGCCACGATTGAAATAATGATATAGGTCATCGTAGTGGTGGTCTTGGGCACTTGGTTCCAATCCAGCGGGGCCACATGGGCAAATGAAATATTGTCCTTGCGCGTCACTGGCACTGGCACATTGGGCGAAATGCGCATGCCATTCACATAGGTGCCATTGTGGCTTTGGTCGGTAATGGTCATTTTGCCCGATGGCATCACTGTGAGCACTGCATGTCGGCGGCTAATCACATCAGTGGGGTCGTTGATTACAATGTCGCAGCCGCCTTCGCGACCGATTGAGTACGATTTCATAATTTCCTATTGATTTGATTGGTTTGTTATTGTGTGTAATGATTGATTGTCAAATGGTTATCTACATCCCAGTACAATGTTTAGGGCAATGCTTGCCAGCAGCAGCACTGCCAGGACTATAATGATAATTTTAGAGCTCGAGCTCGACGGTGCGCCTTGGCTTTTCGAGCCTTTGAGGGTTTCCACCATGGCAATTGTGAGGTTGTCGTGGCCGCCACCCGAATTGCACCCAAGATTATCCACGGTGGTGCAAATATTGTCAACCACTACCCCAAGCTTTTCTTTGCCCGACGCCATTTTCAGCAGGTCCTTTTCGGGAAGCGAACCATGGATGCCGTCGGTGCAGAGCAGGAATCGGTCGCCTTTCTGGTATGGTGTCTCATGCACCTCCACCTCGACCGTAGGCTTAATGCCCAGGGCGCGCGTGATCACATTGGACTGAGCCGACAGGCGAGCCTGCTCCTCGGTGATTACGCCTTGAGCCACCATGTCGAATACCATCGAGTGGTCGAAAGTGCGGAACGCCTTCTTGCTACCCCGGATTTGGTACACACGGCTGTCGCCCACATGGCCCACATAGGCAGTGTTTTCGTTGAGCAGCAGCACAGTGGCAGTCGAGCCCATGCCCTTGAGGGCCGGATTCTCCTTGCCGGCAGCGATGATAGCGGCATTGGCCCGCTGCACAGCATTGGTTATGGCATTGGCAGGGTCCTCCACGCTGCCGCAGGCCGAAATGGTATTGATTATTTCACGCACAGCGATGCTTGAGGCAGTCTTGCCGCCGGGGCCTCCGCCCATGCCGTCGCACACAGTCACCAGATAGCCAAGGCGAGTGTCGGCCCAGCCATAGGAGTCCTGATTCTCTGGGCGACCGCCAATGCGGGATTCGCCGAATGCAATCAGCAGGCCGTTGTTGTCAGTGCATATCTTTTGCAAATCCATAATTCCTAAATACAAAATATAATTGCTACGATGGCGGCAACCACTCCGGCGGCTCCGCATATTACCAACTCAGTGTTATTGTCGATCCACGCATTGATTTTTTCCGATGTGGTGGGTTCGCGCATAAGGGCAGCCTGGATGGCTTGCTTGAACTCAGCCGCGCTCTGGTAGCGACTGGCCTGTTTTTTCTGCGTGGCGATCCATATCACATCCATAAGGCGCGAGGGTATGTCGTCGCTCGATGGCAGGGCCTTGTTCAATTGGCGGTTCTCAGTTTCTGATTGCTCTGTGGCCTCCATGGGATTTTTGCCAGTGAGCAGCTCGTAGAATGTGATGCCGAGCTGATAAATGTCGGTGGTGGCATCAATCACTATGTTATCCTTGCCCTCTTCGCGCTTGATTTGCTCAGGGGCTGAATATTCGGGAGTGCCAATAAATCCGAACGACGAAAAATTATTGCCACCTTTGATGCGGCTGATGCCGAGGTCCATAAGGCGCACATTGTTGTCATTCTCAATCATGATATTTGACGGCTTTATGTCGCGGTGCACCACGCCCTTGGAGTGCACATACTCCAGTGCATCGAGCACCGAGCAGATGATGCGGCATACCTTCTCCACCCTGTTAGGCGAATCCTTGAACGTGGCCACATAGTCGTCAGAATTGGTGCCATGCACAAAATGGCTGAGCATGAATATAGGCCCATGGTCGGGAGCATACTCGCACATTCCTATCATCTCCACCAGGTTATCATGGCGGAATGCCAATGATGCTTCCTGGCGGGCGCGCTCGCGGATCATTGGAATGTTGGCATAGCAATCCTTCACCCTCTTCACAGCTATGGGCAAGCTGTCGCGGCATCGATACCCCTTATAGACATCGCCCATTGCTCCGCTGCCCAGCAGGCTGTCCTGGGGATTGTAGCAATACCATTCGCCATACACATTGAGATATATGTATGGGTCGCCTTTGCGTTGCATCACCGCTCTCTGTTGCATAGCGGGTCGTTGTTGCATAGCCATGGTGCCTGTGTTTTAGTTCTTGATACTCTTTAGTTTCTCTTTCCAGCGGTTCACGCTTTCGAGATAATTGTCAATCATCTCCACATACTGCGTGTCGCCATTGGCATCGGCTTGTTGGCGAGCTTTCACAAACAGCTCTTCAGCCTCGGTGCCATTGCGCTCGGGCACAGCCTCGGTGCGCTGGTCGGCCTTCCAATAATCGCATGCCAGTTCGAATAGGGCCGGATAATTGTTGTTGTCAAGCTCTACGGCCGACACCAGCAGGCGGTGAGCCTTCTCATTGTCTGTGACAATCTTGGCCGAGCGCTGCAGCTGGGCCAGCGAGTCGGGCTTGTAATCATTGATAAGCTTGCTCTTGAAATACAGGCGACTCAGCAGATAGGTGGCCTCAGCATCGCCATCAGCCGAGAGTTCTTCGAGCATCTCCAAGCCTTCGGCGCTATGGTCGGGCTGATGAAGCAGATTCACGGCTGTGGCATAGGTCGGAGCCACAGGCTCCGGCTCACCGTTTTTGAACAAGCCTGGAAGCACAAATGCCAAAATTACGCAGGCTGCCACGCCAGCGCATGCGTAGGTATATACATTCTTCCATTCGAAGCCTGCCTGCTGCACAGCGTTGAGCTGGTCGAGAGCCACGCGAAACTCTGCTGCGCTCTGATAGCGCTTCGAGCGGCTCTTGGCAGTAGCCTTCTTGATGATTTCACGCAGACCTTTGTTCTTGATTTTGCTTAGCGGCATCGACGAGTGGAGCTGCATTTGCAGCACATCGCTGCGGTCGCCCTGGAATGGCACATGGCCCACGATAAGCTGATACAGCACAATGCCCACTGCATAGAGGTCAGTGGTCTGGTTCTGCTCGTTAATCGATCCCAGCACCAGCTCGGGTGCCGCATATTCGGCTTTGCCCACGAATTGGCCAGCCTGGGTAAGATGTCGGTCGGTAGTGTTGAGATTGCTAAACTTCTTGGCGATGCCGAAGTCAATCAGCTTGATCTTGCCCTCGGTAGTCACCATGATGTTGGTAGGGTCGATGTCACGGTGAATGTAGCCATTGTCGTGCATCAGCGATAGGCCGCTCAGGATATTTTTCACCACCATCACGGCAAAATGCTCGGGGTCGTTCTGATAATCCTTGTACAGCTTTTCGGCATAAGGCACCACTTGCCCTTTCTGGTCGGTAAGCTTGCCGGTGAGCAGTTGGTCGAGCGGCACGCCTTGCAGCAGCTCGCTCACCACATGATAGTGATGCTGGGTTTCACCGAGCACCGACTTGCTCTCGGTCTCGATGAAGCCAAGCATTTCCACTAAGTTTTCGTGGCGGAACTGGATTGCCGCCTCGCGTCGGGCCTTCTCTATAGCATACTCCGGCAAATCGCTATACATGAATTTAATAGCTACATTGCGGGTGCTGCGCGTACGCTCGTTGACGCACCTGCCTTTGTACACCGTGCCCATGCCGCCTACGCCCAGAGGCTCGGCATTGGGGTCAAACTCGTAGTAAATGCCCTGCGCCTTTTCGGCATTGCCTTGTATTCTATAAAGAGCCATATTCAATGTGTGTAATCAGTTGATTCAATTGCTTTGAGAGAGGGTAGCACATTAAGCCGAGGATTAGAGTGGCTGATTAGAGTGGCTGATTAGAGTGGCACTGTGCCGCCAGATTGTGCGCCAGGCATGCCATTGAGGCCTACGGTGCCACCTGCAGCGCCGCCGCCATTGCTGGGATTCCAGCCTGAGGGGTCAAAGCCTCCGCCGCCCATTGGCTTGGTGCCGCCGTCGAATGATGGGAAATCGGGTGTGTAGTAGGGATCGTCGTTGGCGGACTCCTCCTCCAAGGCTATGAAAGTGGGCACGGGCTTTAGGTTGAGCTTCACAGTGTCAACAAGCATCAGCACCAGCTGATAATTGTTGCCGAATGTGATCACATCGCCATTCTTGCACTCCTCGGCGCTGAAGCCGATGGCCTCGCCGTTGATCATGGTCCCATTGGTGGATTGCGCATCTGTGATGGCAGCGATCACGCCCGACTTGAGCTGGCGGGTCACAATCACTGCATGGTTGCTCGATACAGTGCCTTCGGCCAGCACAATGTCATTGTCGGGAGTTTGGCCGATAGTATTGCGGCCTATGTGCAGGGGCCAGTATTCGCCAGCCGGGGTGCGCGATACTGAATACAGGAATCCTACCACAGGCTTGCCAGGAATAATCTTCTGCTGCGGCAGGCCAGCGATAGCGTTAAGACCGCCGGGGGTGCCAGCGGGCTGCTGGTACTGCGGTGGTTGCTGATAAGGGTTCTGATAGCCTTGGTTGGGTTGATAAGGCTGGTTATTGTTCTCCATCATGCCCGGCACTACGGTGCCTTTCGACGGAGCTGATGTGCGCTGATAGAAATTGGGACCGGCTTGGGGTTGCTCAGGGGCGCCTTTGCCCGAATTGAGCCCTTGGATTACAGTTTTGTTTTGCGACATATCTTTAGGTTTTAGTGAATAAGCAGACTAATGCTCTTCGCTTTTCAACCTGCGACATCCCTGCAAGTCAATACTAGATTAATTGTAAAATGGTAGGGCAAAATTAATCAAATATTTTCTATTTGTAAA
>JAJBUG010000008.1 GCA_020860515.1 Bacteroidales bacterium | reverse complement strand
TATATAGACTCAAAAACAAACCTATGGTTTAAATTCAAACTGAACATTTACTTATCTGTTGATTGATGAAGTGCAAGACTGCAACGGCTTTGAAAGAGCTATCAATGGGCTGCATGCTTCTGAAAAATATGACATTTATGTCACTGGATCGAACGCTTTCTTACTAAGCAGTGATTTGGCTACTTTGTTCACTGGTCGCACCTTTGAAATCATGGTTTATCCTTTCTCTTTCAAAGAATTCCAACAGTATTTCGGGGTGCCTGATGTTCAAGAAGCCTTTGACAAATATGTGAGAGAGGGAGGTATGGCAGGCTCCTATGTTTATTCCGAAAATCAAGACAAGTACGATTATATCGCAAGCGTTTTCAAAGTGCTCATAACCCGAGACATTCAACAAAAGTATAAGATCCGTAACAAAGGGCTGCTTTTAAAGCTTGCTGACTTCCTAATGGATAATATATCTAATCTGACTTCGGCTACCAACATATCAGAAACCCTAACAAAATTAAAGCAGCCTACCAACAATAAGATAATAAGTCGGTACATCGAATATCTTAGGAATGCCTTCCTTTTTTACCAGACAAGAAGATTCGACATTCGAGGAAAGATGTATCTGGAAACCCAAGAAAAGTATTACTTGGCAGACCATTCATTCCGATATGCATTGCTGGGGACTCGAAATATGGACTTCGGTCGAGTATATGAGAATATTGTGGCAATTGAACTTCGAAGGCGAGGATATGAAATCTATGTTGGCAAGCTCTACCAAAAGGAAATCGACTTCGTAGCTATGAAAAGAGATGAGAAAATATATATTCAAGTAAGCGATAACATCACTGAGGATAAGACCTTCAAAAGAGAGGTTGAGCCACTTCTTAAGATAAGGGACGCCTATCCCAAAGTCCTCATTGCACGCACTCGTCATGAAGAATATCAGTACGAAGGCATCCGCATTATAGATTTAGCCACATGGCTCCTTAGTCCAAACGTCTAAAACTTGGAAATTATTGTTCTTTTAGACATGGCAAGGCGCATTGGTTCAAACAGATCATATATATCCCATGTGGAGAAGAGCCTTACCGAGCCACGCATTTCAACTTTCTATCGTATAATGAATGCGCTTGGAGTAAGGAGAGTATTCCATGCCATTAGGGTAAGCTACGATATGAGATTGGGAGATGATTGCGAGATACTCGATAACTGACATCATTCCATCCTCAGGCTCGGGGCTTTGGTATGCAGGAAGATTCGAGACCACTCCCGATCCGGTACTGGAGTGGCCCCATCGCCATGATTGCACCCCTGAAGAACTAAAGGAAGCCATCCTTATCGTCAGCGTCTATGCCGGGTTCCCCTCCGCTTTTAATGCTACGGAAGTTCTTCGAAATGTTATTTCAAATCAAAAAGAAGCATAAAACATTGTTTATTCATGCTTATCTTTGGCTATGGATATTTATCAAATAATTACCTCGGTCAAGCCTCGGTGAGACCGTTTCGCTAAGTTTATACATATTTACTCCTGACGTCGTGAGACCGCTTCGCTAAGTTGTAACACGCCTGATCAGGCGATGAAGAGCGTCTTAATTACGGTTGAAACAGGGCGTCAAGGGTGATGACATTATGGAGACTTGAAGAATACTTATTAGGAGCCAACCCAAATGTAGTAATCAAAGTTGGAACTATGGGGTATTTACACTCTGTAGAAGCTTTGAAGAGTGTGATACGTCGCAGTATTTTATCCATTTCTTCTTTTTTCAAGACATAATACTCCGATGAGTATTTTATCTCACACAGATTGATCAAGCGGTCGGCTCGCTCAATGAGCAGGTCGATTTGGCATCTTGGGCTTTCAGCATCACTGTACCACGCATAATATTCAGTTTGAATGCGGTCAATCCCTAAGGCGCCCTTTATCTGCGGTATATGGGCTAAACACAATCGTTCATATGCCAAACCATACCAATTACTGAATTTGGAGGACAACAGGTTGTCAGACCAAAAATGGGGATTTGTGGTTTTCTCCTTACAAAAAGTAAGATAGAAAATTGTGAAAAAATCCGTCAATTGGTAAAGCCCTTCGTTAAGGTTAATCTTCTTACGCCTTATTTTATAATAGCGTATAAAGTCACAGTGACGCAAGTCTTCCAATATCTCCGACATGCGCCCAGTTGAAATATCGCCAACCTGGCTTATAAGTTCAGCGCGAGTCATACCCTTTCGATTGCTTGCCAAACCTTCTATTACTTTCATATAAGGCTCCGGTTTTCTGAATAAGGAACGGAACAAACGAGCGTACTCACGCCTAAGCTCGCCGTTCTCATTAAACAATAGCCTATCGATATTCTGAGCCAAACTGAGTTGTGGATTAAGAATGCTCAAGTAATAAGGAATACCTCCAAGGATCATGTAGGTTTGGGCTATGGTTAATCGATCCCAGTAGATTCCATTGACGCACAGATATTCCTCACATTCTTTTAATGTGAATGGTGCGAGGTGGATTTCGTGAGTAGTGCGATTGTGAAGCCCACCCCTATTGTCAAGAATGTTCTTTACCATCCATGAGGTGGCAGAGCCACAAACTATCAACATTATCCTTGGCTGATTAGCGCCCCAGCTATTCCAAAAATGCGAAAGAGACTTTACAAAGCCCGAGCGTGGAGTATCAAAGCATGGAAGCTCATCTATAAATACGATCATTCGACTATCGCCTTGCTTATCCGACAACAGCTTTTTTAGGCAAAGGAATGCCTCGTCCCAATCTTTCGGAATCGTGCCATTGTAACCATACTCTTCCAAAGCAGTGCAAAAATATTGAAGCTGATCTTTCTTGTTGCCATCGATGCTGCCAGTGACATAAAAGCTGAAATCGTTGCTGTACAATTGTTGTATCAAGAAAGTCTTTCCAACACGACGGCGCCCAAACAAAGCGATGAATTCTGGTTTCCCAGACTTTTCGAACCTCCGAAGCTCAGATATTTCATGCTGTCTTCCTATGATTTTATTCATAATATATGATATTAATCGTGAATTATCGTGACAAAATTACGAATTATTTCACAATTAGTATATATAATAGTAAAATATTGTTCTAAATTTAACTTTAATTCACAATTACAGCCCAAGCCATACCACAAAGGCAATCCGGACCCATCTGTAGAAGTAATCCACAAACGAGTTCCAAGCCTTCGACTTGCCAAGCTTCATTGCAATACTCTTATGATCCATCAGCTATCCGCATTGGTATAAATCTTAAACAAATCAATGACGAATGAGCTGAAAAAGATCGTAAAAAATCAACTCAGGATTATTTTAGCCTCTTCTTACACGGTTACAATAGTGGGGTTGAGGGCTTGGCATTGAGCAATGAAAGCCTCCTTGTTCTCAGGGGAGATGACGACTTTGCCGTATTTGGCGTAACGGATTTCAAGGCGATCGGTGGACAGGGCCGGCGAGGAAAGCCATGTCTTGGTGGGCAAGATAGATGTAATCTCACTGATTTTTATCTTTGTATTCATCAGTACGCCGCATTTAACCGTGAGGACGCCATCGCCTATTAGATAATACGTGCCGAAAAAGATGCTTCCCACAAGCCAAAAGGAGAAGATCGAAGGAAGCGTCACAAGCACCAGCATCAGCAAGTCCTTCCCAGAAAAGCTATTTACCGAATAAGCCCAGAAGCCCACCAATGCAAGCACTGGGCCCCCTAGTATGGCACCAACCCACCAGTCAATCTTTGATTTATATTTCATATTCATCTTATTATTTGTTTAAAACACAAATTTATGAAGTACTCTCCAATCTTCCAATTTTAGTTTTAATTCTCTGCAAAATTTTAGTTTTATTCCTTTAACCTATGAAAACCGCTCCTTAGTGGGGTGCGTACAGGACCATGCGCTCAAGGTCGAAGGAAAGCACTTGGAAGAGCTCGAAGGTCTCAATGCCCATATTATTTCCTGTACCAGAGGGTTCGTCTTGGAGCAGTAGAATTAGCCGGGGGATGGTAACCGTCACCTCGCCTATGGCAAAGGGAATTTCGGATAGAAAGATGCCAGACAATTCAGAATAGCCACCTGCTCCGGCCGAGCGTATGGTTTCAGGGGAGCTGCCATCTGGGATTAATGCTGACAAGTAAGGACATTGTGAAAGTTCAAGACTGCCGTAGGATGCACCCCCAGTATCGGGTATTACCACAGCCGGATTATTGCCGTCGATGCAGCATTGCAGAAGATACACGCCTGTTGGGCTTACGCAAAGATTCGGCTTGGTAGACATCGGCACAGTAGATTGATCGGTGAATACAATTTCCTTGCGCGTGAAGTCAAGTGTCAGATATTTCATCGCCTCCATAACTTGACGGCCAACGACAAGTTGGAAAAGTGACAAATATTGGTCTGCCTCGTCGTGACCCGACCGCATTGTCATAACATAAAAGGGTACATTTCGGATTGTGAGTGCGCCCAACCGCATCTCTTTGGCAATGGCAAACTTTGCTGGTTGGGAACCTTTCCCTCCTGCGGTCAGATTGATATCGAAGATTTCAAGGCCCAATTCTGAAGCCAGTTCTTCTGAAATAACATTCACGCCTGCGCCGGTATCGAATACTGGCGCACAGGAGCTCCCGTTAATGGCTGCGTTTTCTAACACCATTAGAACCGAACGCTTGCCGGAGGAGCCAACGGAGTCAAGCTGAAATTTGACAGTGGCAGAGTTCCCAAAGGGTTGCACCTCATTCATCGTATAAGGAGCTTGCGACTTATATAGCGCAATTCTTGTTTGCAGTCCTGCGACAATTGCCGAATCGAGATATTCCGATACTTGTGAGGTGATTGATTGCAAAGCCCAGGCCGCCTGCTCGTTCTTCCCTTGGGCGCTGAGGTTATCACACATAAGGGTACCAACGGAGATAACGTTGCTCAACCCCATCTCTCCGTTGTGGTTGTTGAGCAAGTCTCCACAATATGCCACTGCCTCACTATGTTGGTTGAAGAAATGGGAGAGCATTGCCTTAGCAAACTTGTCAATGAACGGCGTTATCGGCTCGGAGTTAGTTTCGTAAAACCGGCGCAGTTCAAACCACTGGCCGTTGTTAATCATCGCTCCTATTCTCTCGTCAGATGTCTGGGCAAAAGTCAAGAGGCCCATTATTACGGTGGATAATATACAGAATAGCTTTCTCATCTATATAATAATTTGAGTTCCATGCAAAGGTAACCAAAAACTTGATAATTAGAAAATAAATTAGAGAAAAACTTATACTTTGGGGTCTAATAGTTTTGTATGAGCATAGACTCCTATCCTCTTTTCGCAATCAATCTACTTGTTTGTTAACATTGTTAATCTCTTGAATATTTATCGATGCTTATCTTTGGCTATCGATATTTACCAAATAATTACCTCGGTCAAGCCTCGGTGAGACCGCTTCGCTAAGTTGACACATATTTACTCCTGACGTCGTGAGACCGCTTCGCTAAGTTACTCCTAATGTCGTGAGACCGCTGCGCTAAGTTGTAACGCAACTTAATTAGTGACCAACT
>JAJBUG010000033.1 GCA_020860515.1 Bacteroidales bacterium | reverse complement strand
TTACGTTTTTAGTTTTACGTTTTTAGTTTTACGTTTTTAGTTTTACGTTTTTAGTATTACGTGTTAAGAACCATCCGGATGAATTCTAAATTCTAAAACCTTACCCTTAAATTTGTCAAAACGCTTCGTTGATGCTGAACACTATGCCTGAGCAATGCTTGCCGATGCCGTAGTCAAGGCGCACGTTCATGCGCTTCTTGAACTCCCAGCGATATCCTATGCCGCCGTTAGGCAGCACGCGGCGCATTTGCAGATGCTCGAAGTCGGGAAAAACCGAGCCGGCTCCAATCCAAGCCACCAAACCATTGCGATGCCATATATGTTGGCGTACCTCCAGGCAGGCTGTGATGTCGCATTTGTCAACATACCGCCCTTCGTAATATCCGCGCATTGATTGGCTGCCTCCGAATGTGGAAAGCAGTCCCCATGGCACATTGCCGTAGGTGAAACGCCCATGCACTTGATAGGCGATGGTAGCGTCCTTCCAAGCGGGATGGTAAAATTGGGCACGGAGCTCAGTCATTGAGAAAGCATATTTGTTGGCCAAGAATTTTGGATAGAACTTTTGCTCAAACGCAATATAGAGGCCATGATAGGGGCATGGCGCAAAATCGCGTGAATCATAGCGAAAGGCATAGCCCAATCCCAAATTGAATGTGCGAGCGCTTTCGTTCTCCCATAATTCAGGATTGTCACGGTGGTAAGCATTCACATAGTCGAATGTTGCCATCGGGCCCATATAGATATGGCTCCCCACGCGCCAAGTGAAATCTACGGGGAGCTCTACTTTTAGGTATTTGTATTGGCTTTTGTTGGCATTATTGCGATCCATATCATAGCCAATTCCCCAGAAATAGGTGTCATAGGCCTGGAATGTGCACGAATAGGTGAGGCGATGGCGGTCGCCAGGAAATATCATCAATCCCTCGATGCCTACATTGAAAAATAGGCCTGTGGTGCCGTTGAAGAATATTGAGGTATTCGAGGGCTGAATCAGTGAATCGGCAGGATTGAGACGATAGGTACCAGCGGCTACGAATCCGACGCCGAAACCCTTGTCGGAGGAGTAGTGGGGTCCGCCAATGATACTGAAATCAAATGCCTTGTTCTGTTTGGGCTTATTGCTGTCGTCGAGGTAGGCTTTTATTTTGTCGATTATATTGGTTTTTGCAGGAGCGACTATGGTATCTGCTTTCTCATCTTGACCCCAGCCCGAGAAAGCTATACACAATGTGGCTACTAATATCGACAATTCCTTAATCATAGTTGAAACGTTTACTGAATATATAACAAAAAAACGTCAACCACGGTTTACAAATTGCAACACTCGTCCAAAAGACCAACTATTTGGAAAAAACAGACACAACAAAAAAGCCGACACCCCGGGGTATCGGCTTTGGAAATTTCTCGTAATGGTTTACTTGATAAGATATTGTGATGATATAGATTCGTTTTCGTGAACTCGGCGGATGGTGTCGGCGAAGAGACGGGCGATTGAAATCACTGTCACTTTCTTGCAATCCTTGTGGTAGGGGATTGAGTTGGTGAAGATTATTTCAGTCAAGGCGCTGTCGTTGACGCGCTCGGTGGCGGGATCGCTCATGATGGCATGGCTTGCAAGCGCGCGCACGCTCTTGGCTCCATTTTGCATCATCAGGTCGGCAGCCTTGGTGATGGTGCCAGCAGTGTCAACCATATCATCGATTAGCACCACATTCTTGCCTTCTACGTCGCCAATCACAGTCATGGTCTCTACCACATTGGCCTTGGCGCGCTGCTTATGGCACAGCACCAATGGCACATCCAGGTACTTGGCATAGCTGTTGGCGCGCTTTGCCCCGCCAACGTCGGGAGCTGCAATCACCAGGTCGTCGAGGTGGAGGCTCTGAATGTAGGGGATGAATTCAGAGGAAGCATAGAGATGATCTACGGGCACATTGAAGAAGCCCTGAATTTGGTCGGCGTGGAGGTCCATGGTAATCACGCGGTCAACCCCAGCGGTGGTGAGCAAGTCCGATACTAACTTAGCCGCGATCGATACGCGGGGCTTGTCTTTGCGGTCCTGTCGTGCCCAGCCGAAGTAGGGGATTACAGCGATTACTGACTTGGCTGAGGCTCGCTTGGCAGCGTCAATCATCAGCAGGAGCTCCATCAGATTGTCGCTGTTGGGGAAAGTCGATTGCACCAGATACACTTCATGGCCTCGGATTGACTCTTCGAAGGAAACTTCGAATTCGCCGTCGGCAAAGTGCAGGATGTTCATTTGGCCCAGGGGCACACCCAGTTCTTTGCAAATCTCCTCGGCTATGTATTGTGATTTGGTGCCGGAGAATACCTTGAGAGGTGGTAGAAAATTGCTCATATCGATTGGTTGTAACAAATCTTCTGCAAAGTTAATAAAAATTTTCTTTTCGATTGCATAATATCCCATATTTTGCACTAAATTTTATTCTCCCACTCCCAGTACTGATAAAATTTATCGAAAAAAAATTGTGGGTCGGTATTGATTTTTCATTCTTTTGGTAGTATCTTTGCATGAGGAATATAAATCGAAAAGAAAAATGAAATTAGCCGAAGCATTATCTCTGAGAGCAGACTTGCAGAAGAGAATAGCACAATTCAGGAATCGCATCAAAAATGTTGCGAAGGTGCAGGAGGGTGACACTCCTGCTGAAGACCCCGATGAAATGCTGCATGAGTTTAATGACAATCTCGTGCAATTGGAAGATCTGATGATAAGAATCAACAAAACCAACCAGATGACCGTGCTGGCCGATGGCAAGACTATAACAGAGAAAATCGCACGCCGCGATATCCTCACCAAAGAGGTGGCGGTGTTGACAGAGATTTGCAATTATCTCACTGAACGCGTGGACCGCTATGGTCGTCAGGAAATCAAATATGTGAACACGATGGATGCCTCAGCTCTGCGCAAGAAGGCCGATGAGTGCTCAAAGCGTCTGCGTGAGGTTGACACTGAAATACAAGCGGCCAACTGGACAGTTGACCTCTGTGATTGAATCATATTTGGAGTAGCTTAGAATATCGGGTGAATGCAAGCTCGCTAAGGAGCCAATCTTAGCACAAGACACATCATTTAGTGTGACTTGGGTGCGAGGACAGCCCCATTTCCATTTTACAGGGCATAGTCAGCACAGCGCACATGCGCACATTGCACAATTCACTATTTACAACCACGCATTTACGATATTTCCAGCGAGGGCGGGAAGAGGGAAATTTTCAACTGGCAGCTCATTGATGAGTTTATGGTCTGCCATCTTGTATGATAGGATAATGATTCATAGAAATAATTTATTTTATCTTCCTCAATAGTTGATATTTTTTAGTTTTTTTGTAAATTTGCAGAGAAAACTGAAAAGTAACAAATTACTGAAATAGTGTTTAACGTGATTGATTTATTCTGTGGGTGTGGCGGCCTCTCCCTTGGATTTGAGAAGGCTGGATATACCATTCTGTTAGGTATTGATGCCTGGCAGGATGCTTTGGACACCTACAAATATAATCGAGAAGCCGACCATACGTTATGTGCTGATCTTACAGTACTGACACCAGAAGATATAGAGGAAAAGGTAAATGGAAAATCAGTTGATGTCATTATAGGAGGCCCCCCTTGCCAGGGCTTTTCTGTGGCGGGGAAAAGAATAGTAGAAGATGAAAGGAACGCTCTCTATAAAAATTTCCTGGCATTTGTACAGTATTACCAACCTAAGGCTTTTGTGATGGAGAATGTACCAAATATTCTTTCTATAGGAAATGGTATTGTTAAAAATCAAATCATCAAAGATTTTGAGGAATTAGGTTATATTGTTACCTATAAAGTAATGATGGCTTCAGATTATGGTGTGCCACAGAATAGAAAGAGAGCAGTTTTTGTAGGGCTAAAGGGAGATAAAGGATTTATTTTTCCATTGCCATTGACAACCTCTAAAATTACCGCTTATGAAGCATTAAGTGACTTGACAGAGAATAGCATTCCAGATGGGAGTCCTTATCCTACATTTCCTTACTCGGATTATCAAGTTGAGATGAGAGAAAAATCTTCTCAGGTATATAATCACGAGATTACAATTCACGATAAAAAGACACAAGAAATCATCTCGTTAGTACCAGATGGAGGCAATTATAAGGACCTTCCAAATAATTTACAAAATACACGAAAAGTGCATATAGCATGGACTCGATTGAATAGCCAACGCCCAAGTTTTACGATAGACTGTGGCCATCGTCATCATTTTCACTATAAATGGAATAGGGTACCTACTGTGAGGGAATGTGCCAGAATCCAATCTTTCCCTGACGATTTCATATTTTGTAATAGCAGAACAAGCCAGTACAAACAGGTTGGAAATGCGGTGCCACCTCTGCTTGCTTATGCTATTGCCAAACAATTATTAAATTACTTATGAATAAATATTATAAGATACCAGATGAATACTTTCATCGAATACATTTTGTAAGGCCTCGATTCAAAAGCAACATAGAAAACGTTCTTCTGTATATGGCCAACGAATGCTGTAAAATTGAGCCATGCACATGTGAGGAATATAATAAAGCCTTTACAAAAGCCATAAGATTATTTCCAGGTAATATAGACAGCAAAGAAAAAACAATAGCGAATTGGCGTACCGAAATCCCTGCTTTATTTTCTTTCTATATAGAAGATAAAGACCACGATGTAACAGTCACTTCAAAAATGGCAAAATTCTTGAATGAACGTCAAGATTTGACCCAGTTTTTTAAACTCTTTCTATATACTTTTCAATTTCCTGGAGGTCATATCAAACCTAAAGACAACATAGAATTGATAGAAAGAGATGTTAAGTTCAAACCTGCGAAAATAATTCTTCAAGTATTATTGGAAGGTAACAAACTGTTATCAAGAAAGAAATCTTTAAAAGAAATGTCTCTTTCAGAAGAAGAGGCTACATATTGTATTTTCAACGATTTGCGAGTTACAACTGGCAATCAGTCCCCAAAAGAGATAGCACAAGTTATTTTAGATAACCGAAAAAACAAACTTAAATATTACTATAAGAAGGATCCTCAAATATATAATTCTAAGGGTGAAGCTCGAACAAAAGGGGATGTTACACGATATGCAGGTGATATCTTAGATTATATGGAAATTGCATCTTTAGTGGTAAAACGTCATAATTATTATTACTTATCTCCGAATGCTAAGGCTGTAATTGATATCTTTGTAAAAGATAATAAATTCTTTAATGGCTATGATGCTCTTTATGGAAAGAAAAATATTGAATTATCCGAAATAAGAGGAATTGAACCATATTGGTTTCAATATACTAATGATATGTTAGATCCCAATTTGTTTGTCACTGATTTAAATACAGTTCTTGGCACACAATTACCTCTACCAATAATCATTAAAGAACGTATCAAAGATTTAATCCAATCTGAAAATACAACAACAAAAGATATTGGTAATATAGGAGAAACATTGATTCATGGACATGAAATTATTCGACTGAAGTTGGCAGGATATGAGAATCTCGCTAAATTGATACAAATTGTTGATAGCCCAAGTTATCATCCCGGCTTTGATATAGATAGTTTTGAAGGTGATGGTACAAATCATCATAGATACATAGAAGTCAAAACTACGATTAGTAGAAAGAAGATTCAGATTTACAATTTCACAATGTCAACTAATGAGTGGAGTGTAGCTGATACCAATCGAGAACATTATTATGTGTATAGATTAATGTTAAGTGAAAAGGAACGTATTTTATACATTCTGAAGAATCCTGTGCATCTGTATAAGACAGATCAAATCAGCGCTATACCAAGCAATGGTATGGAAATTAATTTTGATGTGAATAAATTTGAGCCAACCCAACTTTTAATCGAATGAGCATGAGAGTACTTTCATTATTCTGCGGCTGCGGAGGCATGGATCTTGGCCTTATGGGTAGTTTTGAATACCTTGGAAAAGAATATCCAAGGCTTGATTATGATATTATTAAGGCTATAGATAATGACCCTTACTGTACAAAGATTTATAATCAAAATTTTGGCCATCAATGCGAAGTTATGGATGTAAGAGATCTTGACATTCACGATTTACCAGATTTTGACGTGCTAATAGGCGGATTCCCTTGCCAGTCATTTTCAATATCAGCACAGAATCCTCCAAGGCTTGGTTATAAGGACGAACGGGGAATGTTATTTTTTGAAATGGTAAAAATTTTAAAAAAGAAACAGCCGAGATTCTTAATAGCAGAAAATGTAAAAGGGCTTCTATCAGCTAATGGTGGTAAGGCTTTCCCAATGATTTTGCAAGAATTTGGGAAAGCCGGTTATCATATTAAATTCAAGCTTTTTAATGCATCTGAATTTGGAGTGCCACAAAAGCGTGAACGTGTATTGATTATAGGATTTAGGGAGGTTGAAGATTATAAAAATTTCAATTTCCCAATGCCGACAACTCCTTACGATAAAGTACCTTTAGGATTGGTAATTAATTCCAAGGATAATAAGAATGAAAAGCTTTTCTTTAGTGAAAAGGCTGTTGAAGGCATGATGCGAGTAAGAGATAAAATGAATAAAGGTAGGATTCAATCATTGGACCAACCATGCAATACCATCAGCTCGCACATGGCCAAGGTAAGTCTTAATTCTACTGATCCAGTCCTTTTCATCAATGGTAGATATCGCAGGTTCTCAAGCCAAGAGTGTGCTCGGATTCAATCTTTTCCAGAAAATTTTAAATGGGATTCAGTATCCGAGTCCAAACAACTTAAGGCAATCGGAAATGCAGTGCCTCCTGTGCTGATGTGGCATATTGCTGAAGCGGTACAAAAATCTACTCAACATAAAAAGGCTGAGGAAAAATGTGAAGATGAAGCTCCTTATTTAAGCCGGGAATGGCCATCAGAAGCCTATGTGCAATTGTCTCTTTTTGAACCAGATACTGTATATCTTTCCTCAAAAGATAAAAATTATGTTTTAATTGGACCCTGTAGGCAAGGTATCATCAATTGGATCAAAGAATCGCTTAAATACTGTTATCCAGTCACAGATAATGATCTTTTGGTATATCCCCAATTGTTAAATGTAAAAGAGATTATTATCCGTCATAAAGATAAACAAATAGGGCATTATGGGGTAAGCCAAGCAGAAGTTGTGGTCAAGGCTGAGCTTAATGCTTATGAATATCCTACCAAAAGCTCACGCCACAAAGCCGATACCAAATATATTCTATATTCATTGACAGCATCAATCTCAGAAGAAGAAGGTGTTGATTTTAATCTCTTTGTACCCATCCTTGGAAAAGGCCTAAAATGAAATTGAATAAAGAAAACTACTATGTGTAAATTGCCAAATACTGATTTAGGGATCAAAAATCTTGATTTCACGAGCTTGAAGGGCAGGATGAAAGCCGATTTGACCGACGGGAGGCAAGTAATCATACCAATCAGGATGTTTCCTGATATAAAAAAACTATCAGTGAAACAGCGAGAGGAATGGATGATTCTTGATGATCAATTCTTCACTTTCAATGACCTCTCTACAATATACTCTGTTGAGGATTTAATGAGGGTATAAAAGAAACCCTGTAGGCGGGATAATTTGTCTTCACTCCAGACGGCGTCCGCAGATCCTACAGGGCTTCAAAATATGTATTCAAATCTTTCTCCAGCTTAGGCATTTGTATGCGCCTGATGGGAGTAGGTTTTTTGATTACATTGCAAAGTTACAATCTCTATTCGGAAAAATAAATACCGAGGTGAAAAAAATTTCAAAATTTTTCCACCTCGGTATCTATTTTACTTACCTTGAGCCGTAACTTTGCGGAAAAAAGATTAAGATGAAAGAAAAAGTAAAATTGCTTTGGCTTGTGTTAATGGCCTTCATCCTGCTTCCTGGATGCGGAGGAGATGACGATGAGCCATCAAATGAAATTTCCGCAACTGTTTCGGAAATTCAAGGTAGTTGGAATAATGCCACTTATGGCACTTACCGCCATATCACCTTTGATGGTAATAATTATTCCATCTATTTCATGAAAATCTCCACAAGCGAGATTATAAAGAAGGAATTCGGAACCTTTACCCTGAATGGTACCACCATGACCACAACCAAGACCAAAGGCGACGACATCACCTATGGCGAATTGAAGGTATATTGGACCAACAGCGCAAAGAATACACTTCACATCTATCCTTTGGGTGATTTCCAAAAGGTCAATTAAAGCCTCAAGACCTCGGATAGAGAGGACCCGCATCTTTGCCTTAGCAGTAGCAGATCACTCTACCCGAGGCTTTATTATCTTGAAGTTTAAGGCTATGGAATACAGAAAAATTGTGTTGAATATTCCTCATGATTCTGCGCAGATGCTTTTTCCTGAGGCATGGGCAGATAAAGCTGGCTTGGCAAGTGATACTATAGAATGGACCGATTGGCATACTGCCGAATTGTTCCACTCAGAGGATTCGAGAGTAAAGGCCGTGAGATTTCCCTATTCACGCTTCACGTGCGATGTGGAGAGGCTCATCGATGATCCAATGGAGGCTATAGGGCAGGGAATACTTTATGCTAATTTCCATGGTCATCATCGGCATTTGACACATGATCAAGAGAAAAGCCTTATGGCATTATATTTTGATCATATCAATGCTCTTAAGGCTGAGCTTACATCTGATTCCCTCATAATTGATTGCCATTCCTTTCCAAGCCATGTGGCCCCTGAAGTAGATATCTGCATTGGCTATAATAAAGATTGGAGCAAGCCTACGGTTGAAATCATAGAAATGGTGGGTGATGTTTTCACTAATGCTGGCTATCGCATAGCTTATAATAAGCCTTATGGCAATTCTATTTCACCAGAAATGAATTTCAACTATCATTCCATTATGATCGAGGTCAACAAAGCTCTTTACCTCGACAGGGATTCCAACAAGAAACTTGAATTCCAGAAGCTTCAATCTATTCTCCAATCCCTCTATTCCTCCCTCTTAGGTTAAGTTAAGGAGTGGCCGCTGACGCCGGCCACTCCCTGCTGTCCAGATAAG
This sequence comes from Bacteroidales bacterium, assembly GCA_020860515.1. Taxonomy (GTDB): domain Bacteria; phylum Bacteroidota; class Bacteroidia; order Bacteroidales; family Muribaculaceae; genus CAG-873. Next base: position 85,227 of record JAJBUG010000033.1, on the reverse strand, counting down.
ATTTTTGAAAATTTTTCCTGGGTCGGTATTTATTTTACTTACTCTGGGTGGTAACTTTGCAACAGAGAAGGAGGTAGGCGCCCCGGTTTGGACCAGGATGCGAAATTTCGATTTCTCTGGCAAGAGTGGTAGAGCCAAGATGTTGGAAGATGGCAGACCTCTTTGAGTTGTGAGCAGCGGTTCGAGTCCGCCGCCACTCTTGCTTTTTTATTAATCTTCAAATCATATCATTATGAATGAGCCAAAAGAAATCACCGATTTTCGCCAAAAATTGGATATAGCCATGAGAGCCCAATTCAATGATGATGGTACGCCCAGTTTTACAGGAGAAGAAATCAAGTGCCATTGTTCTATGCCACGATGGAAAATAGAATATTACCTTAGATGTAAGGTGACACCCGAAGGGCTTGCAGATGTATATTCATGGTAAAGAAAGGAGCATAAATTTTGGCCTAATCTTTGAACTTGGGAGTGGCCGCTGACGCTGGCCACTCCCCCAGTTCCGATAAGATTTTTTTTAAAAATTCATACCTCGGTATTTATTTTACTTACCCATAACCATAACTTTGCAACAAAAACAAAAGAAAAAGGATATGAAGACAATAATACGAATAGCACGATCAATCCTCTTGATTGCTGGCTTAGGCTTTATAGCCTATGGCATTACCCCCATCCAAATTGAGATAGAGGTGAAAAAAGAGAAATCAAATGATAAGCCAGAATCCGCTCCTGCATCCGCTTCCAATCCCATTGCATGAGTTTAAGTAAGGCTATCCTAATATTTCCTTTAAGCCACCGTTTGGCCGCCGTTAGCGGCCAGTACTCCTGTTTGGATATAGAAAAATACTGATTTAAAGATGCTCACTTTAAAAAAAATTGATAGGCGCCCGGATAAATAAGCCGCAAGCGAACTTTCAATTTTTTTGGCAAGAGTGGCAGAGCCTGTATGCTGGAAGAAGGCGCGTCAATGTTATTGACCCGTGCAGCGGTTCGAGTCCGCCGCCACTCTTGCTTTTTATTTAATCTTCAAATCATACAATTATGGATGAACCAAAAGAAATCGCAGACTTTCGTAAACGTCTGGAGATTGCAATGCGGAAGCTATTCTTTGAAGATGGCACCCCATGCTTCTCTGAGAGGGACATTGAGCGAGAACGCTCAATGTCACAGGGCATGATTGAATATTACATAAGATGTAGGATTTCTCCCGAAATCTATGCCGAAAACATCTCTGAGCTTCATATTCCTTAGGAATTTTAAGAAATTTCAAGGAAAGTTGACAAATTTCTTAAATTTTGTTTTGGATTTTCAATAATTGTTTATAACTTTGCAAAGTCCAATAACAAAAGGACTGAAACCAATCAATAACATGAATACTGAACTACAGAAAATAGATCTTCAAAAAATATTCTATGGTGCCCCAGGGACTGGAAAGTCACATGAGGTGGATGATTTTTTTGGATAGAAATAATGTGGATAAAAAATTAGTAGTAAGAACTACTTTCCATCCAGACAGTGACTATGCTTCATTTGTAGGATGCTATAAACCTACAAAGAAAAATGGAGAATTGACCTATGAATTTGTACCCCAACAGTTTCTAAAAGCTTATGTGAAAGCTTGGCAAAACCAAGATGAGTATGTATTTCTTATCATAGAAGAAATAAATCGAGGAAATTGTGCTGCTGTATTTGGTGATATTTTCCAATTATTGGATAGAGAAAATGGATTCTCTAAATATCTCGTGGATACCGATGCTGATATGACTAATTATCTTTCTGAAAATTTAAATTCAATAGAAATATCAAGTATAATTGATAAAGATATCAAAGATATCCAAGATATAAAGTCAGGTAAAAAACTTTGTCTTCCTAAAAATCTGGTTATTTGGGCCACAATGAATACAAGCGACCAATCCCTTTTCCCAATGGATAGTGCTTTCAAACGCCGTTGGGCATGGAAATATATGCCTATTGAGGATTGTGGACAAAACTGGAAGATAAAGATTGGGGGTTATTCCTATAATTGGTGGGGATTTCTCGTAAATGTAAATGATAAAATTTATGAAACAACCCATTCTGAGGATAAGAAATTAGGATATTGGTTTGTAAAACCAGAAGATGATATTATATCTCTTGATGAATTCAAATCAAAAGTAATGTTCTATCTTTGGAATGATATCTATAAGGAGCGTATAGGTACTGATTCTTCAATTTTCAAGATTCCCAACAAAGAAGTAAAAGATAATACTTTTACCTTCAACGAATTGTTTGGAGAGCCCAAAACGGTAGAGCGGATCCTTCTAGGTTTTATGGAAATACTTGAAATTAAGAAAATGGTTAATGAAGATCATGGAGAAGCTCTAAATGAAACTGGAGTTGAACCTATCATTGAACCTAAAGAAGGATATCAAGAAAATTACTACAATTATTGGAGTAATTTCAGAAAAGAATTAGACAAAGATGATTTATTTATCAATAGTACAGACTTATGTCGCCGAGCTATACCATTGAGTTCTTGCTTTAAAGCAGAACTCAAGGTTGGTGTCCCAGATATTCAGGTTTGGGCTACTTATTCTCCTATAGAAGATGATAAACCAAGTAAAATCGGGGTAAAAATTTACATCAAAAAAGAACAGATAGAGGAGCTTAAACTTACGGAGGACATCCTAAAGGATAAACTTATGGAAAGATTAGGTTTAGAAACCAGACCTAAGGATGAAGGATCCGGAAATAGTCATCTTTATGTTGTTAAAGATGAGGAAGCTAGTTCTAATGAACATAGCTTAATGATCCATATTGAATATTTTAAAAGAACTATTGATGTCTTAAGTGAATTAATTAAGGTTAATAGAAGTTCAAATAAAAATGGTGAGAGGGAGAATACTATATTAATAATAACCTTCCCAGATAAAGAGTATAAAGGTAAGAAAAACGATTCTGCCACCCCTATGGCAAAAGCCATAGAAAAAATTGGATGTGACCGAATTCAGTCTTTAAATCTTACAGTGAGAGGTGGAAGACCATTCATGGTGAATGACATTTCTTTACTTTCTGAAAAGGACTATAAGAAGGTTAAGGAGGGATACTACATCTTCACCAATATAAAAAATGAAGATAAACAGCAGATTCTTAATAAGATTAAAACAGAATTCAAGGATTTAGATTTCATTGTTAAAGTTCAATAAGAAAATATTTAATTATGGGTGAACAAAAAACTGTATTAAATATACAATTCCCCGATGGTGAACTGTATAAAGGTAAGATTAACGATTCTGCCACTCCAATGGCAAGAGCCATAAAAAGAATTGGATGTGACCGAATTCAGTCTTTAAATCTTACAGTGAGAGGTGGAAGACCATTCATTGTGAATGACATTTCTTCACTTTCTGAAAAGGACTATAAGAAAGTTGAGGATGGTTATTATATCTTCACCAATTTAAAAAATGAAGACAAGAAACAAATACTTGACTTAATCAGTGAGAAATTAGGATTAGGTCTTAAAGTTATGATTTTGGCTTAATGCGAATCTTTGTTGAAGATCATCATTATGACAAATCTACAAATCTTCGGGAGCTATTGCCCACGAAGATAAAGGTAGATATAAAACTCAACAAAACTGATTGTGTAGGTTATTTTTATGACACACGCGATGAGGTAAAAGATTATGTCTTTATTTTACCTAAAGTAATATTGGATGGAAATAAAGATGAAAAGGTATTAGGAAAATATAAACCTGAAGATTTAATTGAGATTGAAGAGGGTAAAACCATGACAGGACAAACACCCACTGAAGCTGAAATGTCTTTCTTGTTTGAATTTTCTCTTCTTATCTATCGTACTTTAAAAGAATTTAAACGATTAAACCTTGACTCTACAATAGTAAACGATAATCTTCAGATTGCATCGTTAGATGAGATACAACAAGGTAAACATACAACATTTCTTGAAATTATATTGGAGATTGTAGAATTCTATAAATCACATTATAATTTTCTCTTATTTGAACCACAACTCAAAACAAGTGGTCTGAATCATATTAATTGGAGAAAAACTATTTCCAAGAAACAACCGATTCTTAAAAACAATAAGATTGTTTATCCGGAATTAATTACTCGTAATAAAGTACCTGATTATGACGAAGAGTTACTCGTAATCTTTTTGTCAGTTGTAAAGCACATAAAGGATAAATTCTTATTCGATATTCGGATTAATAGTAATTTCCAACTCATAGATAAAGAAAGATTTGAAGATTATAGAAATGGGTATGGAATAACACGTCTATATCAAATTCGTTATCGTTATTTTTCAGATATAGCACTGAAAATGTGGCATCTCTGTAAAATCTTTTTTGAAGGATGTTCAGCATTAAATTCTTCATCAAGGAATTCAGATTATCTTGTCGCATCCGATTTTGAAATCATATTTGAAAAAATTGTTGAAGAACTGTTGGGAGATAAGGACCTTTTTAAGGAAATAAAGAGTCAAAAAGATGGTAAAAGGGTAGATCATGTCTTTTTGTACACCTCTTTAATTCATCCTAAAGATAATACATTATATGTTGTAGATAGTAAATACTACAAGATGAAATCTCATGTAGAGGATGAGGCTCTATATAAGCAGTTTACTTATATAAAAAATATTCATAGAGCGCTTCTTGACCACGAAGGTAAAGATGAGCGGTTACCAAAATGTAAAGATGATGAAACAGAAGGGTATGTCTTCATTCCTAATTTTTTCTTAAGTGCATATATTGACATAAATTTCCTAAAACCTCCTTATAAAGTTAATCTTGGTCTGAAAGATATTGAGGGTCAAAACTTCAAATCAATTAACCATTTTGAGAATAGACTTTTTGATAGAGATTCATTATTAGTTATGCATTTCTCATTAAATTTCTTGAAGGTTTTATCTGTATTTGTTTCTAATAATTCAGAGAGTAAAAGAAATTTTAAGGAAGAAATACAACATACATTTTATCAAAAATTTTTAAAAATTCTCAATGACAAATTCAGTTTTTGGAAAGTAAAAGTTAATGAAGAAATTAAAGAAATTATAAATAAAAAATTCAAATATTTAAATGGGAAAATATATAAAACTCAAGATGAATATATTTTAGCTTTAGAAAGAGAGAAACCTGAAAATGAAGAAATATATAATTCTTATTTTAAACCATTTAAATTAATACCTTTTAATCTATGAGAGTACTATCATTTAAGCAGCCGTGGGCGCAGCTGATTTGCCTGGGGCTAAAGGATGCGGAGGGCCGCAGCTGGGATACGCCTTATCGAGGCAAGATTCTGATTCATGCGTCATCGGCTAAGCCGACTAAGAACTTCTTGGCTAAGTGTTATGATGAGGATGCCTGTGAGATAGCTAATGCCATTACCATGGGTAATCTGCCTGAGCCAAAAACTTTACCAACTTCAGCCATCATCGGCTATGTTACCGTAAAGGATATTGTAGATGAGTGCAATTCAATTTGGGGTTATCCAAATATGAAGAACTGGATTCTGGAGGATGCATATCTTTTCGATGAGCCAATCAATGGCGTGAATGGCAAGCTCAACCTCTGGAATTACGATGAGATTGACGAGAACAATCTGCCTCCAGCCCACAAGGCTGAAATCAAACATCTGGAGCTTAAGGGTAAGAATCTGACCGTACCATTGAATGAGGATGATTTTGATGAGGCAATGGAAAAGGGCTTTGTCAAGTTGGAAATGTCAGAAGAAGTATATGACGTATGCTTCAACGACGATGGAGTAGAGGATATCGAAACAATAACTATAGAATCACCAACCCGCAAAGCCTTGATATCTGTTGGTGAATATGGCGCTTTCCCTCAAGAGTACGAGAATGGAGAGAAGATTAAAGTTATCACCAAGAGTGGTGAGGAAACTCAACTTTTCCTTTTCATCGTATTCTTCCATCAGTTATTAAACCAATCTCAGAAATAAAGAGATCAAAATCCTTCCGATTTCAGTATATTTTTGGGGAAGACTCTTTTATGTGTCGCATCACGTTTCTTTAGCTTAAATAAGCAGAATAAAGAATTTAGAAAACTTTTATGTGTGGCAAATCGTTGGAATATCAAATAAAATTACTAACTTTGCCACAGAAAATAAAATCAGTCATGAATAGTATAATCGCAAATAATCTAAAGGCATTCCGAGAGGCTGCGAGATATACACAGGAAGATGTTGCACGCGCCCTCGGAATCACTCGTTCTGCCTACAGCAATTATGAGTCAGGTGATAGAGAAACGCCCCTGGATGTACTTGAAAAGATTTCAAATCTTTTCGGATGTGACATGTATGTTTTGTTTGAAGAAAATGAAAATGTAGAAGCTATGATTTTATCATCAGCTTTTCGCCTTGAAGGGCTGACGGATAGCGATGGCGTTGAGATAATGCGTTTCAAAGATATAGTAAAGTCGTATCTCAAAATGGAAGCAATTGAATCGAAATGAAATCCTCCCTACTTGCACTTCTTGAAAGTAAAGCCGGAGAGTTCCGCCAGTCAATCGGACTGAGTGATGCAGAGGCGGTAAATCTTAAAAGCCTGTTACTTAAACTAAATGTGCTAACTGTATTTCGTCCGCTCTCAGATAAGTTTTCGGGCATGAGCCTTAAAAGCCCTCATGGGGAAAGATTCATGTTAATCAACAGCAACCAGCCTCGCTGCCGCCAACATTTCACAATAGCTCATGAATTGTACCATCTGTTCATCGAAAGCAATCCAATTCCCCATAATTGCGAGGTTGAGGGTGCCAAAAGTGAATCAGAGCAATGTGCCGATGCCTTTGCATTGTTGTTTCTTATACCCTATAAAGGATTGCTACAGATGATTCCAAGCAAGGAATTGGAGTCACGAGCAATCTCTTTGGCAACCATAATCCGGCTTGAACATTATTTCTCTGTATCACGTCAAGCTATTTTGAACCGATTGGTTGACACTAAGTTTATATCGCGTGCTCATCGAGAATCTTTACTCTCTATACCCGTGGTTTCTTCAGCACGTGAATATGGCTATGACACATCGCTATATAAAAGCGGCAACCAGAATCTGATTATAGGGGATTTCGGTGAAAAAGCGCGGAAACTATACGATGATGAGAAGATTTCGGAAGGACATTATCATGAGTTATTAGGTAAAATCGGTATTTATGGCGACGAAAACTAAAATCGTGCTTGATGCCGATGTAATTATCCATTTCGTCAAGGCAGGGGTATTCTCTCTTTTACTGGATATTTTTCCAGAATATGAGTATCTTATTCTTGATGTAGTGTATGCAGAAGTAACGAAGCATCACTCAACAAAAGTGCAGATAGACAACACTCTGAAATTTTTCGGTTCAGTTAAATTCGTCCCTAAAGGTGCATCCATAATAGAATATGCGAGATTGTTGAGAACATTTGGAAAAGGAGAAAGTGCCTGCATGGTGTATTGCCGTGATAATCATAATGTGCTCGGCAGCAGTAATCTTCGAGATATAAAGGATTACTGTACAGCCAATGGCATTACCCTTCTTACAACACTTGATTTCTTATACTATGCCTACATTCGTAAAAAGATGACGAAAGTGGAATGTGACGCATTTATAGAAGAAGTAATAAGCAAAGATAGTAAGCTACCTCGGATAGATATTTCTCAATACCATTGTGAAGTAATAGTATAATTCCATAGCGATTCTGAAAAATTTTTTCGGTGTCGGTAGGGATTTTTCCGAATGGGGGTTGTATCTTTGCAAAGTGTTAAACTCAAAAAGAAAGAGGGTTTATCAAAAAGAAGTATTTCTATTCAAAAAAATTGGAAATAGAATACTTTTGATGTTGTAGAATTAGAAAAATATCGCTAAATTTGCGATGTTATTAACCAATAGAGAAATGAATATGTGTACGGGACGATACATAGACCCCTTTACCGACTTTGGATTCAAAAGAATGTTCGGCTCTGATCGATGCAAGGGATACTTGATAAATTTTTTGAATTCTCTACTGGGAGATGAAGACAAAATAGTTGACATTACCTATCGTAATACCGAACAGTTGGGACTTCTCCCAGGCGATAGAAATGCCATATATGATTTGTATTGCACTACCGACAAGAATGGTCATATCATAGTGGAAATGCAGAACTCTAAGCAGAAGTTCTTAATCGACAGAGCTGTCTATTATTCTACTTTCCCAATTCAAAAGGCAGCCGAACCAGGAAGCGAATGGAATTATCAGCTTCCTAAAGTGTATATGGTGGCTTTTCTTAATTTCGTAATGGGAGATTATGCTGAATGCCCCAACTATAAGCATGATGTGAAATTGGTGGATGTTGCGACAGGAAATGTTTTCTATCAAAAACTTAACTACATCTTTCTTGAGATGCCAAAGTTTATAAAAAGCGAAGAAGAATTGGCGGACAGACAAGAAGATTGGCTTTATGTGATTAAAAACTTGGCTAAACTGCCAGAAATACCTGAGCGTCTTAATGACGAACTCTTCCAAAGTTTTTTCCATTTAGCTGAAGTGAGCAAACTCTCGCCTGAGGAATACGAAGCCTATGAAATTAGCCTTAAGCGACAGCGTGATAATCATAATGTGGTAGTCACAGCTCGAGAGGAGGGCAGAGAGGAGGGCAGAGAGGAAGGCCGAGCAGAAGAGAAACTGACTATGGCGCAAAATCTTAAAAGATTAGGAATTCCATTGGAAACAATTGCCGAAGCCAGTGGATTATCTATAGAAGAAATCAGGAATCTCTAAAAGTTCTTGTTTAATCATTCTTTTTGGAAGGAATATTATTTCCAAAATAAAAAAGCATACCAACAAATCTAACGAATGAAAATATATTTAGGACGCAATTATACCAATGACGCCTTCCTAAATCTTAAAGATTGCGGAGGCATAGCCTTCGATACCGAGGTAGTCAATGTCGAGGGCTTGGTGTCGATGCTGGAGCTGCACATAGGATTGCATCCAGATGTGCAAGATCAGATTGACCGCCAAGCTGAGTGGCTGAAATGCCTACGTCCATTTATGGTGAACGCTAATCAAAAATTGGCTGAGGCTTACCAAAAGAATCGACTTGGAGTTAGCAATGAATTGCTCAGCTGGCGCGACCATCTGAAAATGGCAGGATGGAACCGAGAAATGAAGCAACCATCAAATCGTTTCCAAATTATCGCTTTGGCAGATGCAGAGTTCGGTTTGCCCTCTGTAGGTGATAGAATCCAGGCACTCATGCAATGCTTGAATGAAAATCCATTTAGTGAACCAACAGAGATTATTGTGGGTGAATCCACAGAAAAAGCGTTGCAACCTCTGGTAAGCAAATTGCTTGAAAAGCTAAGCCAAAATGGGGCCACAGTGAAGTTTACCCCAGATGAGATTTTGGCAAAAAAGCATACCAATCTTGCAAGAGTGCAACAATTGCTTGTTGGTCAGCCTTGCAATGAAGAGCTGAAAGCTGACGATAATTCATTCCAAATATGGAATTTTGACACTGCTGTGGATGCTTGCCGCTATGTAGCACTACTCCCTAAGGATGAATTTGATGTGTATGTGGTGTGCCAAGGTAAATTGCTTGACAACACACAGCGCATGCTCAACCAGCCCACATCAGGCACTGCCATTGCCAACGATAGTCCTCAAATTGTGCAAATGTTCATGCTCGGCATGAATCTTTTTGAATATCCTCTTAATGTCCGCAACTTACTCGACTGGCTGCAGCTCCCGATACATCCCATCGATTGGAAACTGCGCCAAGATTTGGTCAATGCAATTGTCAAATCGGGTGGCTATGACAATGAAGATTACAAAAAAGCTATAGACGAGTATTTTGAATCCATTAAGGAGGATAAAGATAAATGTGAAAAAGTAAGGATAAGTCTCACCACATTCGATGTGCGCCCCGATGCAGAGGTAAACATCGAGAAGTTGCGCCATTTCAACAATGCTCTATCCTCATGGGCCTCGCAAAGGTCAGCTTTCGAGGGTATGGAAGAGGCAAAGCGCGCCCAACTCGCCACCGTGGCCAATCTTTGCCTAACACTTGACCAGCTTATTCGAGACATCGCCGAGCCCACCATCCCTTATTCGAGATTAGAGGCTGCAATTAGCACCCTCTACAATGGAGCCGACAGCACTATTTATAAAGTGGAAGCCGGCTCGCGCCATATAGCTTTCTGTTCGGAGATTCTTACTCCTGCCGATGCCGTAATCTGGACCGATTGCTATAATTATGAGCCTGAGAAATATCCTTATTCTTTTCTCAATAGCACCGAACGCAAGGAATTGGAGGCTCAGGGATGTCATTTCCAGACTGAAAATGACTTCAACCAAGCCGAAATCCATGCACTGCGTGAGCCAGTGCTTCGCTGCCGCAAGCGTTGTGTGATAGTCACTTCCAATAGCATGGGCGCGACTGATACTAACCAACATCCTTTGGTTACTCGCATCATGGAAGCTTTCAATTCATCCAGTTCTTGCGTGGTGAGGAAGCCACAATTGGACGAGTTCGAGACTTATTCTCGCCATAAAATCAACAATGCCAACTCAGAAATAATGATAAAGGTAGAGTCGGAGCTCAAAATGAATGATCACGAGAGTTATTCAAGCCTTGATACTCTAATCCAATATCCTATCGACTACGTGCTTGACAAGGTGGCTCAGATTCACAACTCATCCACGGCAGACCTTAAAGAGGTGTACACTACCAAAGGCGATGTGGCACACAAAGCAATCGAAACACTTTTTGACGGCGATGGACCAAAAATTGCCAAGAACATCAAGGATAATTACGACAAAGAGATCGAGCGCATCATTCGCGAAAAGGGCGCCTTGCTATTGCTTCCAGAAAATAAACTGGAAGCCAAGAACTTTGTAAGCGAATTGCGCGAATGTCTTGAAACTTTGGCTGAAATCATTACGGAAAATGATTTGACCGTGGATCAGCGCGAGGGCAAGGTGGAGACAAAAATCGGTCTGCTTGAGGGAGAAGAAGATAAGCCTTTTATAGGCTATATCGACATGGTGCTCAAAGACAAAGACGGCAACTTGGTAATCTTTGATTTCAAGTGGACCAATAGCCGCCATTATCATCATGATTTGCTCGAAAAGAATCTTTCACTGCAATTGGCTCTCTATAGAGAGATGATGAGCCATATCAAGGGTGCTAAAGTAGTGGCAACAGCATATTTCACTATGCCTAACCATCGACTTTTCACCACTTCTCAGGCGCTCCATGGCAGCAATGTGGAGGTAGTGACACCTGACAACAATAATGATTTGGTGGAAGAAGCGATCAACTCTTATAGATTCCGCAGACAGCAATTCGAGCAAAAAGCCATTGAGTTCGGTGAGGGCGTGAAGATTGACTTTCTGGATTATGGAAAAGCACAGGAGGAGAATGACCTTTTCCCCTTGGCACAGGATTATGATAATAAAGAGGAACATGCCTCAAATCGATTCTCCAATTACACATGCTTTAAGCCCAACCAACTGCAATGAAAAATGTAATCTATTATAATGCGGGTGCGGGCAGTGGAAAGACCTACACGCTCACTCACCTGCTGGCAGATAAAATCAAGGATGGCAAGACTCCCTCGCAAATGATTCTAACCACTTTTACCAATAAAGCGGCCGATGATTTGCGTCAGCGTAGTCGTGAGGTGCTGTATGAACAGAAACTCAACGAAGCAGCTGCTCTGCTCGATCAAGCGGCCATCGGCACAGTGCACTCGCTGGGTCAGCAGTTCGTGACTAAGTTCTGGCATCTATTGGGTCTTAGTCCCAAGATGAATGTGATGGACGAGGAGTCAACCAATTTCTACATCAATCGTTCGTTGGCCGAATTGCCAACTGACGAGGAATTGAGCCTTTTCCGCAAGTTCCGTCGTACATTTGACTTGAAAAAGCCTTATCCAGATAATAACAAGTCATATGACGATTTTTGGAAAGATTTGCTGAAGGGAGTGATTGATCGCGCCACATGGTATCGAGTATCTGATTTTAATAAGAGTGCTGAAAAGTCAGTAGAACGTCTTCGTAAAATCTTCACTCCTAACCATGTGTTTGTCAAAACAAAAGCCGATTACATTTGGCTTATAGAAATGCTAAAGGAGGTAGATGCTGGTGATTTACGAAAAACTGCTGTAGGGCGACAAAATAAATTGTTTTCCCTTGAAAAGAAAAAGGTATGGGATTTCCAGGATTTCCTTCAAATGGCAGATTGTATATCTGCTGCTCCAAATACAAAACTTGACCCTCGCCTCCCCAACAAACAAGATATTATAACCGAGCTTCTGAATATCTGGCATTCACATCAAGCATTCGACTTGATGGAGAAAACTGTGCGAACAATCTTCGCAATCGCAGCTCGCTGGATGAGCCAATATGAGAAGTACAAGGATGACCATCGCATCCTTGACTTCAACGACATGGAGCGCCATTTTATTACGCTTCTCAAAAAGTCAGAAATAGCTCAGGAAATCAGCGGACGCTACCGAGTGCTGATGGTTGATGAATTCCAGGATTCAAGCCCAGTACAAGTGGATATTTTCAATCGTCTGAGCGATTTGGTGGAGGAAACATACCTATGTGGCGACAGCAAACAGGCAATCTATGCATTCCGTGGCGCTGATACCGACCTCACCGAGGCTATTGCTGGAATGGTAGAGCGAGAGTTCAAGATGGAAAAGCTTGACACTTCCTACCGCTCTGAGCCCGACATAGTAAATCTATGTAATTCGGTGTTTACACGTGCTTTTAGTAACAAGCTGTCACCTGAAAAGGTGAGGCTTAATAGCCATCGTGAAAAGGAATCCGAAGGACCGAGTCTAATGCACTGGGTTTCCAGTGAGTCGGGCAATGAGAAAGCACTGCAAAGCCTTGTAGAGAAAGTTCAGGATTTCGCACTGTACTATGATATTCCATATCGGGATATTGCAATATTGGCACGCACGAATATTGATCTTAATATTTTGTGCGAAGAATTTAGAAAAGTTGATATTCCTGTCTTCTATAAGACTGGGAAATTGGAGAATCTCCGAGAAATCGAGCTGATGCTTTCATTGCTGTCTTTGACAGTGCAACCCAATAATACCTTGGCTCGGGCAAAAGTAGCATGGCTCACCGAAGATGGTTATGACCTTTCTGCTCTGATAGATAGCAGAATTTCTAACCTCAACATCAAAGAGTTGGAGGATAAGGATTGGTTGGCTGATATTCCGCTTATCAAGAAGGTAATGGAGCGACGCCGCGAGTGGGAGGCTCAGGGAGTGTCAACCTTGGTTGAGACCATAATGACTGAGCTTAACCTGCGTGCAATCCTGAAATCATGGAGCGGAAATTGGCACCAACGTGAAGATAACCTTTATCTATTGATGGGCCATGCTCAGAAATATGAGCAATATTGTCGCACAATGGCTTTCGCTGCCACTATCAACGGTTTTATCAGTTGGATACGCACTCAGGAGGCAGCAGGTCTGGGCGACAGCGAGGGCATTGTGCTCAGCACACTCCACGGAGCTAAGGGCTTGGAATGGAATAATGTAATTTTGGTATCGCTTGGCAAGGATGTAAAGGACGAAGGCAATATGATCGGGCGAGAAATATTCGGAATTCACGAAATGCGAGTAGAGGCTCCAAGCCGAGAAAATTTCTTCCCCGAAGTATGGCTTTCACTAATGCCAAATGTATTTGGCAACTCTGTTCCATCCGATATCAAAGCACTAATGATAAATGATGAAGAATATGTCTTGATCGAAAGCAAGGCAGTTGAGGAATCGAAGCGCTTGCTATATGTAGGCATGACGCGCGCTCGCCAGCGCCTGATCACTTTTGCAGCCAAGAAAAAGAACAAGACTCATCAACCCATGGCCACATTCACCAACATTGGTATCGAAATCCCGGAACTTAACCAAGAAGAATGCCTCTGCGATATCTTTGGCTCTGGTATCGATGTACATGTAAATCCGTTGTGGGAGTTTGAAGAGGAAGATTTAGTTACAGAACCTATAGAAATCCTAAAAGATCTTCCGCCAATTATTGGTGAATTTATTGAATACGATTCTCGCTATATCTCGCCCAGCACTGCTAAGGGGGAGGTTGGGGTGACTGTTGAATTGGCTGGGCAGTCGCATAAACGCATACCCGTGCATGGCAAGCCGGAGATGGATGAGGTGGGCAATTGCATTCACAATGCCTATGCGGCATTCAAGGGTGAGGCCAGGCACGACCTTGAGGTGGTGGAGCGCATTGCCAGGGGCTTTGGCTTCGACAAAGTGCTCTCGGATAAGCAAGCTATTGTAGATGCTTATACTTGGCTTGCCAATTGGCTGAACGAGAAATACGGAGCGGCTGAGGTTGTGCATCATGAATTGCCATTCATGCATGAGGTGGGCAACCAGGTAGTGCGAGGGTCGATGGACTTAGTATGGGAAACGCCTGATGGCTGCGTGCTCGTTGACTTCAAGACGTTCCCAGGCGGAGCGTCGAGCGTGATGAGTCCTGAGCATGACCATTATGCTGGTAAGTATGGCATGCAATTCTTATGCTATGAGGAGGCCATCAAGGCTTCAGGCCGAAAAGTCATTGCCAGCTACGTCTATTATCCAGTGGCAGGCCTCTTGGTCAGCCTAAATGTAAAATCCAAATAGAAACAATCCCTACGGGATTGGATGATGGGCATCGGGATAGGCTATTGGAAACAATCCCTACAGGATTGCATACAATCCATCCGGGATTGTTTCTTTAATTTGATAAATTTGAATCATCTTGGAAAAATTTTTTCGGGGTCGGAATTGATTTTTCCGAATAGGGGTTGTATCTTTGCAATGTGAACGATAAATTGTGAAGATATGACTGACAAGGACACGATTTCAATGATGGAGACGAAGGCTCAAACCGGCCGCAATTTCGAGCCTGTAGTAGAGGCCAACCGAAGCGAACTGGCCCTCCATGCCGAGACACAGGAGAAGATCAAGCACTATGAGTGCTTGAGGCGCAGCTTCTTGCTGCTTTTCTCGCGCAAGGAGGCCCTCCTTACCACAGAGAAGGAGCAGATCGAGTGCCGCTATTGGAATCTTATAGGGAATCAGAAGATGGCTCTGCGTGAAATGCAACTTCGCTGCCGCAAGCTCAAGCTGCAAGTGCAGCGCGCACAGTCCCTGCTTAATCGCGGAGAGACCCCCGACATCACCGAAATACGAGCCTACGCCCAGCAGCGCATGAGGCTGGAATATCGCCAATATTACGAGGAATTGCGCCGAGGACAAGCATGGGAGAACCCGGGCCATGTGTCCATAAGCACGGTGACTGAGACTCGCGAACTTTTTCGCCGAATAGTGCGCATGGTGCATCCCGACCTTCATCCCAATCAACCCAAATGGCGCATCGACCTGATGAATATGGCCAAGGATGCTTATGCTACCTACGACACTGCCATGCTCCGAGAAATCATTGCCATGATCGAGAGCGACAATGAGCAGCACCCAGAAATTGCTGAGGACTTGGATGCCAAAATCTCAAAGCTGGAGCAGTCAATCGCCACAGTGAAGCGAGAAATCAGCCGCATTGTGAGCCAAGCGCCTTTCACCCTGCGCGAGAAACTCGATGACCCAGATTGGGTAGCTGAGCAAATCGCTACCATCGGAGAACAAAAGAAAATCTTAACCCAACAAATGCGTGCATACCGCGAACGCTTAACACTAATGACAATATGAGCGACAAACTAATTCATATCGATCCGGCATCAGAAATGCTCTCAGACGCGAATTCAATGCCATTTTCTAATAAGATTCTGCTGATTGATGTAAATCTGGCCAAGACTGAGTATAGCCAGAAAATGGAAACCTTAATCCCAGAACTGACCAAAGGCACCGAACTGAAAATGGTGCGTGACGAAGAATGGGATCCATTCGGAATCTCCATGAGCTACAAAGATGAGAAGTTGGGCGTGGTGCCTTGCGAACTTACTCCAATCTTGGCTCGCTTGATGGACGCGGGCAAGCAGCTCGTGGCTGAGGTGGTGAAGGCTGAAATTCGCCTCTCGTTCCACTCGCCTACACCGTTTGTAAGAATCGTAACGAAAATCTATTTAATCGACTAAGGGTATGAAAACTATAATACTGCGTTGGAATCCATCATTTTCCAGCTATACCATGAGCGACTTCCTTAACACGATAAAATACGGTCGCATGGAGGGCCATGCTGAAATCAATTGGTCGGTATGGGAACACGAAAAGGTAGAGGAGGGCGACCGCTTCTATTTTCTGAAGTTGGGCCCCAATGGAACTGGCATCGTTGGTGTTGGCACAGTTATGGGAAAGGCTTATGCAGGTGAGGATTGGACTGGCAAGGGCCGCAAGACTTACTATGCTGATTTTTCATTCGAGATGGCGATCAATCCTGATGCGCTGCCGATTATCACTATTCCGATGCTTGAGGGTCGTATTCCTGATGTGGATTGGCGAATGGGACATTCGGGCGAATATCTGGGTGAGGCAGATGCGCTGAAGTTGGAGACACTGTGGGAGGCTTATCTCGATGAGCACGAACGCTTGTTTACGGATAAAGATGATAATCTCAGCCGGAATAACGATTATATTTATTGGGATATCTGAGAAGAGAGACGAGAATCTACGAATTGACGAGAATCTACGAATTGACGAGAATTTACGAATTGACGAGAATCTACGAATAAATTTTTTATTTGGATTATGGCGAAAGTTAACACTGAACTCTATATTTGGGTCATTGATTTGTTGATCAAAAGACCTAAGACTTTTGCTGAGATTCGCAAGGAATACACCAAAAGGAGTGATTATGAGATAGGGCGCGATTTGCAAGAGAAGACTTTCTATAATTGGCGAAATAAAATTAGTGCTCTTTTCAAAGTTGAAATTGAATATCGTAACGGGAAGTATTGTATCACGAATCCTGAAAAGGTTTACAGCAATAAGGCATTGCAGTGGCTGATACAGTCTATGACGGTCAGCGATCTGGTGAGCAAGAGCAAGGATCTTAGCAATCGTATATTGCTTGAGGAGGTGCCTTCGAGCCGCGATTACTTGCAACCACTTATCGAGGCCATGAAGGACAACCGAATGGTGAAGATGCAGTATCACCGCTTTGGGGGCACCACCTATGAGTTTGAGGCTGAACCGCTCTGCCTAAAGGTTAACAACCGCCGCTGGTATGTACTATGCCGTTTGCCTCAGGGCAAACCCAATATGCTCGACTATCCCGAATACGCCTACATTGGCAATCTGCGCATATATGCTCTCGATCGTATTGACAGTTTGGAGATTCTCGACCAGCACTTTGAATATCCCGAAGATTTCGATCCGGAAGAGTTTTTTAAGAACCATTATGGGGTGTGCATTGCCTACAATCAGCCGTTGCAGCATGTTGTGCTGGCGGTGAGCAAGCAGCAGCGCGATTACATAGACTCGCTGCCACTGCACCATAGCCAAAAGCGAATCGAGGATTACGAAGAGTATTCGATTTACGAACTTGAAATTCACCCCACGATTGATTTCATCCGTGCTCTGATGTCGTTTGGCGCTGATATTCAGGTGCTTGAACCCGCGTATCTTCGCGCGATACTATTCAATGAGGCATGTTATCTACGGGATATGTACGAAGAGAAACAAAGCTAAAGTAAAATTTAAGGGTGCGTTCCCGAATGGGAGCGCACCCTAATGGTGAGGTGGAGAGTAACAATATTAGTAGCGTACGGTAGATGTTGCAGAGCCTTGGCACTTGATGTAGATGCGGCCCTTTTCGGGGTTGGCTACGCGGCGACCGCTTAGGTCATAGTAAGTAGCATCAATTGCATCCACAGCAGCATCGGTGATGCCAGAATAGTTATCAAGTACTGACTGGATTTCTGCAAGCTGATTCATAATTGCTTGTAGCTCAGCTTGTACTTCTTCCATTGTTTCTATGCTAATAGGAGTGTCACTCAGTATTGCCCATACATTTGCGATTTGTGCCTCCACATTGGTGAGATCATCTACTATTTGGCTCAAGAATTGGGTGTCATAATTCTCATATTCAGCAAGAACTCTATTTTCAAGGTCTTGGCAAACGGCATTGCAATTCTGGGTGGTAGCATTCAGGTCCTCAAGCATTACCATGGCATTTTGGCATTGCAAACTCAGCTCCATTACACTAATATCGAGCGCACTGAGGACATTTTCAACATTTTCGATTTGCTCAGTTGCATCGCCGCTATCATAAGTGCCAGATTCCAAAGCAGCATCGTAGGCCGAAAAGATCTGATCGTAAATCATGTTGACTACTTGCATCACTTCTGACAATTGTACTTCGATGTTGGCTGCATAGTCATCAATGTCGCCAGCCATTACGGCAGAATATTCGATTCGAGTATTCTGCAGTACCATGCAAAGAGCATTTAGATAGTCAGAGCAGAAATTGAGTTCTTCAATTTCCATTTCATACTGCTCAAAGTTGGCAATCTCATCGCTGCGCGAGGCCGCTGCATCATTTCCCGGCTCCGCAGCCATTGCGCAAGGTGCTGAGCCGATGGTGAGCGCCATCACAGCCGTTAGGCTTGCGAACAGGTGGTAAAAATGTTTCATAATAATTGGTTTTTGTCTTTATTTAGGTAATATTTGGCAAAATTACTAATATTATTTTACTCCACAAATCAAAATTCCATTTTTAACTATTGCGAAAATTTCAACCTTAGGAGGGGGAGAGAGCGTGCGCCTTAGCCAAAGCCTCGGCGCAGCGAATGCCATCGATTGCAGCGCTTACGATTCCTCCGGCATAGCCGGCTCCTTCGCCAGCTGGGAAAAGACCAGGATGCTGGATGTGTTGCAGCGATTCAGGGTCACGTACAATGCGCACCGGAGCTGAAGTGCGAGTCTCGTCGCCCACCACCAAGGCATCATTGGTCAGGAACCCTCGGTATTTCTTTCCAAATTCTCGGAAGCCTTGCTGAAGCTTTTTGGCTATTGTGGATGGCAGCATGCGGTCGATGCGAGCAGGATGCACACCAGCCGTGTAGCTGCTGCGAGGCAGGTCGGCGCTGTCTTTGCCCTCAACGAAGTCAACCATGCGCTGGGCAGGCGCATTCTGGCTACCGTTGCCCTCGGCAAAGAATTTGCGCTCAATGCTACGCTGCAGTTCCATCATCTTCAATGGAGAATCCCCAGGGAGATCGTCGGGCAAGATTTCCACCACCATGCCCGAATTGGCCCATTGGGTGCCTCGATTGGCTGGCGACATGCCATTTACCACCATCTGGCCCGGTTCGCTGGCAGCAGGGATGATATAGCCGCCGGGGCACATGCAGAAACTGTACACAGCTCGGTCATCTACGCGCGTAAGCAGACTGTATTCAGCTGCTGGCAGCCATTTGCCTCGTCCCTTGGGCGAGTGATAGAATATCTGGTCGATCAGAGCCTGTGGGTGCTCAAGACGCACGCCAATGGCCAGGCCTTTGGGCTCAAGCGTCACGCCATCAGCATTTAGCATGTGATACACATCGCTGGACGAATGACCTGTGGCCAGTATCACTGGCCCTCGGTATTCGGCACCGTCGGCTGTGATCACGCCATCAACTTGATTGCCATCATAAACCAGCTCTTTTACCCGAGTGCCAAAATGTACCTCGCCGCCGCAATCGATGATAGTATTGCGGATAGCCTTGATTACTTCGGGCAAGCGGTCGCTGCCAATATGCGGGTGAGCATCAATCAAGATGTCCTTGGGTGCACCGTGCTGATGCAAGATATTAAGCACTTGGTCCACTGACCCGCGCTTTTTGCTTCGCGTGTAAAGTTTGCCGTCGCTGTAGGCTCCAGCACCTCCCTCGCCAAAACAATAATTAGAATTAGGGTCAATCACACCCTCACGGCTGATTCGAGCCATGTCGGCGCGGCGGCTGTCAACGTCCTTGCCGCGCTCCAGCACTATGGGGCGGATGCCCAGTTGCACCAATCTCAAGGCGGCAAACAGGCCTGCCGGACCAGCACCCACCACTATGGCTTGCGGAGCGACGGCTGAGAGCTTATCGAATATTTCAGGCTTGGCAATGTCTGCGTCCTCGTCCACTTCATCCAGATGAATATTAAGCGTGAGATTGATCATAATTTGGCGCTGGCGAGCGTCGATGCTACGCTTGGCCATATCGATGCGCTTGATGCGATTCACATCAACGTCGAGGGCAGTAGAAACCGCTATTTTCAGTCGCAGTTCGTCGCCAGCCACTTCAGGCTTTAGGCGCAATTGCAGGGGTTGTATCATTGTTCTTAAATTCTTTGTTGTGATGTCGGGTACTGAAAATCAGCACAATTATTGCTGTGATAAAGGCCAGGCCGTCGCTGTCCACCATGCTGTACCACACTCCATCTATGCCAAGAATCTTAGGCAGGAAATAGAGCAGGGGCACCAAGTAGAGCAACTGACGAGTCAGCGAAAGGAAAATCGACCACAAGGGTTTGCCTATTGATTGGAAATAATTTTGAATCACAATTTGCACACCCACCACTGGATAGATGATAAAATAGATATGGTAAGCTCGGCGAGCAATGTCAATCATCTGGGCATCCTTGGTGAAAAGAGCTGATATTTGATCAGGAATGGTCTGAGTTAGTATCCAGCCTACGGCAGTAATGCCAAATCCAAGCCAAATGCCTTTGTAAAGAGTACGCTTCACACGTGCCCAATTCCGCGCGCCAAAATTATAGCCAAGGATTGGCTGCATGCCTTGGGTTACGCCAAATACTATCATCACGAAGAACATAGTGGTTCGGTTAAGAATGCCATAAGCGCCCACAGCAATATCGCCAAGATTGCCAGCTACGGATAATAGGCTTTTATTGAGGAATACAACCACAAAGCAAGCCGTTGCATTCATCAAGAATGGAGACAGACCGATGGAATAAATGCGCTTAACGACATCCAAATTCCAAAAACCTGCCTTGAAATTGAAATGCACAAAACTCTTTTTGCTAAAGAAATGGTGAAGCACCCAGATGAAAGCAACAGTTTGCCCTATAATTGTGGCTCCTGCTGCACCAGCTATGCCCCAGTGAAGCTTGTAAATAAAAATCGGTGCCAATATGATATTTACGCCTACCGACAGCAACGCCGACATCATGGCTTTGCGTGGATAGCCAGTGGCTCGCATGATATTGTTTAACCCCAAGAATACATAGCTGATCGGCGTACCAATCAGGATAACCTTGGTAAATTCCGAAGCATAGCTAATGGTGGCATCAGTGGCTCCGAAAAGCCTCAGTATTGGATCAAGAAATATATAGGTGAGTCCACCGAACACAAGGGCATGCGCCAAACAAAGCACCATGGCAATGTTGACAGTCTCGGTGGCTCGCTCCACATTCTTCTGTCCCAAGAAAATCGAACTGATAGTGCAAGCACCCACCGCAACCAATGTGCAAAATCCGATTACAAGATTCATCAGAGGGAATGTGATGGCAAGGCCTGCAATTGCCATCGGTCCTACTCCCTGACCGATAAAGATGCTGTCGACTATGTTATAGACCGAAGTGGCAACGCTGGCTATGATGGCAGGGATCGAATATTGCACAAGCAACTTTCCGATCGGAGCTGTTCCAAGCAGTTGGGCTGATGCTTCTTTGGTCTGATTCATTGTCGAAACGTTAAAAATCCTAATTCTGACTGCAAAATTACTAAATTAATAACAATGGATTGAGCTTATTGTATTAATTTTGCGGAATAAAAAGAAGAAAGTATTGATTAATAAAGTAATAAAAGGAAAAAGTATATGAAAGCTGCCTTGTTTGACCTCGATGGCGTGTTGGTCAACACCGAGCCTCTGTATTCCCAATTCTGGGGAGAAATGGGCAAGAAATATGATTTGCCCTACGACGACTTCGCCGACCGCATCAAAGGCACCACATTGCCTCAGATTCTTGACACATATTTTGCTCCCGAGCTTCACCAGGAAATCACCGCAGCCGTGGAGGCCCACGACGCCAATATGGAATTTCCTCTGTTTCCAGGAGCTATCGAGTTTTTGACCCAGCTCAATCAGCGCGGCATACCCTGCGCAGTAGTCACCAGCAGCGGAGCCGACAAGATGGAGCATCTGTGGCAATCCCATCCTGGAATGCGCGAACTATTCTCAGCCGTGGTAATAGATAGCGACGTGACTCATTCCAAGCCTGACCCTGAGCCATTTTTGGTTGCAGCTAAGAAGCTGGGCGTTGACCCTAAGGATTGCTGGATATTCGAGGACAGCTTCAATGGACTGCTGAGTGCCCGCCGCGCTGGCGGATTCGTAGTAGGATTGGCTACCACAAATCCACTGCATGAGCTTGAGTATAAGGCCGACGTAGTGATCGACAGTCTGTCAGATCTTCTGGGGAATGACGAAATATTCGGCTGAGGGATGCGAGATGTAAATGCCAGCCACTGAGGCTTGCGGATACATGGCGCCAGTTTCGGTGAGGGCAATTCCCAATGAACTGAAATCGAGAAGCTGATCCAATTTGAATATTTCCTTTTG
Source organism: Bacteroidales bacterium (assembly GCA_020860515.1). Lineage (GTDB taxonomy): Bacteria > Bacteroidota > Bacteroidia > Bacteroidales > Muribaculaceae > CAG-873. The sequence continues at coordinate 62,712 of JAJBUG010000033.1, read as the reverse complement.
ATCGGGCAGCGAGGGATAGCCTACCGCGGGGCGAATGGTATCCCAATTCCACTGCCGATGCAACCACTCCGAAGCTGCCTCGGCCAAGCGATCAAGGATAGTTTGCAGCAGGATCGATTTGTAATCGTCGCCTGCTGCTTTTACTTTTTCAAGCTCTGCACTGAGAGCAGGGGTAATAGTAGCCGCAAACACCCCCACATGGTCATGGACAGGGTGCACCCAATCGCAGAGCGAAAGCGATGGCTTGCCATCTTCCTTGGCAGGCTGCCTCGGAGTGTCTATTTGTAATTTGTAATTTGTAATTTGTAATTTGCCTATGGCTTTGCAGCCGAGGCAGTCGCATGCATTTGTGCTAATGCTATCAGTATCCAAAATGATACTGGTATCGGTGCCGTGGGCTGGATAAAAAGCAACCCTGGCAACGCAGCCAAATTGCCTGTTGCAGCACAGCTCATCGAGGAGGGCCTCGGCATCTTGTCGCAGATTGCGCCCCTCGTCGGTGTTTTCTTTCACACGCCAAGCATGGAAGAAGTATAGCCAATCGATTAGCTGACGCAAATCTGCCACCGAAATTTTGAATTCTTTTATTCCAGCGAAGGGCATTGGTTTTGGCTTGTAATCGCTCCAATCCACCTCCAGACGCTTTGCCTCGGCTGCTGGCTTTGCTTTCTGCTCGAATTTATGTCGCAGCTTCTCCTGCTGAGCGTGGAGCTCGGCTATGAAGTCATGGGCCTTGTAGCTGAGAAGCGCTGCTGCAATTATGGGATTTTGGGCCGCATCGCGCACATAGATTACAGCATCTTCGCCATAATTGGGAGCAATTTTCACTGCAGTATGCATCTGCGAGGTGGCTGCTCCGCCAATCATCACTGGTATATGTATTCCAGCCTCGCGCATTCGGCGCACAGTGTCCACCATAGCGTCGAGCGAGGGAGTGATAAGGCCGCTAAGGCCCACGAAGTCAGGCTTTTCCCTCTTAACGGCTTCAATGATTTTTTCAGGTGGCACCATCACGCCAAGGTCAATCACCTCGTAGTTGTTGCAGCTCAGCACCACACCCACGATATTCTTGCCAATGTCGTGCACATCGCCCTTGACGGTAGCCAATATTACCTTGCCAGCCTTGGCGGGTGCTTCCGAAGTGCCCTCTCGCAGAGCCTCTTCGATGTGCGGACGCAGGATTTCTACTGCGCGCTTCATGGTGCGTGCAGTCTTAACTACCTGAGGCAGAAACATGCGACCGTCGCCAAACATCTCGCCCACCTGATTCATGCCATCCATCAGCGGACCAGCAATGATATCCACTGGGTTGGGATATTTCTCTAAAGCTTCTGCCAAGTCGCTATCCAGATGGTTAGGATTGCCTTTTATCAGGGCTTGTTTTAGGCGTTCCTCTAAAGGAAGGTCAGTATGAGCAGCTTCCTCAGGCTTTGGCCCCTGGTCTTTTTGAGCCAGCATCTTTGAGCCAATTGCAATCAGTCGTTCGGTGGAATCAATGTCGCGTTTCTCAAAAAGCACATCCTCAATGGCTTGTCGAAGCTCTGCGTCAACGTCGGCATAATTCACAGCCGTGGCAGGATTCATGATGGCCATATCCATGCCCTCAGCCACAGCTCTGTAAAGAAACACAGCATGCATAGCCTCGCGCAGAGCATTGTTGCCACGGAAGGCAAATGATAGGTTGCTAAGTCCGCCGCTTACTCGAACTCCTGGCAGGTTAGCCTTGATCCAATAGGCAGCTCTCACATAGTCGTAGGCATAATCAAGATGCTCCTCCATGCCAGTGGCTACTGTCAGGATATTTGGGTCGAAGATGATGTCGTAGGGATTGAAGCCTACCTTCTCGGTCAATAGCCGGTAGGCGCGTGCACAGATGTCAATTCGTCGCTGGTAAGTAGTGGCTTGACCCTCTTCGTCGAATGCCATTACCACAACGGCTGCGCCAAGGCTCTTGATAGTGCGAGCATGAGCCAAGAATGGCTCTTCGCCCTCCTTTAGAGAGATAGAGTTGACGATGCCCTTGCCTTGCAAGCATTTTAGGCCAGCTTCGATAACATCAAATTTCGATGAGTCGATCATCACTGGCACCTTGGCAATCTCGGGCTCCGTGCTGAGAATGTTGAGGAATGTTACCATCTCTTCATGGGCATCAATCAGACCGTCGTCCATATTGATGTCGATGACCATAGCACCATCCTCCACTTGCTTTTGGGCTATTTCTATGGCTTCGGCGTAATTCTTCTCCTTAATCAGGCGCAGGAATTTGCGGCTGCCAGCCACATTGCATCGCTCGCCAACATTTACGAAAACATCGGTCGATACCATGGGCTGCAAACCCGACAGGCGCATCCCAGGGACCAACTGAGAAGGCTTGCGAATAGGGGCTTGGTTCGCGTCGATGATTTTGCGGAAATGAGCAATGTGCGCAGGGGTAGTGCCACAACAACCGCCTACGATGTTGACCAGGCCTTCGTCGAGGAATTGCTTGATTACCTGGCCCATTGTTTCGGGTACATCATCGTACTGGCCCAGCTGATTAGGAAGACCAGCATTGGGATAAACGCTGGTGAAGAAGGGGGCGCACTCGCTTAGTCGGCGCAGCGGGCTTAGGAGGCCAGCAGCTCCGAGCGAACAATTGAATCCAATGCTTAGCAGAGGATAATGGCTAACAGCGATCACAAAGGCTTCGAGGCTCTGACCCGACAGGAGATAGCCATTGCTGTCAGTGACGGTAGCGGAAAGCATTACTTCCGTGTGGCGATTCTCTGCTTCCATTGCTATGGTAGCCGCTGCAAGGGCAGCCTTGGCATTTATTGGGTCGAGAGAAGTCTCTATAATAATAATGTCAACACCGCCTCGAAGCAGAGGACGCATCTGCTCTACATAAGCATCTCGCAGTTGGTCAAAGTTGATGCTGCGCTTAGCAGGATTGTCAGGGTCATCGCTTAGAGAAAGCAGCTTTGTGCTGGGGCCCACGCTGCCCGCCACATAGCGATGTCGGCTTGGGTCTTTTGCATTGTATTCGTCAACAGTTTCTCTGGCCAATCGTACGCCAGTAAAATTAATCTCGTCAACCAGGTCTTCACATCCGTATTCATGCTGCGAAATCGCATTGGCATTGAATGTGCAGGTAGTGATTATGTCAGCGCCAGCCTCGATATATTTTCTGTGTATTTCTCTGATGACATCTGGCCGGGAAAGAACTAACAGGTCATTGTTGCCTTTTAGTTCACCGGGTTTGTCTTTAGTCAGTTCGCTTCGGAAATCTTCTTCTGTGAGACCGAATTTCTGTATTTCAGTGCCGATTCCGCCATCCAGCAGCAGAACCTTATTGGCTAATATATTTCTCATATTACAATCTTTATATAGTAACTATGAACCGAAAATCATGAACCGAAGACCTTAATCAAATTTGCAAACCGTAATCAGTTTTGATTTCGTCCATAACAAAGATGCTCTCGACAGCCGAGATGTTGTCGAACTTTCCCAAAGTGTTGAGCAGAAAGTCGCGATAGGTGCGCATATCTGGCACCTGCACCTTCAGCAGGTAGTCGAAGTTGCCTGAGATGTTGTAGCACTCAGTGACTTCGGGAAGGTCGCGCACAAGGTCAACAAAGGATTGGGCCACATTGTGGCTGATGCGTGTGATTTTGATGTTGCAGAACACAGTAAAGCCGCGATTGAGCTTGTTGGCGTCGAGCAGGGCAATGTATTTCTTGATGTAGCCTTGTCGCTCCAGACGCTTCAGGCGTTCGAATACCGGGGTGGTGCTGAGATGAACTATCTGGGCCAACTCCTTGGTGGTAAGCCGTGCATTCTGTTGCATTGCGCGCAATATGTTGAGGTCGGTGCTATCGAGCTTCTCTGTTTCCATATTCAAATATGTGTAAATTTTCTTGCAAAGTTACGAATAATAGACGAATATTTTGTGATTTTAAGAAGAATTAGTAAGAAAATTCTTTAATAAACTAAATATAATGGAATTAATAGAAAATAAACTAAGTAAAAAATTAAACTAATAGAATCTTTTTCCATAATTACACCTTTTTCTTGGAACAAATATCAAAAATGTAGTAACTTTGCATCGTCAACATAAAACAACAAAACACTAAAACACTAAAACGTCATGGCAAAGAAAAATTACCGCTTCGAAACTCTCCAACTCCACGTAGGTCAAGAGAATCCCGATCCAGCAACCGATTCACGCGCAGTGCCTATCTATCAGACCACAAGCTATGTATTCCGCAACTCCCAGCATGCTGCTGACCGTTTTGGATTGCGTGATGCAGGCAACATCTATGGTCGTCTTACCAACAGCACTCAGGGAGTGTTTGAGGACCGCGTGGCTGCTCTCGAGGGAGGAGCAGCAGGTTTGGCAGTTGCGTCGGGCGCTGCAGCTATCTACTATTCTCTTATCAACATCCTCAGACCTGGCGATCACTTGGTGGCAGCCAACAATCTCTATGGTGGCACATATAATCTAATCCAGCATACCCTCGGAGCACAAGGGATTGAGAATACTATTGTGGACTTGGCTAATCCAGCCGACGTAGAAGCTGCCATCAAGCCTAACACAAAGGCAATCTACGCTGAAACCTTTGGCAATCCCAATAGCGACGTGCTCGACATTGACGCTATCGCCGAGGTGGCTCATCGCCACCACATCCCGCTGATTATCGACAACACCTTCGGCACTCCCTATCTGATTCGTCCTATTGAACACGGAGCTGATATCGTGGTGCACTCGGCCACTAAATTCATAGGCGGTCATGGTTCGAGCCTCGGTGGAGTGATTGTTGACAGTGGCAAGTTTGACTGGAAAAAGGATCCTGACAAATATCCAACAATCGCTAAGCCTGACCCTAACTATCATGGCGCTGTGTTTGCCGACGTGGCAGCCCCTGCGCCCTTTGTGACCCGCATACGCGCCGTGGCTCTGCGCGACACAGGAGCTACCATCTCACCATTTAATGCATTCATTCTGCTCCAAGGGCTTGAGACTCTGTCTTTGCGCATCGAACGCCATGTGGAGAATACCCTCAAGATTGTGGATTACCTCAGCAAGCACCCCAAAGTGGCAAAGGTGAACCATCCAGCCTTGCCCAGCCATCGCGACCACGAGCTCTACAAGAAGCTATACCCCAATGGGGCAGCATCAATATTCACGTTTGAGATCAAGGGTGGCCAAGATGAGGCATGGCGATTCATCGACAATCTGGAGATTTTCTCGCTGCTTGCCAATGTGGCTGATGTGAAAAGCTTGGTAATTCACCCGGCATCAACCACCCATTCGCAGCTCTCGCCTGAGGAGTTGGCCGAGCAGCACATCACCCCCGCAACCATCCGCCTCTCAATCGGCACCGAGCATGTTGACGACCTCATCGAAGCTCTCGACAACGCCTTCAAAGCAGTGTAAAATTCAATTGTTAATCGATTAATTGATAATGAATAATGGGCTGTCGTACTTTTGTTGACGACAGCCCATTTTCTCTTCTGAGATTAACTATTAACAGTTAATCATTTACAATTGATTTGGAGATATAATATTCTCGGAGTTTTGGCCAATTGTAGTATGGTCCGCTTACTGGCTCGCCAGGCAAGCGGCGTTCTTTTTCGTTCAGTAGAGCCTTTACAAGGATTGGCTTGTCTGAGGTCTTGTCGATAGGACGATAAAATATTAACTGGATGTTGCTGCCCATCGGGAAGATAGTGTAATCTTGCCACTTCTGAGCCACTTCGTCAAGGTCATTGATTTCTTGGGCGAAATCGTCCATTTCCATGCATATTGCCAATGGCATAAGGATAACTTCATGACCAAAACGGAGATTGGCACTGTTGGTACCCGACATCAGGGCTGTGTCGGCACTCTCGATAATATTTTTGAGTAGGTGATCTTGCAGGTGAGGCATCATATTGCCTGTAATCTTGGAGTTGCCATAGCGTAAGAACCAATCAGCGTTTTTGACAGTCCACATTTCCTTGAGATCTTCTTCGGTAAAAATGTCGCCAGGCACATAGGCTGGGAAGGAGCTATTTTCAAGGCTCTGAGCATTGGCCCAAATATTGAATAGGTAGAATTTAAGGTGCTTGCCGTCAATGCTGTCCTCGGCGAATTTCTCGTCTTTGATGAGATGTCTGAGATAGCTTAAGTCGCGCGGCTTTTTGTCTGAAAATTCTTTGAGCGCCCTTTTGGCATTGTTGCGCATGCTATCAAGCATCACTGAATCGAATTTCTCGTCTTGGCCCCAGCCTGCAGTGTACCACATGTCGCTTTCGCTGGCATCGCTGGTGATGCGAAGATTAGGATTGTACTTGGCCATTTCTTGCAGCTCATTGTCCATCGATAGGATGCACCGCACCACTGTGCTGGAGTGGGCATTCACAAATGATGAATCAGCGAATACTTCGGGGAAATTATGTGCCATGCGTCGGCCGATGCCTCTGTGCTGGATTGCACCGAGCGGAGTGAGTTCGCCATCACGCAGGCGGTATGCAGCCTTGATTTCACGCAGTTGGCCCAGAAGTTCTTGGCCTCGCGGTGTGAGCTGATCGTTGCGTTCGGCCACTTCGAGCAGTTCTACTGGCTTATAATAGGCATTCTTGCCGATATGCCAGCGGCTGCCATGGCGTCCGTAATGCTCGATATGGAAGGGCACATATCCCTCTGGCGCAGGGGTTAGCTCAGGTGCTCCAAGCCTCTCCGGGGGATACGCATAATAATTGCTGGCATACACGCGTAGCTCCTCACTCGGCATCTGCCCATAACTCAGGCTCCAAGTTGCCGTCATCGCAACTGCCAATGTCAAAATCTTACCTTTCATGTATTTTTATATCATTTTAATGTTTCCTTCGAGAATCATACCTAATTCAAACGACCATTCTAAGGCTATAGTGAATTTACTTCAATTTGTATCAGGTAGTTCTCTATGTTTTATAGAATTGGCATCTTTGAGGCTTAAAAGATTGAATTAAAACCCGTCTCTGACATTATTAGAAACAGATAAGCGCTTTGATACTTGATCATATTGTTTATTGAATGTTTTGGTGAAATTCTTTGATTTTATGTCTCGGTCGATGTATTCTCCATCAAATTCTATTCTAATTTTGGTTACCTTTTGTGTTCGTAATTTTTCCAGTTGTTCAGGGGTAATGTTGTAAATAGGATTTACAGTGTACCAAGAGCCATATCTTGAAGTTATTAATTCTGCATCTAAGGATGTTATAGTATTTCGATTCTTTAACTCCATAACAGAATTATCCTCAAATTTAATAAGAAGTACTCTGCCTTCTTCTATAGTAGGCCTTCCCTCGTTAAGTATAATGTCAAGTGACCAAACTCTTGACCATCGTCAATTTTTGCATATTGAAGGGCCATCTAAGCTGCATTGTTCCATTTTGAGTACAATGTTTCGTAGTCTGAGATGATAATTCGTGAGCCATCATCTTCTTGCTTGTCAGCATATTGTGCAAACGCACAGAAGTGTACAAGACAACCTAATATTAGAAATAGAAATTTATTCATACCAAACCTATATTTTTAGGTTACAAAGTTACAAAATAATTCTTAAAATCTATAATATTTATTAATTTTTTTCTTTAATCTTAATAAAGAGGGGTAAGTTTTCATAGAGGAGTACATTTCATTTATCGTTATTTTGAAATAAAATGTTAAATGTCATAGGAATGATTGCATTTACAATTATAATTCGTATCTTTGTAGAAAATTTTAAAAATAAAATTTTCAATTCCCAATAAAGGAAACAAAGGTGGTGGTCGAGGATAAAGATGCCACTTTAAATCTTTCAAAGAATCAGAAATATGAACCTGCTTAAGAATAACCAGGAAAAAAGAGCCTTTTCTATAGATGAACAAATCCAGTGTCTTAAAGATAATGGAATGGTTTTCGATAATGAAGATAAAGCCAGAGAGGTGTTATTAGATATAGGGTATTACCGATTCGGATTCTATTCTTTTCCTTTTGAAATAACCTTTCCTGCTCTTGATAATCGTGATCATAAACTAAAACCAGGTACTTCTTTCAAAAGTGTCTTCGAAATTTATGAATTCGACTCAAAATTGCGAAGAATAATTTTAAATGTTCTTGATAGGATAGAGGTAAACATAAGAACTTGTATTACCTACTATGGTTCACTCACTTATATTAAAGATCCTTATTGGTTTGTTAATTCTAACTATATGGAGTCATCTTTTATAAGATCATTCGAAGATAAGGTCTATTCAAATATGAGAGACCATCCTGTGATAAAGCATCATCATCAAAACCATAAAGGTCGCTACGCTCCTGCATGGAAAACGATGGAGTTTATGACCTTAGGTAATGTTGTAGCTCTATACACCAATATGAAAGATATAACTCTTAAACGCAAAATTTCGAACCTCTATGGCTGTTCAATCGGAGTATTTCAGAATTATTTAGAAACGCTACGTATACTCAGAAACAAATGTGCCCATGGAGAATGCATTTATCGTTTATCACTTGCTCGAGGCATCAAGCTTAAGCCTGCAAATATAAGTCCCGATTGCCGACATAATATCAGTGGAGCTTTAAGTGTTGTTCGTTTTATATTAGGCTTTATTTCTATTAATCGAAAAAAAGACTTAGAAGATGAGTTAAGATCTCTAATAGCCAATGTGAAATCGCCTGATGCAAAAAGAATTATATTAGATTGTTCTAAGATTTTGCTTTAATTTGCAAAAATCTTTATTCAATATTTTTGGTTTATTTGTATGAAATTATTAATTTTGCAAACCTAATAGTGCCCGTACGGGCCTGGTCTCCGTATCTGCACTTTAAAAAGGCTGTGAAGGCCGCGGCAACAAAGTCGCGGCCTTTGTGTCTTTGTGTTGAGATTCACTGTGAAAGTCAGGTAAAGACATTGATGAAAATTGCTGGGATTCCAAAGTATACTTTAGAATTTCGACAAATATGTGTAAATTCCAAAGTGTATTTTGGAATTTTAATGATAAGTATGGGAGAGAGGCTGGAAAAGAAATGAAGATAGGTTGCAATATAACTTCATCATGGAACTCCGTAGGAGTTCTTTCAATTAGATCTCAGAATGCTCTAAAAATACAAAATCGGTGCCAAAGGCACCGATTTTGTTGGGGGGTGGGAATATTCATAACTATTAGAAAGAATCCCGCTGGGATTCCTTGATGAAGTATCCGCTGGGATTCCTTGATTTCCCGCTGGGATTCCGTGAAGAAGTTATCTTCTGGGATTCCGTGATTTCCCCGCTGGGATTCCGTGATTTTCTTTATGTTAGGTGTTCGAGGGAGGCGGTGTTGGCTTCGATGGCGGCGTCGGAGAGTTGGTAGTTCTGGAGGTCGCCGTTGATGTATTGGTCGTAGGCCGTCATGTCGATTAGGCCATGGCCTGAGAGGTTGAAGAGGATAACCTTTTCTTCGCCAGTTTCCTTGCACTTCTTGGCCTCGCGGATTACAGCAGCGATGGCATGGCAACTTTCGGGAGCAGGGATGATACCTTCGGTACGAGCAAATAGCATGCCAGCATCAAAAGATTCAAGCTGAGGAATATCAACGCCTCGCATCAGGCCATCCTTGATGAGTTGCGACACAATGGTGCCAGCGCCGTGATAACGCAGACCACCAGCGTGAATATTGGCTGGCTTGAAGTTATGGCCAAGGGTGAACATGGGAATCAGAGGTGTAAGACCAGCCTCATCACCGAAATCGTATTCAAACTTGCCGCGGGTTAGCTTAGGGCAACTTTCAGGCTCGGCAGCTATGAACTCAGTCTTTTTGCCATCGTTGAGATTGTGGCGCATGAATGGGAATGCGATTCCGCTGAAATTGCTGCCTCCGCCAAAGCAAGCCACTACCATGTCGGGATATTCGCCAGCCATTTCCATCTGCTTTTCAGCCTCCAAGCCGATTACTGTCTGATGCAGCGACACATGATTTAGCACCGAGCCAAGGGTATATTTACAGTTGGGCGTAGTTACAGCCAATTCTACAGCCTCAGAGATGGCTGTACCCAGGCTACCAGGGTGAGTAGGATCCTTTGTAATCAAATCCTTGCCAGCACGGGTTGACATGGATGGCGATGCAGTGACAGCTGCACCGAATGTACGCATGATTGAGCTGCGATAGGGCTTCTGCTGCATTGAGATTTTCACTTGGTATACAGCAGCTTCGAGTCCAAATATTTTGGCCGCATAAGCCAAGGCAGCTCCCCATTGTCCGGCTCCAGTTTCAGTGGTCACATTGGTTGTGCCTTCCTCTTTGGCATAATAGCACTGAGCCAAGGCTGAGTTGATTTTGTGGCTGCCAAGGGGATTGGTGCTTTCGTTTTTGAAGTAGATGTGGGCAGGGGTACCCAGGGCTTCCTCCAGGGCATAGGCACGCACCAGGGGAGTAGCGCGGTAATATTTGTACTTCTCCCTGATAGGCTCGGGAATCTTAATCCAAGCATTCTCTTGGTCAAGCTCTTGCACGCAACATTCGCGCGGGAAGATGTGAGCAAGGTCGTCAACTGTAAGTGGCTCTTTTGTGCCAGGATTTAGCATGGGCAGAGGCTTGTTGGGCATCTCGGCCTGAATGTTGTACCAGTGAGTGGGGATTTGATCCTCATTCAGCAGGAATTTCTTTTGTCGATCCATTCTGTGATTAAAAATTGATTTTGATGGTTCTAAATTTAAAGATAAATTTGATTTGATGGCAAATTTACACAAAAAATATTAATCTCTAAAATAATGCAAACAAAAAGGTCACATTTGGATGGTGAATTTTGTATGGGGCAGGCGAGTGAGGGTAAGAGAGGCAGAGTTGGCTGTAGCATAGCGGCGGCTGAGGCTGAGGCCAATGCCAGAGCCAGAGGGCCGAGTGGTGAAGAATGGCACAAAGATATGGTCAGCAATTTCTTCTGGAATAATGGGACCATCGTTTTCAACAGTGATACTGATGCTTTCGTCATCGTTGAGCGTGGATTGGATTTTGATTTCCTTTGGATTTGCCTCAACGGCATTCTTTATAAGGTTTACCATAACTTGATGCATCATGCCCTCGTCGGCATAGAGCAATAACTCGGTAGGGTAAACGGAAAGAGTATATTTTATATTGGGATTTAGACCCTGGGCTAATGTGACAATGCTTTGCAAGAAAGGCAGAGCCTCGAATGGAGTCGGCTGAGGCTTTGGGATAATGGTAAATTTGCGGAAATTTTCTACAAATTGAAGCAGACTTTTATTACAAGAGGCAATGGAAATAAGGGAATCATGCAGAGATTTTTGTGAAATTCCCGACGAATTTTCAAGCAAGGTTTCAGTGATTGAGTTCACGGGCGTAAGCGAGTTCATAATCTCATGAGTAAGCACGCGAGTCAACTTTACCCATGATTCATCCTCCTTGGATTGCAAAGGACGGCTAATATCATTTATGGCAATAATTCTCAGAGCGTTATTCTCCAATGAAGTGGACGTAACATCTAATGACAAAGTGCGATCGCCAATCACACACGAATTAAGATTCATGGCCAACGCAGAATAAAGGCTTGGCTGATTTCGCTCGATTTGCGACAGATGGGTGAGCACCTCCATATTGAGCAGTTTGAGAGCTGCGGCGTTATGATGCGTTACATTGTCATCAGCATCAATTACAAGAAGACCTGTGACCGCCTGGTCAAGAATTAAGCCATAGTAAGCATCTGCCTTCCGGGCTTGATAGGTGAGTGAATGAAGGTGGTCTACAATCTTATTGAGCGTGGCATTGGCTTTATCTGTACCATCAAAGCGATAGGCAAAATCATTACTGAGTGTGGCATCGAATACATAACGCAACTTTCGCTGCGTGCTTCGCGTGCGCCTCCAATAATAGAAAGCCAGGCAAAACGCCACCACCGCCACTGCTGCAACTAATATTTCAATCCACAAATCCTTTGCCATGCCGCATTACTATCACGCTAAATCACCATAACACCAAATCACCAATTCACCAAATCACAGATTATATTTCTTAATCTTATTGTAGAGTGTCTGTCGGGTAATGCCCAATCTCTTTGCCACGAGCGACATATTGCCTTGACAATCAGCGATCGCCTGCGCGATCATTCGCTGCTCCATGTCTTCGAGGGTAGTTTCGCCGGCGGATTCCAAAGCAGGTGAATTTTGCGGCAAGTCAAAATCAGAAGAAGTTAACATAGGCTTGTCACTAAGAATCACGGCTTTTTCGATGCAATGCTGCAATTGGCGTATGTTTCCAGGCCATTGGCAATCGGTAAGAGCATTGATAGCTCCTTGGCTAAGCTGAGGCGCTCCCTTGCCATATTGCTTGGCGTATTTTTCTATGAATAGATTAGCCAAAGCGAGAATATCGGCTTTGCGTTGTCGCAGAGGGGGTAGTTCAAGATGAATGCTGTTGATGCGATAGTAGAGGTCCTGTCGAAAAGCACCTTCTTGAACCATTGCCTCAAGATTGCGGTTAGTGGCGCAAATCAGACGTACATTCACAGGGCGCGGTGAGTTGCTGCCCACTGGCACCACTTGACGCTGCTGCAGCACTGTAAGCAATTTGGCTTGTAACGGCAAAGGGAGGTTGGCAATTTCATCAAGGAAAATGGTGCCTTCATTAGCCGACTCAAACTTGCCAATGCGGTCAGTCTTGGCGTCGGTAAAAGCACCGCGGACATGGCCATAGAGTTCGCTTTCAAACAGGGTATCAACCACGGCTCCCATATCAACGATTTCAAGCGGTCCCTGTGCACGCAATGATTGTGCATGCAGTTCACGGGCCAAAAGATCCTTGCCGGTGCCATTTTCACCCGTGATAAGGATATTGGCATCAGTCGGAGCCACCTTCTCCACCATAATCCTCAGCCGCTCCATAGCCGGGGAAGAGCCCCATAGCATGTTTTGGCCTTTTGTCTTTCGGCCTTTGTCTTTCGGTTTAGGAGAAATGGCCTTTAGTAATGTTTCCGACATAGTTTGGTTGTCGAATGGCTTTACTACAAAGTCGGCAGCCCCTTCTTTCATGCCATTGACTGCCAGTGAAATGTCGGCATAGGCTGTGAAAAGTACCACTTGGGTGTTGGGGGAAAGTCGCTTGATTTCCCTAAGCCAATATAAGCCTTCGTTGCCACTATTGATGCCCGCATGAAAATTCATGTCGAGCAGTACCGCATCGAGCTTGTGCTCCTTCAGAAGGCTTGGAATTAACTCGGGATTGGTGCAAGTAATCACCTTCTCGAGTTGTGCCGACATCAGCAAATCTACCGACTGCAGCACAGCCCGATTATCATCAACCACCAATAGTGTACCTTTCTTTTTCATACCGCAAAGTTACGAAAATTTTCAGACGAGAGAAACGAATAAACCAGAGAAACGAATATTTTTTATTTCAATTCGTTTCTCTCGTCAATTCGTTTCTCTCGTCTACCCTTGGATTTGGCCGTCGAAGAGGCGAATGATGCGGTGAGCGTATTGGGCATCATGGTCGCTATGCGTTACCATTACGATTGTGGCGCCATCGCGATTTAATTCGGTTAGCAGGCGCATCACCTCTTCGCCGTTTTTTGAATCAAGGTTGCCAGTAGGCTCATCGGCAAGGATAAGCTTGGGATTGGATACAACAGCACGAGCAATCGCCGCGCGTTGCTGCTGTCCACCGCTCAGCTGTTGGGGGAAGTGCTTGGCGCGGTGACTGATTTGCATTCGTTCAAGAACCTCTGCCACTTTCTTTTTGCGGTCAGCAGCCTTGATACCAAGATAGTGTAGGGGAAGCTCCACATTTTCCTCGATGTTGAGTTCGTCGATGAGGTTGAAATTTTGGAACACAAAGCCTATCTGGCCCTTGCGCAGCGATGTACGGTCCTTTTCCTTGAGATTGGCTACTTCCTTGCCATCGAGTTCATATTTGCCCGAGGTGGGATTGTCGAGAAGGCCAAGAATGTTGAGCAGGGTTGACTTGCCGCAGCCGCTGGGGCCCATGATGGCTACGAATTCGCCGTCAGCTACTTCGAGGTTGACATTGCGGAGGGCGAGGGTTTCCACATCCTCAGTGCGGAAGGTTTTTGTGAGGTCATTTACTTTTAACATATAGAGTGATTTAGTGATTTGGTGAATTAGTGATTTGGTAGTGGCCGCTAACGCCGGCCAAACAGTGGCTTTATGGAAGATATATTATATACTTTCTACTTCCTAATCATTGGCATTTAGGGCGATTGTGGGATTGGCGGAGGCGGCGCGGGAGGCTCGGAGCAATACTAAGAGCAGCACGATGGCATAAAGAGCAAGCACTACGATTACAAACCAGAATATTCCGAGATCAATCGCCACTGAGAATTTCTGAAGCCATAAGCCAGAAGCAAAGTAAGCGCCGATTGCTCCCACAATCAAGGCAGGAATGGCAAACCATGAGATGTCGCGCATGAATAGCTTGCGAATATCACTGGCTTCTGCGCCATTGACGCGACGCACAGCAATCTCTTTGCGTCGGCGGTTGACATCATCCTGCACATAAGCCCAAAGGCCAATCAGGGTGATTATAAGAGCGATTATGCTGCAGATTGTAATGGAATCGCGCAGATTCTTCTCATCCTGACTGAATAGAGCCACAAAGGTTGAGTAGGAAGTGGCTTCCAAGTTGCGATTAGGATATAGCCGTTCGATTGTGTCATAAATAGCCTTGGCATTTTCTGAGTCCATGCTTTTTAACTTTATAACTATACCTCGGGCTTCATCTAATGCATTCTTGTCATCTTCAAAAAGCATTACAGATGGTCGCTCATCCACGGATTGGGCCATACCCAAGCGGAAGTCCTCGTAAACCCCGATGACTTCATATGTAGGCTGCGATCCATAAGAATGTTCTGTGATAACAAAATCCCTGCCAACGATGGAACCCTCGATGTCGGTAAGCTGGTGAATCTTTTCAACGAACTTGCGGCTTACCATCATTTTGCCACCTTGATCACGACCCTTCTCAAAATGACGACCCTCGATGAGAGGAATCTCCATCACATCTAAATAATTCTCTGACACTGAGTAAAGGTCAGCGAAATTGAATAGCTCGCGGTCTTCACCTGGAAGAGCCGCATTATTTCCTGACTGTACATCAAGGGGCAAAGAATAGCAATAGGCAACATCTTCAACCCCGCTCAGAGCCTTCAATTCGTCGCCAAGCAGTTTCCGTTCATCTTTTGTCAACTGCTCTGCTGGGCATACATAAAGATTCTCGAATGCATATCCAGGGTCACTATGATTGATATGATAATATTGACGGGCAATAGTCACAAGCATAGCCACTATGAAGCCTGTGGCCAACAATTGCACTACGAGCAAGGTTAGTTTCCACACTCTGTTATTTTTCTTGTGGGTCCTGAATGCAGCAGACACTGGAATTTTGCCTAAGGCGTAAGCCGGTGCCAAAGAAGTTACTATTAGCACTACAATGCAAATCACCGTGATAACAATCCAAGCCTTGCCTGTGAGAAGTGCGCTAAGCGGAGCATCGAGAAGCCCCTCGGCCATGTTTTGGAATAAGAAAATCAACCCCACGGCCAACAGCAAGGCAATAAACAAGTGCACGAATGATTCGCTAAGGGTCATCGAGAAAATTTGCCTTGGAGTGGCACCATAGCATTTTTTTACAGCAATTTCTTTGTTGCGACTGATAATAGTAGATACCACTAACAACAGGTAATTGAGCACTGAAACCACAATCAGAGCAATCGCTAAAATGGATAGCAACGAGCATGTTCGGCGCACATCCTTGTCACCATTATGGATATCATTAAGCGAGGTGAGGGTATAGGTGAGATCAAATCCATGTTGTTGCAATTCTTCCAAATCATAATGGCGCTCTTGCATCTTGCGCAGTTCTTCAGTCAGGCTTTCGGGGGTCACACCAGGCATTAGCTTTATAAAGCTCATGTAGCGATCATTGCCAAGCCAATTATTAAGGCTCCAATCGCCGAAGAGTTTGATCGAAGCTACCACGTCATAATTGAACATGGAATTTTGGGGAATATCCTTGAAAACACCAGCGATTTCATATTCAAAATCAGGATTCATCTTCAGGGTGATTTTCTGCCCAAGACACTTTTCTATGCCACCAAGCTTTTTAGCTGTGGTTTCGGAGATAAAAGCGCGGTCGCCTTTGCCCAAATCTTTGGTATTGCCAATGAGGATTGGTCGCTGAAATACGTCGAAGAAGCAAGAATCAGCGAGATAAATCTTGAGATTTATTTCCTCCTTTTCTTCTGTGAGCCATGGCATACGCTCATCAAACGCAAAAGAATAGCGAGTGCCAGATTCCACGCTTGGGATCTCAGCTACGATCCCAGGTGCTACCGCGCCCGGTGTTTGAGGCCATTCTTTAGCTTCACCATTCTGGATAGCGAATTGGTTAACGCGATATATTCGATCGTAATCCGGGTAAAAGGTCTCGTAGCTGCTCTCAAAATATACCTTTGATATAATCAAGCAGCCTACAGCCAAGCCCAAAGCAAGACAGATGATTTTAATGGGATTGCTACGGCCTTTCTTAAAAAGAGTACGTAAGGTGTAAGATATATTATTCATTTGATTTCAGTTTTTGAATAATATATTTGCAATCACCATGCCAAAGTAGTAACAATCTTTAAGTCAGCTCTCTATGGATTATATATTTTAATATGGTGTCAAAAATTTTTACAATTCTTGTAAAAAAATAAGACAATATATTAGGAAAGATCTCGACGAAGGTCATTCATCGAATTTTCTTATCCCTAATATTTTTAGTAATTCAGGATCAGAAAATACCTGTGCCGTGGATGTGTCGGCAATTACTTTGCCACCATCAATTACAATAGATCTTGGACACACCTCTCGCACGAGGTCAAGGTCATGGGTCGCAATTAGGCATGTATGCATGAAATTCTTAATGATGTCGATGCAGTCGCGCCGAGATGGTTGGTCGAGATTGCTTGTAGGCTCGTCGAGCACAAGGATGTTGGGCTCCATCGATAGCACTGTGGCAATTGCTACTGCGCGTTTCTGACCGCCGCTTAATTGATAGGGTGCTCTGTCACGCAATTCTTCGCAGCCAACAGCTCGAAGAGCTTGTGTTACTATATCGTTGATTTCAGTTTCAGTAAGACCCATATTCGCAGGGCCAAATGCCACATCTTCCTCCACGGTGTTCATAAACAGTTGGTCATCTGGATTCTGAAATACCATTCCCACCGACTGTCGTACCAATTTGAGAGTCTTAGGCGTTACGATTACTCCTCCGATATTCACCTCGCCGCTTGTGGGTAGTAACAATCCATTGGTGTGCAGAAGCAAGGTGCTTTTGCCAGCGCCATTGCGACCAAGCAGAGCCACCTTCTCGCCATGAGTAATGCGGAATGTGACACCTTGCAATGCTTCGTACCCATTGGGGTAGGCGTAATGCACATCCTTGAATTGTATAAAATGGTGCGACAAGGGGGTAGGTTTTACGTTTTTAGTTATACGTTTAATGTTTTTAGCGCCAAGGAAATTCTGGGGGTAGAGGTTTGCCCTTGATGGCTTGACGAACACGAGAACAGAACTCACGCACGACTTTTTTCACAGGTCCAGGTTCCACACCAAGCACCTTGTAGAGCAGGCCAGCCTTATTGGGGAGATGGGTAATGCCAGCAGCAATATGATTCTTTTCGTCGATATAAGCTTCTGTATCTTTATAAATCACTTCAGCCTTATCCTCAGGAGTCAATACCAGTACATTGGCAAATACGTCATAACTGTGCATGATGCCGATTTGACGCACATTCACCTGATTTGGATCAATTACGAATTTCTCACGGAAAAGTTGCTGTCCATCAGGCCGCTCTCCGTGAGTGCAGACCGAAAGAATGTCATAAACATAGAGTTCATTATTATGGTATTTACGACCTGCCATATAAATTTCAGAATAGAAAACAGTAGCCGTAGGGTCCACTACCATGCGAGTGTCGCTTATAAAACGAGTGTCGCGGCAGGGGATAATAGGCTCGGGCAGATATTCAAGGTAAGCATCCTTTTCAAGTTTGATTTCTTGCATCATACCTGAATAATTTCGAGCCATTTGTGCCAGCTTGGTAGCAGCGCCTGTGCTTACAAATGCCTGGCTGCCTTCTTTCAGGTAGATATTCTGGCGAAAACGATCGCCATCGACATTCGGCCCACCCGACGACAAGATATAGACGCATGGCATATCAGGCATCTCCTCATCGAAGTAAAGCTCTTGCTGCACGATGAGGGGAGCGCGCCTGTCAAGTTCGCGCATGATAGATTTGCCATTCTTTACTTCAAATCCAAGATTGAGGTAACCGCGTTTGCCAGGACAACCCACGTACATGGCGTCGGGCTGAGCCAAATATGGCTGCATTTCGGGAGCGTCGTCAAAATTGACGTCGGGAGCGTCGGAGTAGTGTCTCATTTTACTTTGTCGAAAAGGGCCATTTTGAAGATAAGGTCAACGAGTTGGTCAATGCCTTCGCCTGTGAGAGAATTGGTGAAGACAAAGGGTTTTCCTGGGCGCATGAGCTTGGAGTCATGATCCATCACCTCAAGTGAGGCATGCACGTATGGTGCAAGGTCGGTTTTGTTTATCACAAGGATATCACTCTGCGAGATGCCAGGGCCATCTTTGCGAGGAATTTTGTCGCCAGCTGCCACATCGATTACATAAATAAAGAAATCCACGAGGGCAGGGCTAAAGGTAAGCGTAAGATTATCTCCGCCGCTTTCGATTAGCACGACATCAGCATCGGGGAATTTAGCCTCCATCTCTTCAACAGCTGCAATGTTCATCGATGGATCTTCGCGCACAGCTGTATGAGGGCAAGCACCCGTCTCTACGCCGATAATGCGATCTTCCATAAGGATGCCTTTGAGGGTCTTGCGCACATGCTTGGCATCCTCGGTGGTTACGATATCATTTGTGATTATAAGCACACTCATGCCTTTTTCCATCAGCTTTGGGGTGATGGCTTCGATGAGGGCTGTTTTGCCGGAGCCCACTGGGCCTCCGATTCCTATTCTACAAGTACTCATTTAGTCTTTAGTCTTTAGTCTTTAGTCTTTAGTCTTTAGTCTTCAGTCTTTAGTCTTTAGTCTTCAGTCTTCAGTCTTTAGTCTTTGGGAAAACCTAAAACCTTAGTTCATAAACATTCGCATGTTGCCTTTTTCATGCATTGAGGCCAGGATATCCATTTCGGGCACGAAGGAGTTCATATCGCGGAAGGTCATCACCCGAGCCTGTTCATACATCTTTGGCACATCTTCGGATATTCGATAAAGGATTTCTTGGGTGTCGTAGTGTGAAACGCGCACACATCTCAAAGCTGCCGACAGCACCATATTGATTACACCATACTGATGCGATGCAAAAAGATTTTCTTCGCTGATTCCAGCCATCGCAAAGGCGATGCCCTGGGCCACTGGGTAGGAGCCAGGTGAAATCCCAGCATTAATGGCTTTGAGCCAGCGGTTGAAGAAATTATCTTTGCCGTTAGTGTCAGCAAATAGCCTTACGCCAAGCTCTGCCAGTTTTTTGCCCATTCGATGCAACATAAGCCGTGCCTCGTCGTTCATCTTGAATAGCATAATGCCACGATCTATTTCTATGATAGCGTCATAATCTCCGCTCTTTGTAGCACGGTATGCAATCAGGGCAGCCACTCCATCGCTGTAAGCAGCTTGGCGAGCAACCGAGCGAGTGTACTGCTCAAGAGTATCGGCATCTTTTACAAGATGAATTTGTGCAGCCGTCTCCAGACCGTTGGAGAAAGAGAAAGTGCCAACGGGGAAGGTGGAGTCGGTCATCTGCAGGAGGCGCATTATTGTATCCATATAGGAGCGGCCGCTAACGCCGGCCGAACGGTGGTATTTGTAATTTATAACTTGTAATTTGTCATTTATGGCACGATGTGGGCGTGGGCATGCTCATGGTCGCCGTGGATGTGGTGGTTGTCGTGGCTTGCTCCGCCGAAGAGCCGACGAATTTCATGAGGAGCCATATAGGGAATCACCTCTTGCCCTTCTTGAAATTCATATGTTATGTCTTCGAGATGGTGAGTCTCCATCACAGAGAGCATAACCTTGCGGTCAACGGTCAAAGGCACATATACCTTGGTGCCCTTTACCACAGCAGGCCAGTGCTGATTGCCAATTGCATGGCCTAATTCTACGCTGGTACGTATGATTTCTTCGGGTGTTTTTCCCTCTATTTTGCTGAGGTCAATTACCAATACAGGATTAAGATTCAACCTCAACACAAGCGCTTTCTTCTTCTCGGGATCATAAGCCAAGATATCACCATCAATAATTTGTGACTGGCGCTTCAGAGCCACAGGGTATTCATTTCCTTTGTCGCTTGTAGCCAGAAAGCGGCTCTTTTGGGCGGTCCATTGATCCAGGAAAATAGATTCAACATCGGCATCGTGAAGCTTTTCATGCCATTCGGGGCTATGCCAATTGCCGATAATTTCAGTGTATACTTCCATGAAAGGGATTAGGATTTTGTGATTTTGAACGTGGTAAAAAGATCCTTTCATCCTTTTATCCTCTCTTCCGAAAGGATAAAAGGATGAAAGGTAATTATTATGAGAACCAGTAGAGCTGAGCCAGAGGCAGCCACTTTGCAGGATCTACATAAGCGAGAGTGCCGTCAACGTAGGTGTTGAATGTCTCAGGATCAACCTCGATGCGTGGCATTGCCGAGTTGCGCACCATATCGGTCTTCTTGAGCTGGCGGCAGCCGTGCACGGGATAGATGATGTTGTCGATTCCGAACTTCTGCACTGTGCCATTGTCCCAGCTTGCCTGTGAGCAGAAGCGGACACAGGTGCGAGGCATGGCTTTGCCGAAAGCACCGAACATCGGACGCATAATCTTAGGCTGCGGAGTAGGGAGTGAAGCATTAGGATCACCCATATTGGCCCAATTAATCATGCCGCCCTTAATCACCATCTTAGGCTTTGTAGCAAAGAATTCAGGCTCCCACAATACCAAGTCGGCCATCTTGCCCACCTCGATACTGCCGAGAATATCGCTGATACCATAGGTGATAGCAGGGTTGATGGTGATTTGAGCCAGGTAGCGGAGCACGCGGAAGTTATCATTCTTCTCTGAATCCTCGGGGAGTTTGCCACGAGCACTCTTCATGTAACTTGCCATCTGGAATGTACGCATGAATGATTCGCCTACGCGACCCATAGCCTGCGAGTCGGACGATACCATCGAAATAATACCCAAATCGTGGAAAATATTTTCAGCGCTCTGAGTTTCAGGACGAACACGGCTCTCAGCAAAGGCGACATCTGAGGGAATGTTCGGATTGAGATTATGGCAAACCATAATCATATCGAAAAGCTCAGCCTGGCTGTTGATACCGAATGGCAGAGTGGGGTTGGTAGAAGAAGGTAGCACATTGGCCATCGAAGCTACCTTCAAGAGGTCGGGAGCATGACCGCCACCAGCACCCTCGGTGTGGTAGGTATGGATGGTGCGTCCATCAATTGCGGCAATTGAATCCTCTACGTAACCGCTCTCATTGAGGGTGTCAGTGTGGATAGCAACTTGCACATCGTTCTTATCGGCATTGGTCATACAAGCGCGAATTGCAGCCATTGTTGAACCCCAGTCTTCATGAATTTTGAAGCCCATGCAACCAGCATCGATTTGTTCTTGCAGAGTAGATTGAATGCTTGAGTTACCTTTGCCAAGGAAACCAGTGTTAATAGGCCAGCCTTCGCAAGCCTCATACATTTTCTGCACATTCCATACGCCCGAAGTAATGGTGGTGCCATTAGTGCCGTCGGTAGGACCAACGCCACCGCCAATCAGGGTGGTGATACCATTGCTAAGGCAGTCGTAAGCCTGCTGGGGCGAAATCATGTGCACGTGGCCATCGATGCCAGCGGCTGTAAGTATGCAGTGCTCGCCAGAGATAGCGTCAGTAGATGGGCCAGTGCAAAGGGTAGGTGTAACGCCCTCCATAATGTTGGGGTTTCCTGCCTTGCCGATGCCAGCAATTTTGCCGTCGCGGATACCCACATCAGCCTTGATTACACCTAAAATAGGATCAATGATTGTGACGTTGGTAATCACCAGGTCAAGCGAGCCAGCCTTCCAAGTAGTTTCATTTGCTGTGCCCATGCCATCGCGAATGGTCTTGCCTCCGCCGTACACCACTTCGTCGCCGTATACGCGCAGGTCTTTTTCAATTTCGACGTAGAGGTCGGTATTGCCCAATCGGATCTTATCACCAGTGGTGGGTCCAAAGAGCATATTGTTTTCTTTTCTTGAAATAGTTGCCATGTTGTGGGGATATTATTTGTTGGGAGTGGTGTATTCTGCATCAGCCTCATCCTGGGGCACATCTTTGAATCCATACTCTTGCATGAGTTGGAAAGCGCGGATTTTCTTTGGATAGTAAGTGGGTGAATCTTCCAATCCTGTAAATCCATTGGTAAGGTCGTTGAATCCGAGCACGCGACGCTTGCCTGAATAAGCTACCAATTCAACTTCTTTTTCTTCGCCTGGTTCGAAACGGATTGCCGTAGTGGCAGGGATATTAAGGTGATATCCGAAAGCGAGCTTGCGGTCAAACTCCAGATAGCGGTTAGCCTCGAAAAAGTGGAGGTGGCTGCCGATTTGCACAGGACGGTCGCCCGTGTTGCGCACTTTTAACTTCACTGTGCGCCGATTAGCATTGTAGGTGATGTCGCCATCAGCGAGAATAACACCCCCCACAGGCACATATTCAGCTGGGGTGAACCCAGGAGTCTTGGGATAATCAATTGGAGGAGTGCCTTGGAACACGCCATTGGGCGTTGAATAGGTCTTGTTTTCGTCTGTTGCCATGATGGTAGAGATTTTGGAAGATTACTTAATGGGTTGGTGTATAGAAACCAAGCGGGAACCATCAGTGAACACGGCTTCCACCTGCAACAATGAAATCATGTCGGCAACGCCATCCATCACTTGCTCTTTGCTGAGCACATTGGCAGCGTCATGCATGACTTCTTCCACGGTTTTGCCCTCGCGGGCACCTTCGAGTGCAGCACTTGTAATATATGCCACTGCCTCGGGGTAATTAAGCTTGAGACCCTTCTGAAGACGGCGCTCAGCTATTAGGCCAATCGAGAGGAGGGTAAGCTTGTCTTGCTCTTTCGGGGTAAGATGCATAGTTGAATCTGGATTTAATTAGACTTGAAAGTTTATTATGAGGGAGCTTTTTCAAATCACCCACGAATGTATAACCCTGAAAATGCAAAAAAGGTTCATATTTTAGCAAAAAAAGACGAGAGGCATGAAATAGAATTTTCTAATTTGGAAGAATACTTTTTATTGGAAATTTCTGAACTGAGCAAAAGTAGAAAAATTTTTGTTAACTTTGCAAGCGATTTACAAATCACACCTCAAATGCAAATAACTAAGATGAAAATATTATTAGCGTCAAATTCGCCCCGTCGTCGCGAGCTGTTGAAGCTCTTGGTATCCGATTTTGCAATAGCCGAAAGCCGAGAAGTGGATGAAACATTTCCTAAAGACATGCCTCTGCCCGAGGTGCCAAAGTATCTGTCGCGCATTAAGGCCGAGGCCTACAAAGACTGTCTGGTGCCCGATGAAGTGATAATTACGGCAGATACCGTTGTAATAAATAAAGGCAAACTTATGGGAAAGCCCAAGGATATTCCTGATGCAATTGATATGCTTAACTCTCTTATGGGGCATACTCATACTGTGGTGACAGGAGTTACCCTCACATCATCGGAGAAAACCGAAACTTTCTCGGAAAGCACCGAGGTGACATTTGGGTTCCTGGGCCAGCAGGAAATTGAGAACTACGTCAACAATTACCGTCCTCTCGACAAGGCTGGGGCTTATGGCATCCAAGAATGGATAGGCGCTGCTGCTATCCAAGGTATACATGGGTGTTTCTACAATGTGATGGGCCTACCGCTCCATACTCTCTATCTACACCTTAAGAACTTCTAAAAATATCAGCCCTATGGTTGTGCCACAGGGCTGATATTTTTACCAAATCAGTGAGGATCTGAAGTAGGGGAGATTGTAAGCATCGTAAACTAAAAATAAATGCCTACTTTTGCAAAGACAAAATCATTATCATGAAAACAGTCATTATAGATATGCGAATCTTTACATTGTTTATAATAGCGCTTGTTGGTTTTCAGGCATTAGGGAGAACTGAAATTCCGCTTAACCAAGGATGGAAATTTACTGATGAACAAGGTCTCACGGTCACGGTGGATTTGCCACATGATTTTTTGATATCTCAACCTTGGGTGGAACCTGATGCCGATGACAAGGGCGATGCTAATAACGAAGCTGCCAATGTGAAGAGCAGACTTAGCCCACGCGCCTTTAAGGAAATGGGCACAGGCACTTATGAATTGATCTTTACTCCTGATAAGAATCTTATGGGTCATAGGCTTTTGCTTGACTTCGGGGGCATTATGCTTGTGGGCGATGTTTACCTTAACGAAGAATATATCGGTGGTACCGACTATGGTTATTTGGGATTTGAAATTGATGTGACAGATAAATTAAAGATTGGGGAAGAAAATAAGATTAAAGTAGTGGCATCGACTGGCGAGGCAGAGAATTCGCGCTGGTACACTGGCGGAGGCCTTTATCGTGGAGTTAAGTTAATCGCCACTGATCCTAATTTATACTTTCAGCGCCATCCCCTAAAAATCACTACCAAAACTCAGGAGAATGAGGCGAGAATTGAAATTCTGGCTGATATTCGAGTAAAAGACAAATTGGAATTTTTGATTGCCAAAGTGGAGATATCTGACCATCAAGGACAAAAAGTAATCCAACGAATTGACACTCTACCCGTGATTCCCAAATGGCGCAATCGTGAATATGAATTGTCTGAAATATGCATACTTAATCCTATACTTTGGGATACTAATACTCCACATCTCTACACTGCCACTATCACACTTTTAAATTCTGAGGGTCAGACTGTGGATGAGGCAAAATCAAGATTTGGTATCCGCACATTTGAGTTCTCACCTGAATTTGGCCTCAAACTTAATGGGAAGAAAGTGTTGCTTCAAGGCATAGCCAATCATCATACTTTGGGTGCCCTGGGCGCTGCCAATTATCCCAGAGCGATAGAAAAGCGATTGCAAATGCTCAAAGATTTTGGTTTCAATCACGTGCGTTGTTCGCATAATCCCTACAGTGAGGAGTTTTTGGATCTCTGTGATCAATATGGATTCATTGTGGTGGATGAACTCTATGACAAGTGGACTCAACAATACACTGGCGGACGCAAACCCTGGGAAGACCAATGGCAGTACGACCTTCCTGAATGGGTAAAACGTGACCGAAACCATCCATGCGTGGCAATATGGAGCATAGGCAACGAATTGCAAGGATTTACAAATCTGCCCCACAATGATTGGGGAGTAACCGCTTATCGCATGATGAAGCCTGTGCTGCGAAGATATGATGCAGAAAGGCCTATCACTGTGGCTATGCACCCACGAGTAAGATCATTAGCGACGGATTCGGTGCCCGCACCCTTAGTGTTTGAGACCGACATTGCAGCCTACAACTATCGATATATGTACTTTCCAGGCGACCATCGACGTTGGCCCAATATGATATTTTATCAAAGCGAAGCCAATCTGGCCAATATGGGACCGAATTTCTTTGAACCTGCTAATGAGCGAGTGCTTGGGCTTGCTTATTGGGGCATGATTGACTATCTGGGTGAATCGTTGGGATGGCCTGCCAAGGGGTGGTCAAATGGAGTGTTCGACATATCTCTACAGCCTAAGAGCCAAGCTTGGTTCTTGCGCTCAATGTTCAAGCCCGACGAGCCAATAGTGCATATTGGAGTAATCACACCTAAGGATAGAATCCAATGGAATGGCGTGGATATGGGTGGTGAAATGGCTGTTGATAGCTGGAATTTCCAACTTGGCGATACCTTGCAACTTTACACTTATACTAATGCCGCAGAGGTTGCCTTGCTTATCAATGGCAATGAAGTTGGTCGCAAACGTAATGAAATCGAAAATTCCAAGCATCGCAATAAAATTGCATGGGATAATGTGGCTTATGAGCCCGGTAAAATTGTGGCTATCGGATATGATAGTGACGGAAATGAGTTATGCCGTCATCAATTAATTACAGCTGGCGAACCAGTAAGGCTGATTTTGGAGCCTGACAATGATGCGTGGGAAGCTGACGGACTTGACTTGCAACATGTAGTAGTACGGGCAGTTGACAAAGGAGGAAACACAGTGTCATTTGCAAATAATAAAATTGACTTTGCTCTTTCAGGCCCCGCCAGGATTGTTGGGATTGACAATGGCGATATCTCAAGCGACGAACTTCATTCTCCTGCATCTGACATATCAGCATCCCGCAATCTATATCAAGGCACTGCTTTGATAATATTGAGATCAGAAAACTGCCCAGGCGAAGTAACCTTAACAGCTACCGCTCCGGCTCTTGATTCCACCACGATTTCCTTGACAAGCAGGAAATAAACTCATTGACACGCAATTCAAAGTCTTTGTCAAATTCATCGAGAGTTTTCCATCCAGATTTCAATTTTATGCGGGCTTGATAGGTTGTGCATGAGTTCCAAGTTGAAAGATCTGGATTAGGAATATCGAATGAAAATGAAAGAGCTGTGGTATCCGACGCTTCAAAATCTTGCATCTGGGTGCCGATAGTTTTGTGATCTTGCATTATCTCAACCGTTGCATTGACTGTTTTTGTCTCGCCAGAGGCATTTATTACATCAAAATCCACACTCACCGTAGCCTCATTCTCATTCACATCGAGAGCATTTACTGCCATTGCATTAGGATCCACGTGAATCGGGCCTTTATGATCATGTGAACAACTGCTTAAAAGCAAGAGAACTAAGGTTATATGTATAAATGGATATATAAGTTTCATATTCGTTTTCATTTTTGAAGTTTACGCAAAGTTACGATTTTTACTCTTAATAACAAAATTCATATATTTACAACAAATTTATAATTAAATTATGCTTCAAATTGGTCCAAAAGATAATAATTGGGGTTGGAATTATTGGATAGGATTGACCATCATAATTTAACTTTTCAATGAGAAAATCTATCTTTTCATTTCTAATAACATAGGAAAATCATTATCATGAATAAATTTATGAAATTTGAAAAAAGCAAAATAATGGCCATTGTGGCAGCCATTATAAGTGTGGCTTATGGATGGTCGCAGGATGTGCTTTACGATGGATTCAAGAATCCGCCTCAAGAGGCTCGCCCGAGAGTATGGTGGCATTGGATGAATGGCAATGTGACTAAGAATGGCATATATAAAGATTTGATGTGGATGCGGGGAGCAGGAATCGGAGGATTCCACGCTTTTGATGCTGGCACTGTGTCGCCGCAGGTTGTGGAAAAGCGTTTGATTTACATGGATGATGGCTGGAAAGATGCCTTCGCTTATGCAACCCAATCAGCTGATTCATTGGGCATGGAAATGGCTGTAGCCAGTGCGCCTGGTTGGAGCAACACAGGAGGACCTTGGGTAAAACCAGAGCAAGCCATGAAAAAGCTCACTTGGCGTGAAATAGACATTAAGGGTAATTCGCCTGCGGCTTCGAGGACACCAACGCCAACACCTTCGGAGCCCAGCAGATGAGCCTGTTCAACGCATACTACAAGGAATGCCCCTGTTTTGGGACACCCAGCGGTTGCAATCAATCAAGTTTTTGCCAAAACAAAACCGTTTTCCTCATTTTTTATCCCTAAAACCCAAATTAGGGTCTGCATAGAGACCTATTGAAAATTTTAGGATAGGGAGTATGAATTAAACAGGCTAAAAAGCCATGAAAGTGAAATAAGATAGTCCGTAATAAGAGTTATCCATTTACCAAATCGGCCTGATTTTGGTGTTATAACACCAAAATCAGGCCGATTCACACAAAAATTAAAAAATATTACGTAACTTTGCAATGAAATCAAAAATACTTCCGCTTAGTGAAAAATCGAATACTAATAACCTGCTTGATATTTGCTGCCATTATATCCATGAGTGGTCATGCCAATATTATTCTACACCACTTGCAAAAGGCCAAAAATTTTGTTGAAGAATACGAATTTCTAAAAGAAGAAGATTACTATTATGCAAAAGAACTTGAAGCAGTCCGTGATTCTATAATTCTATATGTGAATCAAAGCGCCAGTGAATTTAGAAAAAATGTAATCACCGATAGTCTGTCAAGAGATTCTTTGTTGCAGTCTATGCAGATGCTACAAGCCAAATTGCCTCATTGCACCGAAGATCCACATGATAGCTACTCGGCTACCATGTATGATTTGGCTCTATGCACTCGCCAATTAATCCAAGATTCCCAAGAGTCACCAATAACTTGGCAGGAAGTGCGTGAGAGATTAGCCAATGATGAAGGCGCAGTGGAGCTTTTCCAATTCGTGGACTTAAAAGGAAATCCATGTTATGGAGCATTAGTGCTGACTAAGGAAATGAACTACCCAAGCCTGGTCCGCTTAGGCTCGCGTAAGGAAATTGACAAGCGATTGAGCCGCAACAAAGAGACCCACGCCTACCGCACTCTTTGGCAACCATTGGAAAGATATTTCAAAGGTAAGCATAAGGTATATTACACTCCATCAGGAATATTCTACCGCATTCCGATGGAAGAGATGGAGCTTTATTCAGGCTGCGAGTTTGACAAAGTTTCATCCACCGGTGATATTCCTGATAATTCTGGCGCCATTCCATCAGAAATTTTAAAAGAACCAGTTGATGGCCCGCTTCCTAATCCCATTCTCAAATGTGGCAAATCCACTATTACTTTCCATTTGATTGGTGATAAAAAGGATTCTACAAAAGAGAAAAACTTCACAATGGAAATAGAGGGTATACTTGATTACGCTCTTGATGTGCCTATAAAAATAGATGATGCCACAGGCCTTGCTACTCTTGAATTTGATTTGGCTGGTACAGCTATTGGATTCATTTATAATTCACCATATCTGATAGGCACAGTAAGGATAGCTCCAGATGAACTAATGGATGTCTATATTGTGTACGATGAAAAGGGTGAAGATCCTGCTATCTATACCACTGGAAGCTATGCCAATCTAAATCGCATAGTAAACCAATATTCTGAGATGTCGCCCGATGAAAGAATTTGGGATGGATCGGCATTTTCTTACAAGATGACAGGCGACGAATTTACTGACGAATTGGAAAAACAGTACTATCGTGCCACAAAAATTATCAATCGTCAGCCTTGGCCTCAGATGTATAAAGAGTCGGAAATTGCAGAAATCCAGCAAAGCGTATTGATGAGACTGCGTAAGACCAATATGCATCTCTACAAATGGGACGAGGCGACACAAACGGAAGTAGTTCTACCCTTGGACTCTCTGAATATAAAAATTGAGCCTAAGCATATTGCTCAAATTGAAAAGCTTTATGATATTGACAGCCCTTCGTTGCTTATGGGCGCAAATCTGGAAGGTTATAAAATGGCATTGGAGCGAGACTGGCTTTTTGATAATGATACCACGCATCCTCAGATTCAGAAGATAAATCATGCTTTGGTATTATTGCCCGATGCTGAAAGCGGACGTCTTTATATTACAGAAAAGGATAGAGCAGAAATTGGTGAAATGTGGGTGCAAGGCCTTATTAATCGTAATGAAAAGTCCATAAATCTAAAGTTGCCACAGTATACCCAGCCTGTTCCTGATGTTCCTACTGAGGATTTGCTCACTGCTATCATAACTCCACATAAAGGGAAAATAGTGGTAATCGACCTTTGGAACTCATGGTGTCGTCCTTGCCTTTATTTGATCTCTGAATACGAACCTTACAAATCAGGTGAACTGGCATCTGATGAAATAGTGTGGATATACATTGCTGATACCACTTCTCCCATAGACCAATATATCGACAAGATAAAGGACATCAGAGGATTGCACTATCGCCTTACTGAAGAACAAATGGGGCAAATTAAAAATCAGTTCTCCGAAATTGATGGCATTCCCTCATGTATCTTAGTGGACCGTGATGGAAAAACAACTATCCATAACGATTTCCGTGACCATTCCACCTTCTTATCAACTCTAAAGGGAAAACTTAAATAGAATATAGTAATTTAAAGCTCGATTTAATGAAAGGAAATTTGTTTATCAAGATTGTTTTGGTGGTCTTGGGCTGTGTTTGGGCAGCACTGGGAGTTTGGGCTCGGAATGTATATGTCCATGGGCATGTAGCTGATGCTGATCAGGATGAAAAGGTGATAATTTCTCCTTATGGTAATGATATTCGCATAATAGAGCCTATTGTGATGGATGTGGTGAATGGGGAATTCAATGGCAATATTGAAAGCACCGACACCGTAGCAATGGAACTGATATTTTATAGTCAATATCAGAGTGGATGTTGGATAAACCATATCATCTTTACTGACTCGGATACCATTACTATCAATTTCCCTAATGGAATTGATGAGGATGAAGAAATCCTTGGGGGATGCTATAATACAAGGTA
This sequence comes from Bacteroidales bacterium, assembly GCA_020860515.1. Lineage (GTDB taxonomy): Bacteria > Bacteroidota > Bacteroidia > Bacteroidales > Muribaculaceae > CAG-873. Next base: position 32,161 of record JAJBUG010000033.1, on the reverse strand, counting down.
TCAAGAAGATCATACAGACATAGAAGAAATGGAGTATTCCAATTCTCATGCCAATCCGTTGAGTGCCTTTTATTTAGAGAAAAAGGTTAAGAGATTGATTCAAAATTGGGATGGGACGGAAAATTCTAAATCCATTCCTCATGAATTAATTACAGCATTAGAGTTCAATAATGACGTTATTCCCAATCACCCCAGTATCATCCATGCAAACCAAGGCCTGAAATCAATAATTTATAAGAAGGAAGGGACAAAGCTTCCCAATTTCTCAGTCGTTGATTTAGACGGGATTGAACACTACTTCTATGATTTAATTAAAGGTAAATACATATTCCTTGACTTATGGGCATCATGGTGTGGGCCATGCAGAAGACACTCAGTGGCAATGATACCAGTTTATGAGAAATTCAAGGACCAGGGATTTCAGGTAATAGCAGTAGCTCGTGAGTCGGAAAATACTAAAGCTATGGAGAAGGCCATGGAGCAGGATGGTTATCCATGGGCATCGTATGTAGATTTGAATGATGCACACCGAGTGTGGGCTGAATTTGGTGTGGATTCCCAAGGCGGATTTTTATGGCTATTGGATTCTAAAGGCGAAATCCTATTGGTTAATCCAACGGCCGATGAAGTAGAGATTTTCTTAGAAAATCACATCAATCAGGAAGAAGGGAATTAGTTTTTCTGCCAAAGGTTAAAATAAAGGGGAAAATAGATATTACTTGACATTAGCGACTGGGTAGAACGCGGCATAGCTCCAGCAGCCACCACAAATTACACTATCGATGAAGGCAGAATGGAGCACCGATGGGGCTAATTATACCAAGACTACAAATCTGACACACCAAGCTATTTACAGTGATGATGGCTGCAAAGTAAAATTCTCTGATAGCTTTGCGTTTGATGAGCCTGGCACATATTTCGTGGCGCTTCGCGTGACCAGCCAGCGCAATGGAAAAGACCAGTTTTATACTCCCATCACTAATATCGACCGTGTAAGAGTAGTGGTGGTATAACCCTTAGCTACTTTAACATTTGTTTTCCCCTCAATTGGCTAATATATAAATTTTTAGCAATTTATATATTAGCCAATTGAGGGGAAAATCGTAACTTTGCAAAAAATTTGGCTTAATCGAATACTTGATTACACCTGACCAATCTATTATTGTATAAACTTTTACAAAGAAATGGAAAACTTCAAGGAAGTATCTGAAAATTATACCTTAGCCGAGGCTATTCGTGAGGCACAGCGTTGCCTACACTGCAAAGTGCCAGGCTGCCAAAAAGGATGTCCCATCAGCAATCGAATTCCTGAATGGATAGCAGAATTGTCGAAGGGTAACTTTGGCAATGCCATGCAAATCATCAACTCACGCAGCAACTTGCCAGCAGTGTGCGGTCGCGTTTGCGGACACGAGCGCCAATGCGAAGGAAATTGCGTGCTTGCCAAGAAAGGCAAGGCTGTGCATATTGGCAAACTTGAGCGGTTTGTGGCTGACTTTGACTCTGAGGCTTGTCTTACCCATGAATCCATACCCGAAAAGAGCCGAGGTCGCGTGGCTGTAATTGGCAGTGGACCCGCTGGCCTGACGATTGCCGGCGATTTGTCGCGCCAGGGCTTTGCTGTGGAGATTTTTGAGATGGAACCCGAGCCAGGAGGTGTGCTGAAATACGGCATCCCCGAATACCGTCTACCCAAAGAGGTAGTAACCCGCGAAATCAAAAAAATTGAGAATCTGGGCGTAGTTTTCCATCTCAATACCACCATCGGTCGCGATTTCACCATCGATGACCTTTTTGCCCAGGGTTTCGATGCGATTTTCATGGGCACTGGCACTGGCAAGCCCAAGAAACTCGATATCCCCGGCATTACCCATAAGGGTGTAAGGCAAGCTATCTGGTTCTTGCGCCGCGTAAGTCTATTCCAGAGCGGTAGCGTAGGCCGCGAGGAGGTGGCTGTTACTGAGGGCGACCATGTAGCGGTAATCGGTTGTGGCAACACCGCTATGGATGCAGCTCGCACAGCACTGAGAATGGGTGCTGAAAAAGTGTACATTATCTACCACCACCAGATAGAAAGCATGTCGGCTCTTCGCGCCGAGTATGATGATGCTGTGAAAGAGGGAGTGGAATTCCTGTGGAATTCCTCAGTTGTAAATATCCAGGGCGGTGACGGACCTCGCCTCAAATCGGTAACAATCGAGACCGAAGGCGTAAGGAGCGAACTTCCGCTCCATCGGCTGATTTTGGCAATCGGTTCGGTGCCGGCATCGAGAATTGTTTCCACCACCAATGGCATTGATGTGGACGACCGAGGCTATGTGCTGACCCGCGAAGTGCCTTACGGCATGACCACACGCCGAGGCGTGTTTGCTGGAGGCGATGTCACCAAGCGCCCGGCCACTGTGGTGCATGCCATGCAGGATGCCAAGATGGTAGCTGAGGGAATAGCACGCTACATAGATGCTATGAAGCTAATGGAGTCGATTGGCGCCTTTGAGTGGCAAGAAGATTAATTTCGGATATTCAATAAAGTCATCAACCGCCCAATTGCCCGAGCAAATTGGGCGGTTTAAATATTTTATGGAATTTTTTTTGCTTTTGATGCAAGATTTCCGACAAAATCGGATTATATAGATGTCAACATCGGAAAAATGTGAAATTCGTGGCCAAAACCATTGGAAAAATGTGAAATTCGTGGCCAAAACCATTGGAAAAATGTGAAATAGTTTGTAATTTTGCGATAAAATTCCTTGACTATGAAAGTTTTAAAACGAAAAATAGATAACTATCTTAAAGAATGGCATGAGAGTGATAGACGTAAGCCTCTTATTATAAAAGGTGCAAGACAAATTGGAAAGACATTTTCTGCTTAAAGTGAAGGCTGATGACAATGTTACTCCATCAATGAAGAATCTCCTTTCAAAAAAGGATAGGATTAAAGACCTTGGTTATGGAATCAAATTATGCAACAAAAATATTGGTTACAACGGCTCATTCTACACCTTCCCTTATTTCCTTACATTCCTTCTGAAAGCTTTTATAAAAGAGATTAAGATGACCAGAGACCAAAGACCATAAGGCAAAAGACAAGAGGGTTACTGGAACCAGTCTTCGTCCTTGGTCATCCACAGGCCTTTGGCCTTGAGGATCTCGGCCAATAACTCGCGGGCCACGCCATAGCCCCCACTGGCGCGCGTGATAAAGCAGGCCACATCCTTTACATCGGGATCGGCATCGGCCGGAGCAACAGGCAGACCAACATTTTGCATCGATTCAATATCGGGAATATCGTCACCCACGAAGGCTACTTCGTGGGTTTCTAATCCCCGGCGCCCCATCCAATCCTGCAGCACCGGCAGCTTGTCCTTGGTTTTAAGATATATGTCAGTGATGCCGAGGCCGCGAAAGCGCTGAGCTATTGCCTCGCTGTCGGCACCCGTAATAATTGCTATCGAAATGCCACACTTTACGGCCAACTGCAAGGCATAGCCATCTTTGAGGTTGGTCATGCGTTGTGGCACTCCATGCGAGTCCATTGGCACGGTGGAGGGAGAAAGCACTCCATCTACATCAAATGCAACACCCCTGAGGGTGGAAAGGTCATAGTCAATGCTGCTCATTTTTGGATATGCCTTTATGGTTAATTATATGATCTGAGAGGGTTTGGTATATTAGTTTCAATTGGGGATCTGTGAGCATCGAAAGATGCGTGTCGATTACGGCCATATCGCCTCGCGAGGCAGGGCCAGTCTGAGCATCAGCTGGAGCCATCTTCATAGCTTTGCCGAGGGTGACATTAAGCAGGGGATACAGCACCTCAAGGCTATAACCGTTTTCTTTCAGCATTTGGTCGGCAATGGCCCATAGATGATTTGTGAAATTGCAGGCGAACACCGCCGCAATGTGCAAATGCTTTCGATTCTCAGAGTCGGCATATTGCGGCTGCGCATTGGGTGCGATTGTCCGAGCCAATTCAAACAGTGCATCGCGAGTGGTATCATTAGAGGCCTCGATGAAGAATGGCACCTCAGTGATATCAAGTTGAGAATCCTTAGAGAATGTTTGCAGTGGGTATAAAACCCCTATATTTTGGCCTTTTAGGGTTTCCATAGGCACTGACCCCGAGGTATGGGCCGCTATTCCTCTTACCTGCTGAAGGGCTGTACCTAACTCAGGAATGGCAGTGTCAGAAACTGAGATAATATAGAAATTTGCATCCTGACAGAGCTGGTCAAGGCTATTGATTGCCTGGCAACCTTGGATTTTTGATGCCAAGTTTTGCGCATGGTTTAAATGGGGAGAATACACTTGGGCTACATGTGCGACTTCGGATAGCCGTACAGCCAAATGGCTGGCAACATTGCCAGAACCAAGTATGACTACTTTTTGCACACCCAGGCACCCTTCTTGGCTAACTTCGAGGCTTGCAGGGCGCGGTATGCCTCATATTGATCAGAATAAAGGTCACCTACATATACTCGGCATTTGCCATCAGCCTCGTAAATGCCAAGCTTTTCATCGGGATATAGGGCTATGAATCGGTTGGCTTCATCGGTATTGGCAAACGAGCCCACAATGATAAGGAAGCCATGGGATTTGGCTTCAATCTCACGCAATGTGGAATCTACATCGATTGAAAGGACCGACTTGTCAGCGGTGTACATTGTCACAGTGCCTACTTTTTCTGGCGCTGCAGGGAGAATCTCGTCAACAGTATATTGGCGCAATTCGGGATAGAGCGAAGCCATTGCGGCATCGTCAACTGATATTGGAGTGGAGGCAATGAATCCGATTACAATAAGCAGGGCAATCGAGGCTGCCAGGCGAGCTATGCGTTGCCATGGGGCAATGATTGGAGCAGAGTCCAAAAGCACTGGTTCTTCCACTGGCTTAGGCTCAGGCTTGCGCACTACTGGCAGACAAGCCGCAAATGGAGTGAGCATGTCGGCTGTGGAGGGGAAAAATTGGGTAGAATCTGTGTCAGCTTCGTAGATTAATTGCCCTATACGCCCCAGAACCAGTTCACCCTCTTTGCGGAGATGCTGCTGAATATCTTGCACACCGGCATACACTTGGTCAAGTGCCGCGTCATAGCTGATGCCTTGGGCACGAGCGATGGAGCAAGCAAGCACTCCATCGTTGTGCTTAAGCGCGCTATTGAATGTGAATACGCGATGCGGCGGATATGCCACCAACCCCTCAGCATCAATCTTAGCACTTTGGTAGTGGGCTAAGAATGCGCCGAAGTTAGGCACTATCACACAGTCGGTGCGTGATAGCAGGTATTCAATATGCCGGATTATTGTATTCACAGTGCAAAATTACGTCATTTTTCTTATTTTCCCAAACGTTTAACAAATTAAAGTTATCTACAGTTTATAAACAAATCTTAAAACTTGATGTGTCACCACTACGCCTTGGCGCATATAACCTCAATCATGACCCGTAGTGCGAATGTTGCGAGCCACAGTGATAAGGCGGGGCACAAGTTGGCGGATTGTAGTTTTATAGTTGGAAACCAGCACTATTATAAGCATAAGCACGCCAAAGATTGCAAGATGCCCATAGGTTTCTTTCATAGCCACGGGCATGGCATGGGTAACTACGAATTGAGAATAACTTGAGATGTGATCACTTATCAAATCTAAGTTAGAACTTAAATCACCCATGCTTTCTGCCAACTCATGACTGTAAACACGCTCGACAATTGCAGCAGCCATCGCATTGCCTGGCCCGCATCGTACAAATCCCAGAATTGAGATATTCATGAAAAAATGTGGAAAGGGCACAGCCTGCGACATGCTCCAGGTGCCGATAGTCTCTATCATGCAAAGAGCCACTCCAAAGCAGAACAGTGGAACATACAGCTGGTATTTGGCAGTTTCTGTACCTATTATGAAATACATTATGCCAACATATACCAAAATGAAGATGAAATTTGCGAAAAGAAATTGGCGAACGTTCCATTTAAGATTCACAAGGCTCCAATATGCCAAAATTGCTCCAGCTCCTATTCCTATAAGTTCTGGCACATTCAGGCTAACCGAATTTAAGGAGTCATAACCCAGTACCGCACTGACGTAGGCAGGCTGCACTATATGAGCTACCGATTGCATCACCAAATAACCAAAATATGCAATGGCAATAAACCCAGTCATCTTATACTGAAAAGCTGCCAAGGGGATATAAGCCTTGTCTTTTTTATACCATTGATACACCAAAGTTACAGCCAATAGGCATATCATAATCCATGTGCCAGTCCAGATTTCCTGACTATACCACCAATCATAATGCTCGCCATAGTTAAACACCCAAGCTACGCTAACGCTTGTGGCAGCCCATAGGACTTGTCCTAACCAATCAATGCCCTTGAGAGGGATGTAAGGACCGGAGCGATGATCGGGTTTCATGCAGAAATACACGATTGCATCTATAATCAACATTATCACCACGATGAAGCAATACATCAGTTTCCAATTGCTCACATAAGCGATTACTGTTGAGATTATGCCCGAAACCATTATTCCGCCGCACACAAGCAAATAAATCACAGGCAAGAACACCCCAAAATTACGAGTAGGAGTCATGCATAACTGCGCTGTACTGATGCAGTTAAACATTCCCATCATCTTGAAGTAGCCAGCAAAAAAGCATATCAAGCAGAACAGCCATGGCTGATTCACATACATGGCAAAGATAGCCATCACTATCGAGCCTATGCTGGAAACGAAAAACATCTGACGTGTGAAAAAATAGAATTTCCAACGGAAAAGCATCGGAAAGATAATATTAAGGCCTATAAGCGAGCAGTAGCTCGCCATAGTCACGTCTTCGTTGATGAATGCCAACTCACCTACTATCTGGCTTAGCGATGCAACATACACGCCGCCAGTGAGCTGATAGAAAAGCGCAAACAACATCACCGACCAAAATCGGAACCAATGAGGCCAGCATTGCTTAAACATAAGCAACTGCATCATCACTCTTGCTGGAGGAGGACCACCCATAAATTACAAATTACAAGTTACAGTTATTTAATCACTTTACATTCGGCATTCATGCCTGAGCGCAGGCGAGCCATAGACTCTTGATTATTGTCAGTGGCAAATTGTATCTTGATGGGAATGCGCTGCTGCACTTTCACGAAATTGCCATTGCTATTGTCGGTTGGAATGGGTGAGAATTGTGCCCCAGTGGCAGGCGATATTTCAGAAATATAGCCCGTGAATTTGATACCAGGAATGGCATCCACGGTGATGCGCACGCTATCGCCTATAGCCATTCTTGAGGTCTGCTTTTCTTTATAGTTGGCCATTATCCATGTGTCGGATGTGTCAACTACCGAAAGCAGGGTCTGACCAGGCTGCACTAATTGGCCTGCCTGTATAGCTTTGCGCGAGCAATATCCGTCGCAGGGGGCTGTGATCACGCAATAGCCCAGATTGAGCTCAGCCAATGCCACTTGGCTTTCGGCAAGCTGAATCATAGCATCATTTTGGCCAAGGCGTACGGTCTGCTCCTTGCCAGTGAGGTTGGTAGATTTCTTTTGATTGGAGAGCATGTCGCATTTAGCCTTCAGGGCTTTGTAATTGGTGGCTATAGCATCATATTGCTGTTGGGTCACAGCATCTTGCTCATAGAGCTTCTGGTAACGGTTCAATTCTTTTTCCGCATTAGCCAGCATGGCCTGAGCCTCGGCAATGGCTGCAGCATTTACTGTCACATTATTATTGGTAGTGTTGATTGCTGAGTTCATAGCTTGTTTGCCTGCTGTGGCGTTGGCCAGGTCGGCTCGGGCTTGAGCCAGCCTGAGCACATACTCTGCATCATCAATCATCACTAAAGTATCGCCTTTCTTCACAGGGGTGAAATCGTCGAATCGCACTTCCTGCACATATCCCTGCACTCGGCTATTAATAGGAACTATGAGTTGGCGCACCTGGGCATTATCGGTATAGGTGCTATTGGTAAAGTCGGCGAATTGATATATTACCCAAGCCACGCCGAGGGCTATGAGCACGATAACGCCGAAGTTTTGCATTCGGCGGCGAGTTTTCTGTTTCATTTTAGTAGCATTTTATAACGGCGGCTTACGCTGCCCGAACAGGAGCTTTAGGGAAATTTAAAGGGTACCAGAGATGTATTTAAGTTGGTAATAGGAAAGGATGGCTGAGATGCGAGCGTTTACGAGGCGCGTCTCAGCATCGAGCTTGGCGGTGGAAGCATCGAGCATATCGGTGAGCAGGGCCATATCGTTGGCAAAGCGGGCATCTACGATGCGGTAGTTCTCAGTAGCCAAGGCTACGTTGGTGGTTTCCGTGGCAAGCATTTGTTGGGCTTGCACACTCATCACATAAGCTTCGTGAATTTTACGCTCCAAAGCATCTTCTACGCAAGTTCGCATTTCTTGGACTTGAGCCAGATCAATAGTGGATTGCTTGATCTTTTTGTTGGTTTTGTAGAGACTCGATAGCTTGTAGCTAACCGAAAGGCCAAAGGTCCAAAAGTTGTAGTTCTTATTAATCGCGGGAATTTCAAATGTAACGGGTCCGCTTAGGTTATCGGCTGCATACACTCCGATAGTAGGATACAGGTCAGCTTTGGCCAGTTTCAGACTGGTGCGCGCCATATCCTTTTGGGCATCTACGGCTTGCAAATCTTGGCTATTGGCATAGGCAATCTGCATCCAATCAGCTTCGGAGGCAATCTCGAGCGGCTGTTCTATTAATGTAGTATCAGGCATAATCTTGGTGCCTGCTTCTACTCCAAGCAGAGTCACAATATTATTATTGAGGATGGAGATTGAGTTCTCAATAGTTTGTAAATCATAGGTAAGGCTTGACAGGCGGAGCTCGAAGCGAGTAATATCGTTTTTGAGCACTGTGCCTTGCTCATGACGCGCACGCATATTGTCAATCAGTCGATTTGTAACCTCTATGTTTTCTTGGTAGACCTTGCGCAGGTTGAGCATTTTGTAGAGGTTGAGATATGACTGTGTGAGCTGATAACGAATTCCCGAACGTGTCTGGCTGAGATTTATATCAGCCATTAAGGCATTGTGCTGAGCCATCTCTATGCCTCCTGTGATAGCTCCACCGGTGAAAAGAGGTTGATACACATTGACGCTAAGGGCATTGCCGAAGTGGGGAAGTTTGTCGCGCATAGCGCGTGAGAAGTCGCGGTCGATGATGGTGCCATCGCCAATGTAGCTTAAGTCAAGGGCTGCAGTGACGTCGGGGAGTTTTGAAGCTTGCGCCACATCTATGCCTTGGCGAGCAGCATCGGCATGTATTTGGTTGGCGCGAATCTCTGAATTGCCGGTTTCAGCCAAGTCAAAGAGCTCCCGCAGACTCAAGGTTAGTTCCTGAGCGCTGCCCCATAATGCTCCCGCTAACATGGCTGTTACGAGGAATGGTTTTCGCATTTATGAAGAAGAGTTAATAGGTCAGTAATAAGTTTGTAAAAAAGGAGCCTTAGCAAGGCTAAGACATCATACAAACCTTCCCTCCTCCTGGCCCCAAGGCTTGAAGTAGGTACAATTTTTCTGATTAGGCTTAAATTCTAAGCTAAAGGCTGGAGTATGGCAGCGAAGAAGCGGCCGTTGCGGATATGCTTTGCAGCAATTCTGATTTTCTTGAATCTCTTTGATGTCATAAAATTGGAAAACGCTTGAATACGTTTTCGATTGCAAAGTTACGAAAAAGTTTTCAATTTTTACATTTTAGTTAGCAGAAATTTTGCAAATTCCCTATTTGGCAAACTTTTTCTCTTTTTGTACATAATTTCGACGATTCTTCTAAAAAATTGTCTAAAATAATGTGTAACTTTGCAGCAGTAATAAACTTAACATAAATATCACATAATTATAGAATAGAGAGAAGTCATGTTTCGATTTAGGAATTTGATATGCTTGGCTGGGATGTGTGCTTTGATTTTGGCATCGGGGTGCACTAAAGCCGACAAGTCGGACCAAGTGTACACTGTAGTGGTGACTCAGCCAGTAGGCGCATCAACGGGTGCCCAAGAGATGTCATTGCCAGGGGTTGTGAAAGAGGCCCAAAATGTAAAGGCTGCATTCAAGGCAGCTGGTCAGCTGATGAACGTAGCAGTGAAGGAGGGTGATTATGTGCGCCAAGGACAGTTGCTGGCCACGCTCGATGATGTGGACTATCAGATTGGGGTGGATGCGATACAAGCCCAATACACTCAGCTAAAGAATGAAGTGGCGCGAGTGAAACAGCTTTACGAGCGAGGCAGCGTGTCGGCCAATGAGTACGAAAAGGCTGTGTACGGATTGGAGCAAGTAGAAGCCCAGTTGCGCTCAAAGAAGAATCAAGTGGATTATACACGCCTCTATTCGCCTGCCACGGGGTATGTGGAGGATGTGTATTATCACAAGGGCGAAATGGTGGATGCAGGCACTCCGATTTTGGCGCTTATTGACGGTACAAACATGCAAATCGAGGTGAACATCCCTCAGGATGTGTATAAGCGTCGCGACCAACTTAGCGATTTCAACGCCATGGTGGCTGGCACTGACTATAACATGTCGCTCCTCAGCATAACGCCCAAGGCTGATGGCACACAAATGTATAAGATGTTGCTTGGATTTCCATCGGGCGCAGATGCATCGTTGGCCTCAGGCACCAATGTGACTGTGAGATTCGCACTCTCAGGCAATGAAGATGTCCCACAAGGAATTTCAATTCCTGTAAGTGCCATATTCTATGAGGGTTCCCAGCCTTGCGTATGGGTGGTGCAGCCTGACAATACTGTTACGAAGAGAGTGCTTACCCTTTCGAGCTTAAATCTCAATGGAATGGCAGGGGTTGAGCACGGACTTAACGTTCAAGATACAATTGTAAGAGCAGGGGTGAAGCATCTTCATGAAGGTGACCATGTGGAGATTCTTGATCGAGAATGTAGCACAAATGTTGGGGGGCAGCTCTGATGAAGATAGTTAAGTATTTGGTGGAACGTCCCACCATAATGTGGTCGCTTATCGTGTTCATCCTAATTGGGGGTGTGCTGTCGTTCTTGAGGATGCCTAAGCTGGAGGATCCAGCAGTGCCGGTAAAGCAAGCAATGATGGTGGTGGCTCGGCCTGGCGCCACAGTGCATGAAATGGAATTGCAGGTAGCCCTGCCAGTAGAGGATGCTTTGCGCACACTCCCCGATGTAAAGAAGATTAAGACGGATGTAAAGCAGGGCATGGCTATGTTCTCAGTGGAATTTGAGATGACCGTGCTGCTTGAAGACTTGGAGCAACACTTCGACTTGCTGAGGCGCAAAGCCAATGATATCCAATCGTCGCTTCCGGCTGGCTGCGTTGCCACGGTGGTGATTGATGATGAGATGGACGTGTACGGCATCTTTTACTCACTGCAAGGCGAAGGCTACAGCTACCCCGAACTCTACGATTTCGCCAAGCTGATAAGGCGCGAGTTACTGAGCATTAAAGGTGTAAAGCGCGTGAACATCGTGGGTAATCGTGAAGAGACAGTAAATATTGTGTTGGACAAGGCTGCCATTACTAACAATGGAATTCTGCCTACGCAGATAATGATAGCCCTGCAAGATGTTGGCAATCCCGTAAATGCTGGCTCGCATGATGCCGAGGATCAGCGCTTGGCCCTCCGAGTTGACACTATGGCCACAACCGTAGAGGATATTCGCAACCTTTATATTCCGACTGCTGATGGCAAGCGAGTGCGGCTGGCGGATGTGGCAACAGTAAACCGTGAATTTAAAACGCCCCATAGCAATGGTTTCTTTGTCAACGGAGAGCCAGCCTTGGCCATCAGCGTGGCAATGGAGGATGGTGTGATAGTGCCTGACCTTGGCAAAGAAGTAGATGCCAAATTGGCCGAGGTGATGGAGCGTCTGCCCGTGGGCTTAACCACGGATAAGATTTTCTTCCAGCCCGACAAGGTGTCAGAAGCTGTAAATTCATTCATGATCAACCTGGTTGAGTCAGTGTTGATTGTGATTTTGCTGCTAATATTCTCAATGGGATGGCGAGGTGGTGTAATCATAGGCTTCGGTCTGGTGCTTACGATTTGCGCTTCCTTCCCAATTCTTATGCAAATGGGCACCACTTTGCAGCGCATTTCATTGGGAGCCTTCATTGTGGCAATGGGTATGCTGGTGGATAATGCCATCGTGGTGATGGATGGCATTCTTAAAGATCGCAAGCGCGGGCTGCCCGAGAGTCAATGGCTCTATCGCACGGGGCGCATTACAGCCATGCCGCTGCTGGGTGCTACGGTGATTGCTGCCACCACATTCATAAGCATTTTCCTGGCTCCTGACTCTACGGGCGAATATGCCCATGACCTGTTTTTGGTGCTTGCAGTGAGCCTATTGGTAAGCTGGGTGCTGGCTTTGGTGCAAGTGCCTTTCTTCTGCAAGCTATACTTGCCCCCGATAAAGAATGTTGACAAAAACGATGCAAAGCCCGAGGATCCTAATTTCAAGGAAAGTGAAGAATTATATGATGGACCAGTGTACCGAGTGATGCGCAAAGCTGTGACTTGGGTCACTGGCCATACCAAAATTTCATTGGTGGGTGCAATATGCATCCTGCTGTTGTGTGTGTTCTGTTTGAAATTCGTAAAGAATCGCTTCTTCCCAGATTTTGAATACAAACAATTTGTGGTAGAATATCAAATGCCTCCGCAGACCAGTCCCGACAAGGTAACCGCTGATTTATTGGAAATTTCTGACACATTGGTGAAGATTCCAGGGATTGAAAGGGTGGCAGCAAGCGTAGGCGCTCCACCAAGCCGCTATTGCCTGGTGCGCCCGATGAACAATGGCAATTCTGCCTATGGCGAATTGATTATTGATTGCCCCGACTACAATGGAGTGGTAAAGGTGATACCTATCGTAAGAGATTATATTCGTGAGAATTATCCTGATGCTTATGTGCGCATACGCAAATACAATTTCTCCATTGCCACTTCGCATACAGTGGAAGTTGAGTTCATGGGACCTGACCCTGAAGTGCTGCGTGATCTAAGTGCTCAAGCTCAGCAGATAATGCGTGAGAGCCCTTACGTGGATTCTTATTCAGTGCAGGATAATTGGATGCCTCGCACTCCATCGTGGAAATTCGATTATGACACCTCAGATGGCGCACGCTCTGGAATCAAGCGCAGCGACATTGCCAATGCTTTGCAAGCCGCAGGCGACGGCATGACTGTGGGCGTGATGGTTGATGCCGACAAAATGCTGATGATAAACCTGCAGGTGCGCAATCAGGATGGCAGTTTGATAACGGATCCGAATGAAATGCCCGTATGGAACATGATGGGCCAGACTGCTACAGTCGGCAGCTCGGTGCGAGGTCACCGCTTGGCTCCCGAAGAGAATGCAATATATCGCCTTAACGGCCAGCGGACAATCGAGGAGGAGTGTGACCCAGATGCCAATAATGATTATGCAACACCTGCCAAAGTGCTTGAGGACATCACTGACAAGATTGAAGCCATACCACTGCCCACTGGCTACAGCATGAAATGGGTGGGAGAGCAAGAGTTGCAGAATGAAGCAATGGGTAATCTGTATGGCTATATGCCGTTGATGATTTTCATTATGCTGGTAGTGTTCCTGTTCCTATTTGGCAATTGGAAGCGCACGATAGTGATTCTGCTTTGCCTGCCATTCATATTGTGCGGAATCACTCCAGCTCTGTATTTCACTTCCACGCCGTTCACTTTCATGGCAATTATCGGCATGATGGGCCTAATGGGCATGATGACCAAGAATACGATTGTGCTTGTGGATGAGGCAGACCGCTTGATACGCGAGCAGGGCATGGCTGTGCGCAAGGCAGCCATCGAGGCTACAGTGTCGCGTGTGCGCCCTGTGCTGCTGGCATCGTTGACTACTATTCTTGGCATGATACCCCTGATTCCTGATCCGATGTATGGGTCATTGGCAATTACAATTATGGGCGGACTGCTGATAGGCACGCTGATCACATTGCTGTTGTTGCCTCTGCTGTATGTGGTATTTATCAAAAAGTAAGAAAGGATGAACAAGATTATATTTTCTCTCGCAAGTGTATTAGCCTTTTCCCTACACGGACAAGCGCAACTCACCCTGAGTCATGACCAATGCTTGGAGATGGCCATCACCGCCAGCGAAGATGTGAGAATCGCAGAAAACGAAACACAGCAATCCAAACTCGACTGGGAGGTGGCTCGTACAAATCGTCTGCCACGATTGAGCGGGAGTGCCAATGGATTCTATATGGCTCCCAATATGGGAATGAATGGCATGGATTTTGTGATGCATGGCGCCTGGTCGGCTGGATTGACTTTGACACAACCTATATGGACTGGAGGCAAAATTACAGCTGGCATTGACTTGGCTAAAATTGGGCGTGATGCCCGCGAGCAGCAATCTGCCGTGACCAAGCTTGATGTGATTACCGATGCTGACAATGCTTACTGGACCTATATCGCCTTGATTGAAAAGCAAAAGATGCTGCAATCAATGATTTCGTTCGTTGAGGAAGCTTATCAGCAAGTAGAAGCCTCGGTATCTGCTGGAATGTCAACTCGTGCTGATCAGTTGCGACTTGAGGCAAAGCGTAGCGATGTAAGCTATCAGATGGAAAAGGTAATCAATGGCCTGGATATGTGCCGCATGGGGCTATGCCGAATCATTGGTGTGGATTTTGACACAGAAATAGTGCCGGTGGATACAACTATCCAGGTGAAGAATCCCATGGATTTGTTAGGCTTAGATGGAGGCGTTAGCTTAAGGCCAGAATACCAACTGCTGCAAAGCCAGATTTCTGCGTCGGAGAAGCAAATCAAGCTGACTCGCGCTGATTACCTGCCATCAATAGCCTTATCAGGCATGTACAATTGGTACGGAAATATGAAGATGAAGGGTGTGGCGAGCGACGGCATGGGCGGATATGTGCCTTACACATCGAAAATCAATGATAATTTTGGCTTGGTGGCTCTCTCGGTAAGCATTCCTTTGATTAATTGGGGCGAAGGATTCAAGAAGGTCAAGCAAAAGAAAATAGCATTAGAAAATTCTCAGCTCGAACTTGAGAAAAATATCAAGCTGATGGACTTGCAGCTACGTAATGCCCAGATGAATCTTACTTCAGCATACTCTATGATTCAAACTGCCGAGCGTGGCGAGGAGGAAGCGACGGAAGCGCTTAGAGTGATGCAAGACAGATTTGATGTAGGGATGTGCACAGTGACTGACTTGCTGGAGGCGCAATCGCAATGGCACAGCGCTCGGTCAAACACCATCGAAGCACGCACGCAATATAAGATTTACGAAACGGAATATTTGCGGGCAGCGGGCCTGCTAAATCCTTAATAAAAAGTGGGGAGGCTGCTTTTGGAGCCTCCCCACTTTCTTATATCAGTCGGGGAACCAATGATGAAGTTTTCGATTTACTTTATGCTGAATCTCAGGGGTACATTTGTGCTTGAGTTTTTTCCACACGAATGTAAGCGCAGCTGCATCATCAGTGAATCCAATTATCGGAATGGCATCTGGTAGGATGTCAAATGGCAATATCAGGTATCCTAAAGCCCCTAACACCAAAAGCTGGTCTGTGAGTTCGAGACCATCCTTATACATATAAAATAATGTCAAGGCCACACCTACGGTGCCTTTGCCAATTGCCTTTGCGCTGGTCTTGAGTTTCTCCCAAAAATCTTCGATGGAGAAATACTTTCTGTATGATTCCAAATTCTTTATCTTCATGACTTTGAGTGTTAAGAAACTAATGATAACTCTTTTTAATTACAACAATTAACCTACCGAAAAGCCTTAATTTTAAGTCTATTTTACGTCTAATTAATACTATGCTTAACAATAGTTGTAAATGATTAAAATTGATTAAAGCCACTTGTAAACCGGGAATGGAGGTTGTTAGTATATTAGATATGTTTCTAAAGAGAGATTATTTTAAGTAAAACCTTTAATTATTCTACACTATGACAACTATTACACGAAAGGCTTCGTGCCTTATGGCTATTTTGGGAATTGCAGCTCTGGGAGCTGCTAACGCCAATGCTCAGGGCAGCCTCCGTCAAGAGGGATTTGACCTGGTGATCAGTTTGAAAACTGACCAGACAATGTTCGTTGACAATTTGGTTTGCGACAATGATCCCAACCAGACCAATGTCTTGGTCAACTGCGACGGCTTGGGGTATTATCCTACTCAAGATGAACAGAGGCTTAGCGCCGACTTTGTGGATTGGGGCAAGGTAATTCCTGGAGAAACTTACACCCTCACAATGCACAAGGCAGGTCCCGACATGACCCCGTACTACCTGAAGGTTAAGCTCAACTACACCGTAAAGAACATGACCGCATCAACCACCCACAATCAGAGCGGCAACTACTATTACCTTACCCTTCCTGAGGGAGCAGGACAGGAACCAATGATTGTGTACTGGGGCGACCCACAAAATCCTGTAAGCTATATCTATAACAAGAATGGCAAGACGATGCAGACATACTATGTGTCAAAGTATCGCAAGGACAATGGCACGCTTCACAACGATGAAGTGACCGACAATACCATCATGCACCAATATGCTGATGCCGGCCTTCACACAGTGACTCTCTTAGTGCAATAAGTCAAAAATTGGTGAGTTAAGTAGTTATTCAAAAAATAGGGAGCACCCAGAATCGATTCTGCGTGCTCCCTATTTTTATTTGTCGATATTTTACAAAATTATTTGTAAACACCCAATAAAAAAGCTAACTTTGCCAAAAGAAATACCTAACCATATTTTATATGCACCGAAAACCAATCTTATTCACACTTGCTTTGCTGAGCGCGATGGGAATGTCAGCTCAGAGCGTCAACGAGTTCGAGGTAATGGGTCCGATTCAGCTTACTGCTCCGCTGATGTGCGACTCAGTGGACCCGCATGGAGCTAAATTCGAGCAAAAGAGTTATCTAAATCAGAAGCTTAATCTTAAATTACTGCGAAAATCAGCAGTCCATGCCTCGGCTGATACAGCATCAACCGTTGCATTGGAGGCACCCGAAAAGGGTACGGCCATGTATGTGCTGGAGTCTAAGCTGCGTGCACCACGATATGCCGATGGCAACCTGGAGGTCACAAGCGCACAGCCATTCCAAATACTGATTGACGGAGTTGCAATGGCTACAAAGGGGTCTTCCGAGGATAGCATCACAGATGCCAGTACTCAACGTCAGCCGCTCACATTGAAACCTGAAGAGGAAAGCATCCTTACTATTAAGATTCTGGCTGATGCTGAGGCTAAGTCAAGCCCTGCGCTTAAAGCGGCTTTTGTGCCTAAAGACACAGCATCAATGCCCATCCTAATTTATACCGACGGCAAGAGACCTTTGCGTCAGTACGATATGATTCAGGGTGCCAAGGTGAATGCTGTGAGCATGTCGCCTGATGGAAAATATCTTATTTTGAAGTATGCTGAAAGATATGACAAGGATAAGACTCGCCGCTGGGCCACACTTACCGATCTAAAGACGGGAAAAGTAATCAATGAGAACCTGCCCGTGGATTATGAATGGATGCCCAAAGGAAGCCGATTCTATTATGCCAAGGAAAATGCCGATGCGTATGATATCTATTTGGTAGAATTGCCTACCTATAAGGAAATTCTATTGGCTGAGAATGTGCCCAGTAAGGATTTCCAATGGAGCCCGAGCGAAGACTATCTCCTTTATTTCGATTATGATGCAGGCGAGCCAAATGACGGCCCACTGCGCCGCTACAAAGACCCTGATGATCGCATTCCGGGAAATCGTGCTCGATATTCAGCCGTGAAATATGATCTGGCCACTGGCATGGCTCAGTCCGTGGCATTTGGCAATCGCCAAGCCTCGCTCGAGGATTTGAACGCTGATGGAAGCAAGGCTTTGCTAATGGTATATGATTATGCTATCAAGGAATATCCATTCTATTTCAACAGCCTGTATGAAATCGACATGAATACTTTCGCAGTTGATACCCTCGTCAAGCGCGATCCATGGATTACTGGGGCTTGCTATTCACCTGATGGCAAACAATTGTTTGTGATTGGTTCTCCAAGTGCATTTGGCGACCTCGGCAAGAATTGGGGCAATCATAAATATCCAAGTCCTGAGGATGTGCAGGGGTATATCTACGACATTGCCACAGCTACTGCCAAACCTATGACCAAGGATTTCGACCCCGCAATTCAAGGCAAACCAGAGTGGAACCGTGGCGATGGCAACATCTATTTCCGTATTCTTGATGGTTTTGACATTGGCCTCTGCCAGCTTAATCCTGCAACGGGGAAAATCACTAAGCTCCCGCAGGATATCGCTTCGATTGAAGCTTTCACAATAGGGGAGAATCAAGGCGATTTGATAGCATACCGGGGCATGAGCTATGATACTGCCGGCCGAGCTTATCTTTATAATCTGAAGAATGGCAAGCTTTCGCTTTTGGCTGATCCATGGGCCGAACACATCAAGGATGTTGAATTGGGTAGGACCGAGCGCTATGCATTCACTGCCCAAGATGGCACTGAGATTGAGGGCTTCCTCACTTATCCCCCTGGCTTTGATTCGAGCAAGAAATATCCGATGATAGTTTATTATTATGGAGGCTGTGTGCCTACCGGCCATTTTGTAACCGCAGTAATGGGCCCTCAGCAGTTTGCCAATCGCGGCTATGTGGTATATACTGTTAATCCATCGGGATGCACTGGATACGGACAGGAGTTTTCAGCGCGTCATGTCAATGCATGGGGTGATTATACAGCTGATGATATCATTGATGGGGTGAAGCATGTGCTGGCCGACCACGACTTTGTCAATCCCGATAAGGTTGGGGCCATTGGCGCAAGCTATGGCGGCTTTATGACTCAGCTTCTGCTTACTAAGACCGACATTTTTGCTGCAGCAGTCTCACATGCTGGCATTAGCAATGTGGCAAGCTACTGGGGCGAAGGGAATTGGGGATATTCTTATAATGTGATTGCGGCAGCAGAATCTTACCCATGGAATAATCCCGACCTTTACACAAGGCATGGTTCGCTATTCAATGCCGATAAGATTCATACTCCTCTATTGCTGTTGCATGGCACTGCCGATGACAATGTGCCCCCAGGCGAGAGCATCCAACTTTTCAATGCATTGAAGATTTTGGGGCAGGATGTGGAACTTATCACCGTGGATGGCGAAAACCATGGCGTAGCTGATTGGGAGAAGCGGCTGCAATGGCAAAATGCGTATCTTGCTTGGTTCGCCAAATACCTTCAGGATGACCCCGCTTGGTGGGATGCCATAAAATAGACAAATACAAATAAGCATCGAAATAATAGTGCAGAAAGATTATCTTTCTGCACTATTATTTCTATTTGAGGTTTCTTACGGGGAAGTTGAAGTAAGTAGCGGGGTAGGGTTCGTTTCACATCAAAAACATCAAAATCTCTATAATCTCGGAATTGTAAGAAATAAAAAAGGAGGGTTTCTGACCCTCCTCAGTGATCCGTCTGGAATCAAAACCCAGAGAGTTTTATCGCTGAATTTCAATGTTTTGAGTTATCGCCTTTGGCTCGCGGTATCGCAGTGGTATCGCAAAAGTCAATTTTCGTTTTCGATTTTTGAACCCATAAAGCACACTCGAAATATTGCTACCGCACTAATGGCATCATCTTCTGTGTATTCGGTAAATCCGTCCTTGCGCATACTTTTGTACTGTGCTTCCGCTTGCTTTAGGATGGGTTTATTGTTGCTCAAATCAACAAAACTTTCCATATCGGCATAACTGCTTAGGCACAGCAGGTATTCAATTCTTGCTTTTTCGGTACCGAATTTGTTGGTTGTTGTTAGGTTGAACTCTATCGCACAAACGCTGTCCGTCTTGTAAGTTGTCTGAAAGTCCGAAAGTTTGTATTCGGTGTTTTCAGGCATTCTTTCTCGCATCACCTTTTCTATTCTGCTTTTTGCGAACGATTCAATTCCGTTGCCGCACGACACCGTTAACGCTAATAATAGCGAACAGACTATGCTCCATATCACCTTTCTCATATTCATTCTGATTTTGTCTTTGTCAATAGGTCTATCAGCATCTGCTGGGTGCTGATTGTCTTTTCCTGCGCCGCGATGGTCTTTTCAAGAGCCTTTAGCTGAGATAGGCTCGGCGATTCGTCGAAGAAGTCAGTCACGGACACTCCTATGGCTTTCGCTACGGATTCCGCCGCCGAAACCTTGGGGTCGCCATCTTCGGAGATTACGGCGTTGAAGTCAGAGGCCGACAATCCCGAATCCCTCAGTATTGCTTTTTTGTCTTTTCCACACTTGGTTATGAGTGCGTTTATTTTCTCTCGGTTCATATTTTTACATATTGTGGTTTACGTTCTCTATCGCTTGCATCGAGCGAGAAATGATGTCTTTGTGGGTGTTCTCCATCATCTCTATCAGCTTCTTCTGCGTGAAGATTGTTTCGTTTAGCGCTGAAACCTGTGTCATCAGCATTTCTTCTCTCTGCCTCGACGTTTTCAGCTCCACCTCCATCATCACAAGTCGCCGTTCCATTTCTTGAATTACGGCCTCCTGAGCGGCTATTTTGTCATTCGTTGGAACACGAATCATTTCGCCTTTTCCGAGCATAATCCAATCCGAGCTCAATTCGGGGTAAGTTCGGAGTATGCTCTCAACAACCTTTGCGGAAAGGTTCTTGGTGTTGCCAAGGTAATTGCTGCTGCAACCAATCGACTTTTCAAAAGCATTGCGAGTAATGCCCTTGAATTGTATAAATTGGTTAATTTTAGTATGAAAATCCGTCATAAGTTTAAAATTTGCAAAGTTCGAGTAATTTTCGGAGGATTTATTTGGAAAGTCGGAATATACTCCTTAACTTTGCATCGTTTTTAGTAGTAAAGCACTACCGAAAAGACAACAAAGTAGGGAGTGACTAACTTAGCCACTTTCAACATATTAAATTCAATGCAAAGTTAGTAAAATTCTCTCTACTTTTATCTACATTTTATTAATTTAACGAAATTTTGCTAAATGGAAATTGGAGTACGTGACCTGCGCACAATAAAGAGGTTTGAAGAGCGAATCTTCACGGTTCGTGACGAGGCCGAGCATCTGGCTTACCGCCAGCTGGTGCGCTACTGCAACAACACGTATCCTCGCCCTGACGGTTTTCGGCTCCATACGAAAATCAACAAGGAGTCAGATCCTTGGAAAATTTCGGTTAAATGCGAGCCGAAGCCATGACGCAGGCGGAGGCTAAGATGGTCGCAAAGGAGCTGTATCGGCTCATGAAAGCGGACATCATCAGGGAGGTTAGGGAGGTAGCCGAGCAAGAGTGCGACGACTACTTGTCAGCGCAGCAAGCCGCAAGGCTGATTGGCTGGAAGCTGCAAACTCTCTACAACCGAAAGGACGAAGTGCCGCACTTCAAGGCAGGCAAGCATTTGAGATTTTCAAAGCGGGCTTTGATGCGGTACATAAGTGAAAGGTGATAAGGCATTTCGCCAATCAAACACGAGGCGGTCTGCGGAAAAGTGCCGGAATTGACGTACTGGAACACGCATAGGTCTGAGAAACCATGCGGCAAGCATTGCAAAGCTTGTGCCGACAACGAGGCCTTTAGTAAGCGCAACGATTTAGGACATGACGCAAAGAATGGAAAACTATCTCAACTTCACAACAATCCACGCGGCGTTTTGTTTCGCGCCATGCTGATGAAAGGCTTAGAGCAAGCGTATATGGGCGCTATCTCCCATATCAGTGAATAACCAGCGGATTGCGCAATGCCTCATACAAAGATTTCACCTTGGCGTTTCTACAATGGTAAATCTGGACTGGAAGGGCGGTTTGGCAACGGATAGAGCAATCCCTATCCAATGGGTTCGATTCCCTATCGCTCTGCGAATTTAAAAAAATTGTGATTATGGAACTCTACAAGACTACTAAGGAAGAAATCAAAGACAGCCTTGCTTATCTGGGCAAGTGCCTCATAGGGGCGGTTGTGGTTGCGGCCTTCGCAATCGGCATGCTGTTTTTCCTGTGGGCGTGCTACGACTTAGGCTGCCGCATGTGACGCATTTTGAGCTCTGGAAAAGCCCTTTGGATAGGCTTTGGAGAGCCAGCTTCCACTTTTGAATTGAACAACTCAGCTCATTAGGTTCGCCAAAGCCTCCCTCCCGGCGGGTTCGCCCTGTAATATTCGCAGCTGGGGGGGTAAGACGGAGAATCGCGGCAACGGTTCTCCAACGATGGGGATGAGCGATTGCCACGCGCAGTGTGCGGGCTGGCAAGGCAAGGCAGGAGCGCAACCACCCAGGCTCGCAAGCGCGGAGCTCTCGACGCGACCGCGTAGGCAACAGCCGACTTCGGCGCTCCACCCCAAATCCTACTGCCCATGCGAGGCTCACGACCTCGCCATCCTCGCTATTTGTTGTATCGTATTACCAAGCAAGTACTTTTTCACTTTTGGGTGTAAATTTCATAAACTGATTTATTTATTACTGTCGGCCGCGCAGTCAGCGATGATAGCGCGGTTTTTCATCTGGAGAGAAAGGCTCGCGGATAAAGGATGCCCGCGAGAGCGTTTTGTGACAACTCGGAAAAATGGTAACGCCGTAGGCCGCTTCGGAGGTTCGATTCCTCCGCTCTCCGCAAAATGGGACTTAACAACATGGTTATTTATGAGGTTTCAAAGCATTCTTGCAAGTATTCTGCATATGTTTGATTGACTTCATTCAAAGGCTCGGTCAGCGATGATAGGGCCTTTTCATTTTGACTATTTTTTTGACTATTCATAAATTCCCTAACTTTAAAAACTCTTGAAGCTATGAAGTATTCAGTTGAGGCCGATGTTGACTTCAATGTCGGCGACGAGGTTTGGTACCTCGACACATCGGCTCGCAAAATCCGCCGCTCAAAAATCGAGAGCGTCACCCTGTCGTTCAGATTCAGCGGCGAAGACGCGGAGCCGACAACAAGCCAGTTCATCTATCTTGAAGACGAGGCAATCCCACGCAGCGCAAATTCGCCTTACGAGGCTTACTTCCACACAAAGGAGGAGCTTCTTCAATCATTGGAGCAAGGCGAAGATGAATAGCGAGGTCTTGATGTTCCTCCCAAATGAGGAATACCACCACGGAGAGAAGTACAGAGATTATCTGTCTTCAACGCAATTGAAGCAGATGCTCGTATCGCCCAAGCATTTCAAGTTCGCCCTGACCCAAGAGGAAGAGCAGTCGGCGGCTCTGCATTTCGGCTCGCTTTACCACGACTGCCTGGAGTGCATAGCGACAGGCGGAACAATAGGCGACTGGCGATCCAAGTTCGTGCCTTTCGTGCCGCCAATCAATCCAAGCACTGGCAAGGCTTACGGCAAGGATACGCAGAAGTACCTCAAAGCGATTGAGGATGCGAAATCGGCTTATCCCGACCGAGTGTTTGAGGATTTGGAGAGCATCGAATCCGTGTCGAGCATGGTTTTGGCTCTTTTGGAGCAGTGCGGCGACACGTCGAATCTTATCCGCAAGTGCATAGCGCAGTCCGACCCTGAAATCTCAGTGTTCTGCGAGTACGAGGGAGCGAAGTTCAAGTACCGCCCCGACCTTTACAGCGAGCATCGCATGATTGACTGGAAAACAGTGGCAACCGACACCCTCAGCGAGCAGACGGTGAACAGCTGCGTGTCGAAGTTCGGCTACCACATTTCAGCCGCCTTTTACCAGTTCTTCGAGCATGAGCGCACAGGCAAGTGGATTCCTTTCTACTGGGTGTTCCAGTCAAAGGAGGAGCCGTATGACGCAGTAATGGCGTCAGCCGAATTGTGGGCTTACAGCGATGATGGCTCTGGCGTAGTGCAGAAAGGCCCCGGCGCTCTTGTGTTCGAGGCTTTGCTCAGCCAGTACCTTTACTGCCTGAAACACGATGACTACCGAGGCGCTGAAATACTTTCGGCAAAGGATGGCTCAGCAAGGGTGCTGATACCCACTCCGAGCCAAGGCGAGTATTTCAAAGTGCCGACATTCTACAACGATTAATTTTCTTTTATGGAACAGAACATGCAACAGCCTATGCCGCCGCAAGCCGTGGCTGGGCAGCAGCCGCAAGTCGTGGCGCAGCCTCAAATGACTAACATGCCAGCGGTTTTGCAGCCTTTGACGCCCGCTTTCAAGGCGGCGATAACGGCTTTTCAGAAGTGCGGCAAAGAGAAAGAGTATGCGAGAGAGAGCAATTTCGCCGTGATGACCCTCATGGGAAATGATTATCTGAGGCAAATCGCGCTCAACAATCCGCAGTCGTTTCTCGAATCGATAAACACCGTGGCTCTTACGGGATTGTCGCTCAACCCAGCCTTGAAACTCGGCTATCTGGTGCCTCGCAAGGGCAAGGTGGTTTTCCAATCGTCTTACATGGGCAAATTGGAAATCCTCTACCGCAACGGCGTGGTAAAGAAAGCCGAGGCGAATCTTGTCTATGAGAATGACGATTTCGATTTCAACAAAGGCTCTAACTCCTATCTTGCCCACAAGCCGAATGTTTTCGGCGACAGGGGACAGCTGTTAGGCGGCTATTACTACATCGAGCTTGCCAACGGCGGCGTGATTTTCGATGTGATGCCAAAGCGGAGAATCGACGAGATAAAGAGCCGTTCAGAATCGGTCAAGGCTGGCAAGTCGTCGCCGTGGGTGACTGACTACGAGGAAATGGCCCGAAAGACGGTGCTGAATTGGGGGTTCAAGTTCATTCCCAAGACAGACGTTTCGGAAGCGCTTCTGCGGGTGCTTGAAACGGATGACAATGATTTTTCAGACTGGATTAAAGACCAGTCCAAGCCTTTGGCCCCGGCTCCCAAAAAGAGCGCCCACGGCTTCGCCGACACAGAGGCCGCAGAGCCCGGCGTCGAGACCGTGGAGGCCGAGGTGATAGAGTGACCTTTGCTTTTTCCAAGTTCTTTTATCTTTCAGGCCCGGAGAAGTCGAGCGGGGTTACGGCGTGCAGCGTCACCGCAGTAGATACCTCCGAGCCTTTTTTCTATCATACTTTTAGTTTTGTTTCAAATGGCCAGACGCGTCCAGATTCCCCTTTACAGAGCCAAGGCGCTGCAGTTGCACTGCTCGCAGATTTTGAAAATCGTCAAGTACGATTCCGCTAACACGCGCTTGGTGAACGCACTGAGGCTCCTCAAAGAGGATTTGCGGCGGCTGGCCATTCTTATCCATGACACAGAAGATGCAAAAAGCGATATTGGGGATTGACCCCGGAAACAACGGCGGACTTGCCGTTATCTGGCCCAACGGAGCGGAGTGCTTCAAGATGCCCGACACCAAGCAGGACTTGTTTTTGCTGCTGGGCGAAATCAAAGACAAAGCCAGCCTCAACGATTGGGATTTGATTTGCTATTACGAGAAGCAGTGGGGGAAGACGGGCGACACTCCGATTACCGCTTTTTCGCTCGGCTACGGATTCGGCGCGATTGAGACCGCCCTTTACGCCTGCGGGATTCCCAAAAAGCCAGCCGTGGCGGCCATAACCTGGGAGAAATACTACAACACTCCCAAGATGGATTACAAGCAGCGCAAGAAGTGGCTCAAATCAGCCGCCCAAGGCTTGTTTCCCGAACTTGGCAAGAAAGTGACCGACAAGACAGCCGACGCGCTTCTTATAGCGCACTATGGCAAGGACAAAGAGAAAAGCGATTGATCATGGCAAACGATTGGATCAAGTTGGTTCGCGACATCAAGTATCATTGGATTTACAGTGACCCTCGGTATTTCCAATGGTGGTTTTGTCTTTTATGCCTTGCTAATTGGAGAGACACAAAAACCAAGATATGCGGTAAGCCATTCCTAATAGAGCGAGGGCAGGTGGCAATATCACTGCGTCAACTGCGAGACGAATGGGAATACGGCGATGCTAACAGCGGAACTACCAAGAAACCGTCACTTACAACCGTGAGAAACTTCCTAAAAAAGCTCGAAGAAGATGAAATGATTAAAATTGACACCCAAAATCTACCTCGCGGTGAAACAGTCATAACTATCTGCAAATATGAAGATTACCAAGGAAATTCAAGAGACCAAAAAACAGACAAAGATACAAATAGTGTTACAGAGGGCGTATCAGAGGGTGTAACAGAGAGTGTAACAAAGACTGTAACATCTAATAAGAATAATAAAGAAATTAAAGAAGAAAAAGAAGAAAAAGAAATTAAACAACAACAACCTTGCGCGCGCGTAGAGCCTTTGCCACCTCCGCCAATTCCAGCTACTGTAGAACAAATCGAGGCATGGCTGCAAGGTTACATATCGCAGCGGCTGTCAGGCAGTGACTATTTCGGAAACGAATTTGCGAAGAAACACAATGCAACCTGTGATGAACTGAAAACGCTTGCAACAGATGCTGCAGGAGAACTGATAAGAGAAAAACTCAATTTCTACGCAGAATCGGATTTTATCAGATACCTTGAATCAAGAATCATAAACATAAAACAACGCAAAAACAACATTCAAAGCAATGGAAAACCAAACCCACAGGCCTATTACGATAGACGAAGCACTGATGCAGACGCTAAGGGGCAAAAAGAATGGACTTCCTCAGTTTAAGCTCCCCCTTTCGCCGCAGGACTTCTACCAGTACCTTGTCGCAGCCTATGCAGCGGAAGTCGAAAACAGAGACTGCAAATTCAGCCCCGCAGAACCTACATTGCAGCGCATTTGGGAAACTGCGCAGTTCCTCACGTCTGACAGCCCAAAGTTCGGACTAATGATGCTCGGCCGCCCCGGAAACGGCAAGACAACCCTCATGAAGGCCATAAACCGAGCTTGCTGGCACCTGATGCGAATCGGAAAGATTGACCCGCACAGCTACGGATTCCAGTACACCCTCGACTTCGGCATACCCACATACGGCGCAAAAGAGCTGGTTGAAATGGCCTACAGCGAAGATGCCGAATACAAGGCGATAATCGACAAGCCGCTTATCGGCATTGACGATTTCGGCGACGAGCCAATGGAAACGCAGTCCTACGGCAAAGTGCTTACTCCAATGAGAGACATCATCGAATACCGCTACAGCAAGCAGATGTTCACGATGTTTTCCTCAAACCTCGACCCAAAGGAGATTTCCTCCAAGTACGGCATCCGCGTGGCAGACCGCCTTCGCGAGATGGCGCAGACAATAATTTTCGGCGACCAAGAATCTTTCCGCAAATGAGCGAGACTTACTACGAATACAACCAAAAGTACAGCCCCTCGCTAATCGAGCATTACGCATCAACGATGCTGCAGAGGATGTACGTAGGCTCGGCTCCCACGCTGATGCAGGTGTCCGACCGATACGGAGCAGTGGCTTACATGCGCTCGGCAAGCGACATCATCGCGGCCTACTTCGATTTCGCCAAAAAGCCCAAACCCGACGATTCAACGCTCAACCAATGGGCAATGGCGGTCAAGAGCGCATATCCATGGCTCAAAATAACCGAGCTGATGCACTTCGCCTACCTGCTCAGATTCGGCGACTACGACCGCCACCTTTCAAAGCCGAACCCCAATTCGCTCCTGAAAGCGGTCAAGCAGTACGTTGACACCGACTTCAAGAAATATTCAGTCGAGTTCAGGCTAAAGCAGAAAGCAGAGGAAGAAGAACTCGCCAGGATACGGCAGCGGCAAGCCTACGAAAGCGACAAGCCCAACCTTGACATGATCAAGCAGCAAATCGCAGAATCTTTCAGCGAGGAAAACATGGAAAAGCAGCGCAGATGGCGGCAAGAGCCATGGGGTACGGCATTGTGCCGAGCGTTCTTCGTTGACAAGACCTTGCAGACCTACCCCGGCGACATGACCGACAAAGAGCGCTACGAATGGGCAGAGCTCAACAAAGCCTACGTTGAAGCCTATCCCAACCTGATGTTCGTTGACAACCGACCGCAGAGAGAAAAGCGGAAAGACTACCAAAACATGAGACCCACGAATCCGAAACCGATAAAATTTGATTGAAATGAAAGAAAAGACACTTGAAGAACTGGCGACAATGAGCCAAGAGGAAGTCGAGCGCTATTTCGCCCAGCTCAAAGCCGATGGCAAAGACGCTGAAATCCTCGGCGAACCCATAGAATGCGAATCCAAACTCAATGCAGATTTCGCCAAGCCTTGAATTTTGCCCCATATTTCGCTCACAGCGCATTTCCCACGGCAAAATGATAACTTAATCATTTCCGCCCAAAAAGTCCAACAGAAACGATTTAAACGCTATTTTTCGATATGACAGAGAAACAGGCAAAAGATTACATTCTTTCGAGGGTCAATATGGAGCATGCCTACAAGAAACTAACAGCGCGGCTCCTGAAAAAGTTCGCCAAGCAGCTTGTGAGCCTCGTTTACAGCTGCAACGGCCCGACCCTAAAGCGCAGGATTGAAGAGCTCATTGACAAAATCAAGCAGGAAATCCTCTACTACTACGACGCGTTCTTATCCCTTTGCGCCAACGATTTCTACGATGAGGACGATGACAGCCATACAGTCATCGTTCCCATAGACAAGCCCACAGACGAGATAACCACGCTGCAAAGCGAAATCTCGCAGTGGATTGACCAGAGAGCCGACGAGATACGGTGCGTGGCAGAGATGTCCGCGATAATCGGCGCTACGCAGAAAGACGCCGAGGAAGACGCGCAGCTGCCGTTTTTCAGCGACGACTTGCTGGAACTCAAAGACGAGGCGATAGGCCGAGGCTGGAAAACTCCCGACTACTGGCCGACGAGAAAATCCTACCAATGGCGCGACACCGACAAGAAGATTCAAGACCTTGCCACTTGGTCATTGGCGCTCGGCTGGATGGCGAGCCTTTACGATTCGGCTGGCGCGCAGTACTGGCAAATCAGGCGAGGATCTTCTTACCCTTGCAGTCTTTGCGACGACGAATGTTCCTACATACACAACGCCAGCTTAGACCCCATGCCGCCGTTCCACAACCACTGCTGCTGCTACGCAATCCCATTGAACAATCCGATACCGTTTTAACCCCTTAACCAAGATATGGAAATTTCAGGAAAAATAATCCACGTGCTTCAAGTCCAGGCTGGCACCTCGCAGTCTGGCCGCCAATGGAAGTCGCTCGACTTCGTGATAGAAACCCAAGAATCGCACCCCCGCAAAGTCTGCTTCAATCTTTTTGGCGACGAACGCATCAGTCAAAACCCTGTCCAAGTGGGGCAGGAGGTCGCCGTGTCCTTCGATGTTGAATCACGCGAGTGGCAAGGCAAGTGGTTCACCAAATGCTCCGCTTTCAGGGTTGCGCCGATGAGCCAGCAGCCGCAATACCAACAGCCTATGCAACCGCAGTACGGACAGCCGCAGCAAAGTTATCAGCAACCCTACGCCACCCAGCCGCCGCAACAGTATCAGCCACAGCCGCCGCAAGCCGCGCCCCAATATCCGGGCCAGCAGTACGCGCAAATGGCTCAACCCAGCCAGCAAGTTCCTCCGGCTCCCTCTCCCACAGGCTATCCCAACCCCACGCCGGGACTTCCCGACCTCCCTTTCTAAGACGCTAAAGGCTCTCGGAAACAAATAGATTCGCTTTTTGTATTGGTTTCAAGGTTAGCAATCCGAGAGCCTTTTTCACGATACTTCCCCCTCTGCGAAGAGGAATCTTAACTCATGTCAGCGGGGCGGCAGACTTCACGTTTAGGTGTATATATTTGGCTTTTTCAGCCGCCCCAATTCTTTGCGTGAACATATACTCGAATGTTTTATCACCGCCAGCGCCGATTGCTGAAATTACGCGCTGGCTTTTTTAACCTTTCACATCTACCGCAATGGCAAAGAAAAACAAACCGAGGCAGGCGCTTTTCCGATTCTCCAAAGAAGATGAAATGCGGATAAGAGCGGCCATCGAATCCTCGAAAAGATACTTCAAGGACTACGGCAGAGCCTATCCGAGGACAGCCAAGGAAATATGGGAGGCTTCGTTTCCCGACCCGATGCGAGGCCGACAAGCCGCAGCCTACCTGAAAATCTCCTACAAGGCGCTGGTGCAGGCCGCCGCCACAGACTTGCTGACGCCAGAGCGCAAGGGCAGGGTTTTCCTGTTCTACAAATCCGACCTCAACGCCCACTGCGAAGCGCTTTTGGCGATTGACAAGAATCTCAAAAATTCAGACAATCCCCAATCAACTTAATTCACTAACAACTTAATTTCTCAACGCTTATGACACAAGCAGAAATCACCAAGGCCAACCTCCTTGTCAAGCGCAAGGAAGAGGCGCAGACGGCTCTAAGCCGCATCACCGACGCGCAGAAATACTTTCTGCGAATCCTCGACGCCGACGGAAACTACGTCAACGCCGAACTGCCCAGCGAGCTGACCGATAAAATCGTAGACCTCGCAACCGAGTACTACGGCTCGCTGCTCGAAACCTACGAAGCCGACCTCGCCGCAATCGGCGCCTGCGACTGCGAAGAGTGCAAGAAAACCGCCGATGAGACCCAAGAGGGCGACAGCCAAGACGGAACTCCGCAAACCTAAAGTCAAACTTCCCCTCGGTGAGAGCGAGGGGAATATTGCTATGAAGATATGGAAATGAATGACTTTAAGATAAACGTCGAGGTTGTAACTCCAGCCGTAGCGGCTGAGTACCTCAAGCTGAACCACCCCAACAATCGGCCCATCAACAAGGGGCAGGTCGCTTTCTATGCGAATGAAATGACAAATGGAAATTGGGATTTAAACGGAGAGCCTATCAAGTTCGACACTGACGGTATTCTTATCGATGGACAGCACAGGCTTTCCGCTTGTGTCTATGCCAACGCGCCGTTTGAAACAGTGGTGGTTCGCAACGCGCCGAAACGTTCATTCCTCACTATTGACAGAGGAATCCTAAGGCACGCTGGCCAGATGTTTTCAATGTCTGGAGTACCCAACGCTAATAACGTGTCGTCTTACGTCAAGGGGTATTTGACGATGAAAAGAGGAACTTACGGCTCAATGGATTCAATATTTTCAGGGCGAATTAACAAAGGTTCTTATTCTTCCAAGAAAGTTTCAATAAAAGATTTGGTATCTGAATACAATAGCCGCCCCGAATATTGGCAGAACTTGCACGCCACCATAATGCCCCTATACAATCATCGTCGAATGATGATGCCATCCGAGATAGGCACAATCGTTGCTTATCTCAATCTTGAAAAAAAGTACGACTTTTCATTTGTCATTGATTTCTTTACCCAGCTATTCATTGAAGAAAGCACAAAGCTCAATGTCATCAAAAATATGCGTGACAAATTAATCAATGATAAAATGAGCAAAACATCCAAGCTAACCTCGCAGAAGCGCACTCAGCTCCTAATCAAATGCTGGAACGCTTACAAGAAAAACAGAGATTTGAAATCGCTGAGCTGGGATATTGACAAAGATGGCGTAAAATATTTTGAGTAGCTCCGAATGATAACGATTTCACTCCCCGCCATAGGCGAGATAACGCTCCCCGATGACGCGACATTCGTAAGCAACGCAAAAGACGGTAGAATGTATATCATCTGCGCCAAATGCAAAAAAGCGTACAAATTCGGCAAGTGTGATTCCGACAACATAAACAAAAGCGCAATCGCCGCCGCAGCGTCGGCAGCGCGCCAAGGCTGGGATTACGAAACGCTGACTTGCCCCGACTGTGTTAACGGCAAGGAACAATTGCCTACTCTATTCTAAAGATAAATCAACAAATATCAAACACTCTACCAAGTTATGACAGAAGAACAGACCAAAACCGAAAAGCCGATATGAGCCGACTTGAAGAAACGCTTGACAGACTGCGCGGCGAAGAATCCAAAGCCGACCAGACCGAGCATCAAGCGAACAAAGACGCAGCGTGGTCGGTGCAGACCGCTGACGGAAAGAAGAAGCTCCAAATGGCAAAGGCGGTGCTTGAATCCCAGAATAGGCTCAAATGCAGAAACTGCCTGCGCTACCCTTGCGAGAGCAGAATCCGAAAATACTGCCTAATGGGAAATCTCAGCCGATTCTACTTCAAAGACCCCAGCGAGTACCGCAAATGCCTGACGCTCGCTTTGAAGATAATCGAAATCTACAACTCAGAGCACCAATAAATTTCGCATAATCCCCAAGATACAGAGGTATCGAGAGCTGATGACGCAGGCAGACAGATTATCC
>JAJBUG010000083.1 GCA_020860515.1 Bacteroidales bacterium | reverse complement strand
AGCACAAAGAAATAGCCAAAAAGTTGAAGACTACAGTGTATTTTGCTCATCCGTAACATTCCTGGGAAAAAGGCCTCATTGAGAACACCAACAAACTAATAAGACAATACATACCTAAAGATGCAAACTTTAAAGACTTCACTGATGAAGAAATCAAAAGAATCCAATACAAACTCAACTCTCGGCCAAGGAAAAAGCTTGGCTACAGGACACCTCTGGAGGTGTTCTACGAGATGCTTCAGAAAAGTTACATTTAGAAATTGAATCTACCAATTTCTATACGCACCACAATCATTTTGTAGATTCAAATAATTTGCTTATATTTGTCGAAAAATTTGTGAAGATGAAACATATCAATATAAATAATCTTGGGCCCCTGCGGCACGCCGAGGTTGATTTGGAAAAATTCAATGTAGTAATCGGCCCCCAAAGCTCAGGCAAAAGCTGCCTCATGCTCTATGACCAGACCATTGAAGCTTTCTTCAATCTCTCAATCATCGGCAAATGATTATGGGATTCTCAACCACCCCTATAATGCAGATATAAAACATAAATTGAATCAAGTACAGAAAAAAGTGTCCAAGTAGGGTCCAAAAGTGTCCAAGTTGAGGAATCAAGCATAAAAAAGTGTCCAAGTAGGGTCCAAAAGTGTCCAAGTTGAGGAATCAAGCATAGAAAAAAGTGTCCAAGTAGGGTCCAAAAGTGCCCAAGCCGAGGAATCAAGCACAGAAAAAGTGTCCAAGCCGAGGAACCAAATGGAAGAAAAAGTAACCAAGTAGGGAAAAAAGTAACTAAGAAACAGCAAGATATTCTGAATTTTTGTTCTGTTCCTCGAACTGCGACTGAGATAATGGATAGGGCAGGTATTATCAATCATAGCTCTAATCGTGCTCGATATATAGGAGCTTTAGTTGACGCTGGTCTGCTTGAGCCCCTTTTCCCCAATTCTCCCACTTCACCTAATCAAAAATACCGAAAGATACAGCAATGAGCAATCTACAGAATAAGATATACAAATTGCTGCATCGGGTGACTACAGCTTCGCTCACGGCGGAGCCGCATTGCAAGAAATGATTGTGCCAGTGATTCACAGCAAAATCCGTAGGGAGGAGACCAAGGGGAAAGTCGGTGTCAGCCTTTTGACCCACAATCTGATGGTGCTGTCGAGCCTGCTCAAGTTCAGCATAATCCAGGAGGATTTGGTGAGCATGCAGCAGCAGGAGCGGACCATTGCCTGCGGCATTTACCAGGGCGACAAGCTGGTGTCGAATGAGGTGCAAGTGCTTCTCGACAGTACCGACCCTGCAGCAGAGAACCGCATCCACAACATCCAGCTCACCCTGAAGCCGGGCGTGGCTCCGGGATTGCTGCAGCTCCGAATCTGCGATGTGAAAGACAGGCTCAACATGCTGGCTGAGGCGCCAGTGAAAAACAACACCCTGATTGATCAAGACTTTTAACCATGGTGATGTGATGCAGAATTATCTTGCCAACAAATCGTTCAATCGCGGGCGAGCCACACATGAGGCCTCGGCTTCGATGGTGTTCGTTGGGAATACCAAGCATACTGTGCCTTACATGCTGCGCAAAAAAGAGATAGAAAATTCATTATCCTGTGCACAGATATATAATTTTAACATAATAAAGGAATTGGAGGCTTGGGGGATAGGAGAAATTTTTGTAACTTTGTAAGTTAAAAGCAATAGTTATGGATTTCAAGATAGAATCATCATATAAGCCCACCGGAGACCAACCCCAAGCAATCGAGCAATTGGTAGAGGGAGTGCGCGAGGGCGCACCCGCTCAAACTTTGCTTGGCGTAACTGGCTCGGGCAAAACATTCACAATGGCCAATGTAGTGGAGCGGCTCAATCGCCCTACATTGGTTCTGAGCCACAACAAAACCCTCGCTGCTCAACTTTACAGCGAGTTCAAAACATTCTTCCCCAATAATTCGGTACAGTATTTCGTAAGCTATTACGATTATTACCAACCTGAAGCCTACATCCCCTCGGTTGACAAATACATCGAAAAGGACCTCGCAATCAACGACGAAATCGATAAGCTGCGCTTGGCCACCACATCGGCCCTGCTTTCCGGTCGACGTGATGTGATAGTAGTTTCATCGGTGTCATGCCTCTACGGAATTGGCAACCCTGAAGACTTCCACGCAAGCATTGTGCCAATCAAGGTAGGTCAGAAAATCAGTCGCAATGAGTTTCTGCGAAAGCTTGTTGCCAGCCTTTACAGTCGCAACGAGGTAGATCTGCAGCGAGGCAACTTCCGAGCCAAGGGTGACACTGTGGATATCCGTCTGGCTTATGAAGAAATAATATTGCGAGTAGTATTCTGGGGCGACGAGATCGAATCTATCACCACGTTGCATCCTGTTGATAATGTCAGTCTTGGCAAGCACGATTCATTCAATATCTTCCCGGCCAACATTTTTGTTACCACCCCAGCGCGCCAAGCCTCGGCTGTAGCCCAAATCCAACTTGACCTTGGCCAGCAGGTAGATTTTTTCAATAAGGAGGGCAAAGAACTCGAAGCAAAACGCCTTTACGAGCGAGTGACCTACGATGTGGAGATGATCAAGGAACTCGGATATTGCTCAGGCATCGAGAATTATAGCCGCTATTTCGATGGGCGCCAACCAGGCAGCCGGCCATTCTGTCTGCTTGACTATTTCCCAAAGGATTTCCTTACCATTATCGACGAAAGCCATGTCACAATTCCTCAGATTCGGGCAATGTACGGCGGCGACATCTCTCGCAAGATGAACCTCGTGGAATATGGATTCCGCCTCCCAGCGGCAATTGATAATAGGCCACTGAAATTTGAAGAATATGAGAGCCTAACGCCTCAGACCATATATGTAAGCGCCACACCAGCGGATTACGAGCTGCATCGAAGCGAAGGCGTGGTGGTGGAGCAGCTTATTCGACCCACCGGCCTCTTAGATCCTCGCATCGAGGTGCGCCCCTCGATGAATCAGATTGACAATCTGCTCGAAGAGATACATCTGCGCATCGAGCGTGGCGAACGCACACTTGTAACCACCCTTACCAAGCGAATGGCTGAAGAGCTGAATGCCTACTTGATCAAGGCGGGCATAAACACGGCTTATATCCACAGTGATGTTGACACGATGGAGCGCATTCGCATCCTCGATGACCTGCGAGCTGGCACCTACGATGTGCTTGTGGGTGTGAATCTGCTTCGTGAAGGCCTTGACCTGCCTGAGGTGTCTTTAGTTGCAATTCTTGATGCCGACAAGGAGGGCTTCTTGCGCAGCCACCGCTCTCTAACGCAGACTGTAGGCCGCGCAGCGCGCAATATCAATGGAGAGGTGATAATGTATGCCGATAAGATTACTGACTCGATGCAACAGACTATCGACGAGACTGAGCGTCGGCGCCGCCTGCAGATGGCATACAACGAAGAGCATGGAATCACCCCGCAAGCCATCATCAAAGCCCGGAATGTGATGGTCGGTCTTGAAGATACAGAAGACGATTTTGACACTGCAAGTTCTCGCTCCCGGCGCCAAGTCAATGCTCGAGATAAAAAGAAGGCATCGAGCCAAAGGCAAAAAGCAGAAAGCAAGGCTTATACTTATGACCATGAAGGATCCACCGATGTGGATATTGCAGCTGATCCTGTGATTGGATACATGAGCCGTGACCAACTGCAAAAGCATGTGGATCGCTTACGCCAAGAAATGATGAAGGCCGCCAAAGAAATGGAGTTCTTAGAAGCGGCCAGATTGCGCGACGAAATTATCAAGCTTGAGAAAAAACTTGAAAAAATGCCCCAAGCATAATTACAACATGAAGAATCCTCCAGCGTGGGAGGCTTTTCTTATGCTAAGAGCAATATCAGTGTTTGTGCAGCTACAACTCGCAGGAACATCGTAAGAGGATATACCGTAGAATAAGCCACCGCAGGCGCATCATTGCTGGTGCTGTTGTTAGCATAGGCCAAGGCTGGAGGGTCAGTATAACTACCGCTCATCAGACCCATTATGGTAAGATAATTGATCTTATATTTGCCACGAGCAATGCAGCCTATGATCACCAATGGCACCACTGTGATTACGAAGCCCCATATTACCCACCACATACCAGTGTAGTTGAATACGGAAGCCGCGAACCCTTTGCCTGCAGCAATCCCCACCGAAGCCAAGAAGAGACAGATTCCAAGCTCGCGAAGCATCATAGATGCCGAACTTGAGGTGTAAGTGATGAGCTTAAAGCGATAGCCAAAGCGGCTGAGCAAAATTGCCACAACAAGCGGGCCGCCTGCCAAGCCCAGCTTCATGCCAAAGCCAAGATTTACGCTTCCCAGAATGATACCGAAAATGATGCCCACAAACAAGGTGATAAGATTTGGCTGATGCAAGCGCTTCATTGAGTCGCCAAGCTTGCTGGCCAAGCGGTCAATATCTTCCAAGTCGCCAACCACGGTCAAACGGTCGCCAATCTGAAGGCGAAGGTTGGGTGATGCCAAAAGATCTACGCCCGAACGGTTGACACGGGTTACATTCACGCGATAACCACGATGCAAGCGCAAGGAACCAAGCGTGACACCATTGTACTCGCTCTTAGTGACCAAGATTCTACGTGAGAAAGCTTGAGTGGGAGGTGATACCTTTTCCCAATCCACCTCAATTTCCGAACCAAGAACTGCAAGGAATTTGTCAGTGTCGTGCTGCGAGGCCACAATCAGCATTTTATCGCCAATATTAATTACCGTACTTGATTTCGGAATTATGAAATCACCATCCTTAGTCAACATTCGGGAAACTACGAAATTGCAAGGGATAATATCATGGAGTTGAAGAAGTGTGCGATTATCAATCAGCTTATTGGTTACTTCAAGAGAAATCATGAAGGGCTTTAACTGAGAATCCTCTTGCTCAGCTTCGAGCTCTTTGATTTCATCTTCGACCTTGATTCTAAATATTCCCTTGATGATAAACATCGAAGCAATAATGCCTACTACACCGAGAGGATAGGCTGCTGCATAGCCCGAAGCCATCAAGTTGGCCTGTTCGGCTCCATTTGACACCATGTTGCTTACAGTCTGCTGGGCAGCAGCAAGACCAGGGGTGTTGGTTACGGCACCGCTCATCACACCCACCAGGGCGCTGATGTCATTGATATTGCCAAGGTAATAAACCAAAAGCACAATGATGACATTCAATGCTACCAGGCCCACGGCCATGGCATTAAGACGCATACCGCCTTCTTTGAATGATGAAAAGAAACCAGGGCCAACCTGCAAACCAATTGAAAAGATAAACAGGATAAGACCAAATTCACGCACAAACTTCAAAGTGTTCTCGTTGACTTCGTAGCCGAAATGACCCATCAGAATACCCATAAAGAGCACGAAGGTCACACCTAAGGAAACCCCGAAAACCTTGAGTTTGCCCAGAAAGATACCCGAAGCAATCACAAAGGAATATAACACCAATGTGCTGCCAATCGAGGTATTACCTGGGAACAACAGTTCGGTAATCCAATCCATAAATTGGGAATTAAATTTTTATATAAGTGTTATTATCTGTTTTAGAGTGCAAAGTTACAAAAAAAATATGAAATAATGAACAATTAA
Source organism: Bacteroidales bacterium (assembly GCA_020860515.1). Classification (GTDB taxonomy): domain Bacteria; phylum Bacteroidota; class Bacteroidia; order Bacteroidales; family Muribaculaceae; genus CAG-873. Next base: position 125 of record JAJBUG010000083.1, on the reverse strand, counting down.
TAATGAATAATGAAAAACAAACAATAATAACAAAAAAGCCCCTGAAAGTCTTTCGACTTTCAAGGGCTTATCAAGGGGGGCGATGACCTACTCTCCCGATTTCTCAGTACCATCGGCCCTGCAAT
>JAJBUG010000055.1:31533-94990 GCA_020860515.1 Bacteroidales bacterium | reverse complement strand
GGAAGTGCTGTCTAAATCCGCTTAAATTTCTTTACAAAATATTTGACACTCTAATTAGCTATTGCTATTCTTTGTTTTGTGTCCAGTTCTGATTCTTCACCAAAAAACTCAGATGCCGTTGCAGCACAACACAGTGAGAATAAGGTTTCTTTGATTAATAAAAATCATGAAGAAGCCCAAAGCAATGAGGTTGAAAAACTTAATGAAGTAGGTAATCAGGATAAAGGCAAAAGTAATCTTAGCAAATTCTATGAGGCCTTTTCTGCTGAATATACCATATTCAATTCAGAAGAATTTATGGCTGAATGGTTACGTACTGCTGATGATGAGTTGATAACAAGGATATACTATTTATTCTCTGCGAAATATTCTTGGTTTAAAGACGAGAAAGAAATGCGTCAATATCTTGGATTGCCACCAAAGATTGCTACTAAAAATAAAATCTCATCTTCAAACTCAAATCCTGATGAAAGGTGGATTAACAATAGATTATCCACAGGCAGTAGACCATATAGCCGACACTTTGGTCGTCCTCTTAGCGGAGATAATGAATTCCATTTCAAAACCTCCGTTGGGAGTGATTACGTAATAATAATCAAACGCTACTATGATGGTGGCTATGTTGATCATAAATATGTTTGTGGAGGGGACCAAATTACTATAAAAGTTCCAGATGGAACCTATATAGTTTACTTTTACTCTGGGAAAGGTTGGAATCCTAATAAAAGTATGGGCAAATGCACTGGTGGGTTTGTATCGGGAGAATCTTTTCAAAAGGATGGTCCCGTAAAAATGACAACTACAATCAAAGGAGACTATTCCTATAATAATAGATGTGAATATACACTATATCCCGTAAATAACGGTAATCTTAACCTCAAGTCCACTAATCAAAACGAGATATTCAACTAATATGGCAAATACATATAAAGGTTTAAAGAGTCTTGTAATCAACAATCCATTTCGGATATTGGGAGTATATACTAATGCGTCCAATAGGGAGATAGTATCGAGTAGAGGTCGAATAGAGGCATTTGTAAAAGTTGGCAAATCCCCAATCTTTAAGACTGACTCCATTGCAATAGGAATAGACGAGGGTAATCAATTGATTTATAATGACAAACGCAGGGCTCTACTTATACCTCCAAGGTCACTTGAAAATATAACCGAAGCTTCAAATTACATATCAGACCCACGCTCCAAATTGAAATTCGCCTTCTTCTGGTATAGCAATGTAAGCAAAGAAGATGAATGTGCCCTAAATTGCCTTATCGAAGGCAACAAGCAAAATGCTATAGGTATTTGGATTAGTTGTACAAACTTTTCAGCATTGTTGAATCTTGGTACTGTAGCTTTTACTGAAGAAAATGTTTTCGATTTTGTAGGATATATATCTAATTTGATACATAATGACGAACTCCGAGAAGAATTTGTTTCCTCGACATGTGGAAAAGAATTTTCTATTTCAGAAAGGGAACTTGCTCACATATTCATTGATACCCTTCTGAATGAGGAGCCAGATATAGATTGGCTCTCTGCATTTCGAGAAAGAGGTGTAAATGCAGAAGATGATGAATATATTGAAAATATTCTGGCCCAACGACCTATCCGAATTCTGGAAACTGAAATAGAAAAATTATCTCATTTCAATTCAAAAGATATTAAGGCCTGGAGGAATGCATTCAGCCAAATGCAGTTTGTCGCTGTAAAACAGTTGACACTGCTTAAAGATTATGTTGGGCAAAACCACAGTAAATACATACTGATAGCCGATAAAATTGCAGAACAACTAATAGAGAGTTCCCAATTATATCATCGTATCTGTCATCTATCTGAATACGATGTAACAACAGATTGTGTTAAACTTGCAGAGACTGCCTTGGAGTATGCCTGCAGTTCACTTGTAAAAGACAATATTAGAACTGCGGTCGAAGAAATAAAACGAATAAAGGGTAAGATTCCACCTAAACGAATCTTTAATTCTGCTTTATTAATCAATAAGAAAATTGCAGAATATTCATCTAAAGTAGAGAAAGTAGAAACTGCCCTACGTTTTATCGGAGAGTGTGCTCCAACTCTTGTAAAGTTGAAAGATGAATTGGGAACACATGATCAAGAATACATAAAACTTTCAACTAAGGTTGCAGAGTTCGCACTTAATATGACCATTGGTTATTTCAATAAGGAGATGAAAGCATTTGATCTTTTGATTAGGTGTCGTCCTCAACTCCCAAGCTTATACCAAGATTTCCCAAGCTTATACCAAGATAATGTAATGTCATCTCCTGAAGTTAAGCAAGCATTCGTTGATATTAAGAATTTGCTTTTTGATTGTTGTCAACTGTTTGCTAATCTCGATCTTCTTGATGTTTCAAAAGATTGGGAACCTCGCTATTTGCGTAATAAAACCGCCATTGTTAAAGATGCTAAGGAACTCGAAGTAAATACTATCCACAAACCTACAATAGACATGCGTACCGAACAAGAGATATTCTCCGAGGCACAAACCATAGTGCAATTACAAGAATATTTGAGTAAATATGGTCAAGTCAAGGCTAAATTTTACAAGCATGCATCTGATAAAATCACGGCTTTGAGAAAAGAAGAAGAAAAAGACCATAAATATTGGAATTGGGTCAACCAAAATAAAAAATACAAAGGATACAAATCTTATCTTGCCAAATATCCCAAAGGTTTGCACGCTGATGAAGCAAAAGTAGAGATAAAGAAAAAAGATGAGATAGCTCCTTTAAAGGAATTTCTATATGCTGTTTTATTGATTATATCATTAGTTGGAATCTTATTTGTACTTTTTACATAGTTAAAGCCATTACACAAATCAAACGGGAAAATTATATCAGCATGGAGAATAATAATGAATTCCCAAGGACAGAAGGAGGTGGAATACCAGACCCAAATGGGACATCACCCGTAAGCCATTCTATGGCTCTCGCCCTTATCAATGACATTGTCAGGATGCAACAGAATCTGGACTACATGGATATTTCTGTAAAAGGAGTATCCCAGTTACGAAATCGAGTAAAATCGATGATGTTAACTCTGCATCGAAATGGCTATGAGGTTGCAGAACTTCTGGGACGTTCGTGGCACGAAGGTGATAATATCATTGGAACTATGGAACTCAATGATGAATTAGAGCCTGGAACTAATAGAATTAAACGCATTATTCGCCCTCAAGTATCATTCCAAGGAAAAATGATACAAGCGGCTGAAGTAGTAATAGAATATAATGAAAAATAAGCCCTATGGCAAACAACAAAATCATCTATGGCATAGATTTGGGAACAACTAATTCTGCCATTGCTCGATTTGAGAACGGGAAAGCCGTGATCAAAAAGAGCTCAACACAAGGCGATACCACACCTTCGTGTGTCTCTGTTACAAATAGAGGTAGATTGCTAATCGGTGATAAGGCCTATAAACAACTTGAAAAAGATTGTCAACTGGCTTATGTAAAGCCGGGATATAAGCGAAATACCTATGTAGAGTTCAAGCGTATCATGGGTACTGACGAACGAACATACAGTTACAATATGGAAAAGAGTGGACAAGATCCATATCTTACTCCTGAACATCTTTCCGCTGAAGTGCTTAAGACTCTTCGCAGTTATATCCTTGATGATGATGTGAAGGAAGTAGTGATAACAGTACCCGCATTGTTCAATAACAATCAAAGAGATGCCACAAAACATGCTGCAAAACTGGCAGGGTTTGACCACTTTGAGCTTATCCAAGAGCCTATAGCAGCCTCTGTCGCTTATGGACTCACATCAAAAATCAAGAACGCCTATTGGGTAGTCTTTGATTTTGGCGGGGGAACTTTTGATGCAGCCTTAATGCACATTGAGGATGGCATAATGAAGGCTGTTGATACTGCTGGCAATAATCATCTTGGGGGCAAAGACATAGACCAAGCTATCGTTGAACAAATCATACTTCCATATCTCTCTCAACAGTATGAAATATCACAGTGCTCTAAGAGAGAAGCCTTCATAGGAATGTGGAAGGCAAAAGCTGAAGAAGCTAAAATCCAATTATCATTTAATGAGGAGATAACTATTCAGACAGATCTTGGCGATGAATATGGCACTGATGATGATGGTACAGATTTTGAGCTTGATCTTACCATTACTGAAGATGATTTGGAACCAGTTGCTGGTCCTATCTTCCAACGTGCAATTGACATCACCAAGCAACTGCTCAATCGTAACCATCTAAGTGGTGAAGAACTTGGTGCCTTAATTCTGGTGGGAGGTCCCACTCATTCACGCATTTTGCGTCGTATGCTTCGTGAGCAAATTACCCCTAATGTTGACACAAGCATTGATCCCATGACTGCTGTGGCCTGTGGCGCAGCTCTATATGGCAGTACCATTGATGTGCCAGAAGCAGTGTTGGATAAGAAGCGTGACCGCTCAAAAATCCAATTGGAGATATCTGTCAAAAGTACTTCAGTTGAAGAGTTTGAGTTTGTGGCTACCAAATTCCTTAAAGATAAGAGTGAAAACTATGCTGAGGATTTTGTGATGGTTGATTTTGTTCGTTCTGATGGTGAATTCAACACCGGCCGAGTAAGAATTGACCAAGCGGGAGATGTAATCGAACTCCGACTAAAAGAAGACTCAACCAATGTATTTGAAATTCGTTGCTATGATTTGCTCGGTAACAAACTTGATTGTGAACCTCAGTCAATTTCTGTTATTCAGGGGATTGATGGTATAGGCGATGCCAAACTCCCCCAATCCCTTGGAATGGCTACAGTAGATGAAGACGATAATATAGTATTTACTCCATTTGATGGCTTGAAGAAAAATCAATCACTTCCTGCCTATGGGACACTGTCAAGGAAAGTAACCACTGACCAAGATGTGCGCCCAGGAATGACTTCAGACAAGATTATCATTCCAATTCTTCAAACTGGAAAAGATATTGATCAACTCAACAGTGAACATAAGAAACTAAAGAAAATCTATTGTGATCACTTGTATGACATCGTGATTACTGGTGATGACGTACCCAGAATGCTTCCCGGTGGTAGCGAAGTGAAGGTAACCCTACATGCAGAAAAATCTGGTGGATTTGATGAATGTATTGTGGATATTCCATACCTCAATATAACTATTGATGTAACAGATCGTCTTATATCTTGTAGGTCTAAAGCTACAGATGTGGCTGTTTACATGGCAGATATCCAAGAGGCACAAAAGAAAGTAACCTCGCTTGATGATGTTAGTCTTAATGAGGAACTTAATGAAGTAGTGTCTGAATTTAACTCTGCACAATCACAAGAAGATCGTGACAAAAAAGAACGAGCCTTAGAACAACTAAAGAATGTTTTGGCCCAAATTGACCAAAAGTATTCGCTCGGCGAATGGCAACGCATGGAGAACAAGCTTAAAGGAATGTACAATGAGTTGGTCAAGGACAACCAGAAATATGGCAATGAAAAAACAACAGCAGTAATACAACGCCTAAAGGCAGATGTTGACCGTGTAATCCAATCCAAAAATGTAGAATCTGCCCAGCAACTATATGACCAAATCTGGGATTTGGACTACAAGTTGGCAGCTGTAGAGTACTTCATTGTATGGATACAAGAATGGAATCGTAACTTTGACAAAAAGCAATGGTCTAACCCAACGCGTGCGAGAAGCCTTGTAAATAAAGGGCTTGAGATTATCAATAGCGGTAATCCAACTGCGGAAGCCTTGCGTCCAATTGCATTCGAGCTCGCTAACATGCTTCCACGTTCTCAGAAACCACAAAATATAGGACTTCTTCACCAACAAAAGTAGAATATGAAGAATAACACTCAAGTAGGTAAATACAAAATAGTAGCCTTATTGCATAAAGGCTACTATTTTGCTGACTATCGTGTCATCGATGAGAATGGCATAAAGCACTATATGCGGCTCATCAACCCAGCCAAGCTGCATGACCTGCAATTAATGCCTGGTTGTGACCAAATATTAGAATTAACTATGAGCCAGGGCATTGTACACCCTAATATAGCAAGACAAAGTGATACTGGGGAAATAATAGTTGATGGACAGCGTTATCTGTATATAGTCAGAGACTTTTTCCCCGGAGAATTGTTGTCAGATAAATTGGATCGTGAGGCTCACTGTAGCATATATGAAGTACACCATATTATAAGTGGGGTTTTGAATGCTCTTAAATTTCTTCATAATCAGTCGGTACCATTGATCTACAATCATATAGATCCAGAAGGAATACTTTTGGATATTTCTAAACAAGAAATATATCCTATATTGAACGATTTTGGGCATGCTCGTCACCTAAATAAAGAGAATCACAAACCATATATCATAGGTTTACCGTTATTTTACATGGCTCCTGAGTTGTTGCTCCGAGGCATATATTCAACTCGTAGCGATCTGTATGCAGTGGGTGCACTGATGTATCATCTTATTTTTGGCATGGAACCTTGGGAAATTGATTTGAATGATACGACAGAACCCATCAAGGATGTATTGGAAGCTCGAAAAACGCCCCTACCCATTCCCAACCTCAACATCTTTGAGTTGGATGACAATCTACTAAGAATAATGGCTAAAGCATTGGCACAGGATGTAGATGATCGTTTTCAAAATGCTGAAGAATTCCTTGCAGCCCTAAATGGACTGACTGATGTAAAGTGTGACAATTATCAGAGGATTGAGTTAACTTCAAAAACAGAAGAGCATAATGGCAGCATAAAGAAATCTAAAGGTAATGGATTTGCTGATGTGGCAGGAATGACAGAATTGAAACAAAGGCTTCAAGAAGATGTCATTGATCTTCTTCGTCATCCTGAGAAATATCAGAAACTGAGAGTTAAGATTCCAAATGGAATGTTATTGTATGGACCTCCAGGATGCGGCAAAACCTTCATAGCGGAGAAGTTTGCAGAAGAACTTGGATGTAATTTTATTAAAGTTGATTGTTCTGATATAGCTTCACCATATATCCATGGAGGTCAGAGTAAAATTGCAGAATTGTTTAAGGAAGCAGCGAAAAACGCTCCTACCATACTCTTTCTTGATGAGCTTGAGGCTATGATCACTGATCGTTCACGGCATACCAATATTTCTGAACAAGGTGAAGTAAACGTTTTCCTTACACAGCTCAACAACTGTTCGGAACGGGGCATTTTTGTCATTGGGGCAACAAATAAACCTGATATGATTGACCCAGCTGCACTTCGAGCTGGACGCTTAGATATTAAGGTCTATGTACCTGCTCCCGACAAAGAGGGTCGTAAAGAAATCTTAAAGTTGGCACTTCACAATAGATGTGCCTCAAACATCGATTATGACATTCTTGCTAAAGAAACCACAGGATATGTATCTGCTGATATCACCGAAATGATAAATCAAGCTGCTATAACCACAGTTAAAAACAATGGCGATACCATTATGATGGATACATTGATGGAAACTATCAAAAATGGCATCAATCAATGGCCATCTGTTACTGCAAAACAACTCCAAGAATATGAAGATATTCGGGAGAGATTTGAATCCAAAAAGACTTTAAGGCGTTCTGTAGGATTCATTTCTTCTGAAAATAAACCCTAAGATTTTAGATATCACTAATAAAATTGGTGACATCAGGCGGGTTTGTATTCTTGGATTATCCAGCGGGAGGAGAGGGTGCGGGTGCGGGAGGAGAAGCTGGCTGCTACCAGGATTACAGTGCGTGAATCGCACTGGTAGGGCATGGCATAACCGGTTTCGATAATCTGCTCTAAGGCCTTTTTGGCAGTGCCATTGTATTTGAATTCTATGATATATACGTATTTCTCGGTTTCGATTACCATGTCAATGCTACCTTGGCTTGTGTGCCTCTCCACATGCACATAAAGCCCTAATAGCTTGAATACGATAAATAGCACATTCTTATAATGGGCCTCAGCGTTCAAAACCAACTCAAAATTGACATTGGCAAACAAGGCTTGGATTCTTCGTAGAAATCCTTGGGCGTTCCCAGTTCGCAAATCTGCCACAAACTCGAGGATTTCCAATCCGCTGTTTGCATTTGGCACGTTTGCATAGTTTGGCAAAAGATAATTTAGGAAGCCCTGCTCTACCTCATCATTTGGAAAGCCAAGGGTGTACATTTGTGTCGCCTCATCATAAGCTTTGATGGTAAGATAGCCAGTCTGGTAAATCACCGGAATCGGATTTGCTTTGGTAGTCTCTACGCTCATCAACATACCGCCTGTGGCTCTATATCCTTCAAGCTCATCCACCGGGGTATGACGAGTTTGCATAAACTTTACCAGAGAGGTAGGAGTGCCAGTTTGAATCCAATAGTCATTCAGGCTCTTATCACATAGGGCATTTATAAGGCTGAACGGATTCAATACTCCTCTCATTGCTGCTGAGAAATGGTATCCATCATATTTCTCTTCCAACTTTTTTACCAGTTCATCAAGTGACCACCCTTTTGCTCTGGCAAATTCCTCTACGCCTGACAGAAAATAGGTGAGCATCTCTTCTGGGGTGATTCCACAAATAGTGTCATAATCAGGAAGCAAAGAGATATCTTTAAGCTGATTGAGGTCACTGAACACGCTCAATTTAGCAAATTTAGTGACACCAGTAATAAAAATGAACCTAAGGTACTTTTCATTTTTCTTGAGCGTGCCATAGAAAGGCTTGAGCACCTCACGATAGGCATCTTGTGTCTTTTCATCTCCGATAATATCCAACATAGGTTTGTCGTACTCGTCAATAAGCACCACCACGCCGCGCCCTCCAAGCTGGTAGGCACGGGTTATAGCAGCTTCAAACCTTGCTCCGAGGGTGTCTCCCTTAGTGTCAATTCCATAAATTCGATCAAGGCGGTTAAGTTCTTCGTTAATTGATTTCTCCACCATTTCAACAGATGTAAAGGTACCATTGTTAAGATCGATATGAATCACAGGGTGCTTAACCCATCCTTTCTCCAGCTTTTCAATGGCAAGTCCTTGGAATAATTCACGCTCGCCCTTGAAATATGCCTCCATAGTTGACAAAAGAAGGCTTTTACCAAATCTGCGTGGACGGCTCAGAAAACAAGCATCGAACGTATGCGTCAACCGATAGATAATCTCAGTCTTATCCACATACGCATAGCCGCGCTCTCTAAGATTGGGAAACCATTGAATACCTATGGGATATCTCAAAGCCATTGTAGATAGTTTAAGGATTAATAATACGCAAAGTTACAAAATTTTCCACATATAGGGCATTTCTAAGGAACAAAAAACTCAGCAGCCTCAAAGGGCTGCCGAGTTTTTTGTTGGTGGGTTTGGTTCCATTTCACCCCTGGTTGGACCGGGGGCTATCTGGTGATGAGGAGGTGGGCAATGGTGGGGGGATAGTGGGTGTATTCGAGGGAGTGGATGCGGGCGGCAAGGGTGGCTGGTGTGTCGTCGGGGAGGACGGGGCAGCTGAATTGGGCAATGGGTGCGCCTGAGTCGATGTGGGCATTCACATAGTGGATGGTGATGCCGCTTTCGGTCTCATGGTTGGCAATGACGGCCTGGTGCACATGGTCGCCGTACATGCCTTTGCCTCCATATTTCGGCAGCAGCGAGGGGTGGATGTTGATGATTCGATTGGGATAAGCCTCAAGCAGCGCATTGGGAATCATTGCCAAAAATCCAGCCAACACTATCAAATCAATATCACGCTCACGCATCGCCTTGAGCACATTTTCACCTGAAGCCCATTCCTCCTTGGGGAAATAAAGGCATAGCACACCAAGCCTTTCTGCCCGCTCCACTACGCCTGCAGCTTTACGGTTGGCAACAATCACACTCACCTCAATCTCAGGGTTGCCTTGAAAATATTTCACTATGTTTTCGGCATTGGTGCCGCTGCCACTGGCAAAAATCGCAATCTTCTTCATATTCTGTAATACTTTTGGACGAGAGATACGAATAACGAGAGATACAAATAGGCAATTTTTTCGTGTCTCTCGTTATTCGTATCTCTCGTCCCGGATTAGCGGGCGAGGATCTTTGTAGCTTGGTTGCCAGCTACGCGAATGTAGATATGGCCAGGCTGAGGATTGGCAACTTCGAGACCCTGCAGGTTGAAATAGCGAACCTCAACGTTCTCGTCAGTGACTACCGAAGAGATGCCACCTACCTTGTCATTGACCAGCACCACATAGCTGCTGCCAGCCAGTGTGACGGTGCCAGCTGCTGCATCGAAGCTGTAGTCAACGCCATAGCTTTGCGAACCAGCTTTGTAAGCTGAATTATCGGCCTGCTTAAAGGTAACGTCGGTAAAGGTGGTCTCGGTGAGATTTGGATTGATTACGCAAATCAACTCTTTGTCGTCGGTCGAAGCGTAGATGTAGCGACCCTTGGTCCAGTTGCTGACAGCGCACTGTATTGTGAAGTTGGCATTCTCGGCGAAGAGGTCGGGATTGTCGCGACGCAGAGCAATCAGCTCTTGGTAATTGTCGTAGAGGCCACGGCGGTCAGGCACGTCATAGTAGCTCCACAGCACGGGCTTAGGATCGGTGTTGTTGGACCAATCGCTATTCTTAGTGTTGGTGTCGTTGCCAAGTTCGCCAAACTGCCAAATCATGTGAGCACCCGGCGAAAGCAACATCTGGGCAGCCACGCCGCCGCAACGGCGCATCTCCACAGCCAGGTCGCCCTTGACGCCATCAACGCCCCAGGTCTCCTGCTTGTAAGCCACGCGCTGCTCGTCGTGACTCTCAGCATAGCTGACAGTCGAGCCCCAAGTGCGGCTGTCCTGCGGAGCATAGAAGCGGTTGCAGTTGCTATCGCTTACATAGCCCATTGCGAACTGGCAGGCAGCGTCGTTGATATTGGCCCAGTTGAGCTGGCCATTGGCAGCCATATCATTCTCCTCCTGAGCTGTGGCAAGATTCTCATTGATTGAGTAAGCATTGGGGTTGATCGAGAACATAACGTCGGTCAGAGTTTTCATGCGCTCAACACGGCTGGCATTGTACTTGTTGGTATTAGCCTCAGAGTTGTTGCCACCGTAGCTATCGTTATCGCCGAGACCCTTAACGAGGTCAAAGCGGAAACCGTCGATCTTGTAGGCAGTCATCCAGTAGCGGATCATATCCTGCCATTGCTGTTGCACCAGCATGTTGTCCTGTTTCCAGTCGTTGAGCACGCTGTAAGCGTGAGGCGCAGTGGCATTGTAGAATGGGTTGCTGCCCGATGAATACATCTGATACCAGGGGTGTAGGCCGTCGCTCTGATTGAACACTACGTCGAGAATCACGGCGATGCCACGGCTGTGACATTCGTCAATAAATGCGCGATAATCGTCGGGGCTGCCATAGGCCTTGTCGGGGGCGAAATAGAAGTTGGTGTTGTAGCCCCACGAGTTGTTGCCGTTGAATTCACAGATAGGCATCATTTCGATGGCATTGATACCCAAGGCTTCGAGATAGTCGAGCTTGTCCATGGCCAGCTTCACGGTGCCATTGCCATCGGCTTTGCCCTCGGTGCCAGTGAAGTCGCGGAAGAGCAACTCATAGATTACCAGTTCGCTCTTGTCAACACCTTGGAAATCCTGAATGCGCCAATCGTAATTGTCGAAAGTGCCGCGATAGACTGCAATCATGGCATTGTTCTGCACTACATCGTAGGGGTATGCGGGCATGCCTGGGTACACGCCATCGGCAAGCCATTTGTCGCTGTAGGGGTCAAGCACAAGGCGAGCATAAGGATCGCCCACGGGTGTAGCCTCGTCAACGAGGTAATAATATAGATAATCGGTGTCGGGGTCGAGGCCGCTGACCGTGAGCCAGAAATAGCGGATGCCGTCGATGTCGGTGTAATTCATCACATTTTTGCTCATGGCAGCATATCCGTCCCATGAAGGCATGATCATCACATTGGTTTTGCCAGGAGCGGCGAGGCAGAATGTGACGTCGCCATTGGCCTCGGCTGTGGCTCCCATTGCAGGAGTGCCACCGGGATAAGCCACCTCTTGCGAATCGCCAGGGTAGCAAATGTGAATGCTCTGCTCGGCAGTGTCGGTGCCATTGGTGGCCACGGCTATTACATCGTAGCTGTCGCCCTGCACAAAGGTGTACTCTGTAGAGAGAGTGGTGACGCCATTAGCCTCAGCGATAGGCACTGAATTGGTGTCGCCAAGGTAAATCTTAATGTCTGCTGAGGCAGTGGTGTTGGCTGTGAAGGTAACGGTAGCAGTGGTGCTATTGAGTACAGTGGAGGCGTTAGAAGAAAAATCGAGCTGGAAACCCTCGGCCATCACATCCAGGAAGATGTCGCCGCCAGTGGCAGTTTTGCCCTGCTTGCCGCCATCGGCAGTGCGGAACACAAAAGCGAGCTTCTCCACCTTTTCGTCGGCATTGGTGATGCCGTAGTAGGTGCGTATGTCGCCGATGGTGAGTTCGTAGGTGTTCTCAGCCACATATTCGAGCTTGTATTTTTCACTGTTGTCGAGCCAAGTTGGAGCGTATTTCCAATCGCTGCCGCTGGTGCTCTTGTTGGTGATTACACCAGTATGGGCGTAAACGGCAGTGGTCGATGGCAGTCCCATCAGGGCTTTGTTGCCTTGGTCGGCATGGTAGGTAATGACTACGTTCTCGCTGTTCTCCTGCAGCGGCGTTGGTGAAGATGTCACGATGTTCTGAGCCTGAGCGGCCAAGCCCAAGCCTAACATTCCCACCAGGGTTAAGTAAAGATGTTTCATGCTATTGTATTGGTTAGTATTTTAGGTGTATAAACAAAAATTTCCGTCTCTAAAAATTACAACCTCCAAAATTAATAAAAAGTTCCAAATTGACAAAAAAAGCATCGACAATTTTTGCATTCACTACAAATATTTCTGCAAATATTGGGGAATTAGGATTTTTTGTGTAAATTTGCAAAGAATAATACCACATCATATCATGAGACGTACCCTACTTTCTCTTGCAATGGCTGCCGCCTTAGGCGCACAAGCCATCAACATCGCACCCACCGACAGTGTGTGGCTGCGACCCTGGTCGAACCCGGAGGGGCCAAGCGCCAACGGCATGCACTTGGAATGGAGCAGTGATGGCCAGACCTGGCATCAAATTGGCAACGGCTACAGCTTTGTGGCCAACGATTTCGGCCCATGGGGCAGCCACAAAAAGATGGTTGAGCCACAGCTGTGCCAGCAAGCCGACGGCTCATGGATGGCCCAATGGTACATCTCGCCTGAGAAGAAATCAGTGGCTACGGTGTATTCGCCCGACCTCATAACATGGGGCTGGCAGGATTATCAAGCAGGAAGCCTGAAGCCGGGAGCCGACAAGCTGCGCGTGCCATTCAGCACAGTGAAGCGACTGATCGACTACACCCAATACCGAGGGCTGAAGGGCGCCCAGGAGGCAGAGACATGCGCCGATGACGCCAAGCGATACGCAGGGCTGAAGAAAGTGCAGGTGAATGTGAAGGCGCAGCCCGACCAGGCCAAGCCAATCAGCGACAAGCTGATCGGAATCTTCTTTGAAGATATCAACTATGCGGCCGATGGCGGCTTGTATGCCGAACTGGTAAGAAACAGGGACTTTGAGTTCAACAGCCTTGACAATAAGGATTGGAACGCCACTACGGCTTGGAGCGTAAAGGGGAGCGGGATGACACTAAGCACCGACAAGCAAAATCCCATACATGAAAATAATGCAACTTACGCAGTGCTGGATGTGACTGCCCCGGGCGCCCAGCTGATCAACGAGGGCTTCGACGGCATAGCAGTGAAGCGCGGTGAGAAATATGATTTCTCGGTGCAGATGCAAGGCGGCTCAGCCGAGGTGGCCCTGGTGACGGCTGATGGCACAGTGCTGGCAAAAGCCACAGTGAAAGGCGGCAAGAATTGGAAGAAGTCAACAGCAGTGCTGATACCATCGGCTGACTGTGACAACGCACAGCTCGCAATCAAGCCGCTCAGCGCGGGGAGATACGCGCTGGATATGGTGTCGCTCTTCCCCCAGGACACTTACAAAGGACGCAAAAACGGCCTGCGCAAGGATTTGGCTCAGACCTTGGCTGACTTGCATCCGAGATTCGTGCGCTTTCCTGGCGGGTGCGTAGCCCATGGCAACGGCGTGGACAATATCTACGACTGGAAGGGCTCGATTGGCGCGCTTGAGGCTCGCAAACCCATAGAGAATCTGTGGGGATACCATCAGACTCGCGGCCTTGGCTACTACGAATATTTCATCTTCTGCGAAGACTTAGGTGCCGAGCCGCTGCCAGTGCTGGCAGCTGGCGTGCCTTGCCAAAACTCATGGAATCCAAGCCACCACAGCCACGACGAGGTGAGCAGCTACGGCCAGCAATGCGGAGTGCCAATGGAGGAAATGGATGCTTATGTGCAGGACGTGCTTGATCTGATAGAATGGGCCAATGGCGACCCCAAGAAGAGCAAGTGGGCCAAGATGCGCGCCGATGCTGGCCACCCAGCGCCATTCAATCTGAAATATGTGGGCATTGGCAATGAGGATCTGATCAATCCAATATTTGAGGAGCGATTCAAGATGATCAATGATGCCGTGAAGGCAAAGTACCCCGAGATTACAGTTGTTGGCACCGTAGGTCCATTCTACGAGGGCACCGATTATAACGAGGGCTGGCGATTCGCACGCCAAGAGAATGTGCCAATTGTGGATGAGCATTACTATGTGGCTCCCGGCTGGCTAATCAATAATCGTGATTATTACGACCGCTACGACCGCAATGCCCCCAAGGTTTACCTTGGCGAATACGCAAGCCATAATTCAAAGCGCACATCTACCATCGAGACAGCCCTCAGCGATGCCCTATATCTCACTGATGTAGAACGCAACGCCGATGTGGTGGTAATGAGCAGCTATGCTCCGCTGCTGGCTAAGAAGAATCACACTCAGTGGAACCCCGATATGATTTATTTCACCAACACTGAGGTGATGCCCACTACTGACTATTGGGTGCAGCAGATGTACGGACAGAACTCAGGCTCAACCTATATTCCATCATCGCTCGATGTGAAGGATCAGCCCCACCAGGTGAGCAAGCGTGTAGGCTCGTCGATCGTACGTGATGAAGCTACTGGCGATGTGATAGTGAAGCTGGTGAATATGCTGCCCGCAACGGCAGATTTGAGCCTCGACTTGGCCGACTTGGCTGGTGCAGATGCCAAGGTGCAGTGCACAGTGCTGAGCGGAGCCTGGGACAGCCTGGATTCCAAGCCAATGACATTTGAGGCTACAGTAGGCACCCTGCCAGCCACGCTGCCCCCCTACTCTTTCAGCGTTTACCGCATTATTTCTGAGTGAAATTCACCACAGAGACACGGAGGCCACGGAGTTTTATTTTCTCCGTGGCCTCTTTAGTGTAAACTCGGTGAGGAACAATTTGGGAGGCGCGAGCGTTATAGGTGTAGAAACAATGAAATGGACCGTGAGCGTTACGATAAGCAAGCCCCCGATGCCATACACCAGGGGCTACTGTCGATTCCGAGAGGAAGGCCCGGAGTCTTATTTCTTGCGGTTGCCGTAGCGGCTCATGAACTTGTCGACGCGACCAGCGGTATCGACGAGCTTCTGCTTGCCAGTGAAGAAGGGGTGCGACGAGCTGGTGATTTCCAGCTTTACAAGGGGATATTCCTTGCCGTCAACCTCGATGGTTTCGCGCGATGCTACGGTGCTGCGAGTGATGAAGATTTCGTCGTTCGACATATCTTTGAACACCACTTCGCGGTAATTCTTAGGATGGATACCTTCTTTCATATTGTTTAGAGCTCTAAATTGTTGTCTTTGTTAAATTTACGGGCATTGGTAAGGTGCCCTTTATTGCAACGGCTTGCAAAGGTACGAATTTTTCACGACCTGACAAAATCTTTTTGTCAAAAGTTTTAGAAAAATACAAAATACAAGGTACGAAATACAAGTTTAGTAGGAGATGGTGCGGAAGTTCATTTTTAGAGTGTCGATTAGCAACAGACGGTCAAGCAATGGCACGCCAGCCCCCGTAAGCAGCTTGATTGCCTCAGCCGCTTGGATACTTGCCACAATGCCCGGAGCTGGGCCGAACACCCCGCCTATTGAGCAGGGCGTGTAACCATTGCTATCCGCACCCACTGGGAAGAAATCGGAATACCGCGCATGCCCTGGCGCCCAGTCCATCACTTGTCCGCGCCATTGGGCCACTCCGCCCAGCACATAGGGGATTCCCTGAGCTTCGGCAGCCGAGGTAACTGCATATTTTGTGTCGGGATTGTCACTGCACTCAAGCACCAAATCGGAGCCTTGCATAAGATTAGCCAAATCGCCAGGCTTTACAAACTGATTCACCGCCTGCACTTTGATTTCAGAGTTGATAGCTCGCAGCCTTTCAGTCAAGGTTATAACCTTGGACTTTCCAAGATCGGCCTCTGAATAGGAGAGTTGACGCTGGAGGTTGGTAATGTCGATATTGTCAAAATCCACTACCTTGATTCGCCCTACTCCGCTTGCGGCCAAGTACATGCTTGCCACCGTGCCAAGCGCACCAGCGCCCAGCACCAAGACCGATGAGGCGAGCAGCCGGCGTTGTCCAGCCTCACCTATCTCTGGCAATTGTATATTTCTAATATACCGACTCATAAAATACAAAATACGAGGTACGAGGTACGAGGTACGAGGTACAAGGTACGAGGTACGAGGTACGAGGTACGAGGTACAAGGTACGAGGTACGAGGTACAAGGTACGAGGTACAAAATAATACCTGATTAGTAAAACGTAAAACGTAAAACGCAAAACGTAAAGCTAATCAAAGATTTGGTCCCAATCTTTCCATACCACATCATAGCCGTCGGCACGGATAGCCGAAGTCACAGCCTCGGGGCTGCGGCCATCACTTACATGGAATTGCTCCAAAGCATCTGGGCATGAGGCATAACCGCCAGGCTCGGTCTGACTGCCAGCGCTCATCGAAGTCACGCCAAGTCGCATCATGTTGCGTCGGAAATCAGGCAACTCGCGGGTAGAATAAGATATGTCAACATCGTGGTCGAAAAGGCGGAAGGCCATCGTAAGCTGGGCCAACTGCTTGTCGGTCATCACCACATTAGGCTGAAATCCGCTCTCGCTGGGGCACATGCGCGGGAAGTTGACGCTGTAGCGCGTGCGCCAATAATGCTTCTGGAGATAGCGCAGATGGCGAGCCATCATCGTGACGTCGGCGCGCCAGTCCTCCAGGCCAATCAGCACGCCCATGCCGATTTTGTGCACCCCGGCCTGACCCATGCGGTCGTAACCATTGAGGCGCCAGCCGAAGTAGCTCTTCATGCCCTTAGGGTGGTAGCAGCGATAACGCTCTTTGTGGTAGGTCTCTTGGAAGCAAACCACTCCGTTGAGGCCAGCATGGGTCAAGCGCTCGTATTCCTCCATCTTCATGGGCTGCACCTCTATGGTTAGGTTGTGGAAATATGGGCGGCAGGTGTTGAGCACCTGCTCGAAATACTCTACGCCGCAAAAATGCGGGGCTTCGCCGCTGACAATCAACAGGTTCTCAAACGGGCCCAACTTCTTTATGGCCTTGCACTCAGCCTCCACTTGTTCCATTGTGAGCGTGGTGCGCAGCATAGGATTATTATGGTTGAAGCCGCAATACACACAGAAATTGGTGCACCGATTGCTCACATACATAGGAATGTACATCGAGATAGTCTTGCCAAATCGCTCCATCGTGAATCGGTGGGCAAGTTGGGCCATTTGCTCAAGGTATGGTTCGGCAGCGGGCGAGATGAGAGCCATAAAATCAGTGTCGTCGAGCTGCTTTACATTGCGCTGCGCCTTTGCAAGCACGCGCAGCACATCGGCCTCGGTGACCGAGGCTATCTGATCAATAGTATCCTGCCACGACCATTGCTCTATCTCATCGGCAAAGCCGTGGCCCCAAAAATTAACCATTGTGGTTTGGTGGTTTAGTGGTTTAGTGGTTTAGTGCCGTTTCGCAGTTTTGGGAGATGCGCATGGCGCAGAAGTTGGGACCGCACATTGTGCAGAAGCGGTCGTCAGCATCGGGTGCGTTGCGTCGGCTCTCCATATAGAATCGCTGAGCCTTTTCAGGGTCGAGCGACAGATTAAATTGATCTTTCCAGCGGAACTCATAGCGCGCCTTGCTCAAGGCATTGTCGCGCACGTTAGCACCTGGGAATCCCTTGGCCAGGTCAGCGGCATGGGCAGCAATCTTGTAAGTAATCACGCCCTCGCGCACATCAGCAAGAGTGGGCAGCGACAGGTGCTCCTTGGGTGTCACATAGCAAATCATGGCTGTGCCCAGGCTACCAATGATGGCTGCGCCGATGGCGCTGGTGATATGATCGTAGGCAGGCGCAATATCAGTGGTGAGCGGGCCCAGAGTGTAGAACGGAGCCTCGTGGCAAACCTTGCGCTGGCGCTCCATATTCTCGGGGATTTTATTCATGGGTATATGGCCAGGGCCCTCAATCAGCACTTGCACGCCATGAGCCCAAGCGCGCTCGGTAAGTTCGCCAAGCACATCAAGCTCAAGGAATTGGCTGCGGTCGTTGGCATCGTGGGTCGAGCCAGGACGCATGCCATCGCCAAGCGAAATGGCCACGTCGTAACGAGCCAAGATTTCACAAATCTCATCGAAATGCTCGTAGAGGAAGCTTTGCTGGTCGTGCATTACAGCCCATTGCACCATAATCGAGCCGCCACGGCTTACACAACCAGTCATGCGCTCTTTTATCAACTCAGCATGCTCCTTAAGGGCACCGGCATGGATGGTGAAATAATCCACGCCTTGCTCGGCCTGCTCAATCAAGGTGTCACGATATATTTCCCAGGTAAGGTCTTGCACCTTGCCATTCACCTTCTCCAAAGCTTGATAGATGGGTACCGTGCCCACTGGCACCGGACAGTTGCGGATAATCCACTCGCGTGTCTCGTGGATATTATCGCCAGTGGAGAGGTCCATCAGGGTATCGCCGCCCCAGTAGCAACTCCACACAGCCTTGGCCACCTCTTCCTCGATTCCTGATGAGAGTGCTGAATTGCCGATGTTGGTATTAAGCTTCACAGCAAAAGCCTTGCCTATGATCATAGGTTCTGCCTCGGGGTGATTAGGGTTGCCAGGAAGCACGGCGCGACCAGCCGCAATCTCCTGGCGCACAAATTCGGGGGTGATGTAGCTATCGATTCCGCGGGCCTTGTTGTCGAGGTTTTCACGGATAGCCACATATTCCATCTCTGCGGTAATCACGCCGGCACGTGCATAATCGAGCTGGGTAATCTTCTTGCCCTCTTTGGCCACGCGGGGCTTGTAGGTGTTGGGGAAGCGGATAGCATCGAGGCTTTTGTCAGCCTTGCGCATGCGCCCGTAGCTGCTGGTGATATCGTCGAGCACCAAAGTGTCACCGCGCTGCTCAATCCAGGCTTCGCGCAGGCGCGGGATGCCACGGTTTACATCGTAGTTATACTCGGGGTCGGTATATACGCCGCTGGTATCATACACGGTGATATCCTCGTTGGGGTACTCCACTCGCTTGCCATCCTCAATTTTCACGGTGGGAAGCTGATGAATGCGGCGCATAGCTACCTTGATCTCTGGATACAGCTCGCCAGGAATATAAATTTTTTCGCTATTGGGATAGATGGATACGTCGATATTTTCAATTTTCATAATAATAAATTATTTATTAAGGAAAGCAGTTAGCGGGCTGGTGGCTTGAGCATAAGTAGAGGTCGAGCCTAAGCCGGCCAAGTAGGCTTTTCGGCCAGCGATTACAGCCAAGCGGAAAGCATCGGCCATTTCCACGGGGTCGCCAGCAACGGCTATGGCAGTATTCACCAGCACAGCATCAGCGCCCATTTCCATGGCATCAGCAGCATGCGAGGGAGCACCCAACCCTGCATCTACCACCACTGGCACTTGGCTTTGCTCAATTATAATCTCCAAGAAGTCGCGAGTGCGAAGGCCCTTGTTGGTGCCAATCGGTGCAGCCAAGGGCATCACAGCGGCTGCGCCCACCTCTTCAAGGCGCTTGCACAGCACCGGATCAGCCTGAATATAAGGGAGCACCACGAATCCCTCCTTGGCCAGAGCCTCTGTGGCAAGCAAAGTCTCCACGGGGTCGGGCATCAGATACTTGGGATCGGGATGAATCTCCAGCTTGATAAAATTGGTGTCAAATACCTCGCGGCTCATCTGCGCGGCCAGGATTGCCTCCTTGGCATTGCGCACGCCCGAGGTATTGGGCAGCAATTGCACATGCTCACGATTAATGTGGGTGAGCATCTCATCGGTGGCCTCATTCATCATATTCACGCGCTTGAGAGCCACAGTGATCATCTCTGAGCCAGAGGTCTTGATAGCCTCAAGCATTTTGTCGGGGCTCTGGAATTTGCCAGTGCCTACAAACAGGCGCGAACCAAACTCACGCCCTCCTATTTTTAATATATCTTCCATAATCATATAAAATCTGAGAACTCAGAGAAATCATAGAACTCAGAGAACTCGGAGAACTCAGAGAACTCGGAGAACTCGGAGTGCTCGGAGTGCTCGGAGTACTCGGAGTGCTATTCATTACTTTTTAAAAATTCCATGGTGGCTATTTTGGGGTCAGGCGCATTGGCGATCGCCCCGCTCACTGCCACTCCGCTGACGCCTGTAGCGCGCAGCTGTGCCACATCCTCAGCCACTATGCCGCCAATGGCCACTATTGGCAAGTCTTGCTCCTGGCTGCGCAGATAGCTCATAATCTGCTGGTATCCATCCAAGCCAAGCACTGGAGCGAGATTTTTCTTGGTGGTGGTAAAGCGCAGCGGCCCCACGCCAACATAGTCGATATTCTCAAAATCCAAGGCCTTCACCTGGTCCAGATTGTTTGCAGTAGAGCCAATAATTGCCTGGCGACCCAGGAGGTTGCGGGCCTCAGCTGGAGCCATATCGGTCTTGCCCAGATGCACGCCGTCAATGCCCAGGCGGTTAACCAAAGCCACACGGTCATCGACCAATAGAATTGCGCCCTTAGCGGCACACATGGGCTTAACCCGCCTCAGAGCCTCGGCCACCACCTCATCGTCGGCCTCTTTCATGCGCACCTGCACCCATCGGCAGCCGCCAGCCAGCACGCCTTGCACCTCGGCTTCTACCTCGTAGGGAGTGGCGCCATTGGTGATATATTGCAGCGAAAAACGATCGCCTCGCATCATCTTGATGCGCCTCAGGGTGCGCTCAGTGTCCTGAGCATACCAAATATAGCCCAAGAGAGCGGCGCCAGCGAAGCCAGCCTTGCGCAGTTCGTGGAACTTATCGGGGGTGACTCCTCCCAGGGCAATCACTCGGCGCCCTGCCAATTCATCGGCCAATTTTTCAATATTGAAATTCCCTCGATAACCTGGCTTGGATATTGATGGATAAATGGGCGAGAGGGTCACATATTCAAATTGGCTGGCCTCGCGCAGCTCCTCGGCCTTGTGGCATGATTTTGACACCGTTGGATGCCAGGCGCCCTTGCCTTTCACCACGGGGAGATTCCATTCGGGGCAACGGCGATTGAGATGCGGGCCAGCCAGGTTAAACTCATTGAGCAGCACAAAATGTCCGTGAAGGCGCAGGCGTGAGTGCCATTTCTGAGGGATGGCCTCAATCAAGTTGCTCATCTCGCGATACGAAGCATCGGGGTGACGCAAATGCACCATGTCCACGGCACCACTCTCGAGCATGTGCCAGATGCGCAAAGCCTCGTCAGCCCTCTGGTGGGGCGGCGTAATAGCTACTATCTTAAAATCATCCGCCATAAGCCGCCGAAATTATCAGTACATTGTCGCCGGGCAGCAGTTGACGCTCGGCCCAGGTGTCCTTTTTTGCAAGAGTGTCGTTAATCGCCACTGCGGTGCCTTTTTCCGGCACCTGAAGTTGTGCAAGGAGCTGGGCAAGCTTAAGCCCATCGGCTACTTGCATCTCCTTATCATTTACTTTGATATTCATCGCTTAGCGTATGAGAATTATTTGAGGAAAGGATTATAGGAGATTAAGAATTGAAGAAATACAGAGGTCCATGGCCATGGCCCAATTCATAGTCTTTGCCTTGCTCCAGAGCGCGTTGCAACCAATCGATTGCTTGGCTTACGGCATCGGGAAGCAATCTGCCATTGGCCAGCCCGCAAGCGATGGCGCTCGACAATGAGCACCCAGTGCCATGAGTATTGGGCGTGTCAATCTTTGCATGGGAATACTTGAATTCTTGGCCCTGGCAGTAGAGCACATCTGTGAGTTGGTCGGCCTGTCCATGGCCTCCCTTGACCAACACAGCCGGACAATGATATTTTTCTGCCAGCCACACGGCCCAGGAATCGGGAGGCACGTCCGACGCCACCTCGCCAAGCAGGGCCCGAGCTTCAATAAGATTAGGGGTAATCACCGATGACTGTGGAAACACATGCTCAGCCATCACGCTGATGGCGCTGCCATCGCTGAGAGCATCGCCCGAAGTGGCCACCATCACAGGGTCCACCACAATATTGCGCAGGTGATACATCTCAATGGCATCGGCTATGATATGGGCGCTGTCGGCATCAGGCACCATGCCAATCTTCACGGCATCGGGCCTGACGTCGGTGCACACGGCTTTGAGCTGTGCACTCAGCATGCGCGGGCCCACTGCCTTGTAGCTGCGCACGCCTTGGGTATTTTGCGCTGTAATGGCGGTGATTGCCGTCATCGCATAAGCGCGCAGGGAGCAACACGTCTTGATGTCGGCTTGAATGCCGGCACCACCGATCGAGTCGCTCCCTGCGATAGTAAGTACAGTATTATAATGTTTCATATTCGTTTTCCCTACGGCAGCATTATCTGCATCAGGTGTTAAGGGTATGATCTCAGCCTTGGTGAGGCACCCCAGAAAAATTACAAATTACAAATTACAAGTTACGAAATACAAAATACAAGTTGTCACTTGTCATTTGTCATTTGTCACTTGTCATTTGTTTTCTACGTCTTTGTAGTAGCGGTAGGTGCTGACCTTGAGGTCGTCGCAAGCAGCCTCGTCGGCCACGATGATTGCATCGGGATGGAACTGCAGAGCCGAAATGGTCCACATCTGAGTGATTCCAGCCTCCACGCCATGATGTAGAGCGCGGCTCTTGGCATGGCCATTGACCAGCAACATCACGGTCTTGGCATCCATCACTGTGCCTACGCCTACGGTAAGGGCAGTCTTAGGCACCAAGTCGAGGTTGCCGCCAAAGAAGCGTGAGTTGGCAATGATAGTGTCGGTGGTAAGGCTCATCATGCGGGTGCGGCTCTTAAGGCTCGAGCCCGGCTCATTGAAGGCGATATGTCCATCTTGGCCTACGCCGCCCATAAACAAATCAACTCCGCCATAGCTCTTAATCTTGTCCTCGTAGCGCTGGCACTCAGCCTCTACATCCTTGGCATTGCCGTCAAGGAAGTTGACATTTTCACGCGGTATATCGATGTGGCTGAAGAAATTGGTCCACATAAACGAGTGGTAGCTCTCGGGGTGGTCTTCGGGGAGGCCTACGTATTCGTCCATATTGAATGTAACTACATTCTTGAACGACACTTTGCCCTGCTTGTAAAGCTCAATAAGTGCGCGGTACATGCCCAGAGGGCTGCTGCCAGTAGGACATCCTAACACAAATGGATGCTCGGCGGTGGGGTTAGCGGCATTGATGCGCGCTGCCACATATTCGGCTGCCCACTGCGACATCTTGTCATAGTCCTTTTCGATAATTAATCTCATCTGGTATTAAAATTTATATGAGTTATGGTGGCTTTTTCAAAACCTTGCCGCAAAATTAGCAAATTACCGCCACATTACCAAACATTTTGCTTTTTTCAATACCGTAAAAATAAAATAAAAGATAAATATCCATTATTAATCTTAAACCCAATAACTTGGGAGCCTCCAAGGTTGTTAATAGTGAAAACAACGAACCTAACAAATCTGAATATTATGGAACTTAACGAGATCATAACACAGCTCAAAGACAAGTTTGGCGACAAGATAGATGTCACCAAAGTCACAGAAATGCTCAAGGGCAGCGACCACAGCAATATGTCGCTGACCGACATCATAGCTAAGATTAAGGATGGAGGCCTCCTTGGCGACCTCGACGGCGACGGAGTAAAGGAGGGCTTCGTGGAAGAGATCAAAGGCAAGGCCAGCGAAATGCTGGGCGGCTTAGGCCACATGTTCGGCAAATAACGGTCTCTCCACGTATGCAACCATCTAACCCACATTCTATCCACAATTCTTACTAATCAACCTTTTTACCCTACCTCCAGAGAGCCCATCAGCCATGCTGATAGGCCCTCTGTCTTTATATTCAAATCGACCTTCAAGTTAAATTAAACTTTTTTATGACAAGAAAAAGTTGTACCTTTGCATCGTAAAAAAGAAGAATTAGGTACAAAAATTATTACAAGCTTTATTTTTGAGAGAAAATGGAAGCGGAAGCAGTAAAGCCTGGAAAAATCAGGCAATGGGTGCCCGTGGGGGCACTGATGCTGTCGGCATTCGTGTTCAACACCTCCGAATTTATCCCCATCGGCCTGCTGAGCGATATAGGGCGAGATTTTCATGCCTCTGAGGCCAAGATGGGCATGATCATATCAGTATATGCCTGGGTGGTGGCCTTGATGTCACTCCCCCTGATGGTGGCAGCCTCGGGCATGAGCGGAAGGCGACTGATGCTCCTATTAGTAGGCGGATTCACAGTATTTCAAGTGGCATCTGCACTGTCGCCAGGCTATTGGTGGCTAATGGCCTCGCGCGTAGGCGTGGCTTGCACTCACGCAGTATTCTGGGGCGTAGTGCCATTGTTGGCTGTAAAGACGGCCCCTAAGGGGAAGGAGGCAGCGGCTCTCAGCGCAGTGGTCAGTGGCGCATCAGTGGCCATGATCGTGGGCTTGCCCATTGGTCGAGTAATCGGCCTTTATCTTAGCTGGCGCGTGACCTTCGCCACAATTGCCGGCGTAGGCACATTAGTGTTCTTAGCATTCATTTTGGCTTTCCCACAGGTGAAAAGCGATGGCAGATTTCAGGTGTCGCAGCTTCCCTCGCTCTTCCGCAATAAGATGCTCATCTGGCTTTATGTATATACCATACTGATTGTAACTGCCTATTTCACAGCTTATGGGTATATCGAGCCTTTCTTAGGGCAGATAGCCAAGGTGCACGAAGATGTGGTCACGGTGGTATTGGTAATGATGGGCGTGGGCGGTCTCTGCGGCAGTGTAATCTTTGCCAAAGGCTTTGGATGGATGCCCAAGACATTATTTACAACGGCATCGGTGGTGTTGCTTTCAGCGTTGGCCTTGTTGCGACCTGCATGCATTAGCCTGCCCACCATCATCGCTGTATGCATGATAATGTCGTGCAGCCTCACTGTGTTCAATCTAATCAACCAAGAGATAATCGTAAGCCGCATCAAGGGCGAAGGTTCAACGGTGGCCATGGCCACATACAGTGGCCTCTTCAACCTTGGCATAGGCAGCGGCACTTACACCGGCGGCTTAGTGATCACCCAAATCTCCATGGCCGTGATTGGCTACATCGGAGCAGCTATTGCCATCTTAGGCATCGCGGTGGGCACCACTACATTGCTTCGACGGTTGTAACCCCTACCCTACATATTTTGATTGAGGAGGCTTAGGATTTCTTCCTTTGTCAGTCGAGCCGACATATCAGCCCCCTCAAGCAGAGCGTCGGCGAGCGATTTCTTATGCGCGTGGAGACGCAGTATCTTATCCTCAATCGTGTCAGCCGCAATAAGGCGATACACCGTTACGGGCTTCTGTTGCCCTATTCGGTGGCTGCGGTCCGAAGCCTGGTCCTCAATGGCGGGATTCCACCATGGATCAAGATGAATCACATAATCAGCTGCAGTAAGATTCAGGCCCAAGCCGCCGGCCTTGAGAGAAATCAAGAATAGGGGCACATCACCCGTCTGGAACTCCTCAACAAGTTTGGCTCGCTGAGCGCCAGGGGTTGAGCCATCAAGATAGAGATATTTGTATCCCGCCGCATCCAATTGCTCGCGAATCAAGGCCAAATGTGATGTAAACTGACTAAACACCAGCGCACGATGGTGATTGCTGTGGAGATTCTCTACCAGCTCCATGAAAGCGGCGGCCTTCGACGATTCAATCGTAATGTTTTGATTGATCAGTCGCGGATTGCAAGCAGCCTGACGCAGCTTGGTAATCTCAGCTAAAGCCTCGATTGGCGATTGCTGGCCTGAGGCCACTGCCAATTCTGCCTGACTGCGAATGCTCTCATAAAGAGCGCGCTCCTCATCGGTGAGATTAACTTTGATTTGGATTTCAGTCTTTTCAGGAAGTTCGCTGAGCACATCGCTCTTGGTGCGACGCAGCATGAAAGGCGAAATCATTCGCTTCAGTAGGCGTTGACGCTCTTTGTTTCCATCCTTTTCTATAGGATTGATAAATTTCTCGGTGAAAGCCTGAAACGAACCCAAAAGTCCAGGGTTGATAAACTGGAAGATATTCCATATCTCGGCCAATCGATTCTGCAATGGTGTGCCAGTGAGAGCCACTCGCATATCGCCCTTGAGCACCATAGCCGCCTTCGACATCTTAGTGTCGCGATTCTTTATGGTATGAGCCTCGTCAAGCACTATGATGTTCCAATCCTTTGCTGCAAGCATTTCTTGCTTTGTTATCAGCAAGCCGTAGGATGTGATTACTACGTCGCCAGCCTTGGCCTGCTCTATGATTTCCGAGCGCTGGACATCAGCCACGGGATTGAGCAGCTTGGTGGTGAGCTGAGGGGCAAATCGGGCAATTTCATCTTGCCAATTGAGCAAGATGCTGGTTGGGGCCACCACCAGGCTGGGTCCTTTGGCGCGTTGTGCATAAAGCAATGCTATGGTTTGCAATGTTTTGCCCAAGCCCATATCATCGGCCAGGCAAGCCCCGGCTCCCCATAAATTCAAGCGAGCCATCCAACGATAGCCCTCTTTTTGGTAGTCGCGCAAGTCGGCTTGCAATCCACGCGGAGTCTTTATTACAGCTTTATCGGCCTCTTCGATGCGCTTCAGCATATCGCGATATGCCTTGTCGCTCTTAAGTTCAACTCCAGCCTTCTCCAATTCATCGAAAATTGACGCATTGAAGGCCGACACCTGCATCTTCTTGCCTTTTTCATTGGCAAGCTGAGAGATATTGCGCAGCAGCTTGGCCAATTGCTGGCTCAGTGCCACATATTCATTATCGCCAAGGCGCACAAATCGGCTATTGCCGCTGCCAAGCTGGCGCAAGAGATCAGCCACCTTGAGCCGGGTGTTCTCGTCAATTTCCACTTCACCCTCTACAGCGAACCAATTCTCGGTCTTTTTTACACTGAAATGGAAAGCACCGGGCTGCAATTGTGCTCGGGAAATCCTCATCTTAGTGCCCTCTGGCCATTCCACGCAGGCCGCATCTTTAAGTGCTACCAATGAATCCAAGAGCCCCAAAGTCTGCTCTATATCGAGCATCCATACGTTATCATCGAATGCCGCATCATCGTAGGGCTTCATTGCCTCGTACACCTTTTCGAGATTTTCTTTTTCGGCCGCGAAATTGCGCTTAGCTTGCACCACCTGGCCATTCTCGCGTCCGCTTACATATTCCGAGCCCTTTCCAGGGGTGAGATAGGGAGCAGAATTTACCAAGGGCTTGGTGAAAAGCGTGGCGCGTATCACATCGCCATCTGGCAGCAGTTGCACCACAATCATAGGCGAGCCTTCGATTTGGCGCACGTTCTTGTCCTGCCCCATAAGGTCGGACATCACGGTCATCTTGCTTCCGATTGCATTTAGGGTGTTGGCCAATTCCTTTTCGGCCTTGGCTGGAAGAGCACCCAGGTCGAGCAACTGGCGCAGTATCGATGCCTGGCTGCTGTCAATCTTTACCACTCTGAGGCTGGTGGCATTGCTACGGTCGATATAAAGAGTGCCATCCACTCGGTCAAGCTCTATATTTGCCTTTATGTGGAATTGGCCATTGCCATCTCGCTGCACCGATAGCTGCAGCGGCTCTTCGGTGATTTCAATTTTCAATCGATTGTCATCGTTGGTGAATACATAGGGATGGCCAGCCAACTCTTTTATGGCCTTTTGGGAGTCAATGTAATAATCCACGCCGCCGTACCAACCACGCTCTGAGATTTTTACACATTGACTCACGGCCTTGTCCTGCTGGGTCATGCCCTCAGCTTTGCCAGTGCGGAAGGTGCTTAGGGCTATGTTGCGCCCCTTGGTCCATTTCACTCCATCGCTTGATTTCTGCACCACTGGCTGCACCGAGAGTGACACTGGATTTACCAGATAAGCCACTCGCGAGCCCGACTGCATCGCACCCGCATTTCTATCCTTGGCAATGCCGTATTTTATTTGCAACTGCTCCAGCACTTTTTGCCACCGCTCTTTTACCTCCCCAAAATTGAGGAACGATTTCATCTCGGTGGTATCATGGAGATAGTCGCTCAGTGGAGCCATATCTTTGCATGCCTCCGAGAATAGCATCCTAATATATTGCATTCGGCTATTACCTGACATCTCTTCGATGTAGTATCTCATGAAGTTGGGCCAGTCCCTCTCTCTATCGAACATCTGATAATGCAGAGCAAAAAGCGTGAATACTATCATGCTCGATGGGTTATAGCCGCTATATGCCACTTCTTCAATGCGTTTGGCTGATACTGCCCCCTTTGTCTTCCAATCCATTAAGGCAAGGAATAGTGAGGCAATACCCTTAATTTGACCATTTCGCTGCATCTTCTTTGCCATAGCCATCGACTCTGGGCTTTTGTCAGCCAAAAGAGCTGCGGCAAAATACATGGCCAAGCCAGGGCGTGACAATATTTCAAAAGTGTAAACCTCGGCCAATTCAAGCGTAACATCGATAATAGGCTTCAGATTTCCCGAATGAAGCGCTGCCACAGCTTCAAGATATTCTGCCACTCTTGGAGCATTTTCATATTTCTGGATTAATTTCACAATCTGGCCATGTACGAATAGTTCATTGTGAAGCACATAAAATATTGAGTTGAGCGTATCTCTTGCCTCGCCAGTTTCATCAAAAAATAGGTAATGAGTCACCCCAGCGTAATCCAGCTTATCCATATCGGCATATTCATCGGCCAGCATTGAGCATAATGTAATCTTGTCGCGGTTGGTGCAATTGCTGAAAAATTCCTGGAATCTGGATTGGCGCAGCATCCAAGTCAGCAGGCGGTGGATATATGATCTGTTGTGATTTCTTGTATGGTCAAATACTCCCGAGCTTTCTTTGAGCTTATCTTTGTATTCCTCTTTGCCTCTAAGAAATAGAGCCAAAGCCTCGACAAATGATGCGGGGAATGGGTGGTCTCCATCCTGGTCAAACTGAATATCGGCTGTAATCTTTGCTCGATATATGGCATTACTCACATCTTGTAGACTGCCGGATGAAAGTATATCGGGCACATATTCGGGATTGACATAAAAGGGCCGCTCCATATTTCTATAGCTGAGGAAAGAATCAGTTTTTGCCACCCACATGTTCTTATCCTCAAGCAATATTCGCTGAGTGGTCAATGCACGCATGTCGTTGAGCGCATCTGATTTATAATAACCCGAGTTTTCATATACTTGCCCAAAAGTGCCTTTTGTGATATAGGCCATTCGGCACGCAAGTATTCTCACGAGTTCGCATTTCAAATTAATGTCTTTGGTATGAGATGCAATATTAGTCTTGTTTTTTGCCATGGTTGCAACGTAAGATTTCAGCCCTTCGGCCTTGGTTCCGGGCTATTAATTTTTCGAGGTGCAAATTTACCCAAAATTCATCATTCCACCAACTCTAAATGAAATTTTTACCCTCGTCTTTGCAATTTTTATTTGGTGGATTGGGAAAAAAGCCTTACCTTTGCACTGTGATTTGCGCATGTGGCGTAATTGGTAGCCGCGTTAGACTTAGGATCTAATGGCTTAGGTCGTGGGGGTTCGAGTCCCTTCATGCGCACCGCAAGGCTCTTTAAATCCCGGATTTAAAGAGCCTTTTTCGTTTAAACAGCCTCAAACCATTAGAAACCCTTATAAACCATTAATGACAACAAGGCAAACAAAACTTACCCTGGTATCACCAAAAAATTTTTGAAAATAAAAGAGGAATTTTGAACTATTAATCAAAATAATTCGTTATCTTTGTGCACAATTTTGTGTACACTAAAAATAATAAAAATGATACAAGTAAACACTAAAGAATTTAGGGCTAATCAGTCAATGTTTTTTGACAAGGCCCTGGAAGGAGAAAGAGTGATGGTTCGTAGAAAGAACCACCTCTTCATAATTCTACCCATAGAAGAAGACGATTTAACAATAACTCCCGAATTGGAGGAGAAAATAGCAAAAGCGCGTCGTGCTCATGCAGAAGGTCACTGTATCAAATTTGATGACAAAGACAAAATGAATCAATGGTTGGATAGTCTATGAACTACATAATCGAATATGCCCCAGGCACCGACAAGGAAATTGTGTTCATAAGATTTGTAGGGACACATGCTGAATATGATAAAATTGATTGTAGTACCATTTGAAATCTTAATTATGTGTAACTTTTCGAAAGAGCAATATGAATTTGCAAAAAAGCGTATTGAGGATCTTATAGATATAGCTCCCGACTGTCATCCAGAAGAAGATCCCGCTGCTTTAGAATTATCCATTATGGCCGAAATAGTGATGGAATATGAAGAAGAGCACTTCTCTATTCGAGAAGATATAGAATCACTCAAAGAAAAGGACGCACAAGGTGCCTTAACTTTAGTT
Source organism: Bacteroidales bacterium (assembly GCA_020860515.1). GTDB lineage: Bacteria > Bacteroidota > Bacteroidia > Bacteroidales > Muribaculaceae > CAG-873. The sequence goes on along the minus strand of JAJBUG010000055.1, from coordinate 64,158 downwards.
TGATGCCATCGGTATCTGATTGGATAGCCGCGATGTCTCAAACCATTAGAAACAATTAAAACTATTTACTAAACCATTAAAGAAACCCGATAATCCAGGGAAGGTCGAAGACTTTCAATAGGGATAACCCCACGATGAAGCGAAGCGCAATCGTGGGGTTATGGGAAGCCCTTCCGCAAGACAGCCTCGAAGAGGGTGAACTCATAGTTTTATTCCTTCATGGGTTACGTTATAATGAAAGAGAGATGGGGTGCGACGCGCCCAATCTGATTTGGTGCGGATTACCACATTGATTTCTTCTCCTAAATCAAGACCTTTGTTCCAAAGCTCATAGTTGAGGGCATCAAATTGGGCATCGGTTACCTTGTCGCCATCAACAAGTACCAAAACATCCCAGTCCGATGACGGGCCAAAATCGCCACGAGCCCTCGACCCAAAGAGGATTATCTCTGCCGTAGGCTCTGTGGCTCTCACCGTAGAGGTGATTAATGACCGTATGTCAACCTTATCTTTTGTCATCTTGGTACTTTCTGCAAAAGTAACACTTTTATTTCAAACCACAAAATCCAAGAATAAGTTTATTGATGAATGTTACTGATAATGCCAGCTAATGTTACTGATAATGTTACCAATCTTACTGATAATGTTACTGTAAATGTTAATGTAAATGTTACCAATCTTACTGATAATGTTACTGTAAAGCCGGCAGATGGGACTGATATTGGCAGCGAATGTTACTGTAATATGACTCTAAAATACGACTGTAAAACTCAAAATACGACTGTAAAACTCAAAATACGACTGTAAATGCCGAAAATACGACTGTAAAACTCAAAATACGACTGTAAAACTCTAAAATACGACTGTAAAATACGACCGTAAAATACGACTGTAAAATGTGACCTGCAAAGAGGTGGTTAGTAATCTTCGATATCGAAGATGTAGTAATAGGCCGATATATTGTTTTTATCGCTCCAAGCCCTTAAGGCGCTGTCTGGGTCTTCACCATCGGCCAATGGTCGGCCAATAACATTGGCAATGTATGCCTCGGCCTCATTAGCCGTCGGGAACTCCCATATACCCTGTTTTTCAATCCCGACTTCATACCGATTTGGGAAATACTTCCCTGAGGAATCGTTGGTAAAGAATAAGCCCTCGCCAGTCTCTTCGGTCTTATAATAGAATTTTATCGTGATATACTGTTCCTCAATAAACTCACGCCAAAAGATGAACTCATTCCAAGGAGTTATGGTTTCAAATCTCATCACTCCATTGTTATGCTCCAAATCATACCACCGACCCCGATGGCAAGCTTCAAACTCATCCTCAAGCTTCCCACCCAAGAGTTTGACAAGTTCATCCATGCGGCATCGAGTAACATTCCAATCTCCCGAAGCACGAAAGTTCTCCTCCGCCCTCTTCATCTTCTGATAGAGATCCTCAACCTCATCCTCCGAGCCCACACAGACGTATGATGTAAAACAGGTATTAGCCATAAACCTACTTTTCTAATTCGAAATCTACTTTATACCTCTCTTATTACTAATTCCACTGGAATATGGTCGCTGAGGGTGAGCCAATAATCATGGTCATTAGCTACCTCAATCGAGACAATGCGGTCAGGTGCAAGGAAGAAGCGGTCAAGATGGAATGGCTTTTCCTTTTTACGTTGAAGATAGAACGTAGGAATAGTTTCTTCGCCCGATGCCTCACCCTTAGTGTGATTATAAGCATCAACTAATCCTTTATGACTTAATATCTCAACTAATGTATCGTGATTCTTAGTCTTAGGGTGATGGTTATTGAACATTGAGCTGCTATTGGTATCACCCACGATTATCCAATTCTCATCAATTAGACCTTCATTGAGCTTTAAGAAGTCAATCATTTCCTCCACATACTTGCCATGGGGCCACACAGGCAGAATCTTTATACTATGTTTAAATTCGAATGGTGCATACCCAAGCATCATCATGGCATTTGCATACTTACATTTCAATCGTCGTATCCATTCACCCTTAGTTGAAAACACGCCAATACCCTTCATGTAAAAATTGGGAGTGCCAGCGTGAAATCCCTTAACATAAATCTCCTTATATGCTTTATTATTATAGAAATCAGGATCCTCACACTCCTGCACTATGTACAAGTCTGCATCAGGATAAGCCGCAAACAAAGCTTCATACTTCTTGCGAAACGACCCATTGCAATTCCAAGTCACTATTTTCATGATAAAAAGTTATAATAATTCAACATTCATACAGAAAAGACCTCATCTGCATTAGTTACCTGCTCTCGGGATGTGATGCTCATGATTCGATCCTTTATTCTTTCGCATTCTGAATAAAAGAAATCTCGATTCAAAGACGACAGTTGTTTGGTGCCTCCAAGTCTATTGAAGTATATTGAGATAAATTTAGCACGTGGGTCAAAAGCATGAGAGAGTTCTTGTTTGTTGTCTAAGCAGAATTGGAGAATGCCAATCATGGCTTCTTTGTGCCTTATTAGAAGTGAACGACCAAAATTTATAATTCTGAAATTATAATTGTCAAAAAGTATTTGACTCAGTTCATAGGGATTCTGGCGTTCTTCATCTATCGTGTTGTGAATGCCCCACCATAATGACGCTCCTGCGTTACGCAATAGACCTTGTCGACCAACGAACCAATGGTCAAGAATATAATCGGACGTTACATCCCCATCCATAACTGCTGGCCAGCGTTTTTGGGCATAGTGGAAAAGGGAAGTATGACATAGATAGGACCAGAAAGCCTCGGTAGAAGCCAGTAGTGGACTAATATTGGGGAATGCCTCATATAGAGTAATGGCAGCTTTGAAATCGTCATTTTCCAAGCCCTCCATTTTCTTTTCTAAACCCTCAGGCTCATACACATTCGCTAACCTTTTAATTTGGGATGGGCCCAATTCAAATGTTTCCTGTCCATACAACGGGAGATTTACCTCAGAAACCACGTTATCACGCAGTTCCTTCATGTAACTTTCTTTGAATGTCTTCTGTAAATTCATAATCAATCTTCCGATATAACATTTGAATTTGTCAACAAATGGTTGAAAAGTCGCATATAAGGATTTTGAAGAAGTTTTTGAGCTATCAATGGCACCTTGCTTGGTTCATCCAAGTCATTTTTATCGTAACCAGGCTCGGTTTCAAGGCGATAGAGAATAGTCTTAGCCCATGTTCTTTCTAATAATTCTTCATCCTCAGAATTATTAAGGTTAAGTAAGGCATAAGTCAGTGCATTTAACACTAAGGATGCATGTATTATTTGAGCCTGACCTTTTATAGTGGGGTTCTCATACAATTCATACAAAAGGCTTGGCATGCATATCTCTATTTTATCTCCAGAGATGTCAAAAAATACATCATCATGCAAATCGCTCTTACGAATTTGCATAAAAGATCCTGCGGCTTGTAATTTATCATACTTTATATCTGCGTCATAACGCACTGGAGGGAAAGCAACCAAAATATCACCAGGTTCTAAATCAAATGTAAAGCCTTGGTAATCTTCATTAAAACCCTTATTTTGATATTTTTTAATTTCTCGAATTACTGATACGAAACAATTTATATTTATTCGACCATTAACAGCATTTCGTGGAATTGAAAACTCAAAATCCGGAGACTCAGAGAAAATACACTTTCTAAGCATTGTTTTTGAACACTCATACTCACATGCGAATTGAGCACACTTCCATCGAATCTGCTTTTCTATCTCTTCGTTCTTAAATTTAAGTGTTACCTTAAATTCATAATTTCGAGGTGTTATGTTGATTTCTGCCGAGATAGCATCAGAAGAAAGAGCAGGTAGAATGTCATCACTCAGTCCTAACACAGGGTAAGGCAAGGAAATATTATTTAAGTTCATAGGCATCTAATTTAACAGCATGAGGCATATTATCCGCGAAGCGAACTCTAAACGTAGTTTTACCCTCGTTTATCTTTAGACCAGAGAGTGAATTGTCTCGAATTGAACACTTCACATTACATTCCTTTATAGATATTTGATCATCAGATTGCTCTCCACCAACAAGCAAATCCACTCTACCATTATCTACATCATATTTACTATGGATTACAATGTAATGCCATACCTGGCCATTGATATTTTGGGCAAAGGTACGATACCCAACAGCTATCTCATTGAGGAAAGTCCCCTCAACACCTTCATCATTTTCAGAGAAATGGCCTTCGATCCGCTTGGGTGTAACACCCCCACCGCCTTTCTTTTTCTTTCTTTGTGTACCATGACCACTTAAGCCATCACCCGATGCATTGCGTGTGCGAGTTGATGGTTGAGGATTCTCAACCATTACCTTACCTATAGAATTTTCATTCCTTCTATCCCTTATATCAGCCTCTCCGGTTTGTGTTGTTGGACTTCCACCCTCGGTTTCTCTAATACCTACTGGTTCTCCAACAAGAGCCTCATTTGTATATTCATCCTCATCATCATCGACAGCAGTGGGGATATACAGAAAATCTTCAATGCCAGTAATGGATTGAATCTCTCTTTGACCATTCGAGAACAGCTCCTTCATTGCATCTACAATAAAGTCGTCCACTTCCTTAATCGCCTCTTGCCCTTCATCCGCTATTCTGCCATCAATACGCCAATTCTTGGCCTTCCATTCATCATGAGCTGGGTTTTCTGTTTTTCTTAATAACTCGTTTCCTCGCTCATCCTCACATAAAAATACACCATAAAACCCATTCGCGCTTCCAGGACGCTTGGCCTTAACCATCATCATGGGCTTACGCATATACACTATCTTATCTGTTGCCTCCTTGTTTTTCCAAGCAAACAAGGTGACTTTCCCCAAATTTGGATAGGTCTTTGTAATCACACGATGCTTTCCATCCTTTTCTGCATTAGCTACTGCTTCAACATAAGGGCGTGGATTACAATGATTACCCTTTCGGGTATTGTCATGTTCTTTGGGAAAATATTGTACCACCAAATCCATAATATTCTCCTTGGTAATTTCTATATCACCAATTCTAACTTCAAGCTTTCCTTTGAGAATTGCCATCCAAAAATGACGGAGTACAGATTCTATCATTTCTTGATAAATCTGTTCTTTGTCCTTTACTTGGATGCCCATTATATAAATATCCGTTCCTGGTTCTTCTCTCCTAAATCGAGAAGGAATATCCTCTACCTCGGTTACGGGTTGACCATCATTATTATCATAGTAACCAACAGCTACAAATTTTCCATATTCTCCCTTTACTGTATGCGTACAAAGTGAGGCTACACCTTCAAAATAATGGTCACCATCACTAGTCATAGTTGAAACCATTACAGCCCTTAACGGTGATATATAGAAATAAGCGGCCTTGCCATAACCAAAAGAGCCTCCGGCTGCATTATTAGTTTTAGAAGAAACTCCTGCTGCTCTGACAAAAGCATAAAATGGGTTATCGGTATTATTAGGTATGTATTCCATTCCCGTTGTATTGTAATCCGACACTTCAATATAATACAATGGTTCACGCTTGTCTAATGACTCAAGATGTTTTACCATTGGTTTATATACCTCCTTTGCGTTGTCGTTATCACAATAATAATCAAGGCAACCTATAATATGTTTCTTTAATTCAAAGAAATTAGGATAATCAACCGATTTAATTCTTTTTATGGTATATTCTACCCTTACAGGCTCATCGGGTTCTAAAGCCACATCAAGAGAATTTTGTAAGGATTCACGAATCAACGAAGCATACGGGGACTTTTTGAAGTTTTGCTCCATAGGATTATTGGGGCCATCATCTCGACCGCCTAATTGCTCAGCAAAATGCCATTGGCATCCTAATTCTGCTTGTCCACTACGATTAGTTTCCATGATAATAATTGGTAAATGTTTAATTTAACTGCAAATATACAAAAATTCCTTCAGAATGAAAGAATTTTTGTATGTTTTATCGAATTATGACTGACGATTACTTTTACTAACATTTTACTGTTCCAAGAGCCTCCATGATTTGGTCATACGACTCCAGCACGTTTTCAGAGCTTCGGGCATAGTTGGGATTTATGAAGACATCCTGTGTCAGAATGATCCTTGCACCAAGATCCAATGGCAGCACGGCGATTATGGAGGCAGTGTTAAGCATAAGCTTAGATTTGCTCCAAAGCGTAAGCTCGATAAATTTCATATTACACATGTTTTTTGTTTGACGATACAAAGTTAGGCATGTCTTGTGCACTCTATGTACACTGGAAAGAAAATTATGAAAAATCTTTCTTTGTCATTTGGATTGTGGGTAAAATTCGCTATCTTTGCACTATCAATGCACTGGTGCGGGGCTTTCTGCTGCTCGCCTGCTCTAATATCAACTGAAAAGAATGGCAACCAACCATCATGCTCAAATACGCTACAACGCTTTGGATGCCTGCTTCCGTAAGCGCTACAAGAAGTTCTTCATCGAGGACCTCGTGGAGGCGTGTTGCCAAGCCATATATGATTATTGTGGGATGGAGGATGGTGTGCATCGCCGCCAAGTGATGAAAGACATCGCCTTTATGGAAAGTCATGAGGGTTGGGATGTACCATTAGAGCGAGTACCTGAGGGCAAGCGCATCTATTATCGATACGAGGATCCCAACTTCTCAATCAGCAATAAGCCTCTGCGCGAGGATGAACTTGACCAGCTGAAACAGACACTATTCATGCTCAAGCGCTTCAAGGGACTGCCCCAATTTGATTGGATGGAGGAGATTATTCCTAAGCTTGAAGATAAATTTCACCTTAGCGGCTCAGCTACTCAGGTAATCGGTTTTGACCAAAATCTCGATTATACCGCTGCCTCGAAATGGCTCTCTACATTATTTAATGCAATCGTAAATCAGCAGACGCTTGAAATCGACTACCGCAAGTTTGATGGCACAGCTCGCCATTGGACGCTCCACCCCTATTTCTTGAAGCAGTACAATAACCGGTGGTTCCTATTGGGGCGAAACGAATGTGGCACTATTACCAATGTGCCCTTGGACCGCATTGAGGCTATCGAGCCATCTTCAGAGCCATATATAAAGAATGAATCGATAGATTTCAATGAATACTTTGATGATGTGATTGGTGTCACCATAAATGATGCACCTACCGAGAAGATTCAGCTCCGATTTGACCCAGAGCGATTTCCATACGTGGAATCCAAGCCAATCCATGGCTCCATGAAGATCATCGACCGAGAGAATTGCATAGTTCAAATCGAGGTAATACCCAACAAGGAATTAGAGGCACTGATACTTTCTTTCGGAAATCAGGTGGAAGTACTCTCCCCACCCAATTTTCGCGAGCAAGTGGCAACAAAAATCCATGACCTCAGCAAAAAATATTCCACCGATGCACATTGAGTGCACAAATATTTACTAACTTTGCAGTAGAAAAAGAAAAAATTATGGAAAACGATAATATACAAAAAGCACATTTGAACTCTATCGGTTTCAAAAATTTCCGTAAATTCCAAGAATTCCCCAACCTTGAATTAGGGAAGATTAATCTATTTGTAGGTGGCAATAATGCTGGTAAATCTACTGTAGTGAAGGCCATTCTTTGTGTTTTGACCAACCTAAACCGAAGATTTGGATTTGAACAGACTGAAAGAGATGTTATTTCTAATATTAATAACTTTTATTTTGATGTTCCTAATACTCATATAGGTACATTTCGTAGGGCATTAAATAATCAAGCAAAAGACAATACTATAACCTTTAGTTTTGGAATCGGAAACCTTGAATTTGATTTTGACATAACCTCAAAAAGCAATATCCTCGAAAACGAATTATCTGGAAATTTTACTCGTTACCGAGTTAAAGACTTGGTTACTAATATTTCTATGGAATTCAACAGATCCAATAGTCAGTATTCCATTACATATCCGACAGACCTTCCAGTCTTATCTGAAGATGATGAGTTAAAGGAAATACTTATAAAGACCAGAGAGCTTGAACTTAAACTTGAAAATGAATCTGAAATCTTGGATGAAGAGGAAATTGACCAAATTAAAGAAGATATTGAATCTCTTCAGAATGAGTACGATTCATTTTTACATTTTGATTTTTCTTGGGATCATCAAGAAACTGAAACCATCAGTTTCGTGGGAGAAATTGATATATTCATTAATGCACGAAACATATTTGAGGAAATGGTAGGAAAAATTGTTTCAACTTACCGTTTAAATTATCAGATTTTCTTTGAGCCCGATGCAAAGTCTGAAAGAGAACTTATGAAAGTCAATCAAGATAGAGAGACTATCTATTTATTAAAAAAAGACATAGAGTCAATCTATCGGAACATTCAACAAGTATGTTTCAGTGATGATTTTATCATTGAATATATACCTGCTCATGCAGTGTCTCAACAACCTGCTTTTTCAGCCTCAGCCATCAACGATTATCAATCAATGGTAATTCATAATTTTTACAAAGCACATATTTCTAATGAACGAATAATTGATTGGATGATTGCTTTTAAAATTGGAACGGATTTCAAAATTACTAATTTTAAAGGAGAAATCTATACATTTGAAGTAGTCAATATGGAGGGTAATTTTGTAGAATTATCCGATCTTGGAATGGGTGCCATACAATTAATGATTCTCTTCCTCAAATTAGAAACAATATCAAGACAACCAGGGAACAAAGTTGTCATTATTGAGGAACCAGAACAAAATCTTCATCCAAATTTTCAAGCTCTTTTATCTGATGTTTTAATAGATTATTCACACAATAATGATATTCAGTTTATTATTGAAACTCATTCTGAATATCTTATTAGACGTACACAGGTACTTGTTGCCAAGTTGAACAAGGAGAAATCCGACAGATCAATAATTTCTTCTCGATTTTATAATCCTTTTAAGGTATATTATTTCCCAGAAAATGATATTCCCTATGATATGGGTTGGCAAAAGAATGGTAAGTTTATTCATTCTTTTGGTCCTGGGTTTTTCGATGAATCTGATAAGGCTCTCTATGAACTATTGAAACTGGATGAATAGAATATGTTACCTCAACGTGTATTTTGTAAATACTCAACTCTTATTGAAGCTTTCAACAAAAAAGAAAGCTCACATCCTTATGCAATTCTATATTCAATAATTCAAAGAGTAGCGGATTTATATTTAGAAATTCCTAAATATCAAATAGATCAAAAAGCTATAACTGAACCTGCATTAAGACAATTGTCAAGAGGAGGAAACAAGAATCTACGTTCATATAATGACAATATCAAAATACAAGTTGACAACGCTTTATTTGATGATTTATTTATTGTAGATCCCAAAGAAATACCAAATAGTAGCCTAATAAGAAAGCAAAGAGGAATTCTGGTAATTGACCATGTAAAAGAGATGAATCTTTTACAAGATTTGTCCTATCGACATTATCGTCCTTTTTCATTAGTCCCCAATCGCCATTTTGAAAATAATCCCTCTTATGAAAGAACATTTTCATGGAGAAATGTCTTTAATTCTTTTCCTATATCTCCGATAAATGCAGTGATAATTACAGATAACTTTCTGTTTAAAAAGAGGGAAAGGAACAGTTTTTCTCTATTTGAAATTATTCGGAATTTGATTCCTTATGATTTAAAAATTCCATTTCATATATCAATCTTTTTCAACAACGGTGATGGAAGTGTTACCAAAGAAATGGCACAATCGATCATTGAACAGATACATAAACTTGTTGATAATAAGAAAATATTGGTTCAAATAATTGCTCACACAAATAAATCAGTAACCCACGATAGAGTTATATTAACCAACTATCACTATATAATCTCTGGCGTTGGATTTAATGTAATTGACTCTTCAGGTGTTAAAGAAGTGGCGCGAGGTACTATCGAATCGGTATTTCATAATATTGATATGAATCTTACGGAACCTAATGTTAGACCGGGTACAACAATTAAACACCTACATAATCAAACACTACTTTGGTTAAAGAAAGAAATTTACGATAAGAATTCAAATACCAATATCGTTTATATCGTAGGTGATGAATTTGTCAATAGATTGTTTAATTCAGTATCTTAATTATGACTCAACAACAATATAATCAGCTGTTTGCGTTTTTGTGGAATATAGCCAATGATGTGCTGGTGCAGGCCTTTGAGAAGGGCAAGTATAAGGAAATTATCATGCCCATGCTGGTGCTCAGGCGGCTTGATATTTTGCTTGAACCTACCAAGATACAAGTGATGCAGGTAAAGGAGATGCATGACAAAAACAATATGCCTGAAGAGAGCAAAGCCAAACTTCTAATGAGTGCGTCGCATCTGCCCTATTACAATACATCGCCCTTTACCATGAAATCTCTAAAGGGCGAAAACAACAATACTCGCCTACTGCAGAACTTTTTGGCTTATCTCAATGGCTTCAGCGCCGATGTGCAGGATATTATCAACAAGTTTGACCTTCCCCACCACGCGCAGAAGCTTTCGGAGGTAAATCGACTGGGTGCTATCATCGAGAAGTTTACCGACGAGCGCATCAATCTTGGCATCAACCCAGTGCTTGACGACGAAGGCCAAGAAATTCTCCCGGCCCTCGACAACCATGCTATGGGCACCCTATTCGAGGAACTGCTTAGAAAATTCAATGAAGAAAACAATGTGACTGAGGCTGGTGAGCACTTCACCCCACGCGACTATGTGAATCTGCTTGCCGACTTGGCTGTGATCCCCATTGCCGACAATCTCAACAAGGGCACCTACGAAATCTACGACGGAGCTTGTGGCACTGGCGGCATCCTATCCATTGCCTCCGACCGCATCAAAGCCATTGGTGATGAGCGAGGTTTGAGCATAAGGACCTTTCTTTACGGCCAGGAAATACAGCCCGACACCTTTGCCACTTGCAAGGCCGATCTGATGCTATCTCAGCAAATCGAAAATTTTGATTACACCCACAATGGCGAGCATCGCAATCGCATTGCATTTGGTTCTACCATTTCCGAGGATGGCCACAAGGATAAGCTGTTTGATTTCTGCATCTCAAATCCCCCATTCGGCACTCCATGGAAGCGCGACCTTGAGCGTTGGGGATTGAAAGAGACTGAAAAAAAATCAATCTCCGACATTCGCTTTAAGCCCACAGTCGATGACACCCTATGGGATTTCGTGCCTGGCATTGGCGATCCTCAGATGCTTTTCCTTGCCAACAATGTCAGCCGCATGAAGCAGGGCACTCCGCTTGGCACTCGCATAGTGGAGGTGCATAATGGTTCGTCGCTATTCACTGGCAATGCTGGTGGTGGCGAGAGCAATCTGCGCCGCTTTATCATCGAGAATGATATGCTTGAGGCTATTGTAGCAATGCCGGAAAACTCGTTCTACAACACAGGAATTGGCACTTTCATCTGGATTGTAACTAATCGTAAAGAGCCTCGTCGCAAAGGCAAGGTGCAGCTGATTGATGCCACAAAAATATCATCGCCACTGCGCAAGAATCTTGGTAACAAGAATTGCGAGACTGGACCTGAGCAGCGCCGAGAAATCCTGAAGCTTCTCACTGACTTCCAGGAAACCGAGCAGAGCAAAATCTTCCCCAACGAGGAATTTGGCTATTGGCAAATCACTGTCACTCGTCCCAATCCCGAGAATCCGAAAAAGCCTATCAAGGACACCGAGCAAGTGCCCCTGCTCTACCCCAGCGGCATCGATGGATTTATGGCCAAGGAGGTGCTTCCATATACCCCTGATGCCAAGGTTGACCATAAGAAAACTGTCATTGGCTATGAGCTGTCGTTTACGAAATATTTCTACAAGCCAGTGCAGCTTCGCCCCATCGAAGAAATCACAGCCGACATCCGCGCCATCGAATCTCGCTGCGAAGGCATGCTCGACTTAATCCTAAACGACTAAGCTCTACAGACATGTATTCCCCTCCTTATACAATTACCAATAAGGCAATCAATTTGATTGCGGAAATTTCTGCCCAAATCGAACGCTACGCTATTCGCCTGGAGCAGGAGGATGCTCTGCGTTTGCGCAAAGCCAACCGCATCAAAACAATTCATAGTTCGCTTGCTATAGAGGGTAACAATCTTACCGAAAATCAAGTTGCTGACATAATAAATGGTAAAAATGTAGTGGCACCAATTAAAGAAATCCAGGAAGTAAAAAATGCTATAGCCACCTACGAACTTTACCCTGATCTCAACCCATTTAATATAAAAGATCTATTAAAAGCCCATTCAATCATGATGATGGCATTGACTGATGATGCTGGTCATTTCCGTCGCCAAGGAGTTGGTGTATTCAGTGACACAGGATGTGTACATATGGCTCCTCCCGCCGATCGAGTGCCTGTGCTTATGTCTGATCTTTTCGAATGGCTTAAGGAAGCGGATGCCCACCTCTTAATACGCTCTTGCGTGTTCCATTATGAGTTTGAATTCATTCATCCATTTAGTGATGGCAATGGAAGAATTGGCCGCTTATGGCAATCCTTAATTTTGGGTAGGCTTCATCCAATTTTTCAACATCTCCCAGTGGAAAATCTTGTTTACGCCAATCAACAAGGTTACTATGCTGCAATTGCTCAATCTTCGGCTGCCGCTGATTCTGGACCTTTTATAGATTTCATGCTTGGTGAAATTTTAGCCACTTTAAAAAGTCATCAGGGCGATGAAATCAATAATTCTAATCTCTCGGCAGAAGAGGGAAGGTTCAATACTTTATTTGGTGAATTATCTCGAATAAAACTAAGCCTAAATGATAAAAAACTTATTCTTATGTTATATGATCGTCCAGGGTTGACTACAGAAGAAGCAGCACAAACTTTAGGCATTTCTTCAAGAGCTGTTGCAAAACAAATAAAGAAATTTAAGGATTTAGGTATTCTAATAAGGGAGGGAAGTCGTAAAGGAGGTTTATGGAAGATAATCTCAGGACAAAACTCTTAAGTTCACAATAAAGTTCCTCAATAAGTTCATAATAAAGTTCATAATAAAGTTCATAATAAATTGTACTAACTTTTGCACTAACTTTTATTAATTACATTGAATGAAAGCTTATCCTAAATACAAAGATTCCGGCATCTCATGGATTGGCCAAATCCCTGAGCACTGGGAAAAAGTGTACTTATCTCAAATATCTAAAGAACATTTTATATCAAACAAAAATGTTCACCATCAAAATTTATTATCCTTGAGTTACGGTCGGATTGTGCGTAAAGATATAAATAAGACTGACGGTTTACTTCCATCAAATTTTGATGGATATCAAATCGTAGAACCTAATAATACAGTCCTTAGGCTTACGGATCTACAAAATGATCAAAGGAGTTTACGAACAGGACTTGTAAAAGAAGAGGGAATTGTTACCTCTGCATATCTTTGCTTACAACCAACAAATAAAGCAAATCCAAAATATTTTCATCTTCAACTTCATGTTAATGACATTCATAAAGTATTCTATGGAATGGGTGGAGGTTTACGTCAGAGCTTGAACTTTGAGGGTATGAAATATTTACCAATGATAATCCCTCCTACAGCCGAGCAGGAGCAGATTGTGAGATGGATTGAGAGTAAAACTTTAAAAATAGACACGTATGTCGCAGAGAGAGAGAGAGTTAGCTATGCTTTCTGAGTTGCGTCAGGCTGAAATAGCTCGTGCCGTAACTCACGGCCTCAACCCCGATGTCCCCATGAAGGACACCGGAATCCCATGGATTCCCCAAATCCCCGAACATTGGGAAGTTCGCAAAATGAAATATTGTTTTACTGAACGCAATGAAAAGAATCATCCCAATGAAACAAAATTAAGTGCCACTCAAACTCACGGGGTAATTCCTCAAACCCTATATGAGAATAAAGGGAATCATGTAGTGGATGTAAACAAAGACTTTGACAAACTAAAATTTGTCAAAGTTGGAGATTTCGTAATTCATCTTCGTTCCTTTCAAGGAGGTATAGAATACGCTTATTATCAAGGAATAATTAGTGCAGCTTATACTATACTGGTACCTAATGAGATGGAATTTTCCGAATATTATAAATACCTTTTCAAATCCTATCCATACATTCAGTTACTTAAGACTTGTGTTACAGGTATAAGAGAAGGTCAAAATATAGATTACAACGTTCTTGGTAAGAAGTTTATACCTCTTCCTCCAATTGAAGAACAAAAAGTAATTGTAAACTACATCAAAGAAAAGATTGGTAATATTGACTCTTTGATAGGGAATCTTACTGAAGAGATTGAGCGGCTTAAGGAGTTAAAGCAAAAGTTAATAGCTGATGCTGTGACAGGAAGAGTTGATCTAAGGGAAGAAAATATTTCCATCGATGCACAATGAGTGCATCGGTGATTAGTAACTTTGCATTGTAAACGAAATCAAGTAATAGATATGAGCACTGACACCTCAGAAAAAGGCCTTGAAACTATTATCGTTGACTATCTGCGCGATGTGAATGGATATGACCAAGGACAGTCGAGCGACTTCGATCCAGCACTTGGATTGGATACTGCTCGCCTTGAAGCCTTTTTGTTTGCCACCCAGCGTAAAAAGGTGGAACAAAGCGGCATATTCTCATCGCCCAGCAAGAAAAAGGCTTTCTTTGAGCGTGTGCGTGACAAAATATCCCAGCGCGGCGTACTGGATGTGCTCAACAAGGGCATACAGCATGGCACCCACACATTTACCCTCTACTATCCTGTGCCTGACGCTGCCAACGAAGAAGCAAAACGCCAGTACGCAGAAAATCGCTTCTGTGTAATCCGTCAACTCCATTTCAGCAATAAGAAGCCCAAGGATTCAATTGATGTGGCTATCTTCATCAATGGCCTCCCCATTATCACAATGGAGTTGAAAAACAATCTCACCAAGCAGGATGTGGACCATGCTGTAAAGCAATACCAAACCGATCGGAACCCCAAGGAGTTGCTTTTTGCTCCCAAGCGATGCGCTGTGCACTTTGCCGTTGATGACCAAGAGGTGAAAATGTGCGCTGAGCTGCGTGGCGAGAAATCATGGTTCTTGCCATTCAACAAAGGTCTGAAAAATCCCGATGATCCCCTTGGCCGTGACGATGGCGCTGGCAATCCTGTGAATCCAAATGGATTAAAAACCGACTACCTGTGGCACAATATCTTAGAGAAACGTCAACTAAGCCGCATAATCGAGCAGTTTGCTCAGGTGGTAACAGAAATTGATGAAGAAACAGGCATATCCACCGAAAAATGCATCTGGCCTCGCTATCATCAGCTCGACGTGGTGCAGCGGCTCGTAACTGACAGTCTTGACCCAGCCACAGGAAAGAAATTCTTGATTCAGCACTCAGCTGGTTCGGGCAAGAGCAATTCGATTACTTGGCTTGCCTTTTCGCTCAGCAATATCAAGCGAGCCGATGGTTCGCCACAATTTGACTCGATCTTGGTGGTGACAGACCGAGTGAATCTTGACCGCCAAATTCGCAACAATATCCTGGCATTCGTAGATAATGCCAGCATTGTGGGTTGGGCTGACAAGAGCCAAACCCTGAAATCAGAACTTAAGGCTGGAAAGAAAATCATAATCACCACGGTGCATAAGTTCCCGATTATTATGAAAACTATCGGCACCGAGCTTCGCAATCGCCGATTTGCCATTATAATCGACGAGGCTCACAGCAGCCAATCGGGTTCAATGGCCACTGACCTCAATCGTGTGCTATCAGGACTTGGATGCCAGAAAGTGAAGATTGAGGACAATGAGGATGGACTGAATGTGTATCTGCAAGAAGTAGTAGAGGGCAAGAAGATGGCGCCCAATGCCAATTTCTATGCATTCACAGCTACACCAAAGAATAAAACACTTGAGGCTTTTGGCACACCTTATGTTGATGATGAGGGAGAAACCCGATTCCGCCCCTATCATAATTATTCGATGAAGCAAGCCATTGAGGAAGGATTTATCTTGGATGTGCTGAAAAATTACACTACTTACCAAAGCTTCTATCGCATTAAGAAAGCCGCTGTGGACGACCCTGAATTTGAGAAAAATCAGAGCCAAAAGAAGCTGCGCTATTGGGTGGAATCACGCCCCGAAACCGTAGCCAAGAAGGCTGAAATCATGGTTGGACACTTCCATGATAAGGTAGCACCTGTGCTTGGAGGTCAAGCACGTGCTATGATTGTTACTGCCGGCGTGGAGCGCGCCATTGATTTTTATAATGAAGTCAAGAAGTTGCTAAAGCAACGAAACTCCCCCTATAAAGCTATTATCGCTTTCTCGGGAGACAAGAAATTGGGTACTCTGACCGTAAATGAAGCCTACTTTAACAAGTTCCCTTCTTCCAAGATAGAGAAAGAGTTTCGCACTGGTGATTACAGATTCCTAATCGTAGCCGACAAGTTCCAGACTGGATATGATGAGCCGCTGCTATGCGCCATGTACGTTGACAAACCATTGAAGGATGTCAAGACAGTGCAGACACTTTCTCGCCTTAATCGTGCCAAGCCTGGCAAGAAAACCTTTATCCTTGACTTCGTGAACAATGCAGAGGACATTCAAGCAGATTTTCAGCGATATTACCGCACTACTCTCTTGTCAGGGGAAACAGACCCTAACAAGCTCAATGACCTGGTGGAAATCGTAGAGGATGCCCATATCTACTCAGATGCGCAATTGAACGATTTCAATAAGAAATTCTGGGAAGGTGCTGACCGCGACAAATTGGATCCCATTCTTGACCAATCAGCAGAATTGTTTAAAGCTATTCCAAGCGATGACACCAAGATTGCTGTGAAGTCAGCGATGAAGAAATTCGTGCGCACCTATGAGTTTTTGGTAACGATTCTCCCATCGGCAAGCGTGGAATGGCAAAAGCGATCCACTTTCTATCGATTCCTTTTAGGCAAACTGCCAAAGCTCCAGCAAGAAGATTGGACCGAGGGCTTGATTGAGGCTGTAAGCTACCAGAGCTATCGTTCACAAAACCAAGGTACCATTGATATCACGCTGGATAATGAGAATACTACGATTGATCCAGTGCCTACTGCCACTGCCAAGGTAGGCATCCCGCCAATCGAAATGGAGCGAGTAAGCGTGATTGTAGATCTTTTCAATTCAGTGCTGGGCAATTTCGATTTCAAGGACGAGGATTTGGTGCGCTTGCAGTTCGACAAGGTGGTTGATGCAGTCACTACCGATGACACTGTGATTGATGCGGTAATTAATAATGACCAGGATGTGGCATTTCAAAGCGTGGAGAATGCTACAATTCAGGCATTTGCCCAAGTGGCAGAGGCATCAAATGAATTAGCCACCAAATTCTGGCAAAATCAGGATAATCTGCAAAGCAATATCTATCATGCCATCTTTAATCAGATTATGGATAAGGTGAATCCATCGTATGATGAAATTGACCTTATCAAGAAAATGAAGGCTGATTTGGAGGCGGATTTCGCCAATTTCTGTGGCAAATGTTACCGTGAGCTCAACGAGGTGTTGAATGTATTTTTCAAGACAGTCAATGCCGAAACTACCGATAATCTTGACGGGTTGAATAATTCTCTGCGTCGCACCCTGAATTTCATTTATCGCGCCGAGAACTCGCGCGATGAAGATCGCCGCGATCGATTCCGCACGCTTGTCACTCAGTACGAGGCTTTCCTGCGCAAGCTGTATTATCTACGTGAGGGAAAAGAATTTGTATGTGACAAGAGCAGTGGTTTTGTAGAAATAGCCAAGCAATTCCCTGACCTCAAAAAGCTCTACAATAATCAGAATCCCAAGAATGCGCCATTCAACCAGTATTATCAGATGGTGTATGATTGGCGCAATATGGATTCCCATACGGCTCCTAAACTTCCCGAAGCTGAATTGCCAGCGGCAATCCATATCATAGTGGCAATGTATGTGTATGCTACGATGGTATCGGTTACTGATTTGGAAATGGGTGGAAATATTGACCTTGACATTCCTGGCAATATCATTAAACCTGATATTAAATTCTATCTGTGGGAGGCAAAAGATGCAGCTGAATCAAGAGGCAAATTCAATGAGTCGCTCTTAGTAGGAGCTTGCGTTGGTCCTGAACATCTTGAATGGATTGCTAAAAATGGGATATACAATATACGAGCTTTTGGCGATCGAAAAGGTGCTATTATCCCCACGGAAAGTCAGACAAATAGTGTTTCACATCTACTCCTTTACAACTTGGAGAATCCAAGCCAATATTGGTATTTCGAGGTTGCATCAGAGGTGAAATTTGCCAATGCAGCCGTGATGAAAACTTTGGGTTATCCGCGCGATATGGAACCTGAGAATCAATATTTCCTATATTCTCTCACCAAGCAATTAGATGCGCCTGAAATTGACCCAATGAAATTGGTAGCCCAATTCCAGCCCGAGGTATATTACCCCGGTGCGCCAGTCTTTATTCCCAAAGACAAATCACCAATCAAGTAAGGATTGAGCAAGGGGGGCGAAATCGCCCCCCTTGGTTGGTTAGCGGGCCCAGAGGTTGGAGGGGTCGAGGGAACGGGCTTGCTGCATGTGTTGGGAGGCAGCTTGGGGGTCGCCGTCGAGTTCGAGTGAGAGGGCGGTGAGGTATTCCAATTTGCTCTGGCCCGATGATGAGTCGGCATCTCCGAATTTGGCATAACTGTCCATCAGCGACTGGCGCGAACGCTCAATGGCTGCTTTCAATTTCTCTGATGCCTGCGATGCGGCTTCCTCATTGCCAAGCTTGCGATTAGACATGGCTCGATAATAATGGCGGTCGCTCAGCCAGCCTTCGCCCGAGGAATCGGCGGAAATTTGGTAATGGGCCTTTGCCTCGTCGGCATTGCCAAGCCCATCATAAGCCAATCCCATCAGATAATGAGCCTTGGCAGTATAAGCACCACCTGCAGCTGGCTGGGGCACTTCAAGATTTTGCGGATAGAGGTCGGCACGCTCAAAATGTGAAATGGCATCTGCATATTTGCCATCGCTGAGCAATTGCTTGCCGTAAAGGAGGTGGGCATCGGCATAGAGGCCGTGCACCTCGCCTCCGCCTTCCCACAGATGGAAATGGCGATTGTCGAGCAGGTCGATGGCCTTGTCGTACTGACCCGATGAATTATAAAGAGCCACCAGACGCATCACCGCATCATCGTGCTTCAGCACAGTGCCAATCCGCTGTTCAAGACGAGCCAAGCGGTCGGTCTCGGGCTTGCGAGCGCGCTGCCATAGTTTGTCGGATTCAGTAAGCAACAGCGCATCATCAGGGTTAGCAGCGATTGCCACATCATAACATATGATAGCTTTGTCGAGGTCGCCCAATTGTCCGTAAGCAAAACCCAAGTTGCGATTGACTGTGGCAAATCCTGGTTCCAAATCAGCCGAGGCAAGCCATTGGTCAATGCCCTCGGGTTTCTGACCGAGATAGTACAACAGATTTCCCAAATTATAATGCAGCTTGGCGTCATCAGGAACTAACGCCACCAGAGATTCCAACATCCCCACCTCCTCAATGCGCATTGGATACTGATTGATATGCGAAAGACCAGAGGCCAAAGTAATTGCAGTCAAAGCTTGCTCAGCGCTCCCGAGCGAATTTAAGCAATAGGCTCGATAATATTGCACCAAAGGCGATTGAGCGTATGGCTCCCCTACTTCGGCTATGGCCGCATCAATAAGGGCAAGCGCTTGCGCTGAGTCACCAACGCTTAGATAATTGCAAGCTACCTCCAACAACTCCTGCACTGCCACCAAGCCTTTGTTATTATGGTTGGCAGCATCAGAAATGAATGCAGCTGGAGATGAAGTGGCAGCACATGCCTCGGCTGCCGACCAATAATCAAGCGGATCGATTGACTGGGCAGCGGCAATTTCGGCTTGGGCTTGATCGCTCTGACCTAATTTACGATGAAGATATGCCTTGAGGCAATGAGCCTGCACATCGCGCATGCCAGTGTTTAAGCTCTCATTGACCATCTCGAGAGCATGGGCATAATCGCCTGCGCGAGCATCTATCAAGGCTAATTCGTAATAGGCGCGATGTTTGAACTCAGGCGTCCAGGTGGCAGCCCAGAACTGATTGTTGGCATCATGATCGCGCCCAGTAAGCGCATAAAGCCATCCCAAATAGAAATGCGGCTCGGCATTTTTTACACGCGTATAGTCATGGCTAAGGCGTGACAAAGCACGCTGCAGGTGAGTTTCGGCCAAATTCCACCTGCCTTGACGCAGATAATGCTTGCCTACCTCGATATTTACGCGCGCATCCATCGAATCGCGAGCCAAGGCTTCGCGGTAGAAATCCATGTAATCGAGCCTTGCATTGTTGAACTGGTCAACTCTCAATCCTGCCAAGTAGAGCTCTTCCACTGTATCATAATCCTTTACCGGCTTGGTGCCATCGATCACTTTTGGAAGTTCTTCATCTTGATTAAACTTTATAGGGCTGTAATCAACTAACACATTCCCTGCCGAATCAAGCAATGCTGCATACAGAGCAGAGGGATTTTTCACATTGCCCATGGCCACCTCCTCTAAGAAGTAATTGTCGGGGTCAATATCGATCTTTTTGTCAAGAATCACTTTATCGCCATTTTTTACAAGCACGCGAGCATTCCTGCGAGCGGTGGTAGAGCAAAATCCCACTAAGTAGCTGTCAGCCTTATTTGCCGATGGTTCAAAATTGACAGCGCCCTCTGTGGTAGCATTTTTCACGCCCTTGATGCCCTTGATGGGGTACCAGATTTGGCTGAACTCACGCACCTCGCCGGGATTAATCCAACTGTAGTCGGGTTGGTTGTCGCTATATGCGCCCACCATCAATTCGAGGTAATGGCCATCTTTGTCACTGAGAATGGTATTCCACATCTGTCCGTGCGGATTGTTGCCCCAGAGGAAGAATTTCTTGCCTGGCACCACATGGCGGTTGGCTACATGCACAGTGCCAGCATCCTGACCAAAATCATAGCCTGCAAGGAATTCCATCTCGCTTCCCCATGCAAATATCGAGCGTGTGCCTTGGGTGAAAGTTTTCCACCATGATTGGTCGCCAATCTCCTTTCCACGAGGCGAGATAGGACCTTCGGGCCAATTGGTGAAATACACCTTATGATGATCCACACCTACGTTTACATCTGGTGGGAAAATCACTTGATAATCCTCATTGCAATGCACCGATACATTGGCCCAATACAGCATCGACTGAATCATCGATGTGGGATTCATAACCTTCACCTTGGCCTCGACCCACGAGCGACCGGGATGCACCGTGACGCCTACCGACCATTTCAGGCGATGGCGAAGTTCGGTTTCCCCTACCCAGACTGTTTTCGATCCATCGGGATTTTCAATCATGGTGTAGTCAACGGGCATATAGCTGGTGGCGCGATGATGGTCGGGCACATTCCATTCCACGCCGCCGGAAAGCCACGCGCCCAACATTCCGATCAATGCTGGCTTGATGCCCGACTGGGTGTAGAAGAATGGATACTGGTTCGTTAGGTCATGGGCTCGGAAAATGCGGCCTCCGATTTCAGGCAGCATAGCAATGTCGACCCATTCGTTGGCAAGGCGCAGCACGTCGTATTCCTTGTCAACTATGCTATCGGTAAGCACATCAAACAGGGGATAAGGATAGATATAGCCCTCGGCCCCTTGATATACGCGCCCTGTGAAGAAAACAGGATTGATTTCTGCTGGTCCCACTTGATAGGTGGGAATAGCCTCACGGTTATGCTCCATCGTGACCGGCGCGCTCGCGCTCAGAGCCCAAGGGGCCAACAGCAGTGAAGTAAGGATTGTCTTTCTCATGGTCGTGTCTCTGTGGTTGGTTGATAATTTTGGTTGGTTTGTTATTCCCAATGCACAAAATTAAGGGATTTATTTGGCATCACAAAATTTTTCATGTTACATTTCAGATAAAAATCAGAAAAAGCCCCGGGCAGCTCGTGCCCAGGGCCAGCATAGATGCTTGGGGGTAAATTAGTGTGATTGGGGGTATTGGGAAAAATCATGCTCCAAGCCTCGGCGCGACTTCCTGCTGCGCCACAAGCCGCCATGGGCCATAGCACATAGGTCAGCGCCCCAGGGCCTGAAGGCATCGGGGTGTTTCTTGTAGGTATGCAAAATGCTATATGATAATAATACTACCATATACACTGAATTTTTTACTATTTGGTTGCACAAAAAATGTTCTGAACTATGTGATGAAGCCCCAACGAAGGCTCTTCCTCATATTCGGATTACAAAATTACAAAATGCCTGGGTATTTGTCAAGAATTTTAACATTTATTAAGGTATCGCGAGGCTGTACCTGTCGATCGACTGGTTGACAAAGCCGTCGCCGCGCAGATCCATCGACACCGAAGCAGGGCGCTGGGCCATTGGCACTGACATGTCGAATGTCCATGTGCCCTGGGCTGGCACGTGAGTATAGCTATGCTTCACCGCAAGGGTATCCCCTGAGGCTGACAGCCAATAGGTGGCCAGGATGCATTCTGCACCTTCGTCGAGGTCGTTGGCCAATGTGACCACAGCGCGCACGCCTGCGCTATCGGGGGTGATCACTATCGACTCGCGCTCAATCCTCACCGGGAATTTCTCAGCAGTGCGGCCCATAGCCAACACTGCAGCGAAGGCTGCAAATATCACTATTTTTCTCATAAGGCATTTATAGATATTAGGGTATAAAAAGAAACAAACGGCCTCATCTCACGATGGAGCCGTTGAAGAAAGGGGATAAAAAATGAAATCTATTAGGGGAAATCAAGCTTCATACTTCTTGAGGATCAGGGTAGCGTTGTGGCCGCCGAAACCAAACGAGTTGGAGAGGGCTGCGCGCACTTCGCGATGCTGAGCCTTGTTGAAGGTGAAGTTGAGATTATAGTCTATTTCCTCGTCTTGGTCATCCTCAGCATGGTTGATTGTGGGGGGTATCGTACCCTCTACGATAGCCATTGTGCTGAACATGGCCTCAATAGCGCCAGTGGCGCCGAGCAGGTGGCCAGTCATCGACTTGGTCGAAGAGATATTCAACTTGTAGGCTGCATCGCCGAATACGTCGATGATAGCCTTCACCTCTGACACGTCGCCAACGGGTGTGCTGGTGCCGTGAGCATTGATGTAGTCGATATCGCTGGGCTGCATCCCCGCATCGTCAAGAGCGGCTTGCATGGCTAACTTAGCTCCCAAGCCATCGGGGTGAGTAGCTGTGATATGGTAAGCGTCAGCCGAAAGGCCTCCGCCTGCTACCTCAGCATAAATCTTCGCTCCGCGAGCCTTTGCATGCTCGAGCTCTTCAAGAATGAGAATTGCACTGCCTTCGCCCATCACGAATCCGTTGCGGCTCTTGCTGAAGGGGCGAGAAGCTCCCTGCGGATTGTCATTGTCGGCGCTGATGGCGTGCATTGAATTGAATCCTCCAACACCTGCGGGATAGATAGCTGCCTCGGCGCCGCCAGTCACAATCGCATCGGCCTTGCCGAGACGAATGAGGTTGAACGCGTCGATGATAGCATTGTTGGAAGAAGCACAAGCAGAGACAATGCCATAATTAGGGCCATGGAAGCCATATTCCATAGAAATGTGGCCAGATGCGATGTCAGCAATCATCTTCGGAATGAAGAATGGGCTGTAGCGCGGACCCTTGTCGGCATTGATGGCATAGTATCCAGCCTCTTCCTCAAAGGTATGGAGGCCGCCAATGC
Organism: Bacteroidales bacterium; assembly: GCA_020860515.1. Lineage (GTDB taxonomy): Bacteria > Bacteroidota > Bacteroidia > Bacteroidales > Muribaculaceae > CAG-873. The sequence goes on along the minus strand of JAJBUG010000055.1, from coordinate 40,491 downwards.
CGGCAGCGACTATTACGCCAACTCGATCCCTATTGACGCTCTCGGCCAGCAAGTTGGCATCGTCAACTGCCTGGCGGGCTGCTACTAGGGCATATTGAGCGTAAAGGTCGAGTTGACGCACTTTTCGACGGTCGAAATGCTCGTCCGAATTGAAGCCCTTGACTTCACAAGCGAACTGAGTCTTGAACAGAGACGCATCAAAGTGCGTAATGGGGCCAGCTCCGCTAACTCCCTTCTTGGCGTTTTCCCACGTGTCAGCCACGCTGTTGCCAATAGGCGAGAGACAGCCGAGGCCAGTCACAACAACTCTTTTTAATTCCATATTCAATCTTACTTTTCCTTGGGGTGAGGGGATTTCACGAGCGGTGCGTGAGTTACTTCTTAGCGGTCTCAGCCTCAACGAAGGCGATAGCGTCGCCTACAGTCTGGATCTTGTCGCTCTGATCCTCAGGAATCTTGATGTCGAATTCCTTCTCGAAGGCCATGATGATATCGACGGTGTCGAGTGAATCTGCGCCGAGGTCGGCGAATGTTGAAGAGTCGGTAACAGCAGCAGGGTCAACGCTGAGATACTGCACGATGATCTGCTTCACGCGATCTGCAATTTCTGACATAACAATTAGTTTTTAGATTTATAATCAATTTTGCGGTGCAAAGTAAGTAAATTTTTGTGAGAAAAAGAACATTTTTTTCATTTATCTTTAGCTCACTCAGCACTTTTTAAACATTTTGTTGCCAAAAAGACAATTTTTATGGTCATTTTGTCGTTTCGCCCTCGGCAAACTCCATCAAGAATGCCTTGATGAAGGCATCAATGTCGCCATCCATGACGGCTGCGACATCCGAGGTCTGGTAGTTGGTGCGGTGGTCCTTGACGCGGCGGTCATCGAACACATAGCTACGGATTTGCGAGCCCCATTCGATTTTCATCTTGCCCGCCTCGATCTTGGCCTGCTCCTGCATGCGGTGCTCGAGCTCCTTTTCATAGAGTATCGACCGCAGATGGCGCATTGCATTCTCCTTATTCTTAGGCTGGTCGCGGGTTTCGGTGTTTTCGATCAGGATTTCCTCCTTCTCGCCCGTGTAGGGGTCGGTGAACTGGTAGCGCAGGCGCACGCCTGATTCCACCTTGTTGACATTCTGGCCTCCAGCGCCGCCTGAGCGGAAAGTATCCCACGACAGCAGAGCGGGGTCAACCTTCACCTCGATGGTGTCGTCGATAAGCGGCGTCACGAACACTGATGCGAACGATGTCATTCTCTTACCCTGGGCATTATAGGGGCTGACGCGCACCAGGCGATGCACCCCATTCTCACTCTTGAGATAGCCATAGGCGAAGTCGCCCTCCACATTGATGGTGCAGCTCTTGATGCCAGCCTCGTCGCCATCGAGCAGGTTGGCAATCGAGGTTTTGTAGCCATGGCGCTCACACCAGCGCAGATACATGCGCATCAGCATTGAGGCCCAGTCCTGGCTCTCGGTGCCACCGGCGCCAGAGTTGATTTTGAGCACGCAGCTCATCTTATCCTCTTCGCGGCGGAGCATATTCTTCAGCTCCAGCTTTTCAATCAGGTCAATTGCTGTGGCATAGAGCTGGTCGAGCTCTGCCTCCTCAATAATTCCCTCTTTGATGAAGTCCCAGCCCACGGCCAATTCATCCACCGCATTTTCCACTTTGCGGTAACTATCCACCCAGCTTTGCAGGTCCTTCACCTTTTTCATTTGCTTGCGAGCCTGGTCGGCATCGTCCCAGAAGCCTGGGGCGTGGGTGCGGAGTTCTTCTTCCTCGACTTGGATTAGCTTCCCGTCGATGTCAAAGATACCTCCTCAGCGCCAACTTGCGCTCTAACGTCTCTTTTAATTGTTCCTGTGTAATCATATCATTTTCTTATTCGGGTGCAAAGTTACAAAAAAATATCCACATTTCGGGCCCATGTGGTCAAAATGTGGATATTTATGGTGTTTTTGGCTATCAACTTATTCAAGCATCGGCTTTAAGAACTCACATTCAACTATATACACTGCGCAGCCAGCCAGATAGCCCAGCAGCGCAATGAGAGAGAACTTCTTGAGATACCATCCGAATGGGATTTTCTCGATGCCCATGGCTATCACGCCTGCTGCTGAGCCGATGATCAGAATCGAGCCGCCCACGCCAGCGCAGTAGGCCAGGAACTCCCAGAATGTGCCATCCACCATGAAGTTCATGGCATAGCCAGTGGCAGTAGCCGGCTCGATGGGATACATACCCATGGCAGCTGCCACAAGTGGCACATTATCCACGATCGACGACATTATACCCAGGATAGTATTGATTGCATATACATTGTGCACCTTCTCGTCGAGCCAGTTGGCGGCATTGGCCAGCAGGCCGGTGCTTTGCAGCACAGCCACAGCCATCAGGATGCCGAAGAAGAATAGGATGGTGCTCATATCTATGCGGTGGATAATCTTGGTGAGGCGATGCTCCTTGCTCTTCTCCACATTCTTGCGATTATAGAAAATCTCGAGGAATACCCACAGAACGCCAAGCGACAGCAGAATGCCTACGAACGGGGGCAGATGGGTGATGCTCTTGAATACTGGCACAAACAGCAGGCCAGCTACGCCCAGGAACAGGATGAGCTTGCGCTCGCCAAGGCTTGTAGAAGCCTCCGAGGCCTTGTGGGCAACGGGCGGGAAGTCGCCTTTGAGCATTGGCATCACGAATGCCATAGGCACGAACAGAGCCACCAAGCTGGGCAGCAGCACAAAGCTGATCAGGGCCTGGGTGGTGACATTGCCCTTGACCCAAAGCATAATGGTGGTGACATCGCCAATGGGACTCCAGGCACCGCCGGTGTTGGCTGCGATGATGATCATTCCCGCGAATAGCCAGCGGTCGGTCTTGTCCTCGACCAGCTTGCGCAGCAGCATCAGCATCACGATGGTGGTGGTGAGGTTGTCGAGCACAGCTGAGAACACAAAGGTCAGCATAGAGATGATGAACAGCAGTCCGCGCTTTTTGCGGGTGGTGATGCGGTCAGTAACCACTGAGAAGCCTTCGTGCACGTCGATCAGCTCAACGATGGTCATGGCTCCGATCAGGAAGAAGAGGGTCTGGGTGATGTCGCCCAGGTGCTCGATCACATCCACATTGAGCAGATATTGCAGGCACTGATGCGGCAATGACTCCTCGGCCAGGCCAGCCTCGCCCACATATTTGGCCAGGCCCTCAGGGTTAACGGCAGGGATAATGGCCGCGCTGCCAGCTGCATAGACCACCCACATCAGCATGCCCAAAAGCAAAGCCGAGGCGGACTTGTCGATTTTTATGGGATGCTCAAGCGCTATGGCCATGTATCCCACCACAAACAGAACTACAAGAGTTATTAGCATAACAAAACAATATAAAATAGTTGTTTCCTTGAATAATTTAGATTCTCGGTAATAGATTGGAGTAGCTAATGTAAGTTACAAATTTGTTGCAAAATGTGGTGCAAAATTACTCATTTTTTTTGAAAATTAACCTTAAATAGGAGAAAAAATGCGAATAAATATTGGCAAAAATCACCTATTTAATAATCCATAGTGGAAATTTGGGAAAAAATGAGTAATTTTGCAAGATGTAAGGCTGCCACATGGCGCAGCCTGCTGTAGATAATACCATATTAATATAATGAACCGACCTGACATTTGTTGCATAGGGCATATAACCCTCGACAAGATAGTGACCCCGCGCATCACCAAGCACATGCCTGGGGGCACAGCTTATTATTTCGCTCATGGCATCCGTTGCCTCGACCATCCCAACTTCCAACTCGTGACCTCGCTGGCCGAGAGCGAAATGGGAGCCGTTGACGAACTGCGCCAGCTGGGCGTGGACGTGAAGGTGCTGCCAAGCCGCCACTCAGTGTATTTCGAGAACAAATACGGAGAGAACCAGAACAATCGCACCCAGCGCGTGCTTGCCAAAGCCGACCCATTCACGGTGGAAGGCCTCAAGGACGTGAATGCGAAAATCATACACTTAGGCAGCCTCCTGGCCGACGACTTCTCGCTTGATGTGATCAAGGACCTCAGCTCGCGGGCCACCCTATCAGTTGACGCCCAAGGCTATCTGCGCGAGGTGCGCGGCGAAGAGGTGGTGGCAGTTGACTGGCCCGAAAAGCGCGAAGCCCTGAAATACATCGACATTCTCAAGACCAACGAATACGAAATGGAAGTATTCACCGGGGAGAAAGACCCGAGAAAGGCAGCCTTGGTGCTGGCCGACTGGGGCGTAAAGGAAGTGGTGCTGACCCTGGGCGACTATGGCTCGGTGATCTATTACGATGGACAGTTCAGCGAGATTCCAGCTTACGAGCCGCTGGATGTGATCGACGCCACCGGCTGCGGCGACACCTACATGACAGGCTATCTCTACAAGCGCAGCCAAGGAGCCAGCTGCGCCGACGCGGGCCGCTTTGCCGCTGCCATGAGCACCATCAAACTCCAGGACGCCGGTCCATTCTCAGCAACCGAAGCCGATGTGAAGGCCATTATCAAATCTGGCAAAAACATATTGTGCCATGGGTAAGGGGGCACGAATAGTAGCGCGCCAGTACACGGTGCCTTTCATCCTGATCACTTCGCTCTTCTTCATGTGGGGCTTTGTGCGCGCCCTGCTCGATGTGCTCAACAAGCATTTCCAAGGAGCCTTGGAGCTGTCGAAAATGGAATCGTCGTTTATCCAATTTTCGATGTACGCCGCCTATTTCCTGATAGCAATCCCTGCGGGCCTATACATTAATAAATATGGATACCGCCGGGGGATGGTGTTCGGGTTGCTGCTGTTCGGCATCGGAGCGTTGCTCTTCATTCCGGCCGAGGCTGCAATGACTTTCTATTTCTTTCTGGGGGCTCTGTTTGTAATCGGCAGCGGCTTGGTATTCTTGGAGACTGCTGCCAACCCCTACGTCACCGAGCTGGGCGCGCCAAACACAGCTACCAGCCGATTGAATCTCTCGCAATCCTTCAACGGACTTGGGTGCTTCCTGGCTCCCATGATTGGCGGCTGGCTGCTTTTCTCCGACCCCAACAAGGCTCAAGTGGCTCTGCCCTATGCAGTGATGGGCGTGATTGTGCTGATTGTGGCTTTTGTTTTCTCACGCGTGCAGCTGCCGGAAATCAAGAAGGTTGATGCCGAAAGCCAAGAGCAAGGGAGCATGAAAGGGCTGTGGCAGCATCGCACGTTCGTATTTGGACTGATAGCGCTGCTGTGTTATGAAATATCTGAGATTTCTATCAATAGTTTCTTTATCAATTATGTGACAGACGATGGCTGGCTCACCCCCTTGCAGGCTTCGCTGCTGCTGTCGGTGGGCGCGCTGTTGCTATTTATGTGCGCACGCGTGATTGGCTCGGTAATCATGAGTTTTGTGGCAGCTTCCAAGGTGCTGTTAGTGTGCGGGGTGATGACGGTGATTTGCACCTTCCTGATTGTGTGCAACGTAGGCATCGTGTCGAAAATTTCACTTTTTGCCGTGTATGCCTTCGAGGCCATCATGTTCCCCACCATGTTTGCGATGGCTCTGCATGATGTGGGCCATTACACCAAGCGGGCAGCCTCATTCTTGATGATGACCCCAATTGGCGGAGCCATAGGCACCCTGCTGATGGGCTGGGCAGCCGACTCGATGGGCATGTCGGCAGCATTCATCGTGCCTCTGCTTGGCTACGCAGTGGTGCTCGCCTTTGCGGTATTTGCCAATCAGGGCAGGCGCAAAGCCGCAGTCAAGGCTTAAAGATTTGGAGGTTTTTCACGAATATTGATGTTTTTTTTCATCATATCGAAAAATATTTGTATCTTTGCACCTTAGAAAAAAAATCGCCACGGATTAAGAAATCAAAAACAATACATTATCATAAAGAATGGCAACTAAGAAACCACATCTCGAAGCTCAGGCCGAGGCAACTGTTCAGGAACAGGACCTTATGGCCAAGCTTAAGGTTCACAAGCGCAGACTTATCGCCTGCAGCATTGTAGTGGCAGCATTGTGCGCTGCCGGTCTAATCTGGTATTTCATTGCAATGAATGGCGCTCGCCGCGCCGACGAGGCAGTAGCCCTCGCAGATACCGAAATCAACGATTCCCTTGCTCTTGACTATTATCAAAAGGCTGCCAAGATGGGCTACAAGAGCGGCAACCGCGCTGGCCTGAACGCAGCTATCATCCTTTACCGCAAAGGCGAATATCAGCAAGCTCTCGACCAGCTCAAGGATGCTGGCAGCAGCAAAAGCAATATCATCGAGGCTGGCCGCTACAGCCTGATGGGCGACTGCTATGCCAACCTTGGCGACCTCGACAAGGCTCTCAGCAGTTTCAAGGACGCATACAGCGCAGCTGACAACAATCCCGAGATTGCACCTTTCATCCTGATCAAGGAGGCTAACATCCTGCGCGAACAGGGACATTTCGACGACGAATACCACTGCTACAAGCAGATTATGGATGAATACCCCAATTATATGCAGCAGCTGGCTGAGCGCAGAATCAACCTCAAAAAGTACGCCGAACGCGCAAAAGCCCAATCAGAAAAATGACAAATGACAAATGACAAATGACAAACTAATGCATTGATTTGTAATTTGTAATTTGCAATTTGTAATTTTATGGCAATAAATGATTTGGCCACTAAGCCCATCGGACGGCTGCTATGGCATTATAGCGTGCCTTCGGTGGCAGGAATGTTGATTTGGGCATTCTACAATGTGGTCGACCGCATATACATAGGTCAAGGAGCTGGGCCCGAGGCAATCTCGGGCCTTGCTGTCACTTTCCCGGTGATGAACCTGTCGGCAGCCATGGGGGTGCTAATTGGCGTGGGCGCCAGCGCGCGCACCAGCATCCTGCTGGGAGCCAAGGACAAGGAGCGTGCCGAGCGAGTGCTTGGCAATTCGCTGGTGCTGACCCTGGTAATCGGCACTCTCTACACACTATGCTTTGGGGTATGGCTTGACCCCATTCTGATGGCGTTCGGCGCAAGCGCCACCACATTGCCTTATGCTCACGACTATATGATATGGATGCTGCCAGGCTTGGTGGCCACTAACCTGTGCTTCAGCTTCAACAATATCATGCGCGCCAGCGGCTATCCGATGAAGGCACTGGTGACCAACATGCTCGGGGCAATCCTAAATGTGGTGCTTGACCCAATCTTTATCTTTTGGCTTGACCTCGGCATCAAGGGCGCTGCAATCGCCAGCACCATCTCGATGTACATCGGGGCAGCATATGTGATGTGGCACTTCTGCAAAAAGAGCAGCATAGTGCACTTCCGCCGAGGCATCTACGGACTGGATTGGAACCTGATTGGCAACATCATGGCCCTGGGCATAGCGCCGTCGGTGGTGAATGCTGCCAGCTGCTTTATTACCATGAAGGTCAATACAAGCCTGGTGGAGTACGGCAGCGATATTGACGTGGGGGCTTGCGGAATTTTTGTCACCTATACCTCGCTCCTTACCAGCATCGTGGTGGGCCTGAATCAAGGTCAGCAGCCTATAATCGGCTACAATTATGGCGCAGGGAATGTGACGCGCCTCAAGGGGGCCTATTATTTGGCCACAATCTGGGCCACTGTGATTTGCGCCGCTGGGTGTTTCTTCGGGCTGTTGTGGCCGCAGTTGATAGCGCGCTGCTTTACCAGCGACCCTGGACTGACCGATGTTACGGTAAATGGTCTTTACCACAGCCTGTGGATGTTCTGGGCGGTAGGCTTCCCCATTACCACCACTGGCTTTTTCCAGTCGATTGGCAAAGCTACCGAGAGCATTATTCTCAGCCTTGCCCGGCAAATAATATTTATGTATCCTCTGCTCTACATCCTGCCCTCTTTCTGGGGAATTGATGGTGTATGGCTGTCGTTCCCGGTTAGTGACATATTCGCTGTGGGCGTATCAGTCGCAATGATATGGATGGAGCTTAACAAAATCAATCGTCGCATCTATGACCCTGTATGCAACTGACCTCGATGGCACGCTGCTTGGCGAAAACGCTCGCCTGAGTCATCACACTGCTCGCGTGTTCAAAGCCCTGCAACAGCGCGGGGCCAATATCACCTATGTAACAGCTCGCACCCCGGCCACCGTGGAGGGCATAATGGCTGAGGCTGAGCCTCGCATCCCCGGGGTAGTGATGACTGGCGCGGCGATATGGAATCCCATAAAGCGAGCCTATGAGCAGGTGATTTATCATCACCCGGCTTCGGTGCGCAAGATTGTAAGTATATGCCGCGAGAAGGGGGTCACGCCTTTTGTCTATACTCTGCCTTTCGGCAGCAATCAGCTGGTGGTTTATCATGAATCGCCTCAGCTCAATGATATCGAGGCCAATTTTGTGCATGACCGCGAGGTGAGCGACCTCAAGAGATTCGTGCTCCACGAGCCGCTTCCGGCTGATGGCGAAGTGCAGGTAGTGCTTTTCTTTGCCATGGGAGATCCGGAGTTGATTCGGGTCACGGCGGAGCGCATAAAGAGGGATACGGATTGCTATGTGTCATGGTACCCTGATACCTATCATCCGAAGCTGGCATTGCTGGAGATTTTTGCTCCCGGTGTAAGCAAGGCGGCAGGGCTGATGCGACTGAAGCGGATGCTGAAAGCCGATGAGGTCATCGCCTTCGGCGACAACCTCAACGATATTACCATGCTTCAAGCCGCCGACCACAGCGTGGCTACTGCCAATGCCCACCCTCAGGTGCGGGCCATCGTAGATGAAGTAATCGGCTCCAACACCGAGGATGCCGTAATCCGCTACATCCGCGACCGCCACCTCGGCGTCACTATCTAAAAAGGCAAGATATCAAAGGATTTGCTATTTTTGGAAAATAAAGGCATGGCAACCAGCGCTAACGCACTGGGCACACAAGCCTCCGAGATAAATTTTCCTATTCAAAAACGAAAATTATCCTCGGTGGCTGGCGTATCGGCGGCTGG
>JAJBUG010000055.1:0-31433 GCA_020860515.1 Bacteroidales bacterium | reverse complement strand
GGCTGGCGTATCGGCGGCTGGTGTATCGGCGGCTGGTGTATCGGCGGCTGGTGTGCCCGGCGCGTCAGCGCTGGTTGCCATGCCTTTTTAGATTAAAGCTTGGCTTCGGCGGCTGGGGTGCCCGGCGCGTCAGCGCTGATTGCCATGCCTTTTTAGATTAAAGCTTGGCCTCGGAGGTTAGCGTGCCCGGCGCGTCAGCGCTGGTTGCCATGCCTTTTTAAGAGGCTTGTAGGGCGCGGGGTTGTAAGCATTGAGGCTATAGCCTGGGCCCAATCATTTAAATCCAGGCACTGCCCGCGTTTGATATCAGATTTGTCATAGAAATATTCGGGATGTGGGCTAAGCTGAAGCAATGCGCCCTCAGCACAAGCATCAAAATCTTTCCCCACTGGCTTATAAAGCGGAGGGAAGCCATCCTTACAGAGATGAATCACACGCGAGCCCTCGGCTTGAGCCGCATTTTTCACTATTTTTTCTCTTCGGGAAATAAAAGCGCCCACAATTACACCGCCTCTTCGGCCACATTCCAGCCAAGCATGCAAAGCCCGATCGAAATCCTCATCGGAATCTTTGCCATGGACAATTACAGCCATCTTTTCTGGCACATCAAGCAGATAGGCATTCCCTATCATCTGGCATCCCTTTCCTGCCATATGGATATTGTAAATGGTATTAAACATCTCGGGGTGTAAGCGCTTTTGTGCTAATCTCCTTGGGTTATCTTCAATGTAATTAATCCATGAATGGAATTGTGCATTATTTCTGAGCACATTGTCGTTATATCCTTCTTGGAAGATTCCTTGGCTCTTTGCACCTTGTATTCCCCAATAGGCTTTGCTGCAGCCAGCCTTGAAGCCAGCTACCACATGGCCAAGATGCTTCTTTTTCTGGGTTTGGGCATTGATTATAGTATCTTTTACCTCAATGATCATATGCATGTGATCGGGCATGATGCAGAGACGGATTATCTCGATCATGGGATAGATTTGGGATATCTTTTGGATTTCCTGGCTGGCTATGATTTTTCCTAATTGGGAGCGGTGGATGGCTATTGGATCAGTGATCAGCTCGCCGAAGAGGGGCCGGCGAGGATTGGTGACGATTGTGATGAGATATTTGCCTGGCTCGCTGTAGTCATGGCCATAGAGGCGGCGATGCATATTATGCTTGGTGGGATGGAGGCCGTAACCGGCGGCAATGGTTTGCTCTTTGTTCATTTTTTCAGGGATTAAAATTTATTTGTGGCAACCAGCGCGGACGCGCTGGGCACGCCAGCCTCCGAGGCATATATAGCCGCCTTTTTTCAGTGGTAAAGCACTGAGTTCGCTCCCCTACCGGGGTGACGGGCGGTGGCCATGGGGGCATCATCATCAGCGGGGGCGCCCCAGGAGGCCATCACTATGGGCGGTGGCCATGGGGGCATCACCATCAGCGGGGGCGCCCCAGCAGGCCATCACTATGGGCGGTGACCATGGGGGCATCACCATCAGCGGGGGTGCCACAGGAGGCCATCACTATGGGCGGTGGCCATGGGGGCATCACCATCAGCGGGAAGTGCTGGCCATAGGATTGGATCGGAGGCTGCTGTGCCCAGAGCGTTAGCGCTGGTTGCTAAAGTTTATTTTTGGCAAAGTTAGTGATTTCTTTTCAAAAACTGAAAAGTAATTTGTAACTTTGCAGAAAAATATGTGAGTTATGCCAGAAGTAAGACCAAAGAAAGCCCTTGGGCAGCATTTCCTGACGGATCAGCGTGTGGCTGAGCGCATCGCGGCAACCCTCGACGATTGGCGCAATTTGCCGGTGCTGGAGGTGGGCCCCGGCATGGGCGTGCTTACTCGCTGGCTTCTGGAAAAGGGGCATGACCTCACCGTAGTGGAAATCGACGCTGAAAGCGTCGATTATCTGCAAAGGAATTTTCCCTCTTTGGGGCCTTTGGCCCCAAAGAGGGAAAATAAGGGGGAGGATGGGGCTTTACCCCCGGTTTCACCGGGGGTTACCTTGTTGAGCCCGCTGGGCTCATGCCCGGATAATCAAGGGGAAGCTTCATCGAACCCGCTGGGCGCATGCCCGGATAATCAAGGGGAAGCTTCATCGAGCCCGCTGGGCTCATGCCCGGATAATCAAGGGGAAGCTTCATTGAGCCCGCTGGGCTCTAAGATTATTGAGGGGGATTTTTTGGAGATGGATTTGAAAAAGATTTTTGGGGAGGAGAAATTTTGCGTGATTGGCAATTATCCTTATAATATCAGCAGCCAAATCTTCTTCAAGGTCCTCGATTATAAAGACCAAATACCTTGCTGCAACGGGATGCTGCAGCGCGAGGTGGCACAGCGCCTCGCTGCCAAGGAGGGGTCGAAGACTCGCGGCATACTCAGCGTGTTGCTCCAAGCTTGGTACAACGTGGAGTATCTCTTCACGGTGGATGAGAATGTGTTTAATCCGCCACCGAAGGTTAAATCCGGTGTAATCAAGATGGTGCGCAATGATGTCATAGCTCTCCCCTGCGACGAGCGCCTGTTCCGAACGGTGGTAAAAACCACCTTTGGCCAACGGCGAAAGATGTTGCGCAGCAGCATAAAGCCTCTGCTCCCTCCCGGCATAGTGCTCCCCGACTCTCAATTGCTCACCATGCGACCAGAACAACTTAGCAATGAACAATTTTACGAGCTTACTAACCTGATCTCACAACTACGGCAATGAAAGAATACAGCGAAGAATATCTCGATAAGATCCGCGACATAATTCGCGCTAACGACGAGAAGGCTGCCCGCGAAGAATTGGCCGAGCTCCACCCCGCCGACATTGCCGAGCTATATCAGGACCTCGAACTCGAAGAAGCTGAATACCTATATAAGCTCCTCGACGAAGAGACAGCAGCCGATGTGCTGATGGAACTCGACGAGGACGACCGAATGAAGCTCCTCAGCCACATGCCAGCTGAGGAAATCGCCAAGCAAATCGACCACCTCGACACCGACGATGCTGTGGACCTGATCCAACAGCTCGACGAAGACGACCGCGATGAGATTCTAAGCCACATCGACGATGTGGAACAGGCTGGCGACATCATCGACCTGCTGAAATACGACGAAGACACGGCAGGCGGTCTGATGGGCACCGAGATGATTGTGGTCAATGAGAACTGGTCGATGCCTGAATGCATCAAGCAGATGCGCCTCCAGGCCGAGGACATGGACGAAATCTACAATGTATATGTGATTGACGACGATGGCAAGCTCAAGGGCGTGCTTCCCCTGAAGGAGCTTATCACCCATCCCTCGGTGAGCAAAATCAAACATGTGATGGAGGATGACCCCGTAAGCGTGAAAGCTGACACGCCAATCGACGAAGTAGCCCTCGATTTCGAGAAATACGACCTTGTGGCAATGCCTGTGGTTGATAGCATCGGACGCCTGTTGGGCCGAATCACCGTAGATGACGTGATGGACCAAGTGCGTGAATCGAGCGAGCGCGACTACCAGTTGGCATCTGGTATCTCGAGCGACGTAGATGCCGAGGACTCAGTGTTTGCCCAGTGCAAGGCCCGCATCCCTTGGCTATTGATAGGCATCGGCTCTGGCATTTTAGCATCGTTGATTCTGTCGGGATTTGAGGTGCAGCTCCAGGCCGTCACCGCCCTGGCTCTCTTTATTCCCATCATTGGCGGCACAGGCGGCAACATCGGCGTACAGGCAAGCGCCATCGTGGTGCAAAGCTTGGCCAATGGCACACTCGATGTAAAGAATTTTGCTCGCCAACTTGGCAAGGAGGTGCGAGTGGGTTTGCTTAATGCCACTGTAATTGCCTCGGTTGTCTTCCTATATAATCTATTCTTCATACCCCATGACTTTGGGGTCACTATATCTGTAAGCATTTCCCTATTCTGCGTGGCGATGTTCGCCACGATTCTTGGCACGGCAGTGCCCCTGACGCTCGAAAAGCTAAAAATCAACCCAGCGCTTGCCACTGGCCCCTTTATACAAATCTCCAACGACATTGTGGGGTTGCTTATCTACGTAGGCGTCAGCACGTGGATCTTAAAGATGCTGGGGTCGGCAGGATAAATCAAAGGCAAGTTATGCGGTACTTCATGCGATTGTCATACCGAGGCGAGGGGTATCTTGGCTGGCAGATACAGCCCCAAGGACCCACGGTGCAAGGCGCTTTGCAAGATGCCTTGAGCCGCTTGCTGCACCAGCCAATTGATGTGACGGGCGCCGGACGCACCGACACTGGCGTGAATGCCCGCATGATGGTGGCTCATTTCGATGCCGGTGATTTGCTACCCCAGGATTTGCTCTATCGCCTCAATGCCATGCTTGGCAAGAACATAGCAGTGCAAGAGATTTGGCCCGTAGCGCCAGAAGCTCATGCGCGCTTTGACGCTACCGAGCGCACATATCGCTACTATGTGTATGTAGGCAAGTCGCCCTTCTTTTGGGAACTGACGTGGCGAGCCGTGCATCCGCTCGATTTTGAAGCCATGAACCAAGCTGCCAAGCATTTGCTCGGCCGACAAGATTTTACATCCTTTTCCAAGCTCCATACCCAGGTAAAAACCAATATTTGTGATATCCGAAAAGCCCAATGGGTACAGCAAACCGAGGATATATGGTATTTTGAGATCTCTGCCGACCGATTTCTGCGCAATATGGTGCGAGCCATTGTAGGCACGCTCGTGGATGTAGGGCGCCATAAGATTGCGCCCGATGAGGTGCGAGCCATCATCGAGCGCAAAGATCGCTGCAGCGCGGGCACCTCGATGCCCGGCTATGCCTTATACCTTTGGCAGATAAATTACAAATGACAAGTGACAAGTGACAAGTGACAAGTGACAAATTACAAATGACAAGTGACAAATGACTACACTGAGGATAATAATTTGTAATTTGTCACTTGTAATTTGTAATTTGTAATTTGTAATTTATTCGAGGTAGGTGTAACCGAATAGGCCGCTGCGGTAGGTGGAGAGGAAGTCACGGCCCTCTTCGGGAGTGATTTTGCCTTCCTTCATGCTCTTGGTGACCCAGGTCTCCACGTTGCGCACCAGTTTCTTAGGATTGTATTGCACATACTCCAACACTTCGGCTACGGTTTCGCCCTCGATTACCTGGTCGATTTCGGCATCTTCCTCATGCACACGGATATGCACGGTATTGGTGTCACCAAAGAGATTGTGCATATCACCCAAAATCTCTTGGTAAGCTCCGACCAGGAATACTCCGAGATAGTAAGGCTCGTTAGGCTTTACTTGGTGCACTGGCAGTGAACCCTGCATATCGCCTGCGGTTATGAAATTGCTAATCTTGCCGTCGCTATCGCATGTGATATCCTGGATGGTGCACAATTTGGTTGGCTTCTCGTCGAGGCGCGAAATAGGCATAATCGGGAATATCTGGTCGATAGCCCAGCTATCAGGCAGCGACTGGAAGAGTGAGAAATTGCAGAAGTACTTGTCGGGAATCATCTTGGCAATCTTCTTCATTTCTTCAGGCGGATGCTTCATGCTTGCGGCAATCTCCCCTACCTCGCGAGCCACGCTCCAGAAGAGCTTCTCGATTTGGGCGCGCGTCTCAAGACTGAGCATACCGAGCGAGAAAAGGTCGAGGGCTTCATCACGAATTTGCAGGGCATCGTGCCAACTTTCGAAGAGACGGGGCTGATTGAGTTTGTCCCATATTTCATACAGTTCTTTTGCCAGCTCATGGGCATCGGCCGGCAGCTCCTCATTATCTTTCCAGATAGGCAGTGAGGTGGTCTCGAGCACCTCAAATATCAATATTGAGTGATGGGCTGCCAACGAGCGTCCGCTCTCATTGATGATATTTGGCTGCTTGATCTGATTCTTCTCGCAGACATCTACAAAGGTAGATACCACGTCGTTGGCATACTCCTGAATTGAGTAGTTCATCGAGCTTTCGCTGCTGCTGGTGCGCGTGCCGTCATAATCCACGCCAAGGCCTCCGCCCACGTCAACCATGTCGATATCAAAGCCCATCTTGGTGAGCTGCACATAGAATTGCGAAGCCTCGCGCAGAGCATTCTTTATCAAGCGAATCTTGGTGATTTGGCTGCCGATATGGAAATGAATAAGCTTCAGGCAATCGGTAAGCTGGTGGCGCTTAAGCATGTCGATGGCGTTGAAGAGTTCGCTTGAATTGAGGCCGAATTTCGACTGGTCGCCACCGCTCTCAGCCCATTTGCCCGAGCCCGAGCTTGAGAGCTTAATGCGAATACCAATGTTGGGGCGAATGCCTATCTTGCGAGCAACCTCAGCAATAATTTGGAGCTCATTTATTTTCTCTACCACCAGATAGATGTTGCGGCCCATCTTCTGTGCCAAGAGAGCCTGCTCGATATAGCTTTCGTCCTTGTATCCGTTGCAGATAATCAATGAGTTTTCTGAGATGTTGGTGGCAAGCACAGCATGGAGCTCAGGCTTAGAGCCAGCTTCAAGACCGATATTGAATTTTTTGCCATAGGTTACCACTTCCTC
The DNA here is from genome assembly GCA_020860515.1 of Bacteroidales bacterium. Taxonomy (GTDB): domain Bacteria; phylum Bacteroidota; class Bacteroidia; order Bacteroidales; family Muribaculaceae; genus CAG-873. The sequence goes on along the minus strand of JAJBUG010000055.1, from coordinate 24,937 downwards.
CACCACTTGACGCATTTGATTCACCTTGATGGGATAAATCAGGAAATTTTGGCCCTTGTAATCATATTGCTTGGTGGCTTGTCCGAAGCAATTGGTAATTTTCTCGATGCGATTGTCGAGAATATCGGGGAATCGCAAGAGCAGCGGAGCGGTTATGTCGCGCAGCTGCAACTCGTCCATTACTTCCTTTAGGTCAACTGAGGCAAAACCTTGGCGCGGGGTCACAATCACATGGCCCTGGTCATTGATGGAGAAATAGTTGCGTCCCCATCCGATGATGTTGTACAATTCGGCGCTGTCCTCAATGCGCCACTTTCTTACTGGCATTCTTTAAAATTACAAGTTACAAATTACAAATTACAAATTACAAACTAATACTTTACTGGATTAATTCTTTTTCTTATTTTCCATAGTAAGGATAGAAGCGGTAAGAAGTTTTTGTAATTCTACTACATCTTGAAAAAGACTTTTAAATTCAATATCAGTTAAATAATTACACTTATGCAACAAACGTAACCAATATTTGGTTTCATTAGTTTCTTTTCTCGCAATAGCATATTTATTTATAAAATCCGCTCCGCTCTGTGCAAATTCACCTTCTGCTATGTTTGCACCTATACTCGTTCCTGCTCTTAAAATTTGTTTAGACATTGTACGCTCCTTACGTTCATCTCTCAAGACATTATGAAGCTTTACAATCCTAACAGCAAATTCAAGACTTTTTTCACTTAATACGCTATCTGTCATAGGCGATGGTATTAGTTTGTCATTTGCAATTTGTCATTTGTCATTCAACTTAATAGCCGGTGTAGGTTTCAGGTGATAATTGATGTAATTCTGCCTTTACTTCGGGGGTTACTTCGAGGGTGTCGATGAAGGTGGAAATGGCTTCGGGTGTTATGGCAGTGTTGGTGCGAGTGAGCGCTTTGAGGGTCTCGTAAGGATTGGGGTAGCCTTCGCGGCGAAGGATGGTCTGAATGCCCTCGGCCACTACGCTCCACATGCGGTCGAGATCAGCGTCGATAGCGGCCTGATTGAGCAGGAGTTTGCCCAAGCCCTTGAGAGTGCTGGCCATAGCGATCATGCCATGTCCCAGAGGCACGCCTACGTTGCGCAGCACGGTGCTATCGGTAAGGTCGCGCTGGAGACGGCTTACGGGCAGTTTCTGTGCCAAATGACCCAGCAGAGCATTGGCCATGCCCAGGTTACCCTCGCTATTCTCATAGTCGATGGGATTCACCTTATGCGGCATTGCTGATGAGCCCACTTCGCCAGCCTTGATTTTCTGCTTGAAGTAGTCCATCGAAATATAGAGCCACATGTCGCGGTCAAGGTCGAGCAGAATTGTATTGATGCGGCGGATTGCATCGAAGATGGCTGCCAGGTTGTCGTAGTTGCTAATCTGCGTGGTGTACTGCTCACGCTCGATGCCAAGGCGCTCTTGGAGGAACTTATTTGCGAACTCATGCCATTCGATGTGGGGGGAGGCCACATGGTGAGCATTGAAATTGCCCGTGGCTCCACCGAATTTACCACTGATTTTCACAGCGTCGAGAGCAGCCAATTGCTCGCGCAGGCGGTAAACGTAAACCATCAGCTCCTTGCCCAGACGAGTAGGCGAAGCAGGCTGGCCATGAGTCTTAGCCAACATTGCCACATCCTTCCACTCCTCAGCGCGAGCCTCCAAAGCATCGATTACCTCCACAATCTTGGGGCGATACACATGAATCATGCTCTCGCGCATCATCATGGGCACAGCAGTGTTGTTGATGTCCTGCGAAGTAAGGCCGAAATGTATGAATTCCTTGTACTCATTGATATCCACCGAAAGGTGAAGGGCCGAGAATTGCTCCTTGATGAAGTATTCGACAGCCTTCACGTCGTGATTGGTCACAGCCTCGATGTCCTTTACGCGCTGGGCCTGCTCCAAGGTGAACGAGCGATAGATATCGCGTAGCACCTCCTTGTCGATATGGCTAAGCTCAGGCAGCTGGGGAAGGCCCAGCTCAGTAAGTGCAATGAAGTATTCGATTTCTACGCGTATGCGATATTTGATGAGTGCATACTCTGAGAAGTACTCGTCGAGTTTCTCGCATTTGCTGCGGTAGCGGCCATCGATGGCGCTAATTGCGGTCAGTGGTGTCAGTTCCATGTAACGTTTCAGTGTTTCAGTGTTTCAGTGAAATAGTGCTTTAATAATCAGTTTTCCCTCTCACTGAGTCGCTAAAACACTAAATCACTATTTCTGGGTACAAAGTTACGAAAGAAAAATGGATTTATATGTATGTTAATTGAAAAGTTTTATGTAATTTTGTAGAAATTAACCCAACCGTAGGCTTATGGACGACGTTATTACAATAAAAGAGGCTCAAAAAATGGTGGATCAGTGGATCTGCACCGTAGGCGGAGGCTATTTCTCGCCTCTCACCAACACTGCCATTCTCGCCGAAGAGACGGGCGAGGTGGCTCGCGCTATGGCGCGCCTCTACGGCGACCAGCGAGCCAAGCCTGGCGACAATCTCAACCTGGCCGACGAACTGGCCGATGTGATGTGGGTGACGCTTGCACTGGCCAACCAGTGCGGCATCGACATGACCGACGCCTTGACGCGCAACCTCGAAAAGAAACGGCTTCGCGATGCCGAACGTTTCAAATAATGAAAAGTTTACGCGTTTGAGTTTCGATTAACCGGTTTCCCGCTTTCCCGAGAAATATTAAAAATTTATATAGAAATGTCTGACAAATACCGTGACACCCTGGCTCAAAGCCACGTTACAACTGACGATGCCGAAGTGGCCGCAGCAGTACACAAAATCTGTGAAAAGGCCCATGAAAACATGAACCAAGAGGTCTATCGCACAATCTTCAACTGTATCGACCTTACCACCCTCAACACCACCGACTCGCCACGCTCGGTGGCCGACTTCGTGGATCGTGTCAACGCTTTTGACGACGAGCACCCCGACCTGCCTAACGTGGCAGCCATCTGCGTATTTCCCAACTTTGCCCAAGTGGTGCGCACAGTGCTGGATGTCAGCCGCGTGGGTGTGGCCTGCGTCAGCGGATGCTTCCCAACGGGCCAATCGTTCATAGAAACCAAGATAGCTGAAACCAGCCTGGCAGTAGATGGCGGAGCCGATGAAATCGACATCGTGTTCCCCGTAGGAAATTATCTTGATGGCGACTATGAAGAAGTATGCGACGAGATAGCCGAGCAAAAAGCAGCCTGGTGCGACGCACGCCTCAAAGTGATACTTGAGACTGGTGCGCTGAAGAGCGCCAAGAATGTGCGCGATGCTTCAATCCTGTCGATATACAGCGGAGCCGACTTTCTGAAAACATCCACGGGCAAGGGCTATCCCGGCGCAAGCCTTGAAGCCGCCTATGTGATGTGCCTTTGCATCAAGGAATACTTCGAGAAGACTGGCACCATGATTGGATTCAAAGCCGCCGGCGGCATCAGCGTGACTGAGGATGCTGTAAAATATTACACTCTCGTAAAAGAGATACTTGGTGAGAAGTGGCTCACCAACGAATATTTCCGCATCGGCGCCAGCCGACTTGCCAATAACCTGCTCAGTGACATCCTGGGCGAAGAAACAAAATTCTTCTGATGAAAATTTGGATCCATCTCGATGGCAAGCAGGAGGGGCCTTATTCCCTCGAAGAGCTGCCTCTAAGCCGCATGACGGCTGACACCCCCGTATGGTACGACGGCCTTGTCAACTGGACAAAAGCAGGCGAGGCTGCAGCCACTGCCTCGCTCTTTGCCTCAACCAAGCAAGAAACCGAGGTGCACGAAACCATCACCGAGCATGTGGGTGACATGGAAGAGAAGGTGACAGTTGACGTAGTGGAGAACGAGGAAAAGCCAAAGCAGGAAGGCGCCCTCTACGACGACCAACTGCGGCGCATCGACAAGAAATCTGAGTTCTCTGAGAGCTCGGAGCACTCTCAGTGGTCGCATTGGTCGCGGGATAGCCGCGAGCAGCCCAAATGCCCGCCGACCTACTTTGCATGGTCAATCATCATGACCCTGCTATGCTGCAATCCAGTGGGGATTGTGCCAATCGTAACGGGCTTTTATACCCGCCAGCGCTGGCACAATCAGAATTATGAGGGAGCGCGCCGCCTCTCCCATACCACCGAATGGTGGATTATGATCACCATCGTCACCTGCCTAATGCTGGCACCGCTGATGATGTTAGTAAACAGTTAATCCCCCTCCCAGCAATATGGAAGCTGCAAGCGACAAGACAATGGAGCAACAAGAGCAACAATCAGGTAAAAAACGCGCCTCATGGTTGGGCCAGGTGATGAAATTCGTCATCCCGCTGGGCGTGACCGTGGGATTGTGCTGGCCGATGTTCCATAGCATCGATTTCAATGAGATGATAGCCATCATCCACGACCAATGCAATTTCTGGTGGATAGGCTTCGGACTGGGCTTGAGCTTCTTCAGCAATTTTTTCCGTGCTTGGCGATGGGGCATACAGCTCGACGCATTGGGCTATCGGGTGCCTCGGCATATTTTGGTGTACAGTATCTTTGGCACCTATGCCATCAATCTTATCTTCCCGCGCTTGGGCGAATTTTGGCGCACTGGCTATGTGGCTCAGCGGCAGAAGGCTCCATTTGCCACTGTGTTCGGGTCGATGGTGGCTGAGCGACTGAGCGATACCGTGGTTGTGTTCCTGATATTGGTATTCACATGCTTGGTTGCTTACCAACACATAGCTGCCTATTTGGGCCAGAATGAAGCCCTGTATGAGCAAGCCGTGAATGCAGTCACTTCGCCTTGGCTTTGGCTGGTTATAGCTCTGTGTCTGGCTTTTGCATGGTGGTTCCTGACACGCCGCTCTACCCCTGGCAGCATATTTGCCAAGGCGCAGAAATTCGTGCGCGGCCTATGGAAGGGCTTTTCCTCAATAGCCACAATGCCCCACAAGGGTCGCTGGCTATTCTTCACCTTCTGTCTCTGGACCTGCTATTTCACCCAAATGGTGGTTGCATTCCAAGCCTTCCCATTCACGCGCGAGGCGTTTGCCCAGCATGGATTGGTGGCACCGCTGCTCACCTTTGTGCTTACGAGCGTAGCGATGGGCGTCCCCAGCAATGGGGGCATCGGCCCCTGGCAGTGGGCTTGCATCTTCGCTCTGAGCATTTACAGCATCGGCGCAGTAGATGCCTCGGCTTTTGCCAACCTGGTGCTCGGCTGCAACACCGTGCTGCTAATCGTGCTTGGCATAGTCACCTTCATCGCAGTGATGGTGGACCGGAGGAAAAATGACAAATTGCAAGTGGCAAATGAAAAGTGACAAATTGCAAATTACAAATGACAAATAATCAATTACAAAAATAAAATAATGAACAAAGTCATCATCATCGGATGCGGCGGCGTAGGCACTGTGGTTGCCCACAAATGCGCCCAAAACCCGCAAATCTTCAATGAAATTGTAATCGCATCGCGCAACCGCGCCAAATGCGATGCCTTGGCAAAAGTGCTCAATGCCCCCAACGTAACTACCGACCAAGTGGATGCTGACAATGTGCCAGAATTGGTGGCTCTTTTCAAGCGCCATAAGCCCGACTTGGTGATCAATGTGGCTCTCCCCTATCAGGACCTTACTATCATGGACGCCTGCCTGGAGTGCGGAGTCAACTATCTGGATACAGCCAACTACGAGCCTAAGGATGTGGCTCACTTTGAGTATTCATGGCAATGGGCCTACCGCGAGCGTTTCGAGAAAGCTGGCCTTACCGCTATCCTCGGCTGCGGCTTTGACCCGGGCGTAAGCGGAGTGTTCACTGCCTATGCAGCCAAGCATTATTTCAAGGAGATGGAATATCTCGACATAGTTGACTGCAATGCTGGCAACCATGGCAAGGCATTCGCCACCAACTTCAATCCCGAAATCAATATTCGCGAAATCACCCAAAATGGGCGCTACTATAAGAATGGCAAATGGATCACCACCAAGCCACTGGAGGTGCACATGGACCTGACCTACCCCAACATCGGCCCGCGCGACAGCTACCTGCTCTATCATGAGGAGCTGGAGAGCCTGGTGCAGAACTACCCTACCATCAAGCGCGCTCGCTTCTGGATGACCTTTGGCCAGGAGTATCTGACTCACCTGCGCGTAATCCAGGATATCGGCATGGCTCGCATCGACGAGGTTGACTACAATGGCGTGAAGATTGTGCCTCTGCAATTCCTCAAGGCAGTTCTGCCAAATCCGCAAGATCTTGGTGAGAATTATACTGGCGAAACCTCGATTGGCTGCCGCATCTCAGGCATCGGCAAGGATGGCAAGCCTCTCACATATTACATATATAATAATTGCAGCCACCAAGAGGCATACAAGGAGACAGGTATGCAAGCCGTGAGCTACACCACAGGCGTGCCGGCCATGGTGGGTGCCATGATGTTCCTGCAAGGAAAGTGGCGCAAGCCAGGCGTGCACAATGTGGAAGAGTTCGATCCAGACCCATTCCTGGCCGAACTGGCAGTGCAAGGCCTCCCCTGGCACGAAATCATCAACGAGCCCCTGGAAGTTGACCTGCTCGACAATTAAGTGACAAATGACAAATTACAAATTACAAATGGGCTGTCGCATAGCTTTGTGCGACAGCCCATTTGTAATTTGTCATTTGTAATTTGTAATTTGTAATTTGTAATTTGTCATTTGTCATTTGTCATTTGTCATTTGTCATTTGTCATTTAAGACGAAGGTGGTGAGTATGGGGTAGTGGTCGCTGGCCTTGGTGCGGCCTCGGGAGATGGACCATGGCTGCAGATTCCCTCGGTATAGCACATGGTCGATGCGGAAATAAAGGTCGTTGGCATTATAGGTAATCATGGGCCCGAAGCCTGCGTGCTCGTAGGCCTGCTTCATGTGGCTCTCTTTTTCCAAAAGATAAAGGCCATAGCAATTGACCGGGTCATTGAAATCACCACAGATTATGGCATTCTTGCCTCCATAGCGGTTGAGATATTTCTGCAGATAGCGTATTTGACCCTCGCGCTCCACTCCCGCATCGCATAACTTGGGCAGAATGGCATTCTTGGCCTCAGCCAAGTCCTTTTTATTTATGCTATCTAATTTCACAATATCCTGATAAGCCGCCTTGTCATCAACGGTAAGAGCCAGCGACCGCAGATGCACTGAAAAGATATTTACCACTTGGCCCTTGATATCCAAGCGCCAAGCTGCCATATCACCGCTTCGGAACTCATTGGCCGGAAAATCCAAATTAATTGGCTTAGCAGGAAACTTCGATAGGATTGCAAAATTCTTGCCTTGAGTAAACACATAGGGATACATCTCATGCATTGCATCGAGCTGATATTGATTCAGCTTATTCTTGGGAGTTGGTGCTAAGAACCATGCCTCCTGAATGCACACTACATCGGGGCTCTTATCGAGCACATATTGGATTTGGCGGTTGTAATCGCCATCGTGGCCCTGGAAATCATTCATCCCAAATACATTGTAGGTAAGCAGAGTAAATGATTTTTCGCGTGTAGAAGCACTCATGTGGAGATGCGGCAGATTCAGGGGCGAGAACTCATGAATCTGACCCACACAGCACAGCAGAGCCACGCCAGCTACCCAAGCTGTGCGGCGCCACCATATCAAGTCAACAATAAAGAGCGCGGTCATCCCCAGCAGGAAGGCTGGAAGTGTCATAGCCACCACCACTGCCGGAGCCCACTCAGTAGGGGCAATATGGCCGCAATATGCCGTGAACACCAAGCCGACTGCAGCAAGGCAGTTGAGCACCAGCATTGCCACATTAGCCACATGGCGCAGCACATTATGCGTAAGCGACCGCTGGGGCTTAGGCTGATAGCCACTCGGGCGATTAGGCCTATCATCGTACTCCTCGGTAAGCTGACGCACAGGCCTCAAGCCTACCTCGCGCGCTTCGGGCGCAGGAGTGTCGATGCTGAATCCGCTCAACTCTAAGTCTATGTCGGGCTTCTTGCTCATTTCTTGATTTTTTGTGAGAGTTCGAAGAGTTTCTGTCGCTCGCGAGGCGAAAGGGATTGATAGCCGCTGCGGTGCACCTTGTCGAGGAGGCGGTCAAGTTGAGCCTCGTCATTGCCTCCGTTATCGCTTTTTGGCATAGAATATCGGTGAGTGTCCTTTTTGTGATGCACGCGTCGGTTCCAAGCCTGCTGCAAGCGCCAGCGCCAAGCAAAGCCCGAACGGCGCAAATAGGCATACCCCACGCCATAGGCCAGACCTGCCGCATGTGCGATGCTTACATATCCTGAAGGCTCAAGTACCACAAACAGCACAATCGCCATCACTGCAATCCATACAATTTTCACATTGCCAAGGAAGAGCAATTGCACTCCGAGCTTGGGCAGCATCATAGCCGCGCAGCCGATCACCCCGATTACTGCGCACGAGGCCCCAAGCATATAGGGATATGGCCCAGGATTGACTATATTGCTAATTACAAAGCCTGCAGCACCAGCAAGGCCCGATCCAATGTAGAGCCACCATAGGCGCCGCTCGCCAAGCATCTGCAGCATGAGACGCCCGAAGAGCAAGAGCCACATCATATTCACCAACAGATGCAGGAAATCGGCTTGTGAGAACATATATGTGATCACCGTCCAGAATCTCAATGGCAAATCTGCGACAGCTGACGGCAGAGCAAATAGGCCAACCCAAAAGTTATGGCCCGATGCTGGGATGGCTATCATGCCAATGCTGATTATAATCCACACAGCAGTGTTGATCGTAATCAGCTTAGCCACAGCATCGCCCCATATATAATGCTTTAATTCGTAATTCGTCACCTAAAATAATTTTAATCCTTAAACCTAATATCACCAGTAGCCTCGGAATGTGCCATGCTTCTTCCAATATAGGATAATCAAGATGCCAGCCAACATACCGCCAAGGTGGCAGAAGTGAGCCACGCCATCGGTGCGGCCAGTGAATCCAAGCACCAGTTCAAGCACTCCATACCCTATTACCAGCCATTTGGCCTTTACGGGCATTGGAGGGATAATAAGCATTAGCTCTTGGTTGGGGAACAACATTCCGAATGCCAACAGAATACCATATATGGCACCCGAGGCACCGACTGTGGGCGTATTCACAAGTGCATACAGCGACTGAGCCTTTGGTACCAGCACCATATCCATGGTTGATGGGTAATAACCCTGAGATATGATGTGAATTTCCTGCGAAGTGAAAATGCTGTGATAATTATTAATCATTATGGCGAACACTCCCTCCTGCACCAAAGCTGCACCAAGGCCGCAAGAAATATAATAGAACAGGAATCGCTTGCTGCCCAAAGCCCACTCAATCTGCGGGCCGAACATCAGCAATGCAAACATATTGAAGAATAGATGTTGGAAACCGCCATGCAGAAACATATAGGTGCCTAACTGAGCAAAGTTGAAGTCGGGCGAGGTAAAATAGTGCAATGCGCCATAATGCTCAATCATTGCCGCCTTCTGACCTGGGATTATCATCATCACCAAGTAAATCAGCACATTTATTATGAGCAGATTCTTGGTCACGGGAGGCATATGGTTGAAAAAGTTACTATTAAATGCCATTAGTTTGTGTTATAGTGGTTCAGTGTTGTGTGATTCAGCTGTGAGTGAATCAACAGTTTTATCTAAATTAAAACGCAAAATTACAAAAAAGTTTTCATTTGAACATTTTATTTGGAAACTTTGTATTAACTTTGTACCCAAAATAGTGATTTAGTGGTTAAGTGTTCTATGGATACAAAGGCCACCGAATCACAAAAACACTAAAACACAAAAACCCTATAACACGTTTTGACTATGAAACAAGTACTCACCTCAAAGATGCTGGCCTTGCTGTTAGCATGCATGGCTTTGCTGCCTTTCTACAGTTGCTCAGGCGGAAGCGACCTATACCAATATTCAAGCAGCGACGACCTGGTGGTAGTCACGGGCAACGCCCAGACAATTATCGACAATGCGGGCTGCACCCTTGACAAGAATGGCATCCAGCTTTCATCATCGCTCCAGACCTTGATGTCACAGCTTGTGCCCAGCGCTCGCGACCGTGAAGCTTATCAAAAGGTGCTTGCCATCCAGGGAGCTGACCTCAACCGCATGGTTTTGGCTGTATCTTCAAATCTTGAAATCACCCTTACATTCAAGATAACCAACCAAAAGAATTTCAAGGCTTACATTGAGTCAATCAGCTATGGCACCATGAAGGAGTCGGAAGAAAAAGGCTATACAATCTACGACTTTGACGCTCCCGGCGCTATCTTTATCAACAACAATGTTGCCACCCTCATGTTCTCGGCCAACAAGCGCGTCAACGTCAACGATATTATCACCCTTAAGGACCGTGTATCAAAGGCTCCGCTGCAAAGCTGGCAGAAAAAAGCCCTGGAGGCTGGGAGCACTTTCAATTTCCTCCTGAGCTATGGCGGAATTAAGGAGGTAATGAACAAATACGATACGCAGAGTCCTTTTGATTTCAAGCAGTTCTCAATGATGTACGATCCTGAGCAACTGGCCACTGCTTATCTAACGATTCAGGCGTCGCTCGACGGCGTGAAGCTCTCAGGCCAAACCCAAGTGCTCACCAAGGACGGCAAGCAGCTCGAAAGCAAAATCAAGGGCGCAGAGGTCAACCTCGACCTGCTCAAATATGCCAACGACAAGGACATCATGCTATTTATCGGCGCTGTGCCTGGTGGTCAGGATTACAGCCAATTACTCAAGAGCATGATCAACGAGATGGGTGGTCCCAGCGCATTCGGCCTGGATGCCCAAACTATCGAAGCCATCGGAGCAGTGCTCAACAATCTTGATGGCAGCGTGATGTTCGCTGCAGGTCCAATCGACGGCATGAAGGCCCTCACTTCACCCGAAGGCTGCACAGCAGTCTTAGCTGCTGAAATGAAGGAAGGGATGGCCCAGCACTATGTAGAGATGGTGAAGAGCTTCGTTGACATCCAGAACGAACACATGAGCAGCATGGCTGCAGATTATCAAAAAATGGGCCTTTCGGGCTACCGCGCTAAGACCATCGAGACATCTTACACTGATGGCAAGCTTTCAATCAAGATTCCGCAAGGTGGCACTGTCAACATTCAAGCCATTGGCAATGACTTTGTGGCTGCTCTTGGCCCTATCACCACTGATGGCGGTTGCAAAATCGATACTACCCCTCTTAAGGGTTCTTGGGGCGGTTTTATCATCGACCTTCCTCGCTATAATGCCTTCTCAAGCCTTATGTCATTCCCATTCGGAATCAACTTGACATCCGTTTCCTATCCTGACAAGACAACCTTCTCGCTAAGCGAGACCGAGACCGAAGGTCTGTTGCTCGACAATATCTTCAAATTCGTGGCATCTCAGATGCACTAACCCTCAGAAATGAATTTCAAATCACTGATGCGCTTGATGCTCACTGTCGTTGCGGCAGTGGCATTGACTGGGTGCAAGGGGCCTCGCCAACGCAGCCTGCTCGACACGATTCCAGCCTCGGCCACAATGGTGGCACAGGTCGATCTCGACCAACTGCTGAAAATGGCTGCCTGCGGCAGCCAGGATGGGGCTATCACCCTCACAAGCGACATCAACACCCTATTAGCCAGAGCCGACTCATCGGCTCTGGCTCTCTTGCAATCAGCCGCAGAGATGGGCTATTGCCTGGATTTGCAACAGCTGTTTGTTTTCAGATACGATGGCCAACTGATTCTCACAGCTCCACGCAAGGCCGAAACAGTGCTGCAGGGCGATGTTGACCGAGTGAAGATAGTAACTCTTGGTTCTACACTATCGTCGGAACTCCCTTATGGCACCACAGTGCTGGCCACTCCCCATCAAGGATGGATAGCACTGGGTAAGGCCCAACGAGTGTCGGACCTGGTAGATAAGGCCGTGGCAGATGCGGATATCGAGCCCTTGACAGCGCGAACCTCAATCGTGGCTTATCTTACCGCCCCATTTACTGGCAAAATCTATGTGGATGTGCCAAAGGAGTACGACAATCCCTTCGGACAGAATGCAGCTGCCATGATGGCACACATCCAGGTTCGCGACCGCTCGATAGAATGGGCGGCAGAATTTGTGGGCAAAGGCACAGCTGGCTGCCCATTTAGCGAGTTAGCTCCAATCGATGCCGCTACTCTCGAAGAGATGCCGGCTGGAGCGATAGCCTATGTGGCTATCGGTCTTGGCCCTAACACAATCAGCCGACTTGGGCCGTTGCGTAAGCGGCTGCCCTTTACCACCCAGCTTGCTGTGGATGCCATTGTGGCTCTCAGCGACCCCGAGGGAGGCACCATGGCCATAGGGGCAGCTCCGGGCGGACATGCCGAAACCATCAAGAAGATTAACCTCGACAATTGGCTGGTGCGCGCAATGCTCCCAATGGGCGACAAAGCTGCCGATGCGGCCAAACTTATCAATAAGTTTGCCCCAGAGAATCTCTATTGCTATGCCTTGGATGATGCCTTGGCGATTACCAGCTATGATGCCGCCGATTACCCAGCTGCCGCCGAAGGCATGAATCCCCCCGAAAATGCCCGAGTATGGGTGTGGGCACAAGTCCCCTACCGGAGCCAGCTGATGAAGGCAATGAAAATAACCAATGGCTACCAGTTCGAAACCTGGGCTACAGCCTGCGAAGTGCGTGGCGAACTGCGCATAATGGGGCAAGCCCAATACATACTTCCAGCCTTAATACGCGACCTCAATGCAAATTGAATCAATCACACTCCGCGATGTATTGCCCGATGTGTTTAGGGCCGAACCGCCAAGCGGCTCGCAGGTATGGCTCACGCAGATTACATTCCGGCGTGGGCAAAACTATCTTGTAGAGGCCGCGTCGGGCACAGGCAAGTCGTCGTTGTGCAGTTATCTTTATGGCTGGCGCACTGATTACCAAGGTGAAATCACATTCAACAGCACCAATATCCGCAAACTTTCAGTCAGCGACTGGGTGGATATACGCCGCAGACATTTGGCCTACTTGCCCCAGGAAATGGCAATTTTTCCTGAGCTGACTGCCTTGGAGAATATCCAAATAAAGAATCGGCTTACCAACTGCTGCACCGAGGCTCAAATCATGGACATGCTTAAGCTATTTGATATCAGCAACAAGGCTAATGTGCCAGCAGCAAAGCTATCGATTGGCCAGCAACAGAGAGTTGCAATTATCCGCGCCCTATGCCAACCATTCGACTTCATTCTGCTCGACGAGCCAGTAAGCCACCTCGACGCAGATAATAATCGAATAGCTGCCGACTTGATTTTGTCTCATGCCCAGCGCCAAGGCGCAGGTGTGATCGCCACATCGGTTGGCAACCCCCTGATGCTTCCAACCGATACAACACGCATATCGCTATGATTTGGAGATTATTAAGAAAGAATATTAGCGTGGCCCAAATTGGTGGCTATGCCTTGGCCAACCTGGTGGGCCTGTGCATCATAGTGTGTGCCGTGCAATTTTACCGCGATGCATCATCGGCCTTGCGAGGCGAGGACTCTACGGTTCCTGCCGACTTTCTTGTAATCAGCAAACAGGTGTCGATGCTCAACACTCTTGGCCTTGGCAATCCGTCCACATCGTTCACTCGCGATGATATTGACAACCTCGAAAAGCAGCCTTGGGTAAAGGCCGTTGGCGAGTTTACCAACGCTAATTTCGGCGTGGCAGCAGCTGTGGAAATGGATGGACGGGGCATGTCAACCTATTTATTTCTCGAATCTATACCAGATCAATTTCTCGACATTATTCCCGATGACTGGGATTTCGACCCCAACAATCCAAATGCCACTGTGCCTATAATAATCTCTAAGGACTATTTGGCATTGTATAATTTCGGATTCGCTGCCTCGCGCGGATTGCCACAGTTCAGCGAAGGTCTGATTTCGCGAGTGCCTATCGCATTGTATCTGAGTGGCAACGGACGGCGCGAGACCTTCAAGGCCCATATTGCAGGATTCTCCAACCGATTCAATACCATTGCCGTGCCGTACAGCTTTATGGAGTGGGCCAACAAGCGATTTTCATCACAACCCGATGCCGAGCCATCCCGACTGGTGGTGCAGCTTAGCGACCCTGGCAATCCTGAGATTGACAAATACATGAGTGCTAATGGTTATGAGGCTGCAGGCGAGGGACTTGACCAGGGCAAAGCCCATTATTTCCTAACCCTGCTTACCACCATCGTGTCGGTAATCGGCGGCATCATCTGTGCGTTGGCTCTGTTTATCCTGATGCTTAGCATCACGCTGTTGATGCAACGCAATCGTGAGAAAAATCGCACCCTGCTTCTGCTCGGCTACTCGCCAGGTCAGATAATTGGTTGTTATTTCCGCCTTGTGGCAATTGTCAATGGCGTAATCTTAGGCTGTGCCATCGCCTGCCTGTTCATAGCCAAGGGATATTGGCAGAAGACCCTCTCTGAGGCTGGCATCTCATCGGCCTCACCTCTTGCCCCCATCCTTTGGGCCACAGGCATTATAGCTGTAGTAACAGCCATCAACTATCTCACAATCCGACGACATTTAAAATAATTTCTTCATTTCAAAAATTATTGCTAACTTTGTGGTCTGAAAAAACAATGCTATCTGTTAACCCATTTTTGACTAATGACCATGAAGTATCAATTGCCTGACACTCTGCCCGATTACCCTAAATTCGAAGAGGGAATTCGTCGCGCGCCTGATCGAGGCTATTCGCTCACTCCAGCACAGACTGAGACAGCTCTGCGCAATGCCTTGCGCTATGTGCCCAAGCACCTGCATGCCGAGTTGGCTCCTGAGTTTTTGGAAGAGCTAAAAACTCGCGGCAAAATCTATGGCTATCGCTATCGCCCTGCTGGCGACCTCAAAGCCAAGCCCATCGAAGAGTACAAAGGAAAGTGCATCGAAGGCAAGGCATTCCAGGTGATGATCGACAACAACCTATGCTTCGACATCGCCCTATATCCCTACGAACTTGTCACATATGGCGAGACCGGCCAAGTGTGCCAGAATTGGATGCAATACCGCCTTATCAAGCAATATCTTGAAAACCTGACCCAGGACCAGACGTTGGTAGTTGAGAGCGGACATCCGCTTGGCTTGTTCAAGAGCCGCCCCGAGGCTCCGCGAGTTATTATCACCAACTCGATGATGGTAGGCTTATTCGACAATATCAAGGACTGGGAAATAGCCGCCCAGATGGGAGTGGCCAATTACGGCCAGATGACTGCCGGGGGCTGGATGTATATCGGTCCGCAGGGCATCGTGCACGGCACATTCAACACACTGCTAAATGCTGGCCGTCTCAAGCTTGGCATTCCCGAAGATGGCGACCTCACCGGGCGACTATTCGTATCGTCAGGTCTTGGAGGCATGAGCGGAGCTCAGCCCAAGGCTGCGGAAATTGCACGAGCCGTAGCAATCATTGCCGAGGTTGACCAGAGCCGCATTGACACTCGGCATCGCCAAGGCTGGGTGGGTCATGTAACCGACAGTCTCGACGAAGCCTTCCGCTTGGCCGAGGAGGCTCAGAAGAATGGCGAACCACGCTCGATTGCTTACCATGGCAATATAGTGGACCTGCTGGAATATGCCATCAAGAATAACAAGCATATTGACCTGCTTAGCGATCAGACCTCGTGCCACGCCGTATATGAAGGTGGTTACTGCCCCGTGGGGCTCAACTTTGAAGAGCGCACCGAAATGCTGGCACATGGCCGCAAGGAATTTGACAAGCGAGTAGATGCTTCATTGAAGCGCCACTATGAGGCTGTGAAAGAGCTGGTAAGCCGTGGCACTTATTTCTTTGATTACGGAAATGCCTTTATGAAAGCAATTTACGACTCAGGAGTGAAGGAAATCTCGCGTAACGGCGTTGACGACAAGGATGGCTTTATCTGGCCATCGTATGTGGAGGATATAATGGGCCCGATGCTCTTTGACTTTGGCTATGGCCCATTTCGCTGGGTATGCCTCAGCGGCAAGCATGAGGATTTGATCAAGACCGACAAGGCTGCCATGGACTGCATCGACCCCAATCGACGCAGCCAGGACCGCGACAACTGGGTATGGATTCGCGATGCCGAAAAGAATCAGCTGGTAGTGGGCACTCAAGCCCGCATCCTCTACCAAGACGCTCTTGGCCGCATGAATATAGCACTGAAATTCAACGACATGGTACGCCGAGGCGAAGTGGGACCGATAATGCTGGGTCGCGACCATCACGATGTGAGTGGCACCGACTCTCCTTTCCGCGAGACAGCCAATATCAAGGATGGCAGCAATGTGATGGCCGACATGGCGGTGCAATGCTTCGCAGGCAACTGCGCCCGAGGCATGAGCCTGGTGGCACTCCATAACGGCGGCGGCGTGGGAATCGGCAAGGCCATCAATGGCGGATTCGGCATGGTGTGCGATGGCAGCGAACGAGTTGACAACATTCTGCGCAGCGCAATGCTGTGGGATGTGATGGGCGGTGTGGCACGTCGCAGCTGGGCCCGCAATCCCAATGCCTTAGAGACAGCTAAGGAGTTCAACAAAACCCACGGCAACCTCTACCACATCACCATCCCCAACCTGGTAGATGACGAAATCATAAAGAGAACATTGGAAAGCGAGTAATGGAATCTTCCTCTACTCATCCTATTATCCTTTCCTCCTTTTATCCCTTAAAATTAACCTTAACTATATAATTTTACCGTGAATGTAATTATGGAGTGCGTGCCCAATTTCAGCGAAGGGCGCGACAAAGCAAAGATCGAACGCATCGTAGAGCCATTCCGTCAGACCAAGGGCGTGAAGCTGCTCGATTACAGCAATGATGAGGACCACAACCGCTTGGTTGTCACCGTGGTTGGCGAGCCAGAGCCACTGAAGGATGCAGTGCTTGCAGCCATCGGCGTGGCTGTAAAGGAAATTGACCTTAATCATCACCAAGGACAACACCCCAGAATGGGCGCAGTGGATGTGGTGCCATTTATTCCCATCAAGGGATGCACCACCGACGACGCCATCGAATTGAGCAAGGAAGTTGGCGCCAAGGTGGCGGAGCTATACAATGTGCCTGTATTCCTATATGAAAAGTCAGCCACTGCGCCACATCGTGAAAATCTTGCTGCCATCCGCAAGGGCGAATTTGAGGGTATGGCAGAAAAGATCAAGCAACCAGAATGGCAGCCTGATTTTGGCCCAGCAGAAAGGCATCCTACCGCTGGGACCGTGGCTATTGGTGCTCGCATGCCATTGGTGGCCTACAATATCAACCTTAACACACCGAGCCTTGAAATCGCCCATGGCATAGCCAAGCGCATCCGCTTTATCGGCGGTGGTCTCCGTTATTGCAAGGCAATGGGCGTGGAACTGAAGGATCGTGGCATCACCCAGGTATCAATCAATATGACCGACTTCACCCGCACTCACCTTTATCAAGCCATGGAGATGGTGCGCATGGAAGCTCGCCGTTACGGAGTAAGCGTTGTTGGCAGCGAAATCATCGGCCTTGTGCCCATGGAGGCACTCATCGACACTGCCAGCTACTACCTTGGTCTCGAAGGCTTCAGCACAAGCCAAGTACTCGAATCCCGCATCATGGAATAGCAGAGTGATTTAGTGTTTTGGTGATTTGGTGAGTTAGTGAGTTAGCGGTCACCAAATCACTAAATCACTAAATCACCAAATCACTAAATCACCAAAACACTAAGTCACTAAATATGTTGACAGTAGTAACTAATGCCAATATCTTTACCCCGCTCGGCACCAAGGCTAAGCATGGCACCGAGATGGGAAGCCTCCATCATATCCCTAATGGGCAAGTGGAGATAGAGGATGGCATCATCCGCTATGCTGGACCAGTGCGCGACCATGAGCCAGCCGACCGCTTGATTGATGCTGGTGGCAACGCTGTGTTGCCTGGATTCGTGGATTCCCACACTCACTTGGTATTTGGCGGCTATCGACCCGACGAGTTTATGTGGCGCATGCGAGGCGACACATATATGAGCATTATGGAGCGCGGCGGAGGCATTGCCAACACTATGCGTGCCACTCGCGAGACCAACGAAGACGAACTCTTCCACAAAGCTTTGGAGTATCTTCATGCCATGCACGATATGGGCGTGACCACCGTGGAAGCTAAGAGCGGCTACGGCATGGATCGTGACACTGAACTAAAGCAGCTGCGAGTAATCGGGCGATTGGCATCTGAGGGGCCTATCAATGTAGTATCGACTTACTTAGGAGCCCATGCAGTGCCACCTGACTATAAAGGCCGCGAAGATGAATACATAGATTTCATGATCACTGAAATGCTCGACGAAGCAAAGCCGTTGGCTGAGTTCTGCGATGTGTTCTGTGAGAAGGGAGTGTTCAGCATCGAGCAGTCGCGCCACTTATTGCAAGCAGCGAAAGAAAAGGGTTACAAACTGAAGCTCCATGCCGATGAGATTGTGAATACAGGCGGAGCGGAATTGGCAGCTGAGCTTGGCGCAGTGTCGGCCGACCATCTGCTTCACATTAGTGATGCAGGGATTGAGGCCTTGGCCAATAGCGATACAATTGCCACCTTGCTCCCTATCACCGCCTTTGCTCTGCGTGAGGAGTATGCTCCCGCACGCAAGCTGATCGATAGCGGTTGCGCAGTGGCTCTTGCCAGCGACTTCAATCCTGGCAGTTGCTTCAGCTATTCCATCCCACTGATGATAGCCTTGGCTTGCATCCACATGCGCATGAGCGTGGAGGAGACTATCACGGCTTTGACCCTCAACGGCGCTGCAGCCCTTGGCGCAGCTGAGGAAATAGGCAGCATCGAACCTGGCAAGGTGGGCAATCTCGTAATTCTGGATACCGACAATATCAATATGCTTCCCTATCATACTGGGATAAACCTTGTAAAACAAGTAATTAACTAACAAGCCCCCAACCCCCGGAGCGGGGCTTTCAAAAAACACCTCCACAAAAATCCCCCCTTAGCGGGCCTTAATTATGGAACTTATAACATTACCTCTTGATAAATTCGTAGCAGCCACAGCATCAGGCGACCCCGTGCCTGGCGGGGGCAGCATCTCAGCCCTCTGTGGCAGTCTTTCAGCCGCCCTTGGCGAAATGGTGGCCCACCTCACAATCGGCAAAAAGAAATATGCCGAGGTGCAACCCGAGATGGAGCAAATAGTAGAAAAAAATCTCTCCGGCCGTGGGGCTGCTCTTACGTGCGGTAGATCTTGACTCGCAAGCTTATGACCTTGTGTTCAAGGCCTACAAGATGCCCAAGGAAACCGACGAGGAAAAGACAGCTCGCACTGATGCCATCCAGCAAGCCCTCAAGCATGCAGCCACTGTGCCCTTCACTGTAGCACGCATCACTGCCAGCTTCCTGCCCGACATTTTCACTGTGGCAGAAAAGGGCAATCAGAATGCCATTACCGATGCCTATGTGGCTACGCTCTGCGCCCGCTCGGCCATCCTCGGAGCTTGCGCCAACGCCCGCATAAATCTCAGCAGCATCACCGACACCGAATTTACCGAAGATATGCTCAAGGACATAATCACCCTCGAGGACATGGCTACCTCGGCCGATACCCGCGTCCGTGAGCTCATGCTTAAAGCCTGCTAAATAATGAAAAAAGACAATATCTATTACATAGGCCAGCAGCCCCTTACCTTTGAGGATATCGAGCGGATCTTTGCCAAGCGAATGCGATTGGCTCTCTCTCCCGAAGCCGAGGAGCGCATACTGAAATGCCGCAAATTTCTCGACGATAAGGTAGCCAGCAGCGATGAACCCCTCTATGGCATCACAACTGGTTTCGGCAGCCTCTGCAACCGCAATATTAGCCACGAGGACCTCAGCACGCTCCAAGTAAACTTGGTAAAGAGCCATGCCTGCAGCGTGGGCACCTTAATACCCGATGCACGCGTAAAGCTGATGATGCTGCTCAAAGCCAATGCCTTGAGTCTTGGCTACAGCGGCGTGCAGCTGATCACGGTGCAGCGCATCTGCGATTTTTTCAATGAGAACATAGTGCCCTTAGTTTACGACCGAGGCAGCCTGGGTGCCAGCGGCGACTTGGCTCCGCTGGCTAATATGTTTATCCCCCTGCTTGGCGACGGCGAGGTGCATTTCATGGGTGAAGAGCGACATGCTGGCGACGTGCTGCGCCAGCTCGGTTGGGAACCAGTGCACCTTGAAAGCAAAGAAGGCTTGGCCCTGCTCAATGGTACACAGTTTATGAGTGCCAACGGCGTGGATGCACTGCTGCGCGCCATGAAACTTGTGAAGCGAGCTGACATCGTAGGCGCCCTATCGCTTGAGGCCTACAATGGTCGCATCGACCCCTTCCTGGATTGCATTCAACAGATGCGTCCGCATCCCGGACAAATCGAGACTGGCGCAAGCATGCGGCAGATTCTCGAGGGTAGCGAAATCATCAAGCAGCCCGGCAAAGCTACGCAGGACCCCTACTCATTCCGTTGCATCCCACAGGTGCATGGCGCCACTCGCGATGCTATCAATTATGTAAAGCAGGTGCTACTGATTGAAATCAACTCTGTTACAGATAATCCCACTGTTTTCCCCGACGAGGATATGATTATCAGTGGCGGCAACTTCCATGGGCAACCCATTGCCATTCCATTTGATTATCTTGGCACAGCCATCTCTGAGCTTGGCAATATCTCTGAGCGTCGCATAGCCCAATTGATTCTTGGCAAGCGAGGGTTGCCGGAGTTCCTGGTAGCCGAACCTGGTCTTAACTCTGGTTTTATGATTCCGCAGTATGCCGCGGCCTCAATGGTTAGCCAAAATAAGATGTACTGTTGGCCAGCATCGTGCGACTCAATCGTATCGAGCAACGAGCAGGAGGACCATGTGAGCATGGGAGCCAATGCCGCTACCAAGCTCCATCGGATTATCGACAATGTGGAGCGTGTGCTTGCTATCGAGCTGATGAATGCAAGCCAGGCTATCGAGTTCCGCCGTCCGCTCAAAACATCGCCCTTCCTGGAAAGGATTCTCGAGGAGTTCCGCAAGGAAGTGCCTTTCTTGCAGACCGATGTGGTAATGTACCCCCTCATCGAGCGCGCCACCGCCTACCTGCGCCGCATGCCCCTCAACTAATCCCCTCTATGCTCTCACACAAAACTCCCAGCGCTACCATGGTGCTGGGAGTTTTGATTTAACACTTACAATCCAATTAATTTCTTGATTTACAAAATTTCACCTGATAAAAAAAGATAACATAAATTTTGTAATTTCAAGATTTATGTTTACATTTGCAAAGTCAATTTCTCAACTTAATTCTTCATTTCTAACTTAATAATGGAGATATTAAGTTTCTTTCCCCAAAACTTCCTCTTATAGGTTTTCTATTTGCTCAGGGGTAAGTCCGGTGAAATCCATGATTTTTTCTATAGGCTCACCCTTTATTTTCATTTTCTTAGCCACAAATATTAGGGCATTTTCTCCTCCTTCCTTATAGGCTATCTTGCGTTTCACCTCCTGAGTATAAGCAAAACTGGCTGCATCACGAAAGTTTAATTTTGTCAGTCAAAAGAAAACCTTTATTTTTGTATTAAATTATGGATTCAATGCATAAGATATCATATATTGTATTACTTTTGTTGTTGACAAGCCTTTTTTCCTGTGGCAATAATACCTCAAGGGAGAAAGAGGTCAAGGCGATGGTTGAAAAGGGAGTAAAGGAGTTCGATGCTGATAGTGTTCCTTCGGCTTTCAATTCTTTCCTCCGTGCACGCACTATGGCTCAGCAATGTAATCTTGCGCAGGAGGAGTTTGAATCAACTGTATATTTGGCTTTGTTATTTGAAAAAATAGGAAGGGCTGATTCCGCTTACAATCTGTTAAAAACAGTTCCCTTTCTAAGAATCGATGATTCTGACATTCCCCCAAAAGAACGTCATTATAGTTCGCAATATTATCTTCGTCAATTGGCTCTATATGCATTCAAAGCAGAGCTGGATTATAAGAAATCTTACGACCTTTATCAGCAATGTATAGGTCTCGAAAAGCTTATCTATCCTAATGATACGGTTTTTGTTTATACTGACATGGCTAATCAAGCAGAGGTCCTAATCCATGCAGGAAAGATTAAGGAAGCATGGGAAATTATTAATTATTTAGAAAATACGCCTCAATTGCCATATGAAATTTATAAATCTCAATTGCGGTTTGTAAAGGGATTACTTCTTTTTAAATCTGGAAATTTTGATCAGGCTTATGCTCTTTTCATGGAAGATCAAGAGTTTTGTGACAAATATAACATGCGTGAGAATCAAATTACCGAACTTGAATTACTCTGCCAAATTGATAGCATGCACGATAACCTTAATAGCTATATTGCTCACACCAAACGTCGGCAAGCTCTTTCAGAACAAATACAAGGCAGCGAGACTAATTATCAAATAGCCACTCTTCAAGGCCAAAACAAACTTTTTATAGAGAAAGAAGCTAATCAACGTCAACGCATAGTGTTTTGGTTAAGTGGGTCACTCTTAATCTGTGTAATTATAAGCTTGTTAGGGTTTCTCTATTTTATAAATAAATCCTCAAAAGCACGTCAGTTATTGATGGCTTCAGAAAAGGAGCGTCTTAATTCTGAATTAGCTCTCAAAAAGATGGAAATGGAACTCATTGAACTCAAAATGCATAAAAAGCAAGAGCAATTAGATAAAGCCAATCAGGATAATTTAGCCTTAAGCTTGCAAGTAGCGGAAATCCATGATGACAACAAACGTAATCCTCATCTAATAGCTTTTGAACAGCAGATACGCGCTATCGGTCCTAAACTTTACCAAAAACTTAGCAAAAGTTTCCCTCTGCTTACATCAAATGACTTCCGACTAATCAGCCTCTTGCAGGTGGGAATGTCAAATAATGAGATTATAGCTCTTCTCAACATCTCATCCGAAAGCCTTAAGAAAAACAAGTATCGCTTACGTAAGAAATTAGGGATTTCTAAAGAACAAAGTTTCATAGATTTCCTCGAAGATGTAAAAAACTCAACAGATTAGCACTTTAACACTTTTGTCCACTATTTTTCCACCCTATTTTTGTAGAGTTTTTGAAAATGGGTTTTAATTTTGCAATGTTTTTCCAACGCAATTTCAACCTCCAAATAATTGAACAATGAAAAAACTCTACTTAATCGCTGTCACTCTCATGGCTCTTTCTGTGACAGCCGCAGCACAAGCCGATACCCATGGCTTTGCAATGGAGTATAGCAAGACAACTATATCTCCAACCGATATCCTAAAACCAGAATCAAACCCTACTTCTCTGAAAAAAGTTTCTCGCGCAACCGACGAAATCATAGAAGAAGCTCCTGGTGAAAAGTATCCCTATTCTCTGAGCTCTGCATCTTTGGTTAACAACTATGCATATGTGCAGGAGAGCGCTGCCAACATTTCCATTGATGGAGATGACTACTACATACCTAATCCCATATCGGTGCTGAATACCCAAACTTATGCCAAAGCCACCCGTATAGACGACAAATTGCGCATGGATCTTCCTCAGACCATTTATCTTGAACAAGGTGAAGGTTATTCTTATACGTATGTTATCAATAAAATGGTGCTACAGGATGAAGAAACTATGACCTACGCAGATGTTGACCCAGAGGAAAATTACATTGAATATGTAATTGCAGACGACGGATCTATAACTATGGACCTGGGCAATGATATTGAAGACACAGCGCCAACCTATGTGTTAGGTGTCACCTATGCAGAATATCCTGGATATTGGTTAGGATATGGCGACTTCTATCAAAAATTTACTCCCAATAATGAAGAGGTGACTGTGGCTCCTGATGACTTAGAATGGGAGCATTACGGACTCCAGGACGAATCCCACACTTATCTTATTGAATGTGGCCTTGATGGAACGGACATGTATATCCGCGGCCTATTTTATGAAATGCCTGAGGCTGTGGTAAAGGGTAAATTTGCTGACAATGTGCTCACTTTGCCATCAGTCCAATATCTTGGGATTTATGAATCCTATATGGTTTACACCTGGCTGCTATGTACTGATCGCGATGGCGTGATTGCAGATGCCTGTTTTGTTTATGATGACCAAGATGGCACCTTCTCTTGTCAGAGCGATACAATGCTTTGGTTTAATGTGGCTCCTGATGAAGTCTATTACATAGATTATCTCCTCAATCCCGTATTCACTTTCGAGACTGAAGATGACATGAATGCCAATCCCATGAATCCTTATCCCACAAAAAAGGTGGATTTGAGTTCTTCAATGGGTATTTGTGGAATCCAATGGGCTATTCCAAATGTAAATGTTAACAACTATGTTCTGAACAGTGATCATCTGTCATGCCAACTTTATTTCAATGATGAGCTCTTTACAGCTTATACAGATGAATATGGCATACCCGAGGATATGGATCGCTTCCCTATGAATTTCAGGTCAAGCGATGGCTACATATTCTCTGGCATAAATGTTATGGCACTATATGTATATTTCACAGGAATAGAGACCATTTCTTGCCAATCTTTTTATGAAGGAAGCGACGGCTTTACTTACACCTCCGATAAAGTCACCTATTATTGGGAGGACTTAACCTTAGGAATAGTGAACCCTATAGATAATGAAAAAGAAGAAAAATCAGTACTCTACTATGATCTCCAAGGCAAGGCCATAAATAATCCTACCAAAGGGCTTTACATAAAGCAAACCATTTTTACTGATGGCTCATCAACTGCTCATAAAATCTTTATACATTAAATCTCACCTCTAATTCCAAAGATAAAGAGTGCCAGATTCCTTACAAAGGCATACTGGCACTCTTTATCTTTAGTTAAATTCTCGGATTATCCATTTTGAGTCGAGGGTGCGCGAGGTGAACGAGGTGAACAGGGGACGAACTATGTTAATTTCCAAATAAAAACACGGAAAAATTAAGA
>JAJBUG010000012.1 GCA_020860515.1 Bacteroidales bacterium | reverse complement strand
GCTCCCAGCTGGGAGCCCCTCTTTTTATTTCTTTTTTTTAAGACTTTTTGTTGAAAAATTATTCATTATTCATTATCCATTATTCATTAAAAATTTGTAACTTTGCGGATAAATATAAGCCAAACTTTGGGCTTTTTACGCGGAATCGCACGTAAAGCAGTGACTTTCACACCGATATCTCTGTGGTGCGCTCTTTTTGCTGATTAGCCTTGCTGACATGAAAATACTTATACGACAACAAATATGACATTACTCACAGTTTTCGGAGTCGAGAGCAACGGCGTGATGGCCTTAGTGGCATTGTTCACGGGCATGGCCTTGGTAGGCATTGCTCTCTGGTTGGCCGGCCTGATTTCGCCCTCCAGCTTCAATCCCCAGAAGGGACAGCCCTATGAGTGCGGTATCCCCACTCGCGGAGAGACTATGGTGCAGTTCAAGGTCGGTTATTACCTGTTTGCGATTCTTTTCCTGATGTTCGATGTCGAATGTGTATTCTTGTTCCCATGGGCCGTAATTATGAAGACACTAGGCACAAGTGGCATTATTAGCATCGCTGTATTCTTCACCATATTAGTGCTGGGCTTGGTATATGCCTGGCGGAAAGGAGCCCTGGAATGGAAGTAACCACCAAGAGCATGCCCTACGACGCATGGAAAGACAATGAATACATCGAGAAGCTGGTGCAGGAGCTCAACGCCAATGGCACCAATGTGGTAGTTGGCACCCTCGACAAGCTGATCAACTGGGGCCGCTCCAATTCAATTTGGCCTTTGACATTTGCCACCAGCTGCTGCGGCATCGAGTTCGTGAGCCTGGGCGCTGCCCGCTTCGATATGGCCCGCTTCGGCTGGGAGGTGGCTCGTTCGAGCCCACGCCAGGCCGACTTCATGATGGTGGCTGGCACGATTGTCAACAGAATGGTGCCTGTATTCCGCCGCCTCTACGACCAGCTGGCCGAGCCCAAGTATGTGATTGCCTGCGGCAGCTGCGCCATCTCGGGCGGCCCCTTCCGCAAGAGCTACCATGTGGCCAAGGGCATCGAGGACATTGTGCCTGTGGATGTGTTTGTGCCTGGCTGCCCGCCGCGCCCCGAGGCTATGATCTACGGCATCATGCAGCTCAGCCGCAAAATCAAGGTTGAAAACTTCTTTGGTACCGTCAACCGCAAGCAAAAACAAGAAGAATTCCTAAAGGAGCATCCAGTGCCTGGAGTAAACGACTAAAACCAATTTTATCATATGGCAAAAGTTCAGGATAAAATAGCCCAGCTTTTCCCGCAGGCCACATTCACCGAGGCTGATGTGCTGCAAGTCAACATCGACAAGGCTCAATGGCACGACTTGGCAACTGCTCTGCGCAAAGATCCCGACCTTGACTACGATTATCTGATTACAATCGTGGGCATGGATTGGAAGACCGAAATGGGCTGTATCTATTATATGATGTCGACCCGCCGTGGCGACGACGTAATCAGCGTAAAAGTAACCACCGACGACCGTGAAAATCCCATGCTGCCATCGGTTTACGACCTTTGGGCAGTAGCCACCCTCTTCGAGCGCGAAGTATATGACTTCTTTGGCATTATCTTTGTCAACAATCCCGATATGCGCCGCCTTTTCCTCAGCATCGATTGGGTAGGCTACCCGCTGCGCAAGGACTACGACGAAGATCCCAAGCTCAACCCCATCAGCATCGAGAGCGAGCGCCAGAGCGACCTGACCCAAAGCTGGGTGGAGCGCGACGGCAAGATTGAGAAAATCGAGCCAGAGATTTTCAAGCCCGGCGATTTTGTGGTGAACATAGGCCCTCAGCACCCCTCGACTCACGGCGTGCTTCGCTTCCGCACCGCAGTAGATGGCGAGACAATCAAGAAGATTGACGTGTACATGGGTTATATCCACCGCGGCGTAGAGAAGCTGTGCGAGGATCTGACCTATCCACAGACGCTCCATTACATGGATCGTCTGGATTATTTTTCAGCTCACCAGTACCACCACTGCCTGTGCCGCGTGATTGAGCGCGCAGCCGGCATCCAAATCAGCCGCCGCGCTGAGGTGATCCGTGTGATGATGGATGAGCTGGGCCGTATCGCAAGCCACTGCTTGTTTATGGGCACATTCTGCATGGACCTTGGTGCCACCACGATGCTCTTCTACACCCTGCGTGTGCGCGAGCAAATCTTGGACATCATGGAAAAGACCTGCGGTGCGCGCATGACATTCAATTACGATTGCATAGGCGGCGTGATGCAGGACCTCGCACCCGACTTTCAAACCGACGTGAAGGCTCTGCTGGCGGTGCTGCCCGCCAATATCAAGGAATACCGCAAGGTGTTCGTGGGCAATGTGATAGCCAAGGAGCGCATGTGCGGCGTTGGCCACCTCACCCGCGAGGATGCCATCGATTATGCAGTGACTGGACCCAGCGGCCGCGCCAGCGGCTGGAGCTGCGACATCCGCAAGATCCGCCCCTACAGCATCTATCCCGAGCTCGACTTCAAGGAGGTGCTTCTCACCGAGGGCGATGCAATGGCTCGCTTCGAGGTGCGCTTGCAAGAAATTGAGCAGAGCGCCAAGATACTGGAGCAGCTCGTTGACAACATCCCCGAGGGCGAATACTGCGTGAAGGTGCCCAAGATGCTCAAGCTGCCTGTGGGCCACTGGTGGGAAATGGTAGAGGGCTGCCGAGGCGTATTCGGCATCTATCTGGAGAGCGACGGAGGCAGCAAGCCTTACCGCTTGAAGATAGCCCCGCCCTGCTTGCCACTGGCCGGCGTGGTGGACCACATAACCGAGGGCATGAAGATTGCCGACCTTATCACAATTGGCGGCTCACTGGATTACATCATCCCAGATATGGACAGATAAAATGAATACTACAATGATACCATTAGTAATAGATGACTTTACAGGAGTGAGCCAAGCGGTGCACAACTTCCTCATCTCCACCCTGGGCTGGCCCAGCTGGCTGGCAGTGACGCTCGAGTGCGTGGGAGTGGGCATCGGTTTGCTGCTTGTCTATGCCATTCTGGCTCTGTTCTACATTCTCTATGAGCGCAAGATTTGCGCCTATTTCCAGTGCCGTGTAGGCCCCGTGCGCGTAGGTCCCTGGGGCTTGCTGCAGAGCCTGGCTGATACGCTCAAGATTCTCATCAAGGAGCTTATCCACCTCGACAATATCGACAAGTTCCTCTTCGCCTTAGCTCCCTATCTGGTGGTTATCGCTTCGATGCTTGCCTTCGCAGTGCTGCCATGGGGCAATGGCTTGCAGATCATTGACTTCAATATCGGCATTTTCTTCTTGGTTGCTGTAAGCTCGATCGGCGTGCTTGGCATTCTGCTGGCTGGCTGGTCGTCGGCCAACAAGTTCACCCTCATCGGCGCTATGCGCTCGGGTGCTCAGATGGTCAGCTACGAACTTTCGATTGGCCTGTCAGTGCTTACGATGGTTTGCTTGGCTGGCACAATGTCGGTAAGCGAGATTTGCGCTGAGCAGGAAAATCTGTGGTTCATCTTCAAGGGCCATGTGCCTGCGGTGATTGCTTTCGTAATCTATATGATTGCAGCAACGGCAGAAACAAACCGCGGCCCGTTTGACCTTCCTGAGGCAGAGAGCGAGTTAACCGCTGGCTACCACACCGAATATTCGGGTATCCACTTCGGTTTCTTCTACTTGGCTGAGTATCTGAATCTTTTCATCGTGTCGGGCGTTGCATCACTGCTCTTCTTCGGCGGTTGGCAGCCACTCCACTTCCCCGGTTGGGACACCTTCAACCACATTATGGACTTCTGCCCCAGCATTATATGGTTCCTGCTCAAGTGCTTCGTGCTTAGCTACATAATCATTTGGTTCAAGTGGACTTTCCCGCGCCTTCGCATCGACAACCTGCTGGCTCTCGAGTGGAAGTATCTGCTTCCGATCAATCTGGCCAACCTGGTGCTGATGGCTCTGATCATCGTCCTTGGCTGGCACATTGTATAATCTAACTCAGAGTTCTCAGAGCACTCAGAGTTCTCAGAGTTCTCGGAGCACTCAGAGTTCTCGGAGTTCTCAGAGAGCTCAGAGTTATCGGAGCACTCGGAAAATAACATTAAAATAACATTAAATCACTAAATAATAAACCATGAGCGAACAATATGGCAAAGTAGCCCAAGTGATTGGCCCGGTTGTTGACGTCGCTTTCGAAGGCGACAACAACATTGTGCCCCCAATCTATACGGCTCTCAAAATCACTCGTCCCGATGGCTCCTCGCTGATTCTTGAGGTGGAGCAGCACATCGGCGAGGACACCGTGAGATGCGTGGCCATGGAGAGCACCGACGGACTTCAGCGCGGCATGCAGGTGGAGAACCTTGGCCGCCCCATCGCCGTGCCCACAGGCGACCAGATCAAGGGACGCCTGCTCAACGTAATTGGCGAGGCCATTGACAACCTGCCCGCCCTCGACCGTGACAATCTGCGTCCTATCCACCAGCCAGCTCCTGAATTTGAGGAGCTGACCATCGGCACTGAGATTCTGACCACAGGCATCAAGGTTATCGACCTGCTCGAGCCCTACAGCAAGGGCGGCAAGATCGGACTTTTCGGCGGTGCCGGCGTGGGCAAAACTGTGCTTATCATGGAGCTCATCAACAATATCGCCAAGGGCCACGACGGTTTCTCAGTGTTCACTGGCGTTGGCGAGCGTACCCGCGAAGGCAACGACCTGCTGCGCGAGATGATCGAGAGCGGCGTTATGAGATATGGCGAGAAATTCAAGGAGGGCATGGAAAAAGGACAATGGAACCTTGAGGACGTAGATCCCAAGGAACTCGCCCAGAGCCAAGCTACCTTGGTGTTCGGCCAGATGAATGAGCCTCCAGGCGCACGTCTTCGCGTGGCTCTGTCGGGCCTATCGGTAGCTGAGCAATTCCGCGATCAAGGCGCAGGCGGCAAGGATGTGCTTCTCTTTATCGACAACATCTTCCGTTTCACCCAGGCCGGTAGCGAGGTGTCAGCCCTTCTGGGCCGCATGCCTTCGGCTGTAGGTTACCAGCCCACCCTGGCATCAGAAATGGGTGCCCTGCAGGAGCGCATTACCTCGACCAAGAACGGATCAATCACCTCGGTACAGGCCATCTACGTGCCTGCCGACGACTTGACTGACCCGGCTCCAGCCACCACCTTCAGCTTCTTGGATGCCACCACCGTGCTTTCGCGTAAGATTGCCGAGCTTGGCATCTACCCCGCTGTTGACCCGCTGGATTCAACATCGCGTATTCTCGACCCCAACATCATCGGCGAAGACCACTACGACACGGCCCAAGCTGTGAAGCAGTTGCTGCAGAAGTACAATGAGCTGCAGGATATCATCGCCATCCTCGGCGTGGACGAGCTTAGCGACGAGGACAAGCTGGTAGTGGCTCGCGCACGTCGAGCACAGCGTTATCTGAGCCAGCCCTTCCATGTGGCTGAGCAGTTCACCGGCCTCCCCGGCGTGATGGTGCCTCTGTCAGAGACCATCCGAGGCTTCAAAATGATTCTGAGCGGCGAGATGGACGAATATCCCGAGCAGGCATTCCTCAACGTAGGCACTATCGACGAAGCCATTGCCAAGGGCAAGAAGCTTCTGGCCGAAGTAGCATAATTTAGTGATTTAGTGGCATAGTGATTTTGTGACTTAGTGACTTAGTGACTTAGTGGCATAGTGATTTTGTGACTTAGTGACTTAGTGACTTAGTGAGTTGGTGACATCACGGCACCAAAACACCAATTCACCAATTCACCAATCCACCAATCCACCAAAACACCAAAACACCAAA
>JAJBUG010000067.1 GCA_020860515.1 Bacteroidales bacterium | reverse complement strand
TGAGATAGGCAAATTTATGCTAATTATTTTTCAACTAAATTTTTGACGCACTAATAGCTAATACAACTAATAAAGCAATTACAATGGCCATATATTTATCAAGATAATGCCCATGAATTGCGGCATTGGCTTTATCCAGATATTTCCCATTGGAGTAATCTTTTATATAAGCTTTAAAGTCAGAAGTTTTTTTGCAAGATTCGAAACGCTGTTTTTCTTCAGCTTCTTCTATTTGAGCCTGCTTTTCTGCTAATAATTGGGTAGCCTGATTATAATATCTTCCATTAGGATATAAGTCTATGTAGTAAAGAATACCTTCTATATCCTTTACTTGTTCCCATCGCAAATCTTCTATGCGCTGGTATGCTATTGTGCATATTTCGCTGGTTGGGTATCGTGTGACAAAATCTTGAAAGTCAGCAATGGTCTTACACTTATCGAATTGTTTACAAAGTTTGGCCTTCTTTATTTCTTCTATTCTTTCTTTTGCATTTGCCACATATCGACCTTTTGGGTATTTCTGAATATATTCTTGATAATCAGAAGTGGTACAGCAATGGTCATACACAAGAAATTCTATTCGGAGAAGAATTTTTTGTTTATGAGGATGATTAGGAAATAACTGTAATAAAGTTTGGAAGTTAGGTATCGAATTGCCATTGTTTGAATTCCAAATCAATCGATTAAGAAGCATAATGATTTTGTTATCATTATGGCTATTGGGAAATTTCCTTTTGTATTCAAATAGATTGGGTATTGTTATCTCTGTTGGCCATGCAGCATCTTCTATAGAATGTACCTTGGCTTTGGCTTGCTCATGAAATTTCCCATCAGGATGAGTATTAATAAACTCCTGTAGCTTATCATAATTATCACCACAGGCCATAAATTCAATTTCTTCTGGAATGAGAGAAATGTCAGGTTGAATACGGTTAGCATCTATTCCATACTTTTTTGTCATACCCATAATATGGGTCTTAAAGGACAAGAACTTCCCCTGTAGGAACTTATCTGCCAAATTGTATTGTTCAATATTCCGAATCAGAAGAATACTTTGACAAATAGTAGCTCGGAGATGTACTTTTGCAAGTTGTTTGTCATTATCAGGATTATAGTACATCTCTTCTGCAGATGCCAAGTCGATCTCAGCAGAATATATCGCATTATCGGCGATTTTGGTAGAGATATGTCTATAGTATATGTTATCTTCTCCCAAAATATCTTTTATACGAATCAATGGGGCTACACATTGCTTGATTAGTGATAAAGAAAAACGAACCAAATCTTGTTCTTCGCAAAATTCCTCTATTAGTTTTCTTATCTTTAAGGCTTCATCTTTACATTCCTCTGGAGCCAAATAGGGTATTTGGTCATTTAATACTTCCAAGCTGGTATCAATAGTGTTAAGGGTAGAGTATGAGCATGCCAGTGAACGCACTTCTTCATTTATGAACATAATCATATCCATAAGCTTAGAGGCCTCCCAATATTTTGCCCTATCATAAATTTCTTTACAAAACTCTAAAAGACTATAGGCAAACTTATCTTTTAGAATTTGAATTTCATAAGAACAATTGTTTTTCTCAGATTCCGAATCATCCATTATAACCCCATCAAGTATCTGAAAGCAACGCGTTGCCAACCAATGAAGTTTTCTGTACTTTAAATGAAAAGCATTAATATTGTCATGAGTTTCTGTCAAATATCCTATTCGTTCGAACGCAAACCCTTTGTATTTATCATTAAGAGCTTTTCTCAGACAGTTATCTTTTTTCAAATAATTTCTAAACCACCAGAACCATCCTCCTATGGCATAAGGGTTAAAACTTTGGTAATCTGAGTCTAAGTCAGGAATTAGCTTGTCAAGAAAACATTTTGACACTGCAACTTTCTCATTTTCGTTTTCCCAAAAGTAAGATTCGTCAAAAAGAGTAAGATCATCCATACTCTTATTAAAGACTAATGAAAAGTGTTTTGCTGCATAATCCATCTTTTGATAATCCATCAATGACATCACTGCTTTGTTTAAATATACCTTTAATGACGGAGATGCACTTTCGATTCCATTATCAGTTATCCATGAAGAATTTATCCAGAATAATTGCCAAGTCTTAGCTTCAATTGGGTTGGAGAGTTGTGAAAGGGCTTTTTCAATAGCCTCTTCTGAGCGATCTACTTCCCCAAATATTTCAACATGGTCAATAATGAAGCTACAAGATCTCCCAACTCTTGCAAACGCACGTATTTTTGCGATGTTTGCCACTCCAACCTTAATTGGATTGTCGGTAAACATTCCAAGCACACGATAGGGATTTTGGGTTATAAGCTCCATATAACTCCTTGACAAATTGTAATGAATTTTTTAGTTTAATTGGTTTCCTATGTTGATATCGCAAAGATAAGGGTTTTATTCTAATTGACCAAAAATTTTTTCTATTAAATTTCGACAAAATTCAAAATCACTCATAAATAAAAGAAAACCAACTCTTTGTGAATTGGTTTTCTTTTATTTTGGAGAAGTTGTTATTCTTTCCATTTCACCCCTGGTTGCACCAGGGGCTACCTTGTAGAGCCCGCTGGTGCCCGATGGGCTCTGGGGGGATTAGTGGAGGAAGATTTTTTGGGAGCCGATGATGTAGAGGCCGCGGGGGAGGGAGGTGATTTGGGCCGGGGTGGCATTGCGGTAGAGCAGGATGCCAGTGGTGGTGTACACATCGGTATTGGTCAGCTTGGAATCAGTGGCAACGCTCTCGATGCCGCTGGTGGTTACGGTCAGCTCGGGGCTGAGCTCGCTCACACGACCATCGCGATAATATGCGCGCACCTGATAGGTGGCTGCCTCGGCGGGGCCCTTGTCGGTGTAGCGCTGCTCAGTGAACGATACCAGGCGGTCGGTATTAATCTTCTCGCCATCGCGATAAACGTCGAATGCATACAGATTCAAGTCATGCTCCAAAGCCTCGGCAGGCATCTCATCAGCCACGCCCACGCGGATAGGCCATACGCAATAGCTGATCGACTCGTAAGGATGCTCCTCGGTGCTGCTGTCGCTGGTCATCATGTACCAGGTCATGCCAAGCGAAGCCCAGGTCTCGCCCTCATCCTCAGAATAGAGGTCAGTCACGCCCCATTCGCTGATATCCTCGCTCGATGTGCTGTAATACAGCGGATAAGTGCCAGCCACGAAATCGTAAACCCTTACGCCTACGCGGTAGGTCTTGCCCTCCTCAATCAGCACTGGCTCGTCCAAAGCCACATAGCTGGGATAGTTGAACAGCTGGCCCTCGAGATTCTGTCCGAAGTTAGTCTGGTCGTACTCGGTGCTCGCAATCTCGTGGAACTTCACATCGTCGCCCAGCACCCATACCTTGGCCTGAGCCTTGGTCACATTGTCATTCGGATCGTAAATGTTGGTAGTCACAGAATTGATATACTTGCCCACGTAGGGAGCCAACTGGCTCGGAGTCAGTTCGATGGCAGCAATCATGCTTGGCTGATCAGTTCCAACGTTGGAATACCACGATGCGCTCCAGCGCCAGTCAGTATAGCCGAGTTCGTACTCATTGGTCGAGCCCTGCCAAGCCAGGCTTACAGCCTTAGATGTGGCCGATGTGGCCATCAGTCCCTCAGGAGCATCCTCTAACTCGTTGCCATCGAGCACGCCGATATAGTCGAGCATCACGTCGAACGATGTGTCAGCCGAATTATGCACGCGGAAGCGGATTTGGAACATTTCCTCGCTCAAGAATGAAATGTCGATAGCCTCGTGGTTGTACATATTGAAGCTCATATCCTGAGCATTGCGGCGGAAGAGTTCGGTCCAATTCTCGCCATCCACTGCATACTCCACTGCGAAATAGCAATTCTCATCAGGATCCCAGCCACTGAGGCTGCCGCCCTTGGCATGCGAGAATGTCAGCAGCATATCCTTGGCATCGTAGCCGTAAGCATCCAAGAAGCGTGAAGTAAGATTTAGGTCATATTCCCCGAAGCCGCTGCCATAAGCCAGGCCATCGAAAATAAGCGAATAGTTGGTGCCAGAGTTGGTAGAGCAGTCAAACGAGCGCATGAACCCATTGCTGGTGTTCACTACCCAGTCATCGCCCACGTACACTGGTATGCCATCGCTTGTGTACATGGCATTGCCATCTACATTGTCGAAGAAGAATACATCGGTGCGGGGCGACATCTGCACTGTGCGCTGGGCAGCCGACGATTTGAACTCCTGACCATTGGCCACAATCACCGAGCGAACCTCCACAGTGTGGGGCCGGCCATCAGCCACCAGCTCGAAGTCATAGCGCAGCTTGCCATCCGCCTCGGTAGCAGGGTCAACCTTTGCTGCTACGTCATCCACAGTCACCTCATAATAATCAGGCTTGTTGGCGCTATCCACGGCACTCCACACTACGCAGGCAGTGCTCGGACTGGTGTGGAACAGCACAGCGTCGTCAGGCGTAACAGGCATAATCGGATCGCTGTCAGGCAGGTCGATGATATACGACGACACCATCAGGCGCCCATTGTTAACGCTGGCCAGGATTGTGCGCCCATCATCGCTAATGCGCACGGGGATAGAATAGAGGAGCGACGAGGATGGCAGACCATCAAATTCCACGCCGAACGAGGCCAAGTAATCATCGATGCTTGCAAATGACTCTTGCTGGAAGTCGCATACCCAGAGCTGCCAAGTGGTGGATCTTTCATGCACATAGAAATAAGCCTTCTTGTCGTTGCTTACGCAAGTTACCACAAACTGCAAGTCGATGGTCGATGGCATATCCAGCATCTTGTTCTCGCCAGTCACAGTGTCATAGAGGCCGATGCCCCAGTCAGAATTTACATCGCCGTACACGATTGTATAAGCCACATAGCGGCCATCGGGCGAAATCGCCGCATCGCCCATCTCGCTTACGCCTGGGAGATTGAGCTGCACTGTCTCCTCGCCTACGGTGAAAATCTGGTAAGGCTCGCTTGTGCGGTAGGGGCGCATCAGCATTTTTGTGGCATCCGAGGTGAAGTCGAAGCGATAGAAATTGTCGGCGCTGGCCGTTGAGCCGTTGTAATCAAACGGACCCTTGGGCAGCATCTTGCCTGCGCCCCAGGCGCCAGCAGCCTCATCCCACTCCCAATAGCAGGGATAATAGTAGCCACCGTAGGTGAGATAACCCAGCACCAGGGTTTCCTCATTGTTGATGCTCACGGCATACGAACCATCGCTGCCAGTAAGGTAGTATGCGGGATTTTCGTGGTGCTCGTCCCAATTGTCCATGCTCGATGCTGCGCTGGCATGGTCGAGCAGAATGGTTTCGCCATCTTTGTACACAAATGCGGTGTGCAGAGGCACATCGGTCTGTTCGCCATTTGTATCCCAATTGACATCTGTCTTAGGGCAGATGAAATTCTCATCGTACTTGTCGCCCACGGCAGTGCCGTTGTCATTCACGCCGCACACGCGGCCGCTGGTGAATGGGTCGCCGTTGTCGTAATTGCTTATCCATTCGTAATTGCCTGTCGAACGGTCGAGGACGAACGAAGTGTATTTCTGGCCCACCTCGTAGCCCACCACGTACTGCCCGTTGGGCGACACGCAGATGCCCACGCCCTCGCCCAGCTTCTCGTAGCGGCCCGTATCAGCCCCCTGGGCTGAGATGGCAGCCACCGCTGCCAATAGTGAAAAGTAAATTTTTCTCATATCATAATACTTAATACTTAATACTTAATACTTAATACTTAATACCAAAATCCATTCATCCTTTAATCCTTTCATCCCTTAACAAGGACCCTATTTCTTAAAACTTAAAACGTAAAACTTAAAACCTAAAACGAAAAACGTAAGTAAATATTCAGATTAAAATTAAATTATAATATTGTATCAGCCAACCCCGTAGGGGTTGTTTCTAATAGCCTGGATTAGGAATCTTCCAATCCAACCCCGTAGGGGTTGTTTCTCAATAACTTAACAACCCCTACGGGGTTGGGGAGAAGGGGAAATGCCAATAGGCTAATTGAAAGAATCCCTACGGGATTCAAGGATAAGAATAGTTTAAATTTAATTC
>JAJBUG010000070.1:90049-96955 GCA_020860515.1 Bacteroidales bacterium | reverse complement strand
CTTAATACTTAATACTTAATACTTAATACTTAATACTTAATACTTAATACTTAATACTTAATGAGAAAGACCTACATTGTAAATGGCCTGGTGGAATGGACAGCCGCCATCCAGGCCGGGCGCGCCACCATCAGCGTGCCATTCACTGGCGGAGCCTTCACCAAATATGGCCACACTCCAGCCCGATTCACCACTGCCGACGCTGCCATGCAGCGCATCATCGAATCCAGCGACCATTTTAAGAAAGGCCGCATCAAAGCGATCTAAATTTTCGGCAACAAGCCGCCGAACACAAAAACGGCTGGCGCATGGAAGCTAAAGCCACCGTTGGGCCCGCGTCAGCGGCCCCTCCCGCGTCAGCCTCTTAATACTTAATACTTAAAACTTAAAACCCCACCCCCTATGCTTATCCTCATCGACAATGGCCACGGGCGCGAGACCCCTGGCAAGCGCAGCCCCGACGGGCTGCTCGAAGAATGGCGCTGGACGCGCCAAGCAGCTACTCTGCTGCAAGAGAAACTCGACTCAATGCTGATACCCTGCATCCGCCTCGTGGCCGAGGAGGGGGATGTACCCCTGAAAGAGCGTGTGCGCCGCGCCAACGCCTACGGGCGCGACGCGCTGCTGGTAAGCCTCCACTGCAATGCCGCCGGCATGGGTGCGTCGTGGATGTCAGCCCACGGATGGAGCGCCTACGTGGCACAGAACGCCAGCACATGCAGCAAGGACTTCGCCAGCCGCCTTGCCTACGAGGCGCGTGCCATGGGGCTGCATGTGCGTCAGCCGCTTCCACAGCAGCCCTACTGGGTGCAAAGCCTGGCCATCTGCCGCGACACCGTGATGCCAGCCGTGCTGACCGAGAACATGTTTATGGACAACCGCGACGACTGCGCCTGGCTCCTCACCCCCGAGGGCCTCGCCACCATCGCCACCCTGCATGCCACCGCCATTAGACAAATGACAAGTGACAAATTACAAATGGCAAATGACAAGTGACAAGTGACAAATGACAAGTGACAAATGACAAGTGACAAGTGACAAGTGACAAGTGACAAGTGACAAGTGACAAATGACAAATGACAAGTGACAAATCATTTAGTTTGTAATTTGTAATTTGTAACTTGTAATTTGTAATTTGTAATTTGTAACTTGTAACTTGTAATTTGTAACTTGTAACTTGTAATTTGTAACTTGTAATTTGTCATTAATGGAAAACCAAATGAGGAGAAGCCTCCCGGTTTCTCCTCATAAGATAATAAACCAATCATTATCACATTTCTTGCAATGGAAAAAGTATTTCTTGCTTTGTACTATTAAAACACGTCTGTTGCAAGATTGTTTAATCTTTACGGATATTTAACATCAATTAACACACTTGTGCCAACTCTTGGCACAGTCAAGGCGTTAACTTTGCATTACTCAAACACCAAATCACTAAAACACCAAAACACTAAATCACCAAAACACCAAATCACCAAAACACTAAAACACCAAATCACTAAAACACCAAAACACCAAATCACTAAAACACTAAAACACTAAAACACTACATATAATGGAAAAGCCAAAGAAAACTACAGCCAAGAAAGGCGCTAAGCCCGAAGGCGCAGATGCAGCCAAGAACGCCAAGCTCGACGCGCTGAATCAAGCCCTCGGAAAAATAGAGAAGTCGTTCGGCCGCGGTGCCGTGATGAAATTGGGCGACGATGTAATCGAGCAAGTCGAGGTGATTCCCTCTGGCTCAATTTCCCTCAACTATGCACTCGGCGTAGGCGGATACCCCAGGGGACGTATCATCGAGATTTACGGACCCGAATCTTCAGGTAAGACCACCCTGGCCATCCATGCCATCGCTGAGGCTCAGAAGGCTGGCGGCATAGCCGCTATCATCGACGCTGAGCACGCATTCGACCGCTTCTATGCCCAGAAGTTAGGTGTCAACGTCAACGAGCTGCTGATTTCTCAGCCCGACAATGGCGAGCAAGCCCTTGAAATCGCCGAGCAGCTCATCCGCTCATCTGCCATCGACATCTTAGTGATCGACTCAGTGGCAGCCCTCACCCCCAAGAACGAAATCGAGGGTGAAATGGGCGACCGCAACGTGGGCCTGCAGGCTCGCCTGATGTCTCAGGCCATGCGCAAGCTCACTGGCGCCATCAGCCGCACCAACACCACCTGCATCTTCATCAACCAGCTGCGTGAGAAGATTGGCGTGATGTTCGGCCCGTCGGAGACCACCACTGGCGGCAACGCGCTGAAGTTCTACGCATCAGTGCGCATCGACATCCGCAGCCGCAACCCCATCAAGGACGGCGAGGAAGTGCTGGGCAAGCGCGCCTTTATCAAGGTGGTCAAGAACAAGGTTGCGCCACCTTTCAAGCGCGCAGAGTTCGACATCATGTTCGGCGAGGGTATCTCGCGTTCGGGCGAAATCCTCGACCTCGGTGTTGATTACAATGTGATTCAAAAGAGCGGGTCGTGGTTCAGCTACAACGGTACCAAGCTGGCCCAGGGCCGCGATGCCACCAAGCGCATGATCCAAGACAATCCCGAGCTGGCCGAAGAACTGGAGAAGAAAATCATGGAAGCGATGTACGATGCCGACCACAGCGGCCTGCCACGCCCCGTGAAGAAAGAATCTGCTACTGCTGAGGAAAGCGGAGCCCCCGAAGAAGCCCCCGCCCCAAGCAAGAACGAAGACAGCCTCTTCGACACTGACCTCGACGACGAGTTTGGCATCGAAGAAGACCTTTAACCCTTCATCTTAATCTTTGATTAGGCGCCCCATGCGGGGCGCCTATGTTAATTATTATCCACCTATGTCCACTGCCTCATAACAAATCTGCTACGAGAAAATTGTGTTGAAATTTCTTTATAACAAATTGACCACTTTTAGATAACATAGTATTAGTTTCTGTCTTAAAAATGTTGTAACTTTGCCATAGGATTTTCAAGATTAAGGATGTCTAATCTCTTTTATATCCGTGAATCTGCCACACAGAAAAACTATTTATAATTAACCAACCATAATTACCAACTTCTAATGTTTCTCAAAAAGAATCTCATAACGTTCGGTCTGTTAGCTGCTATGGCAGCCATGATGGCCTCGTGCACCAACGAAGACCTCATGTACAACCCCCAGTTCGAAGAATACACCCGCGCCTTCATCAAAGAATTCGGCATCGTTGATCCCAACCAAACCTGGAATACTGCCCAATCCTCAGCTATTACTCTTGACTTTGGAGCCACTACTGCCAACTCGGTAAAAATGTATTGCAAAGTTGAAGATGACTATTATCTTATCGCAGATCTTGTAAATCTTAGCGGCAAGATTGACATACCTGTTGACATACCTGAAAATACAAAGGACCTCATTGTAAATGTAGATGGCACTGAGTATCATGCTGCCCCCGGCACATCCCTCTCTTGCGCTGCTTATGGTGCCAGCCGCGCCACATCGGATACTACAATTGCAGTTACACAAGTTGGATGGTATGAATTTGACTCACGTACCATGCAAGCTATTGTAGGTACCAATGGTCTGTTGCCTGAGGGAAATGCTACTTATTCTACTTATTATGATAATGGTAATATTGATTATAGTGGTTATAATGCATGGTCCTATAACACCCAAAACGGTTACATTGTGCAAGACTTTATTATAGATCCAGGCGAAGATGGCGAGTTCATTGTTTACCCAATGTTCTATGGCTCAAACCTTATCCATGAATTGGGTGTCTATGCGATGGATGCCGACAAAAACATAATCAAGACTCATAAAATTTTCCAAAGTAAGGATGATACGGATATGCAAGTTTACGGATATACTGAATATTCAGATGAAGTCACTTATTCTACTCTCCCTGAAAGTTTGAAAACTAATACCAATTACTATACATGGAATGAAAGCAAGGATGATTATTATGCCAATTTTTATGATGAAAATGGTATTTGGATAGGAAATGGTTGGAGTAATATGTATTCTGAATTATGTACTCTATACGAGAATGGAGAATTAACTGCTTTAAATACAGATTATCCACCCTCTCAATGGGATATTACTAAAATAGAAGCTCCTTCAAGCACTAATGCTACTGCCTCCTCTTTTTCTGTACAAATAACTTTTGGCAAATCTGGATGGACTTCTATAAACAAAATCTACCATGATGATACCCATGCTGACTCCTACGATGTTGAAAATTATGTACTGGTTCGTTCAAAAGGTTATAAAGTAGAAGTGCCCGAAGGTGTACGAAAAGTGGGCATGTATCTGATTTCAAAGCCCAATCCAGATGACCTAAGTGCCATATATACAGGCACTTACCCCCCCCTACTCAAGTTGGTCTGACGTTCAAAGCACCTATACGGAATCGGAAAATAATCTTGACTCTTACTTCACCCCATACACCCATTTCTCCGAAAAATATTACAATAGCAAGACTTTCGATGATACTTATACATATCAATTTAGCTATGCCAGTTCTTTTGTGCATCCTACCACTGGTGACCTTTATTTTGCTTTTGAAGACTGGCC
This sequence comes from Bacteroidales bacterium, assembly GCA_020860515.1. Classification (GTDB taxonomy): domain Bacteria; phylum Bacteroidota; class Bacteroidia; order Bacteroidales; family Muribaculaceae; genus CAG-873. The sequence continues at coordinate 92,421 of JAJBUG010000070.1, read as the reverse complement.
CATCAAAAAACCGAGTTCTACCGATAAAGATGTAAATGGAGAGACCCATGACTATACCTATACTAAATGGACTTGGGGAGAGTCAGGAAATGGAGATTACAGTAGCGACCGCGACCTGAACGACCTTATTTTCCGAGTTATGAGTGCCAGCATCACTGGCGACCTTGGTACAATCGTACCAAAAGAGACAGCTCTATCTTGGATTTGGGCAGCAGAGGACTTGGGCGCTACTGATGACTTCGACTTCAACGACATGGTTATGGAGATCACCACCATCACCACAAATAAGGCTACTGAAATAGTCAATGGCACTGAGACAGAAATTGAGATTCCTCTTAGCAAGAGGGTAACTTTCAAAGCTCTTGCGGCAGGTGGTACTCTCCCAATTTATATCCACTGGAACGATTACACCTTGGGTACTGGCATATACTATGAATCAGGATTGGACGCCACAGAATTAGGTAGCAATGTGAAGGCTATCAGTGAGATGACGGCTATGGAATGGCACCAATGGTTTGGGGTAAGCGATTATTCAAGGATGCTCAATACCCTTACAACAAATGCCTCTCAATATATTGGCAAAGAATGTACTATCTATATGAATGCCTCCTCGTTTACTGTGGCTGGTTTCGGCAGTGCTAATGAAAGCAATACCATTGATGGCGTTGGAGAATCTGGTCTTTACATCACTGTAAATGATGATCGCGCCAATTCTGATGCCACCACCGATATCAGCGACTGGGATAAGGATAATGATAGTTGGACTGTCTCTGTTCAAGGTCAAGGTAAGGCTTCACAAATGTTTATGATTGATGATGCTACTGGCACATGGGCTTGGCCATTGGAGCGTAAGCATATCATGGATGCCTATCCAGGATTCAAAGATTGGGTTACTGACCACACAACGCAGTGGTACAAATCCCCAAATACCACTGATACATACACCGTAACTCGAAATTAGAATCCAATAAGGTAAGTTTTACACAGAATAGAATACTATTAGGTAAGTTATGGGCCATGAGATTGGTTGGTCTGGCCCCGTCAATTATTGGGATTCCCCCATCCCTTGCTCACCAATTACAAAAGCACTGCTTACAATCACTAAGGTAAAAATTACAGGTTACTGAGCTATACTTCAATTCATCATATTCAAAAAACAGGAGGCGACCCGGTGAATCGCCCCCTGTTTTTTATGTCTAAACCCAGTAAACTCTCTGCTGCAAAACTGGTGCAGAAAAAATTTCCCCATTTTTATTCCTAACTCAAATAAAATTATTACCTTTGCCTCAAATCATAAGATCACCACAATGTGCAAACATCCTTCTTCTCCATGGGTACCCCAAGGCCATAGCAAATGCCGACGCTCAAGGTGCCACGATTACAATAAGCCAGGCACTTATATGCTCACTTTGGTAATTCGCGACCGCCGACGCTTGTTCGGCCAATTAGTGGATGAGCCTTTTCCCATGGTTAATTATTCCCCGTTGGCCCAAGCCATAAGACACCGCGAAATACCCCTTATCACTTACTTCTACCCAATGATAGAGGTATATAAGAGTTGTCTTATGCCTGATCATATCCACATGATAATACGAGTAAACAATGAATTGCCCAACGGCTCGCATCTTGGCCACGTTGTAGCTGGCTTCAAAAAGGGCTGTAATGACGCATATCGCCAAATATATAGTACTACTGGCGGTTTTTTCGAACAGGGTTATAATGATCGCTTGCTCAAAAGCAACGGCCATCTGAAAATTTGGAAACAATATCTTAAAGATAACCCTCGGCGCCTCTCAGTCAAACGCCAGCATCCCGATTTGTTTGTGGTGCGCCATGATATTGAAATTGGTGATAAGATTTGCCATACTGTTGGCAATAGATTTCTATTACAGAATCCCGACAAGGAAGCGGTGATTGTGCATAGCCATGATTCAAAAGAGGAATATCAAGATAAGATTAAACGCTGGATGCAGTGTGGTGAGCGAGGGGGAGTGCTGGTTGGCACTGGTATTTCCGAACGAGAGGGCTGGGTGATGCGGGAGGCCATGATTCGGGGCTATAAGGTGATAGTGCCCGTTGATAAGGGCTTTGGGCCCTATTATAAGCCCAGTGGAGAAAAATTTGACGTATGTGCACGCGGGGATATGCTGCTAATCTGCCCATGGGAGCATGATCCCCATAAAGGCAAGATTACGCGTGATGAATGCCTGAAGCTAAATAAATTAGCAGAGGCTATTGCGGCTTACACTCCGAGTGTGATATCATAATTCTGCGCAGCAAAACTGGCGCAGCCGTATGCTGGCTATCGCACACCTGATGGAGCTGGCTGGCGCAGCCGTATGCTGGCTATCGCACACCTGATGGCACTGGCT
>JAJBUG010000070.1:87348-89949 GCA_020860515.1 Bacteroidales bacterium | reverse complement strand
ATGGCACTGGCTGGCGCAGCCGTACGCTGGCTATCGCACACCTGATGGCACTGGCTGGCGGAGCCGTATGCTGGCTATCGCACACCTGATGGCACTGGCTGGCGCAGCCGTACGCTGGCTATCGCATTACAGTTGGGATGCGATAGCCAGCGTACGGCTGCGCCAGTTTTGCTGCGCAGAGTAGAGCCCTACTGCAGCCAGATGCGCTCGGGAAGAAGGGTGAGGGCAGCGGGGTTAGCCCCAGTGAGGGCAGCGGGGTTAGCGCCAGTGAGGGCAGCGGGGTTAGCGCCAGTGAGGGCAGCGGGGGCCTCTGCGGGGGATACGGGGATGATGAGCTCGACGAATTGGATGTCGCGGAAGCCAGTCACTGGCTTGGTGCTGGCCGGATATTCGCGGGTCATCATCACTGGATAGGGAGCGGGCATCACTATGCCTTTGCGGGGCTGCAAATCTACAATCCTCGCCGAAAATTCGCCATTTTCATCCAACTCGACAGGCACTGAATAGGTGAAACCCTCAGCTGTGACCACAGCCAGCTCTGTACCCTGGGGCAGCGGCGAAGCCGTGACATCGCCCGACGAGGCCTGGAAGCGCACATTGATGGTCTCAGGATTCATCTCGGCTGGTATGCGATCGATTTTGTCGGTCACATAGCGGCGCATCACTATGATGCCATCCTGTTCGGGGTTGGCGGTCAGTTGATATACAGGCGCCTCGTCCCAGCCAGTATGCTTGCGGCCAAAGCGGAACGTCCACTCCTCAGGTATCATATTCACATCAAGATTCTTATCCGCATCCATCGGCATCAGCAAGGTAAACGGCATGCCCTCCTGGTCTGGGGCCACAAACTCGGTCAGGCCGATATTGCCCGCCACAGTCTTCACCCTCTCAGCCGCCGCCAATTCGCTCTCAGTCTTAGCCAAGAGATACACGCCAGGCCTTACCTTAAAAGCCTCATCAACAGCCTTCCCAGCATAGGCATTCCCCTCATTTATGCCCTTGATAATAAAGGCTGAGCCAAGGCCAGGCAGATCTATCTTCATCTCATTTTCACGGTTGATGGTCACAATCTTGGCATCCTTAAGGTCGGTGTTGCCAAAAGGGTCGTCAACCTGCGCGATGTCAGGAAGCACCTCAAGGCGCCATGCGCCAGTATCCCCCACCCTATCCAGAAAATAGGCTCCCGAGCCTGCATATTGCACCACTGGTGAACTGCCATGGCCAGCCACCTGCATCAGCTTCGAGGCATCTACAGGCACTGATGAGGTATTATTGGAATAAATGAATTTCTCAGGCGAGTTAAATTCGTTCAAATCTTCCTCAAAAGAAATGCGAGTGTGCCCAAACGTGGAATTTTCGGGATAAGCACCATAATCCGCACCGCGCGGCACCTCCATTGCCACCTCCTTGGCAATCATCATGCTTATGGCCTTGGCGGGGGTGTAGGCAAGATTCATGTAATGCGTAGGATACTCAGTGTTGAAGGCTGCCAACTCTAAGGGGTCATAAGCAAACTGTGTAATCCACTGAAATCCCTCTTTGCGGAAAGCACGAGCCACTGCTGGATAGAGATGCGAATAAAGCACATCAGCAGGATCAAATTCATATACCACGCGAGCCAAGCGGTCGTAGTTGGGCATCGTGTCCTTCCATGGAATTGTGTATTCATCGAAGGCTGGTAGCAGATTGCCCTTGCGCTCGTGGCCCGACACAAGGCTTGTGGGATACCACTGGTAAGTGGTGCCATCGATGTCGGCATCGTAATATGCCTCAGTTACCTGCGGATTATGCGTCACATTATAGAGAATAGGCTTGTCGAAACCAGCATTGCGCAGAGCCTTGGCCATGCGATTGATATAAGCAGTCACCTCAGCTTTGGTGCCTGAGTGGCAAGGCTCATTATTGATTTCCATGGCTATGATGGCATTATCGTCGGCATAGCTGCGCCCTGTGTAAGGATTCACATGGCGTGCCAACTGGTCGAGATACCGCTCTTGAATCTCTTGTGCGCGAGGGTCATCATGGATTTGGCATTTGTCAAAATCATAGGTAAAGGCCCCAGTGTCGATATTCCGTTCGGGATAACCGTTGCCAAAGTTGGTTTGGGCGGTGAGGATAATGTCGATTCCACGATTCTCGAACTGCGCAATCATATAATCAAGCAGGTCGAGATGGTCATTGGCAAGAAGATTGCCCACCGAGTCGGCCAACTCAGCATCCCACAGATGCAGGCGGAAGGCATTCTGACCCATGCGGGCTATATGATACACATCACGGTCGATGGCTCGCTTGCGGTCTTTGCCAAGATATCCAAGGGCACGATAAGAATAAGCAAAAGGTGCAGTATAGTTGGTGCCATAGTAAGAAACCTCGGCATTATTGTCGCTACGACGCATCACACCTTGATCATCAACATAAATCTTGTAATCCTGGCGCGAGGTGGCATCTTTAGCGCCAAGTGCACTGGCGAGTGCCATGGAGGCGAGTGCGAATATCAGCAGCTTTTTCATGATCTTGTTAATTTTGGTACCGCAAAATTAATAAAATTTTCACCACGGAGACACGGAGAACACGGATAAATTTTATTTTTCACCACGGAGA
>JAJBUG010000070.1:0-87248 GCA_020860515.1 Bacteroidales bacterium | reverse complement strand
GATAAATTTTATTTTTCACCACGGAGACACGGAGAACACGGATAAATTTTATTTTTCACCACGGAGACACGGAGAACACGGATAAATTTTATTTTTCACCACGGAGACACGGAGAACACGGAGAAAAAGAGACACGGAAAAATTTTCTCCGTGTCTCCGTGGTGAATCACATCCTTGGTGATTTACCTTAGGTACAATTAACCAATCAGAAAGGATATGTGCCGGCGGCTGAACCAGCCATGATACCGTCGAGCAGCTGCTGGTTGGTAATGCTGCCGTTGTTGCGGTTGAAGATGTCGCCGCTGCACTCCCAATAGAATGGCACGCAGCCATTGTTCTTGGCAGTCATCGACACATACTCGTTCCAGTAAGCGCGGCTCTTCAAGTTCATCTCCTTTTCCTCGTCGGTGAGGCCGCTGCGCGATGTGAAAGCTGCATACTCGCCAAGGATTACAGGTATGTTCTTGCTGGCGAACTTGGTATACATCTTGCCCATCTGAGCGTCAACATAGCTCTCTTCGCCCCAGGTGGCATTGCGATCAGAACCCTCGACATGGTTGTCGGCACCCCAGAACCACCAAACCTTGCCCCAAGAGGCATCTGCTTCCAAGCCAGTGAACTGCCAAGGATCGTAGTAGTGCACCTCCACCATCAGGCGGTCAGCCACAGCATCGGTGGGAAGATTCCAGAAGTTAACCGAAGAATCGATATTGGTGCTTGGGCCTTGCACAACGAGCACACGGTCAAGGTTGTTGCCGCCAGTGGCACGCACTGCGTCGATAAACACTTGTTCGTACTGTGTAAGCGTGGCAGCATGAGTTGAGTTCTCAGCATTGGGCTCGTTGAGACCGGCAAACATCAGACGCTGGTCGCAGTCGGCAAATTGCTCAGAGATTTGAGTCCACATGGCCTCAAGGCGAGCAGCCTTTTCTTCCTTATAACCATTGGGAATGTCATTTTCAAGCCAGCCGCTATCCCAGTGGTCGTTGAGCACTACATAGAGGTCCTCAGCCAAGCAATAATCCACTACTTCGCGTACGCGAGCCATCCAAGAAGCATCAATTACATTGTCGGCGCTCATATTGTCGCTCCATGCCACGGGGATGCGCACTGCATTGAAGCCAGCTTCCTTGATGCCATGGATATAGTCGGTGTTGATCTTGGGCGCGCCCCAAGCAGTCTCACCGCCAGTGGCTTCAAGAGTATTGCCAATGTTAACGCCGCTGTAGATAGATGAAGCAATCTCTACGGCTGTGCGGCTTTCAGTGGCTTGACGCTCAACATAAGCCTGGGTCAAAGCTACAGTCTGGCTTACGCTCTCATTATCAGCAAGAGCGATTACGATTTCGCCAGTACGAAGTTCGCCAGTATTGTTGGCATAATACGAGAAGTTGAGCACTGATTCATCGTAGGAGCGGCTGCTCTCCTGCTTTACCCACGAGGGAGTGGTTACTGTCACATCGCCAGTGGCGCCGTAGGTAATCGAGAATGTGCCAGCTTCGGCGCTCAGGTTATCAGTGGGAGCCGATACTATCAGCACAGTTGGATTGCCAGTCTGGGTTACATTGATGGTTTCCGACTGACCAGCAGCAGTTACGGTGATTGTGCCGGTGCGGTCGGTGTACGACGGGTTGGAAGCCGCCGACACTGTGCATGAGTAAATGTTGGCGCTTTCCTGCTCCACTGCGCTGATGGTGATCCAGTCGGAATTGCTTACCACCGAGGGGGTTGACTGAGCCTTGATTGACAGGCTTGTGCTCTGGGCATCGTTGCCGAATACCATCACCGACTTGCCAACTACGAAGTCGCCGCTCTGGTAGGTGATATTCTGGTGGTATTCGTTTTTGTCGGCACAGGAAACGAGCGAGGCCCCTAAGGCCAACAAAGAAACAAGAAATATATTTTTAGGTTTCATGATAAAACTAATATTATGGATTGTTCACCGTCTTCGACGCTGAGTTTATCAAGGTTAGGGGTTATACCCCACGATTCGCTGTGCTCATCGTGGGGTTATCCTTATTGACCGTCTTCGACGGTCCTGGCGCTACCAGGTAACTGCGGGGAAGAAACGGTTGAGGGTGAACTGAACCTGCATCGAGTCAGAGAATGACAATTCGTAGATTACGCCATCCACGGGGGTGCCGAATGCACAGCCAACTGAGCTGGTGATTCCGTACATGTTCCAGAGCTCGAAGCGATAAGCATCGCCGTCGCATGAGTCAAGCACACCTGCTGGGTCGTAGCCAGTGACAAGATTGCCATCAAGATAGAGGGCATCGAGTGTGCAATGGGTGCCTGGGAAGTCGGCATAGAGACCAGGAACATTGATGAAGGTCATAATCGAACCAATCGAGTAATCGGTGTCAGTGTCAGCCGAGGTGATAGTGATATCGTACTGGCTGGTTTCTGATACGATCTTGGCGGTTGCTTTATCGATTACGGGCTTGATGGTCTGGCCGTTGCTGAAGTCCCAGCTACCACCCCACCATGCATTGATTGTAATCAGCTGCACTGGATATGAAGCCGGCTCAGTGATAACCATAATATCCATCTCAAGCTTCGAGTCGAAGTGGAAGGCATCATCGCTATCGCAATAGGTCTTGTCGCTGAAAGGCGAGTCAATCACAGTTGAATTGCTTGAGTTCTTGCCCCAGATGTTGAACAGCTCGATGCGGTAGTTGCCATTGTCTTCGATGTCGCCGTAGCACATTGCATTCTGATCGAATGTGATAGCCTGACCATCGCAGCGAATCTCCTTGATGTAAACGATTGCATTGGGATAAGCCTCGTGCAAGCCTTGGATGTCGACAGTGTTGACCATAGCACTGGCAGCATTGCCTTCGTACACGAGAGTGTGGAGGCCATCGAGGCTCTCAGGCTGCAAGTAGCCGAGGTTAGCATCCCACGGCCCATTCCAGTTGCTATCAACGCAAATCATCACTACCGGGAAACCATACTTCTTGGTGCCAGGAATATAGTTGACCGAAAGCAGACATGGGTCGCTGTCGCGATAGAAACCAATCTGCAGCATGCCATCTACGAGCGAGAAGATGCGAAGCTCATTCTGCAAGTTGCTGCACTGGTCGGGGAAGTTGCTCGGGGTGAGCAGAGGAATTGTAGAAGTAATAGTCTTGTTTTCCTCATCAATGGTGTAGGTACCAGTCTGGGTAGAGCCATCGCTGTATGTTACCTCGATTGTGCCATCCTCGTTGATGGTCATTGAGCCGGGGCACTCGCCACCGAAGGCCCAAGTGTTGCTGGCGTCAGCTTCCCAAGCCCATGAGTCGCCTACTACCGGCTCGCCATTGCTGATGGTGCGCCAAGAGTCATCTGTGCCGTAGAAGTAAACTGGGCCAGCGAAGAAGAGGCTTGCGCCATCGTTGTAGTCGATTTCCCAGGTGTTGTAGAGCAAGCTCTTGTCGAAGGCGACGGTGCGTGCAGTCGATACTGGGCGAACCGAAAGGCCAGTGTAAACGGGGGTTGAGGTGCGCTGTGCGCTGCTCGATGAGAACGAGTAAGACACGGCGAACTGATTATTGTTGGAATTGATTGTACCAGTGGCGTAGGCACCAGCCGAACCAAGGCCGCTAACATCGTTCATAACGCGGCTACCAGCTGCGGGCAGGAAGATAGAGTTGCCATTGGGGCCAGTAAACTTGTAGCCAGCCACGCCATCAACCTCAGTCCATTCCTTTGAGCAAGAGTTGAAGAGTTCCTCGAAGTCAGCAGCTGATGGCAGGGTCACTGCACCATTCCAAGCCACGTTGGCCACGTCGTTGGCCGTGCGATAAACATCGCTTGAGCTGTAGTCGGCAGGATCGATCGAATTGTTTACGCCAGTGAGGTCGCCAAAGCCGAAGTAACCGCCAAGATCGCTCTCCGAGGTAGCACCCACATTGTACTTAGCCCACAGCACCGAAAGACCGAGGTCAACCATGTCAGTATCCAAGTCCACAGTGTAGCTGCCAGTGGTGAATGAATCTTCCTGGCCATAAACTACGCCCGAGCCAAGGTCGGCATAAGCGGCATAGAGATATGTGGTGTTGGGAGCAAGACCGCTGAGCACTACGGTGAAATTGTCGGCGTTGCCGCTTGTGGCAGGCATAATCAGACCGGCGCGCACATCTTCAGAAGCCTCAGCGCGCGAACGCGAGCTGTTGGCAGCGGCTACCACTACGCCATAGGTGGCGTCGGCTGTAGCATTGCTAATCGAGGCAGTCAAGGTAGCGCCAGCATGGTTGACAGCCGAGGCGGAAGCCTGGCTAACCTGTGCGCTGGTGGTTACGATGCTCTTGATTTCGCCAGTGTAGGTGAGACGGCTTTGCAGAGTCACATAAGCCTGGTAGTAGATAGTCTCGCCAGTGGTGAGGCCAGTTATCTCAGCGCTGAACACGCCATCAGAGAGCGAGGCCGATACGCTTTCGTTGAGATTGCTTTGCGATGTGCCATAGTTGAAGCCCACCACATAGCTTGACGAAGAAGAATTGCCGAGGCCACTGACTGTGCCATGGAAGGTAGCTGTGGTGGCTGTAACATCGGCGGAGCCGGTAACTACCGACCCATCGGTAAGCAATGGGTTGGTAGCTACGGTGTAGTCCACATCGTCGTTACATGAGGTGAACAACAGCCCCATGACAACCGACAGGAACAGAAATATTTTAGTTTTCATAATCATTCGATTTGTAGATTTATTCGATTGTCAGTGAGGTTACATTTACCACTGCATTGCTGATGTCGGTTGACGATGCATAGCCGTCAAGCTGGATGCAGACTGTGGCGCAGCCATTGCCGTAGAAGCTGTAGGTGCTGCCAGTGTCGTTGGTGATGGTCAGGGTGTTAGAGCCTGCGGTGTTGAAGTCAACAGCTTGGAAGTTGCTGAAGCAGTCGGGCTCCCATGAATAGCCATCAATGTTGCAGCAGAATGCAGCCTTAGGACTGCCAGTCCAGTCTATGCCTGAAACAGTGAAGGTGATTACAAGCTTCTGATCCTTCTTAAGCTTAAGCTTGGTGGGGTCAACAGGCCATTCGTCGTCACCCTTGCCAGCCCATGGGTTGTAGAGCTCAAAGCGGAAATATTTCTCAGCCTCAACATATACATTGAGCTTGCTATTGTCAACAGTCAGCACTGTCGGGCCCTCAGAACCGCCCCCAATAGGCTTGATGGTCATGCGAGCACAGAGATACTTGTTGTAGGCGCCAGCAGCATCTTTCTCAACGGGTATGCCGAATACTACCTCATCGTCATCAGCCGAGCACTTCATCACTGTGAACTCGGCACCGCTAAGGGTGTTGCCACCAGCAGTGAGCAGAGTAATTTCGCTGTCGAATACTATCTTGTTGCCATTGATGGTGAACTTGGCAGATTGCGAGCCAACTACAGCTGACTCGAGGCTCATCTTGCCTGTGTTCTCAAGAGTGAGAGCAAAGTCTTCGTCGGCATAAGCAGGTGCCCATGAGCTATTGTAGTTGCCATCGATAATCCAATCCCAAGATGCTGATGCGGGATTCCACCACAGCAGGTCGTAAGGTGTCTCTTCGTTGAGCAAGTATGTAGTAGCACTTGCCACGTAGGTAGCATCTGAGCCAGAGATTGTGAAGAGCTCGGTCGCAAGGTCGCTGTACGAGGGCTCAACCACAGGATTTGTTTCAAGCAAGTCGGGTTCGCCAGTGGGAATTGAGATAAGACCGTCGCGCAGGTCTTCGGCTACGAAATTCCATACGATCCACCAAGCGCCTTCGTCGTTGGTACGCATAGTAGCGAACTGCAGCACATATTCGGTGCATTCAAGAATCTTGATATCCTTGCTATAATTTGAGCAAACGGCATCGCCCCAGGCTGCGTGGAGCACTTCGCAGTTGTTGAAGCTGATTGTGGGGCGCTTAGCATCAGAGATATTTAGAGTGAAGCCGCCAGTGGTAGTGGTGAGGCCGCTGCTGTCGTAGCGATTGATCTCAGCCACGCAGCCCCTTGATGCATCGAGATACAGGGTCATCGATGACTGCATATATGGGTCGTCGGCAGGGATAAGCCATGATTGGAATCCAGGATCCCAGTTCATATTCCAGTTGCCAGTGCCGAAGATAATGTCGGTGCTGCCAGTGCCATCGTTCTTAGTGTCATCGGGGTTCATGTAGCCCACAGGAGCCGAACCCACATAGGGGCTGTAAGCCTTGTCCATAGGCACCCAAGTCTTGGGATTGCCATTGCCATTCTCATCTACGCCTCCGGCAAGATTGGTCCAGATATCATCAGAAAGCATGCCGAAGTCGTTCTGGTCAACAGTGAAGGTATAGGGTTCGCCCCAAATTACACCACTGCCATTTACCACACCGAAGGTTACGGTGTAATCACCCGAGAATGGGAGGTCGAGCGTTACCTCTTCGTCTTCGCTGATGCCATTGGGGGTGTTCCATACGGGAATTACGCCCTTGACCAGCGATTTGCACACGATAGTGTTGGGATTGCTTGCGCTGGCAGTCACCGAGTAAGCAATGCCCTCGACCAATTCGGCCGATGTAACCACAGCCGATGGCGTGGAGTACTCGTCGGGCTTGCAAGATGTGGCAAGCATCAATGCACCAGCGGCCAAAGCACATATATATTTTTGTATCATAATTAATAGTTTTTGGGATTTAGGAATTACCATCCAGGATTCTGGGTAATGGTGCCGTTGGCAAGCACGATTTGGTTGTAAGGAATCTGCAGCAAGCCGTTGGTGGCTTTGATGTTGTTGGCAGAGATGGTCACGTTGTCTTCCTTGCCGCCTGAGTAGGCCTTGCCTGAAGAAGCAGCGATTGTGTTGGCTGCCACGTCGATGCCTTGGCGCAGGAGGTCCCAGTAGCGATGGCCCTCGAAAGCGAGCTCTACGCAACGCTCTTTCAGGATATTCTCCTTGGTGGCTGTAACGCTTGCCAAACCAGCGCGGCTGCGGATTTGGTCGAGATAGCTCTGAGCATTGCTTGAGCCAAGCTCAGCGGCCATCAGCATTACATCAGCAAGGCGCATGATTACCCAGTTTTGTGGGTTTTGCTCTTGGAAGCCGCCTTCGTCCTGACTGGGGCTATTCACGGCTGATGAGCCATCAGCATAGCAGAGAGGCGAGTATTTCTTCACGGTGTAGCCAGTGTATTCGCGCCAGTCCTTGTAGCTTGCTTCCCAGCCATCAAGACTGGTAATGCCTTCGCCTTCCATATCAATTACCGAAGCTTCAAGGCGCAGGTCGCCGTCCTCATAATTCTCAAGGAACGAGGGGCAAACTGTGCAACCGCCCCAGCCCTTGCCGTAAGGCGATGAATTGAGCGAACGCATGCCCATCATTACTTGCCAGCGGTTCGAGTCGTTGTTGCCATTATAGTCCTGCGATGAGGTAAACTTCATTTGGAATACAACTTCCGAGTTAGCCTCGCCAGCATAAGTAGAACTGCTGTCCCAGCCCTTTGAGCCATCAGCCATTGGCACGAGCGATGAAGCAGCCCACAGGTCCTTGTACTCAGGTACGAGCGAGCAACCGCTATTGCTAATTACATCTTCACAATAAGTTAAGGCGTCGCTCTTGCTCACACCAGCCAGGTCCTTGCCGTAGTAGCCAGTGTAAAACAGGTAAACGCGAGCCAAGAGAGCCTCGGCGGCAAATTTGGTGAAGTGGCCATCGTTGCTGCTGGCGTTAGCCTTGGGATAGGCATCAGCGGGGATATTGTTGATAGCATATTGCAGGTCTTCTACAATCACAGCGTACACCTCATCGGGAGTGGATTGGGGAAGGTTTTCATTGACAGGCTCGGTGTAGAGAGGAATGTTGCCCCACATGCGCACCATGTCGAAATAGAGGCAAGCGCGCAAGCCGCGACATTCGCCCATGTAAGTGCCGCGCAGATTGCTGGTCTCATCCCACTGGATTTGCTCCTCATGGGCAATCATCTCGTTGCAACGATATACAGCTGCGTAGTACGAACTCCAGTCGGTCTCATAGAGATTGAGGTCGGAGGGAGATTGGGTTTGGTCGAAGCGATCGATTACCTGCCAACCGCGGCCATCGCCATTGCCAGTGCCACCGAAAGCCTCGTCGGAGCAGATAGTAGATGCGCAATAGAAACCTACGCCGGGCACTGAGCTTACGCAGCGGAAACCGTCGTAGCAACCAAGCAGCGCGCGCCAAGCATCGCTCTCGGTCTTGTAGAAGTTATCGGTAGTCGACTCAGTCTTTGAGCTGACATCGAGGAAGCTGTCGGAGCACGAGGTCATGCCCAAGCCGGCAGCTGCCAGGCCGATTGTGAATATGTTGATTTTCAAATTTTTCATATTATATTGTGTATTTTCATTAGAATCCAAGGTTAACGCCAAACATGATGGTGCGAGGACGAGGATAGTAACCTACGTCAACACCCGATACCCATGAGTCAGTACCATAACCGATTTCAGGATCCATGCCGTCGTACTTGGTGAATGTGTAAAGATTTTGAACCTGGAAATAGATGCGAGCCTGCGAGCACCACTTTTGGTTGATTAGCTTAGCGAAGTCGTAGCCAAGGGTGATGTTGCTGATGCGCAGATAGTCGCCATCCTGCAGGAAGAGGTCAGAGAATTGTGTGTAGTTGTAGTTCTGCTCTGTCACGCGCGGACGGAAGTTGCTTGTGCCTTCGCCAGTCCAGCGATTCAGAATAGCTGTTGTGTAGTTGGCTTGCTTGGTGGTCCAGTTGCGATAGCTCTGGGCAATCTTAAAGCCAGTTGCGCCTGTGAACACAGCACTAAGGTCGAAGTTCTTCCAGAAGAGGTTGACGTTGAAACCGAAGTTGAACTTAGGAGTACCATTGCCGAGGTCAACCTTGTCATTGTCGTCGATTACGCCATCATGGTTGAAGTCAACAAACTTAGCATCGCCAGGCTGAGGATTGGTCTGGAGTGTGCCATTGCCTGCTGCAATCCAATCGTCGATTTCCTGCTGGTTTTGGAATACGCCAGCACTCTTGAGACCCCAGAAATAACCGATTGCGTGACCATTCTGTGCACGGTAGAACTCGGTAGAGTTGTCGAAGAGCTGGTTGCTAAGGCCGTGGATAATGCCATCCTCATTAGGAATGTTACCTACCTTATTGTGGTTGTAAGCGCCATTCACGCCTACGCTGTAAGAGAAGTCGCCAAAGTGGTCGTTCCAGCTAAGGTTGAGTTCGACACCCTTGTTTGTCACATCGCCACCATTAATATAAGGTGCGCCTGCGCCCACAGATGCCAGGATAGGAGCTACCACGAGCCAGTCCTTAGTCTTCTTGATATAGAAGTCGAAGTTAACGCCGAGGCGGCTGTGGAGGAAGCGAGCATCGAAGCCGACGTTGGTCTGCTCGGATGTTTCCCAAGTCACATCCTCATTGGCAAGACGGCTGGGATATGCGCCCCAGTTGTTGCCGAGCACTGTGTCGAAAGAATTGTAGCTGCCGCCAGCACCGATGTACTCGCCAAAGAAGTAGTGTGTATTAGAGCTGGTGATGGGAGCTACATATTGATAGCTGTCAATATTCTGGTTACCTACGCGACCCCAGCTTGCGCGGAGCTTGAAGAAGTCCATCACGTTGCGCACGGGCTCCATGAATTCCTCGCTGGTGAGGTTCCAACCAGCAGAAACTGATGGGAAGTAACCAAAACGGTGTCCCTTAGCAAAGCGGCTTGAACCATCGGCACGCATTGTGAAGTTGATCATGTACTTTTCTTTCCAGTTCCAACCCAAGCGGCCAAAATAGCTGACGGTGTTGGTCTCGTCGTAAGGATAACCCGAAGCTGAGAGGCCATCGCTGCTGGTAGAAGCGGTACCGTTGCTGATGTAAGCATAGCTCCAAGTGTCGAAGCCTTCCTTGAGAGAAGCTTGGCTTGCGCCGAGGTAACCGCCATTGTAGTGGCTCGACTCCATACCAATCATCACATTGAAGTCATGGTCCTTGATTGAGAAGTCGTACTGTGCTGTGTTGGTCCAAGTCCAGGTAAGGCCATTGCTCATATTTTGGCTAACCTTGGTCTGCACATCATTGTAATCGTAGGGAGAGAAGTGGTAGAGAGGAGTGAAGCTGCGGTATTCGGAATTGCTGTAAACAATACCGAACACGGTACGCACCTTCAAATTCTTGATAGGCTCAACCTGAGCGTAAGCATTGGCAGAGAACACACCGCTTTTGAGCTTATTATTATTCTTGGTCATCATTCCTCCGTAAGGGTTGCCCTCGTTGATGTACCAATCACTGTTGTCAGTTGCGTTGAAGTTGCCGTCGGCATCATAAATAGGAGTGATAGGCGAGATGCTGAATGCCGAGCGCAGGGTGTTGTTGTACTGGTTGCCTACGCCGATACCTGTCTTCTTGGTATAAACGAAGCTTGCTTGCTCGCCCACGGTGATGATGCCGTTGAAGAGCTTGTGCTCTGAATTGATGCGAAAGTTGTAGCGCGAGTAGTTCGACACCTTCGGTCCGCCCACGATACCGCCTTGGTTCATATAACCGAGGCTCATGGCATAGTTGCTGGTAGCATTGCCGCCAGTCACGCCAAGGGTGTAGCTCTGGGTGGTAGCACTGTCATCGAACATCGAGTTAATCCAATCAGTATCATAGATGTTGCCGTTAGCATCGTGGATGCTGGCCATCGAACTCCAGTCGTAAGGGCTGTTGCCTTCGTTGATGGCTTGCTCGTCCATTATCATCATGTACTGCTCGGCGTTGAGCATTTTGGCCTTGCGAGCGGCATGCTGCCAGCCATAGTACATGTCGAAGCTAACCTTTGCTTTGCCTTCCTTGCCGCTCTTAGTGGTGATGAGCACAACGCCGTTAGCGGCCTGGGCACCGTAGATAGCGGCTGAGGCAGCATCCTTGAGCACGTCGATGCTCTCAATGTCGGCCGGGTTAAGGGTGGAGATATCGCCACCGATACCGTCGATAAGGTAGAGAGGCGAAGAATTGCCCACTGTGCCGAGACCACGAATGTTAACCTTCATGCTCTCACCCGGCTGACCTGAGGTAGAGGTGATTTGCACACCGGGCATCTGGCCCTGCATAGCTTGCAGAGGCGATTGGGTGTTCATCTTGGCCACATCGTCGCCCTTGATTTGGGCAGTTGCGCCAGTCACGAGTTTCTTTTTCTGCACGCCGTAACCCACGACCACCATTTCTTCAAGCACATTGCTGTTGTCCTTGAGGCGGAATGTCATTTTGGGAGCGGCTTTCATTTCCATAGGCTCGTAGCCTACGTAGCTTACTGTGATGGTTGAGCCCTCGGTCACGTTGGGCAGGGTAAATTCACCATCGATGTTGGTAGAGACACCTATGTTGGTGCCCTTCACTTGCACAGCAGCCCCGATTAGAGGCTCATCGTCAATGTCCGACACCACCGTGCCGGTCACGGTTAGCGTCTGGGCCATTGCCGGCATCAAGCAACCCAACATGAAGGCCAGCATAATCGCCAGCTTGGCAGGCTGCCCAGTGCGGCAGTGTTTCAAGAAAAACTTTCTCATAAAAGTGGATAATTATGGTTTGTTAAGTTGAAGTCATGGTACTCGGTCAGCACCCCTGCTGCGATAGTCAGCGTGTAAGGCAAGGCTTAGCGAGTTTTTCATGCGGTGGAAATTCACTTCGCAAAGTTACTTAGATTTTATCTAAGGGCTGAGCCGTTTTGTATTACGACAGTACCCAAAGGGTTTACGCCCTCAGCAAAAATGTTTTTAATAAGGGTCAAAAATGTTAACAGGGGTAGAATTTGATAACATGTTTCAGACAAAACAGTTGATTATTACCCGTTTTTGTTATAATTTTGCGAATATAATCGACCAATCTATGACTTTACATCTACGCATACTCGCCTCCGTAGCAGCCTTGCTCACTGCCATGCTCCCGGCCACGGCCAATCTACAGTTCCAGGACCTGGAGCTCAACACGCGCCTGTCGAGCAATATGATCAATACCATCTTCCAGGACAGCCAAGGGCTCTTATATTTCGGCACAGCCACAGGCCTCAACCGATACGACGGCTATGCCATCGAGGTTTACCGCCAAACCTGCGACGACGGCCCAGCCGACAATTATGTAAGCAGCATCCAAGAGGCTCCCGACGGCAACCTTTGGGTGAAGATGGGCGGAGGTTATGTAATCTTCCACCCCGACACCAAAGAATTCTCATCAGTAAAGGAGCCATTGCGAGCCATGGGGGTTGACGGCAACGCCGCCTTAGTGCGCATCGAAGGGCCAAGATTTTGGATTCGCACCCACGAAGGAAATCTTTTTCTATACGACAACGGGAAGCTCGACAAAGTGGCCGACCCAACGGCCCTGATTTCGAGCCACGACATCACTGCCATGCAGCAAATCGCGCCGGGGCGACTAATTGCTGCCAACAGCCGAGGCAAGGTCTTAGTAATCGACATTGAAAAGATGAGTGTGCATGAGACTCTGCCCCTGCCAGGAGCAGAAGAATCATATTTCATCCACAATCTATTTATCGACAACGATAAAAACATCTGGGTCTACGGCGTCGACGGCCTGTGGGTGCTGGACTACAGCACAGGCAAGTGGCTCGACAATTACCGAGGCCACTCATTGGACATGCCTATAATCAAGGACTTGGCACACGACCAAGAAGGAGCCTTGTGGATTGCATACGAGCATGATGGCTTAAGCCGAATCTCGACCGACGGCACCCTTGAATCAAGCCACGACACCGCCAATCCTGGCCGGCGACTGAGCAGTAACAGCCTGACAGCCCTCCTGGCCGACCGCACAGGCACTCTGTGGATTGGCTCACGCAAGAGCGGCATATCAAGTTACCACCCTAACGGCCTGCAATTTGAGCATTATCCCATCCCCGATACCAACTGCGAGGTGGAGACTGAGAACGGCGATGTGTGGATTGGCACCGATTCTGAGGGACTGCTGCTTTGGAATCCTATTACAGGAATAAAAAAAGCCTATAAGGAGCCATTTGTAAAGGGCAATGACGTGAATGCAATCGTATGCATCACCCCGGCAGCCGACGGCAGCCTGTGGATCGGCACCTACAACGGTGGCATTGTGCACTACCACAACGGCACATTCACATCTTACACCACAGCCAATGGCCTTGTCAACGACAATGCGTGGACAATAACTGTGCTCGACGATGGCAACCTGCTGATTGGCACACTTGGCGGAGGCTTGCAGCTATTCTCTCCTACCCACGGATCAATCAAAAATTGGACTATCAATAATTCTCATCTGGGGAGTGACTACATAGGGTCAATATCTTCGTTTGGCAAGAATAGATTTGCCATCGGCACATCCTACGGCCTCACAATCCTCGACCTTGATGGCGACACCATGACCAACCTGCAGGGCAACACTCAAGACGATATGCACTTCACCCACCCTAATATCAACCAAGCATTCGTTGACAGCCGTGGGCTGATATGGCTGGCTACCTATTCGGGACTAAATGTTTTAGACCTGGATGCTGACCGAGTGTATGCACTGGAGACCAAGGATCAAGCCCCAGAGTTTATCCTCGGCGTGCAGGAGGATGCCGACGGCAACATCTGGGCTTCGATTGGCAACAATCTGGTGTATGTAAAAGTATCGGGCGAAAAGGGCGATTATCAATTTGATATGCGCCGCTATGATGAACACGACGGACTGCAGCGAGGCGATTTCAATCAGCGGTCGTTCTGCCTGCTTAGCAATGGCGAGCTGCTTGTGGGCGGTCTAAAGGGCGTGAACGCTTTCCGACCCTCTGCTTTGTCTCAAAAGACAGTCACTCCGCGAGTTTTCTTCACCGTGGAGCCTCGCGAGCATAATGGCGCTTTCTTTGCGGAATTTGCCAGCGATGACTATCTAAATCCCGAAAAGACCCTGTATGCCTATATGCTTGAGGGATGGGACAAGGAATGGACCACCTTGCCCCAAGGAGTGCGCAGCCTCAACTTTGCCAACATCGCCCCCGGCAACTACACACTGCGCGTAAAAGCAATCAATGACAATGGCATGGAATCGGAGCCTGTGGCAGCAACCATCCATGTGCCAGCTCCATGGTATCGCCAATGGTGGTCGCTGATGATTTGGGCCATCATCATAGCCACGCTCATATATCTGAGCTACATCTTCGTGAAGCGCCGCGAGCGCCTGATCTACATGCGCCGCGAAAAGGAAGAGAGTGCACGCAAGCAGGAAGAACTCAACCAAATGAAATTCAAGTTCTTCACCAACATCAGCCATGAGCTGCGCACTCCGCTTACCTTAATCACTGCCCCGCTCGACACCATAATGAAGCGAAATCAAGATGAAGTGATACAGCGTCACCTCGGCATAATCCAAGCAAATGCCAATAGATTGCTCAACCTGGTGAACCAGCTGCTCGACTTCCGAAAGTCGGAAATGTCGGGTCTGACGCTCCATGCGTCGAGCGGCGACATTGTGGCATTCGTGCGCAACATCTGCGACTCATTCATGATGTTTGCCGACAAAAAGAACATTCCAATAAACTATTCCAGCTCAATGGATAGCCTCTATATGGATTTCGACGAGGACAAGATGGGCAAAATTGTGATGAACCTGCTCAGCAACGCGCTGAAATTCACTCCCGATGGAGGCAAGGTGGATGTAAGCGTAGAGCGAGATGGCAATGACCTGACTATCAAGGTGGCTGACACAGGCGTGGGCATCAGCGATGAGGCCAAGAAGCATGTGTTCGAGCGGTTCTACCAAGCAGCCGAATCGCTCAACAGCCATATCTCCGGTTCTGGCATCGGCCTGAGCCTTGTGGCAGAATACGCCAAGGTGCACAATGGCAAGGTGGAGGTGATCGACAATCAGCCCAAGGGCACAATCTTTATTGTGACCATTCCAATCAAGCAGGCATTGGCACCCACTGTGCCAGAGCCCACCGAGCAAAAACCTGAAACCAAAGACCAAATGCCAAAGGCCAAAGACCAGAATGACTTGATACTTTTGGTCGATGATAACAACGATCTGCTCGATTTTGTAAGCAGCGAACTCAGCGATGAGCATAATATCATGACAGCCCATGATGGCAACGAGGCATTGGAGGCTATCAAGCAAGCGATGCCCGACTTGATTATCAGTGACATAATGATGCCCGGAATGGACGGCATAGAGCTGTGCCGACAACTGAAAGCCAATCCCGACACCGCAGCCATCCCCCTGTTGCTGCTCACCGCAAAGCACGATGTGGCTGCCAAAATCGAAGGTCTGACCCTGGGAGCGGATGATTATATGACCAAGCCATTCAACATGGATGTGCTGCAGCTGCGCATCCGCGCCTTGCTTGGTCTGCGAAAGAAAGGCATGCGACGCCCGATGATCGAGCTGGAACCTGAGCCAATTAAAATCACTTCGCTCGATGAGAAATTGGTGGAGAAATGCGTGAAGTATGTGCAAGAGCAGATGGACGACCCCGAACTATCGGTGGAGAAACTCAGCGACCATGTGGGCATGAGCCGAGTGCACCTCTACAAAAAGCTGAAGCAAATCACTGGCAAGACACCCATCGAATTTATACGCATCCTGCGCCTCAAGCGCGCTGCTCAGCTGTTGCGCGAGAGCCAGCTCACTGTGGCTGAAATAGCTTACCAAACAGGCTTCAACTCACCTAAGTATTTCAGCAAATATTTCCGCGACGAGTTCGGCATGATTCCCAGCCAATACCAAAACGAGTGCGGCAAATAAGCCATTTGTCGGGTATTTCTGTCAATTTAGACCACTAATGGGGTGATTTTATGCTAAAATATTTTGGCATTTCAGCATAAAGTTGTAATTTTGCTTTATTGACATTAGTCCTGACAAGTGAATTTACAATAAAATCTCAAATATGAAGCAAAATTACCTTTCTTCCCGCCTTTCGGCCGCTCTGCTGGTCGCAATGGTAAGCATGGGGTGGAACGCCGCTGAGGCCCGACACCTGAGTCCCGAAGAGGCTTTGCAGCTGGCTCGCACTGCTGCTCCTGCAAAAGCTCCCGGCCAATCACAGCAATACCAGTTAGCCTACGATGGCAGCGACGTGTATGTATTCTCGCGCGAAAGCTCAGATGGTTTCTTGGTGCTCGGCGCTGATGACCAGCTCGAAAACATCGTACTCGGCTACTCTGACACTCAGAAGTTTGATGCCGCCAACATTCCTGCCTCGATGCAGTGGCTGCTCAATGTATATGGCTACAAAGTACAAGCTATTGAGCAAGGCGCACTGATGCTGAAGGCTCCTGCTCGCATTAGCCGTGAAGCAATCGACCCTATATGCAAGACTTTTTGGAATCAGACTTCACCTTACAATGATGACTGCCCTATCCAGAATGGCGAGCGTTGCGTAACAGGCTGCGTGGCTACAGCAATGGCACAAGTGATGAAGGTGCATGAATGGCCTGTCACTGGGACTGGCTTTATTTCATACCAATACCCTAATCCCGTCAACACGTATACCGAAACTTACGACTTCGCTTCTACCACATTCGACTGGGCCAATATGCTCAATGAATACACCAGCAGCGCTTCGGCTGAGCAAAAAGCAGCAGTAGCTACCCTGATGCACGCCTGCGGAGCAGCCACCAAGATGATATATTCCCCCAGCGAAAGCTCAGCATCTGACGTCTATGCCGGCATAGGACTTATTAGCTATCTTGGATATGGCAAATCGCTGGAATATCTCGAACGCAATTGGATTGAGACTCAGGATGAGTGGGAAACTATCATCTACGATCAGCTGCAGCAAGGGCTCCCAGTACTCTACGGAGGTCTGAATGAGAATGGCGAAGGCCATGAGTTCGTATGCGACGGTTATGATGGTTCCAATTATTTCCATATCAACTGGGGCTGGGGTGGCTATGGCAATGGCTATTTCGACCTCACCATCCTTAACCCTGAAATCAAAGGCACAGGCGGCGGCAATGGCAGCGAGGGATTCTGCTACAGCCAAGACATTTTGGTAAATGTGGTACCTGCTCCCAATAGCACTAAGAATACCTATGCGATGGCTATTAATAGCGATTTATCCACTGAGAATAGTTCCTATAACCGAAAAAGCAGTACCAACGTCAAAGCTACCACCCCCCTGTATTCCTACACTCTATTTGATGCAAACCTCACCTTGGGCTTTTTGCTGACAAATGGCAGCGAAGAGCATTTTGTATCATCTGTTTCTAATACTCTCACCACGTTGGAGGGTTATCCTACTTGGTTAATGAAAACTACGGATTTCCCCGTTGGCACATGGGATGCTTACCCAGCCTTTAAAGACCCTGACGGAGTGGTGCACCGCGCTTATTATGACCTGAACTCTGTGATTGGCCATCTCAAAACCACAGTTACAAGCGACAAAATAACCTTTGAGCAGCCAGGACGCACTGGCACTCTCGATGCCAAATTGGCTTCGGTTACTCCGATTGTAGAGGAGGATAATGATGTGATTTATTCAGGCCACTCCTACGACTTTACTTGGGATGTAACATATTCAGGCGAATGGGTAGGCAAGGTGCTCTGCGGCATAGTTTATAATGGATACATTTATTCTACATGCGATACCCAGGTATTCGACTTCGATGGCTCGGGCACTACCCAGAAGACTTTCCGCGTGGCTATCGACTCCTCAATTCCCACTGGCAGCTACACCATGTCGCTTTTCTTGCAAAGCAGCTCAAGCAGTTACTCTTACATTGGCACACAAGCCACAATCAATATCGTGAAGCGTGAAGCCTCTGGCTCGGCTGATGTCACCGCCGTGAATTTCTCTGACTATACTGGCCGAGGCACAAAGAGCGACCCTGTAATTCTCACTACCGATAGCTATATACAACTGACCCTGAAGTGCACCTCGGCACCCTATGCAGATGAGGTGTGTCTGGCTTTCGCTGACCCCAGCTCAATGATTATCACCAATTATTCCAATCCGATTTGGGCTACGATTGACACCAAGGGCGACACTGTGGATGTGCAATTCAACAAGCTTGGCCAGTATCTGGTACTTGATGAGATGTATGCCATGGTAGCATGGAGCAACACAAGCGGCCAGTTGGGCTACAATCTCTATTATATCGAGCTGATCGAGGCCAACAGCCTTAACTCGGCAGTGGCCGATGGCCGCAAGGCTAAGATCGAGGGTGGCAACATGGTGCTCAGCGGATTCGACGAGGGCGAAGTGGTAGCTATTTACCGCGCCAATGGCACCCTGGTATATCGCGGCACCGCTCGCAACATCCCAGTCAGCCCAGCCCAGCTCTACATCGTGACCTACCCCGGCGGCTCCTTCAAGCTCGCCACCAGATAGGGAGGCTCAAACCATTGAATCAAATCATTCAATCCCTGGATGACCTTTGAACCATAAAATGAAATGCGCATTCAATTCATTGACTTAAAATGAATTGAATGCGCATTTCATTTCATGTAGGGAAAAGTAAGTGAGCAGATGGATTAAACTTGCCAACAAGGATATTGTAAAAGGTTCATAATGAACCTTTTACAATATCTAAAAAAGATTATGAAAAATTTTTATATCACAAAAATTTG
Organism: Bacteroidales bacterium; assembly: GCA_020860515.1. GTDB lineage: Bacteria > Bacteroidota > Bacteroidia > Bacteroidales > Muribaculaceae > CAG-873. The sequence continues at coordinate 68,741 of JAJBUG010000070.1, read as the reverse complement.
TATTAATTTTGCACCAATAAAACACCTTAAAACTATAGGCAATGGTAAAAGACATATCTGAACATAATGATCAGATTAAATCTAACGAACATACCCTAAAGCTTCTGCACAAGCATTTTCCACAATGCTTCACCAAGGAGGGGAACTTTGACCTTAAAGTGTTCTCATCTATGGTTAAAGAAGCCTTACCCGTAACTTACGAGGGGTACGGTCTTGACTTTTTAGGAAAGAATTATGCCAGTCTGTTGGCTTCAACCGACACTACCACGGTGATTGTGCCTGACGAGGAGCATAATTCCAAACCTGAGAATCAGAACAGTGAGAATATCTATATCTCGGGCGACAATCTTGATGGCTTGAAGCATCTCCTTAAGTCATATTCAGGCAGAGTAAAGTGCATTTATATTGACCCGCCTTATAATACAGGCACTGATGGATTCGTGTATAACGATACCTTTAAATTCACCGAAGAATCCCTGCAAAGCAAATTGGATGTAAACCCTGATCAAGCAAAGAGAATACTTGACTTGGCTCGTCGCGGATCAGCTTCTCATTCGGCATGGCTGATGTTTATGCTGCCACGCCTGCTCCTTGCCAAGGATCTGCTCTCTAAAGATGGTGTAATTTTCGTTTCAATTGATGACAACGAACAAGCAAACCTCAAACTGCTTTGCGACTATGTATTCGGTGAAGAAAATTTCATTGGAAATATTATAGTTAAAAGTAATCCAAGAGGTTCAATGTCATCGGGCAATGTGGCTTCTTTACATGAATATGTTTTAATTTATTCAAAAGAAGAAGATATTAATGCCATGAATGGACAACCCCTCACCGAGTCCATGAAGTCGGAATACAAATTTGAAGACTCCAAAGGCAAATATCGTCTTCTTGGTCTTAGAATGAGAGGGGGGTTTTGGCGTCGTTCAGATAGGCCGAAATTATACTATCCTTTATATGTAAATCCAAATTCTGGGAAGGTTTCTGATGAATATTCCAATGAATATTCCGAGCAAGTTTTTCCTATTCAACCATCTACTAATATAGACGGGATTTGGAGATGGAATAAAGCTAAATTTAATGCTCTTCATCAGGAAGTAATAGGCAAAAAAGTAACCCGTGACGGAGAAGATGTTTGGGACATCTTTCAAAAAGATTATTTTGAAAGAGAAGGAGGACGAAAAACTAAAGTTAAATCTATTTGGGATAATTCGGAGTTGAATTATCAAAATGGCACGGAAGCTCTAAAAGGCTTAGACTTAGCTGGGGTTTTTGACTACCCTAAGCCAATAGAATTAGTGGACAAATGTCTGTCATCCCTTACTTTAGAGGATGGAGATATTATTTTAGACTTCTTTTCTGGTTCAGCTACTACAGCTCATTCAGTTCTAAAAAATATTGTTTCTTTAGCATTTCCCGAGATTAAATATATTTTAGTACAAATACAAGAATCTACAAAGGAGGGATCTGTGGCAAAATCTAAGGGTTTTGAAACCATAGATCAAATAGGCATGGAGCGGATTAAGCGAGCGGCTGCCAAAATAAAGGCTGAGCATCCTGATTACGACGGTGACTTGGGCTTTAAGCACTATACGCTGCAAGAGCCAAGCGACAACACTTGGACCAAACTTGAGCGTTTTGACCCGAATGTGATGTTTGGTGAGAACATATTGGATGAATTTGGCCGGAATACAGTGCTTCAGACATGGTATGTGCGTGATGGCTATGGGTTCAATCCCAAAGTGGAAGAAGTAGTCCTTGACACTTATACCGCATATCATTGCGGCAGTCATTTGTATTTCCTCGATCCGGGATTGACCGAAGATGATATGGTGAGCCTGGTGCGTCGCTATCACTCGGACCCATCATTCAATCCCGACAATCTTGTAATATTCGGTTACAGCTTCAATTTCACTGAAACAGAGTTGTTGAAAAAGAATCTTGCTCCCTTGCGCGATGACATCAACAATCTGAAGATTAACATGGATATTCGCTATTGATATGGAGCTAATTCTTCAAAGTGATCTGCAGCATCAGCTACTCCCAGTGGAAGCTATAGCCAACACCTTCGATAAAGTGTATTGGTTTGCCCCTAAGCGCCCGTATGCCAATCCAAGAATAGAATTGCCAGATGGCGAATTGAGGTGCAATATATATCAGATTCAACGGAATAGCAAGTATAATGTACCCGCCAACTACATCACATACTGGCATGAATGGCCTCAAAACTTATGCTTAGATGTACGCATGGAGACTGGCACGGGAAAAACCTACGTATATACACGCACCATTTTTGAGCTGCATAAGCGATACGGAATCAACAAATTTATCATAGTGGTACCAACTCTGCCTATAAAGGCTGGGGCGCACACTTTTTTAGAGGAGAAATATGTAAAGCAGCATTTTGCTGATGTACTGGGATATAAGACCGAGATAGAGCTCTCAGTGCTTGAACCACAAAAACAGAAAAAAGGGCGCCGTTTCTTCCCTACAGCAGTGCGCCGATTCGTAAGCGCCACGGCTAAAAATAGCAATAAGATAAGTGTGCTTTTGATAAATCAAGCCCTATTGACCGCTCCATTGCTTACCCGCACCGACTATGACACAGGCGTGGCCGACTTCTTCCGCCCGATTGATGCTCTGAGAGCCACTAACCCTTTTGTAATAATTGACGAGCCTCATCGATTTAAGAAAGCGGCAAAATCGTATGGAGTAATCGTAGAGCAGTTGCAACCTCAATGCATATTACGCTTTGGGGCAACCTACCCTAAAGTACAAGTAGGCAAGGGAAAAAAGAAAATCGAGAGATTTGATTACGGTTGCTTGCTATATGATTTGTCGGCTAAAGATGCGTTTAGACAAAACCTTATCAAGGGGGTGGCCAAAGAGCATCTGGAAATAGAAAATCAAAGGGATGAAAAGGTAAAAATTCTTTCTACCATAAAAGGGGAAAGTGTCAGCATACTGCATACCACGAGCAATTCCAAAAATACTTATGTATTGATGCCTGAAGATTCCTTGGGAAGAATCTCTCCTGAGTTTGCAGGCATTTATATCACAGGAATTACAAAGGATGGAATAGAACTTTCCAATGGCCTTTTCAAAGAAGTAGGCGCCGAATTTGCCGTAGATGCATATTCCTCGTCTTATCAAGAGCAAATGATAAGATTGGCGTTGCTGCGCCATTTTGAAACCGAACGTGACAACTTTCGCCGAGGCATAAAGATAAAGACTCTGGCTCTTTTCTTTATTGACAGCATTCAATCGTTCCGTGGGGACAATGAGGGCAAGAATGCTTGGCTTAGGGATATGTTTGACAGGCTATTGGAAGAACGGCTTGAAATAGAGCTTCAAAAAGACAACACTGAAGAATATGAAGCCTATCTATTAGCCACAAAAGAGAATATTGCCAATTCTCGGGCTGGATACTTTGCCCAAGACCTCAACGAAACTGACGAAGGCATCGCCAAAGAAGTGGATGATATTCTCCATAACAAAAAGGAACTTTTGTCATTTAAGGATGAGAATGGGAATTGGAATACACGCAGATTCCTGTTCTCAAAATGGACTCTCCGCGAGGGATGGGACAATCCAAATGTTTTCACTATAGCAAAGCTGCGCTCAAGCGGCAGCGAGATTAGCAAGCTCCAAGAGGTAGGGCGCGGTCTGCGCCTGCCAGTTGACGAGCGCGGCAATCGCGTATGCAACGATGGATTTTATCTTAATTACATAGTTGACTTCACTGAAAAGCAGTTTGCCAACGACCTGGTGGCCGAGATAAACGGACAGGCCGAAAAGCCTATCACACACATTCCTGCCCTTGCAATGATACAAGTGGCAGAAATGCTTGGCAAGGATGAAATGATGCTGATGATGGAACTGTATCAGAAACAATACATTCTCGATATCGAGCGAAAGATAAATCAAGAGAAATTGTTTCAGATGCTCGATGAGTATCCGGCCTTCACTACCGTTGGATTCGTTGAAAATAAGGTTAAGGATAGAAATGTCGTAAAACCTAAGCCCGTAAAAATACGCGCTGCCGTATATGACGAGCTTAAGGTGCTGTGGGAAGAATTAAATAAGAAATATATCATATACTTTGAGAACGAAATTAATTCTTTCTTAGAGACAGAACTTCCTAAAATTCTTTCGGATGGAGTCTTTTCTGCACAAGTAGCAAGCAGCAGTCGCCAAAATTTGGCCATTAAAAATGGCGAGGCCACTGTGGTATCCGAAGCTGCTGTGCAATATGAAATGCATGGCCGTGCGATGCCGTACAATGAGTTCTTGTCGCGAATCAATAGAGCCACCTCTCTGCCAATAACTATTTTGCATAACGCCATAGTAGAATATTCAAAATACCATCCATTTTCAAATGGATTAATCTCGGAAACTTCCTTAAGCCGATTCATCGCCAAATTTAGTGAATGGAAGGCCGCAAATCTGCAAGGAAGATTCCTGTATAAATCAACTGATTTTTCCAAGTCAGCCACTGCTCTCACTAATCCTGACGGTTCTGCAAAAAGAGAAATTGCACAGGGCCTGATTGGAATCCATTTAGAAAATGGAGTGCCATCTGAAAAGTACTTGTATGACACAATCGCTTTTGACTCTCCTCTTGAAAGAGACAATGTAGTTGGATCAGGCGACATTGAATCAGTGGTGGTATATGGCAAAATCCCCAGAAGCAGTATTTCTATTCCAACCATTGCCGATAGCAGCTATAGCCCTGATTTCATGTATGTGGTAAAGAAGAAGAATGGTGAGAAGATTCTTAACATTGTAATAGAAACAAAAGATGTGGAAAATCTCACCGAACTTCGAGGCAATGAAGCATTAAAGATTAGTTGTGCCGAAAAATTCTTCAATCAATTGAAGATTGATGGATACCAGGTGCAATTTCACACTCAACTGAATAAAAAGAAAATGATCTCCATTATAAATGAAATAATGGAGAAAGAATAACCAAGTTGTGAGCATGAAACCACGATTGCTGATAATTTACACTGGGGGCACAATCGGCATGATTGAGGATGCCGAGACCAAGGTGCTGAAGCCGTTCGACTTCACTCACCTGATGGAGAATGTGCCCAAGGTGAAGATGCTCGATTATGAAATCGAGAACATCCAGTTTGACCCGCCTATCGACTCAAGCGATATGAACATATCGCATTGGCAGGAGATTGCGCGCGCCATCGCCGACAACTACGACCGATTTGACGGCTTCGTAGTGCTCCATGGCACCGACACCATGGCCTACACTGCATCTGCCCTCAGCTTCATGCTGGAGAATCTAAGAAAGCCCGTGATTATCACGGGCTCCCAACTTCCAATCGGCGAAGTGCGCACCGATGGTGAAGAAAACTTGATTACAGCACTCCAGATAGCTGCTGCCCGCAATCAGCATGGCAAGCCTATGGTGCAGGAGGTGGCTATCCTATTTGAGAATTATCTTTGGCGCGGCAACCGCAGCACTAAGCGCAGCGCCGACAACTTCAACGCCTTCAAGAGCAACAATTATCCACAACTGGCCAAGATTGGCCTCGACATTCAATTCAACAACGATGCCCTTGTGCATCCGGTGACTGATCCGCCACTCAATCCACGCTTGGGGATGGATGATGCCGTGATGAGTATCGACCTATTCCCTGGCATCAGCGAGGCCGTGCTTCGCCATCAGCTTAACACTCCAGGCATCAAGGGAATTGTGCTGCGCACATTCGGAGCAGGCAATTCGCTGACGGCTGACTGGTTTATCAGTGCCATCAAGGATACGCTCGACCGAGGCGTGATCATACTAAATGTCACCCAATGCCCCACGGGGTCGGTGCGGAGCCGCTATTTGGCAGCCGGTCTGTTGGCAGAGATAGGAGTGGTGCCAGGGCGCGACATTACCTTCGAGGCAGCTCTCACCAAGATGATGTTCCTCTTCGGCATGGGCCTTTCGCCAGCCGCCGTGCGGAATTATCTCAACACCGCCCTATGCGGCGAAGTCACGGTGTAAGGGGGATTATTGTCCTATCGGACGAAGAGTTGACACTGGATGCGCAGGTTGCTGTGAAACTGGCTGAAGCGGTTGAACAGCAGTCTGTGTGGTTTGCACTGGCTGAGCAACAGCCTGTGTGGTTTGCACTGGCTGAGCAACAGCCTGCGTTTGCACTGGCTGAGCAACAGCCTGTGTGGTTTGCACTGGCTGCTTAGCACCGCTCTCAAACCATACCGTGCCTGGATCCACATTCGATGCAGTCTGCGCTGCGACCACCGGTGTAGAGGCAGCAACCACTTCTTGGGTCTGGGCTGACTGCGCAGCAATGGCTGTCAACGGAGCTGCCAAGGGGCGACCATCATATCCAAGGGGCTTAATCGAAGCAGCGACGCGCTGATCGGGAGCATCAGGAGCCGGACGATCAAATATAATCATAAATGGATATTCTACCGGCGGGCAATCCTTTTCGGTAATGCGCACATTGAAGTTCACGTTTTCCTGTGGAATACCAGCCAACTGGAAGCCATAGTGATCCTCGGTTATCTTCTCCAATACGAATCCGCTGTGAGTGGCTGATGTCAATTCTACGTTCTTATAATAGCGGTTAGCGATTGCTCCATCCTCGGCGCCATGTACTAAGTCAAATTCTACGCGCAGGATTTCATTATCGCCAAGCAGGTAATCACTGCCAGTGAGGTCAACCTTGTAGCCTTGCGCATACCACATTGGCACCTCTACCTCCACGTTCGACGAACGCAAACCGTCGTACTGCACACAGAAGTCATACTTATGCAATGAAAGAGTATCAGCCAATCCAGCAGGTATTTTCAGGCGGCACAGGTAATTTATTGTGCTTCCCTCAGCATTTTCATTGTCGGTGCGAGTGGTACTCTCAATTTCGCAATCAGGCGACAGACTGCCTACTACCACTTGTGCGCTTTGCATGCCGGCGGGGAGGGTTATAGTCAGCGGAGTTTCGTAATATTCGTGCATGAAGCCGATGTTCTGGCCCTTGTTGAGGCGTATGCTAATTGGATTATCCTTAATAGATACAATACCGCTCTTCCCATTCTGGCGCACTACTGCCAAATCGCCACTGACAGCCACTACTTGGTCAAATTGCGGTAGCAGCACTTCTTTTTCTTTATAGCTAATGCCATACTTGCCTTCTTTCTCATTGACTGTGAGATTGCTGGCTAAGGCAGCCTCGGGCTTTTCCTCAAACGTCTCTACGATTGGTTCGTGCCCTGCCCTTTCAATGCGTGTAAGGCGCAATTTCTTGTCGAAAAAGAATTTGCCATTCTTAGCCTCAAGTTCGTAGCCTTGCTGTGTAGGAGTAAGCTCGGCTTTGGTGGCAGTGATTAGTGATTTCTTGTTGGCGGTGCTGTCAACCGACACTGGGATCATCTTATGGGTATCGCCATCGAACATATAAAATTTTTTCTTCACTTGTACCAGGCCCTTGCCATTGTGCACGGTAGAAAGCATCGCAACGTCATGATAGTCAACATTTATGAATGCTACTTGGCCCAGACCAGCCTCCAGATACATCAAATTTGATTGTTCTGGATCGTCAGCGCTGGTGTAGGCCCATACCTTGGCGAATCCCTCGGAGAAAGGCTCGGCATTCTGATAAGGCCCATATTTCTTTTCTCCCTGGCTGTCGAGAAAATAATACTTGCCATCGCGGCGCACCAGCAGATAACCATTGGCATAGCCATCGATGCCCTTTTCAGCAATGTAGCCTTCCTCAAAAGCAGAGAGGCGCCCATTGCTGTCAACTGAGCCCTTGAGAGCTTTTTGATTATACACTAAAGCTATACCGTCCTTGAACGGAGATATGCTATCATTTTCCAGAGGCAGTACTTCGCGACTGCCGTCGGCGCTCAGGAGGCCGACTTTGCCGTCAACGGAGACCTTGAGCAGGCCGTTGTCAAGCAGTTGAATGTTGTCATAGGCAGGTTTTACCACCCAAAATCCCATCTGCGCACAAGCATAGAGGCCCGAGCCGATGATCAATGACATTGTAGTGAAGCGTGTTTTCATAATTCTTCCTTAACCTTTTTGTGTGTTTTTGTTGTATTATAACAATTAAACAACCGTTTGTCCTAAAAAATATCCCCTTTTTACAAATTTTAAGGAAAAAGCCTCCCGAGGGAGGCTTTTGATAAGATTAGCAAATTTTTGCTCCGGGTGTGACCGGGCCGCTTGGGGCCATCAGCACCAGGCTTCCGTCAGCGTTTACAGCTGAGAGAAGCATTCCCTGGCTTACGACGCCCTTGAGCTTGCGCGGAGGCAGATTGGCAATAAAGCATACCTGCTTGCCCACGAGATCCTCAGGCTTGTAATATTTGGCAATGCCCGACACGATGGTGCGCTTCTCCAAGCCATCGTCGATCAGGAATTGCAGCAGCTTGTCGGCCTTGGGCACCTTCTGGCACTCAAGCACTGTGCCCACACGCAGGTCGCTCTTAGAGAATGTGTCAAAGTCAACCTCGGCGGCTTGGGGCTCGGCATGCCAATTGTTGATTTCGTTCTGCTTCTTGTTGTCGGCCAGGCGCTGAATCTGCGCCTCAATGGCAGCATCTTCGATTTTCTCAAAGAGCAGCTCGGCCTTGCCAAGCTGAGTGCCAGCAGGCACAATGTCGGTGCGGCCAATCATCTCCCACTTGATGTCATTGAGGCAGAGCATACCGCAGAGCTTCTTCGACATAAATGGCAAGAATGGCTCGAAAGCGATGGCCAAGTCACCACAAATTTGCAGAGCCACATACAGGATAGTGGCAGTGCGAGCCATATCTGTCTTAGAGACTTTCCAAGGCTCGGTCTCTTGCAGATAGCGGTTGCCGATGCGTGCAATCTCCATAGCCTTGGCGGCTCCGTCGCGGAAGTGGAATGTCTCAAGGCATTCGGTGAGCTCTGCTTTGGCCTTGCGGATTTCTTCCAGAGCTGTCTCATCAACTGGTTGCAGTTCGCCACAAGCTGGCACTACTCCATCGAAATGTTTATGGGTGAGCACGATGGCACGGTTCACGAAGTTGCCGAGGGTAGCCACTAATTCGTTGTTATTGCGGTTCTGGAAGTCTTTCCAAGTGAAATCGTTGTCGCTGGTCTCAGGTGCATTGGCAGTGAGCACATATCGCAGTACATCTTGCTTGCCGGGGAAGTCCTGGAGATACTCATGCAGCCACACAGCCCAGTTCTGACTGGTGCTGATCTTCTCACCTTCGAGGTTGAGGAATTCGTTGCTGGGCACATTGTCGGGCATTATGTAGTCGCCGTGGACGCGCATCATCGAGGGGAAGATGATGCAATGGAACACGATGTTGTCCTTGCCAATAAAGTGAATCAGGCGGGTTTCTGGGTCCTGCCACCATTTCTGCCAAGTGCCCCAGCGTTCGGGCTGCTGGGCGCATAGCTCTACCGTGTTGCTGATGTAGCCGATCGGAGCGTCGAACCACACATACAGCACCTTGCCCTCAGCACCCTCGATTGGCACAGGTATGCCCCAGTCAAGGTCGCGGGTCATGGCGCGTGGCTGCAGGCCGCTGTCAATCCAGCTTTTGCATTGGCCGTAAACGTTTTTGCGCCACTCTTTGTGGCCTTCGAGAATCCATTGGCGCAGCCAGGGCTCGTAGTTGTTGAGGGGCAGGTACCAGTTTTTGGTCTGGCGCAGCACTGGCTTCGACGAACTGATTGTGCTCTTGGGGTTGATCAGCTCGAGTGGCGACAAGTCATGGCCGCAGTTGTCGCACTGGTCACCATGCACGCCCTTCTCCACGGCATGGCAATAGGGACATTCGCCAGTGATATAGCGGTCAGCCAGGAACTGATGTGCCTCTTCGTCGTAGTACTGCTCTGATGTGACTTCTTGGAGTTCTCCCTTATCGTAGAGGGTACGGAAGAAGTCGGAGGCAAATTTGTGATGCGTGGGGCTGGTAGTACGGCTATACACGTCAAATGAGATGCCAAATTCCTCAAAGCTTCGCTTGATCAGCGCGTGGTAGCGATCCACTACATCCTGGGGCGAGCAGCCCTCCTTGCGTGCGCGCACAGTCACAGGCACGCCGTGCTCGTCGCTGCCGCCCACCAGCATCACCTCGCGGCCCTGCAGGCGCAGGTAGCGGGCATAAGTGTCGCCGGGCACATATACTCCGGCCAAATGGCCAATATGCACTGGTCCATTGGCATAGGGCAGCGCAGTGGTTATAAGTGTACGTTTGAATGACATAGAATATTTTTCTGATTTTAAACTGCAAAGTTACAAAAACTTTCCCAATTCCCCTAACTTCTTTTCAATTATAATTTAACTTGATTGTCTATGAAAATAAATATAATTGAGGATTATACTTATGAGGTTCCAACAAATCTGTAAGTATATCAGCAGAAAGGTCTAAAAGTTCACCAGGCTCAATTTTGCCTAAACCTCCACCATAAACTCTGCCTTGCTTCAATAATTCCTCTTGTGACAAGCTATTAAGTCTTCTCCACACTTCTTTTAGGACTTCTTTATCCTTTAAAATTTGTTCATATTCCTCTTTAGGATACATCAATAAATAGACATTGGTAGTCAATGCCTTTGACATATTTAAAATAAACCGAAAGCCTCCTCTATTAGAATCTGCTCTATTCATATAAGGAACCACAATGGGGGATGGACTACGTTGTTCACAGGCATACCAAGGCTTACGATGAGAACAAATATAGCTTTCATGGGCACCTTTGCTCTCACCATAGGCAATATAATCTAATAGTGAAGGATAGTAAAGTTTCAGAGTTTCTTTATTGATATTACAAGTAAACAAGAACTCTTCTCGATCCACAATTGGCAATCCCTTATTTTCCTCTACTATATTTTGTGGGAGAAAATAGGGTCGTGGAAGCAATGGCGTTACGAATTCTTTTGGTATTTTGAACTCTTTAATTGTAGAAGGAGTCAAGATAAAGAAGTCATTATCTCCAGTGACTATGCCTCTTTTTACATAAAAATAGTCTCTAATTTTCTTTCCTCCTTTTTTTTGTAATTTATTTTCAAAATAAGAGCTCCATTTATCGTTAAAATCTAATTCCTTTAGGAGTCTTTCAACTTTTTCACAGGGCTCATTAAGAGATTTACCACGAGTGAAAACTACTTTTTCTTCTCCAGTGGGTATAGCGTTTTCATAAATTAAAATGCACGAGCTTACTAATGCATCTTCAAATTGAATATCACTATAATCAAACTTGTGTATACTTTTAATCGAAACCTGAGTAGTAAGAAATTCTTTTATTGCCTTACCATAATTTACATCGAGAAATTCAGACGGGACAAGCCAACATCCTATTCCATTTGATGTTAGCCATCTCTGACCTAATAAGATAAAATAAGAATACAATCCAGCCAAACCAGAAAGGCATATCCCAAATTCTTTCTTAACCAAATTCTGTAATTCTTGTTTTACTTCTTTTGAGATATGTTGATAACGAACGTATGGAGGATTAGAAACAAGTAGGGGAAATTTTTGGCATGGACTTATTGATAGGAAATCACCTAATCTATATTCAAAGTTGCATCCTTCCCATAAAGCCTTAGAGGGATTATAGTAATAAGGGTCAATTTCATATCCCATTCCTTTTGCGTCCTTAGGCAATATTTCTTTTAATGCCGAGAAAAAAACGCCTGTCCCTACGGCAGGCTCTAATAATGGCATCCTGGAATTTAGGCCAAAAGTATGGTCAATATACTCCAGAATTTGCAACGCCAATTCATATGGAGTGGTGAACTGCCCCAACTTATTTCTTTCCTTTTGATTTTTTCCTTGATCCAAGGACTTTTGCAGGTATCTTCTGGCAATTTCTATATTTGGTTTCATATTCCCAGTTTTTCAAAATCCGAAATTCTATGCTCCCACACCCAATCTATGCCTTCAGCTGCTTCATATCCTAAATAGCCCGCATCAAAATATCCACATAAAAATAATATGTAGTTTACGTTATGGCCAAAGTTCTCTCTTAATTGAGCTATTTTTATTGCCTCTTCTTTTCTTCTTTTATTAGTATTGGTAAAATCACCAGCACTTTTACATTCTATGAGTATGGGCAACTCGCTTTGGATTTGATTTTTCGATTTAATAACTACGTCTATAGATATATTAATCTTTTTTGTATCCATTATATTCACAGGAATATTGACATGGAAAGAATAAGACCCTGGAAAAAGGTCCTCAAAATTACTTGTTTCACATAATTGATACCCCTTTTTGTTAAGGAATGTCGAAAGACAAGAGAATTGTCGTTTCTCTTGTGCATTTCTAATAATTGGATTCGCTAATGAGCCCGTGAGACGATCAGCAATAACATAAATTGCTCGTCTTAGCACCTCGGGAGAGGGTTTCGTGGCATTAGATATCCAAGGCATTAGGCCTCTGTCTAATAATCTTTTTATGATATCACATATAGAGGATAGTTCTTTAGAAGAGAACGAAATACCTTTTACTGTTTTATTGCTTTCTAAAGATTTTATAAGGTTCCCTGTAACATAAGATAAGCCTGCTAATCTATCAACAGCTAATGGAGGGGTTGTAGCCATTCTTAATGTTGATAGAATTTGAGGATGATCAAGTAGAATTTCTGGCTTTATCTTTGTAAGATTATCTGTCTGAGAAAATGCTGATCTCACTTGGTTTTGGGCTTCTTTTCTTGAAGAAATAAACGATGTGGGTGCTGTCTCCATAAACCATTTGTTAAACTGGTCTATGGAAATAGCTATGTCTTCCTTCCATCGCTGAGTATCAGTATTATTTATCCAAATTGCCATAATCCTTGATTCATTGTGCAAAGTTACAAAAACTTTCCCAATTCCCCTAACTTCTTTTCAATTATAATTGTCGGTTCACTCTTACAGCCAAAAGTTTTCGTTATACCTTAAACTTTTATCAAAAAGGTAAGTAACTTTCGTTATACCTTAAACTTTTGCTGAAAAGTCAAAAAGTTTTTTATTATACCTTAACAATGCATAAAGTAAAGCCGCAGGAACACGGATGGTTTCTGCGACTTTTTGGGAGAATAAATTCTTGTGAAAGCGAATTGACTACTTTTTGTTAATCTTGGTGACTGTGCCATTTGCTCGGATGAGATATGTGCCGGGAGCCAAGGTTTTGATGCCTCGGGCATCACCGCTGTAAATCATCAGGCCATTGAGGTTGAATACCTCTTCCTCGCCGTCAGAAACAATGGTGCCAATGCCTTCTGATCCATCGATAGTAGCATAGGCTATAATGGATGTGGAAGCATACAATTCATTTCCAGGGATATCAGCGGTTATCCAAATTTCCCCTTCCGCAAGACAAGTGAGAATCAATCCCTAAAATCCTCTCAAAAAATCGAAAAAACCTGTCATCTCTGTTCCATTGTAGAATGAAAAATGCCGATAATCCGCTATAAGTCGGGGAAAAATCGAGTTATAGCGGATTATCGGGTGATTTCTGTATTTTAGGGGATAAATAGTTGGTTGGCTTCGATGGCAATTGTGCCAGGAATTGAATTAGTGCTGGGAGTCATGCCATTTGAAGTAACCATTACTAATTGGATTGAACGGCTCTTAGGAAAATGCTCAGCAAGGCCACGTATTTTGGCCCCTATGTTCTCGGCATCTTTCTTCGACATCGTATAGCCCAATGGATAATACTTCATTTCACAAAGATTAATCACCCTGTCAGAGCGGTCAATAAGCATGTCAACTTGCAGTCCACGCGAAGTCTCTGTAGCTGGAATATGCCAAGAGTAAATGTTAGCAATTATGCCCGAGATTCCGAGAGCTGCCTTTAACTGTCTTGAATGCATTAACGCTACTCGCTCAAAAGCCAATCCACACCATGTGGTATACGTAGGACTTACCTGTATCTTCACCCAATAATTATCGTCTATACCATAGGCGTTTTTGACAAACTGATAGTAAAAGATAGTATAGAAGTCAACTAATTGATAGATAGCATCGCGGAGTTTCTTGCCAGTATGGCAGTATTTCCGTACGAAGCCACATTCAATCAAATTCTCGATCATTTCACTCAGAGTGCCATTGTTTTCCAATTTAGAAGCTTCAACAATCTCTGAGCGCGTGAGACCTTTTTTCTTTGAAGCCAAGGCATCAATGATTTTTATGTACCTATCGGGAGAATCGAAAATGGATGCATAGAGTTCGTTAAACTCGTAGCGCAACACACCGTCTTCCACTAAAAATAAATCATTGATATTCTGTGCCAGACTTTTTTGAGGTGACAATTGCGACCAATACATGGGTACACCACCCATTACCATATACCCTTCGAGAATATGGTTGCGATTATAAGGCAGCCCTAACACTTGGGCATACTGTTCGCATTCAAGCAAATTAAAAGGGTGAAGATGAATGGATTGAGTGACACGCCTATGCAAGCCTCCCTTATTCTTAAACACCTTTTTTATTATCCATGATGATGCGCTTCCACAAATTATAAGTACTATATCATTACGAACGGAAGCCCAGCTATTCCAAAAGTACTCTAAGGCAGCCACGAAATTTGATCTCGGCCGATCCATCCAGGGTATTTCATCAATGAAAATCTTTTTTCTTGATTCTTTTGACTGAGTTACAAAATCAGCCAAGCAATCAAACGCCTCAAACCAATTGGAGGGCTTTTTTGTAAAGTTAGCTCCTTGCCTGGCCAACGCATCTGCAAAGATTTTAAGTTGCTGGGAATTGGAGATTTGCTTAATTCCCGTATAGTCAAACGTAAAATTATTTTTCAATGTTTGACGTACCAAGTAGGTCTTACCAACTCGGCGTCGGCCATATACAACTACGAATTCCGACTTATTGGATTGCAGGGCATCCTCTAATTGTTGTTTTTCTTTGTTTCTTCCAATTATCATTTTATTCTCTTTAAATCTTTCGCAAATTTAAAGAAAATAATTGAATAATCCGCTATAAGTCGGAAAAAATTCGAGTTATAGCGGATTATAAGGATGTAAACATAGTGCATCCCCTCTTTCACTTCTAATTTAGGAAAACTTATTTACTCTTTTTAGTTCATCCTTTAAATATTCAAACACATAGAGTGTACTTTGATAATATAGACCCGTCGCTGGATTTATCAAATTTCGATATGTATTGGAATTGTAGAGCTTATCCATTGCTTCAATGCGAGAGCAACTCACTTCCTCCATAATCAATGGGATAAGTTCGGAGGCAATACTATTTGTTAAATATGTAATATCATTTTCACTCATATTCTCTTTAGGTATTTAATTGCTTTGTCAGTACCGAAATAATATTGAAAAGAGGGAACCACGAATTTCAATCTCTCCATCAAAGTATTTACATCTATGATTTCTTGATTGAAAAGCTTGATTTGCAGACCTACTTTGTCATCAGCGATAGGGCCATATACAATATCGTAATCATGTTGTTTTGTAGAGAACTTTGTATTTCTATTTCTATTGATAAACAATGCCCATTCATGGGAATACTCTTCAAAGGTAAGTATTTTCAGACCAGAATCCTGATAAGCTATTTTATCATCAAACCAGAATTTTAGTACGCAGGGTAATCCGCCATCAGTTAACGTCCGTTGCAAGGCAAGCCTCTCTGCCTGATGTCTGTCAGCTGTAAGATAGAAGCCTTGGCCAAAGTCCTTGTTGATCTTTGACTTTGATAAATCAATTTCATCAAAATCAACATTTGTACCGTGATAAAGAATCATGTTAGTTGGCCTCCCTCCCTTCGGCAATATTTGGCCACATCCTCTACGGCTTGCTCAAAGGAGAAAGTGTGGAGCACGTCGTAAAAGTCCTCAGCAAAGGAAAGTCCATGGTATTGGCGTAAGTATCTGAAGGCTTGAATATCGTCAAGCCCAAATCTCTTGGCAAAATCAGAGATTAGCCATACCAAGTATTCTCCTATGTCATCAATCTTATACTTCATAACTATAATATTTTACTTTCAAATAATCCTGTACAAAGATACAACTATTTGTTTGAATAACAAAATTCTATTTACAAATTCCTAATACAAGAGTGAACAGGGGAGAGGTCAGCGTTTGTCAACGCAATCCAAACTATCCTCGAATATCCGCTGACGGTTGATGCCGCGCATCATTGCATGGTAGATGCCTGTGATGGATATGTCTCTTGCTTTTCTTGGCATTTTCTGTTAGTTTTTCATTCCGCCACAAAGTTACAACTTTTATTCCAAATCCACAACCCTCATCTCACAATTCTTTTGGTGTGAACGATGACCTGTTCACCTCAAAATTCCGTCGGCCAGCTCAAGAATGCCATCGCGGACACGGAATTTGCTCTCCGCATCCTTGAATATGCCCTGCCAAATAGCATAAATGACAAGATTATGAACAAAATTGAACATATGATAGCTTCCTATGTGGGGGCTGTCGCCTAAATTTTTACCGAACTATTGATCTAAGACATTGATCTTAAAATTAGAAGTAATAAAATAATAGGGGCATTAACAATTAAAAATAGTAATATTCCCCTAACTAGAATAGGAAGGTGGAATATCTTATAGTTCTTATAAATTTCATGATTTTTCTTATTTCTCCATTTTATAAAAAAATAGATTGGTAACCAAAGGATAAAGAATGTGATAAGTGGTATAGAATTATTTATATTCAAATTAGGAAAAATCTTTTTGATCAAAAATAATGGTAAAGTAATTTGCATATCTAAATAAAATGTAGCATACGGAATAGGTTTCATAAAGCCACCCATATCTGGAAGCAGATTCGAATAAAGGTACACTAAGAAGTCAAAACACTTTACTATAAAATTTTTATTTCTCATTGTAATCTTCATTAAAATGTAAAACAATCTTTAAAATCTTAATTAGGTATTTAATAAATACAACGAAATGCCTAATTAAAAAGTACAGATACTTCTAAAAAGTACTTGTTATTTTTAGAATCCAGAATAAAATTAAATTGAAAGATTATTCTTTTATTCTGGATCCTAAAAAACGATTATCAATTTCTATTTTTAATCAAAGGTTTCTTGTACGTATTGATATAATCTTTCTCCATATACCGACTCTATAATTCCAAGTCCACATCCTACCAGGGAGAGGCCAGGACAAAAACTTAAAGTAGTTATTAGTCCTGTATTTATAAGTCTTACTCCTGCCGTAATATAGTTTCCTTGGGAAATATCATGTGATATTAAAACCGTTGATATGGCAAATCCTGTATAAGTTAAGACACTTCCACAGGCATTGCTTACCCTAAGATATCGAGATACGGTAGATCCGAAGATCTTGTTGTAAACTTCTTTTCGACCGCCACCAAGCTTGTATTTAACGTTGCGGTTTTTTGCATCTTTGAAGACTTGGATTTCCGCCATATTTTGCTTGGTAGCAAATGGGATTCCGGCTGCCGCAATGCCAGTCTGGAGATTGTTTATAAAATCTGATAGATCAAACCCCCTGGAACTATTCTTTGACTTGGAGTCTCCGAAAAAGCGGGTGAGTGTGAGTCCATGATCGTAAAGAGAAGTCCTGCTTTCGTCCAAGGCTATGAACCACCTTTCTTCCGGTGTGGAGGGATGCCAATTCGCCATAATGGCTGTATTCATTTTGTCCCAAGGAAAATCAGTTGAGGTCATGTAATACCATCGGGCATCATGCATTGTTTCAAACAGCCCGAATGGATCGGTGTAGAGGACGGGGTTGTCCTTGCAAAACGCGTATGGAGAAATGTGGCTGGAAAGGTCGGCGAGCAAGTCAGGCGAGTTCCACACGCCCAATATCGGGTCGTACTGACGGACGGCGTAGTCGTATGTGTCGAGGCCGTGGGTGCGGTCGAGCTCCTTGCCGCCGTGCTTCACCGGCTGCAGGTTCGCATTGGTCGACGCGTCGGAGAACACGCCGCCGAACGGGTAGTAGTGGGTGGCCTGGCGCACCGTGCCGACCGAGGTCGAAACGGCGCGCACGCTGCCCTGGTGGTCGAGAGTGTAGAACATGAACGACGGTGCCCCGGTCAGGGAGGCGAGCTTAACGTAGCCGCCGTCGAACAATATGCGGGCAGTGGCGCCCTCGATGACGAACGAGCCCCGGTAGTCTGTGCTGTCCCGGGTGTATGCCGAGGCCTCGGCAAGCGGCACCGTCACGGGGTGACAGCCGTCAGGCGCGTGGTGCGCAGATGGCGCCCGTCGGGGGCGTAGACGTAGCGTATGCGGTTGCCGCCGGCGAAGCACACCTCCCGCGGGAACCCGCAGTCGTCGTAGCGGATCAGCTCTATGCCCTTGTTGTCGTCGCGCACCAGGCGCCCGCATTCGTCGTAGGCGTACTCCGCGGAGCTGCTGGCTCCGTCAACGAAGTCCATGCTTCCTGTGCGCAGCACGTCGGCCGCGTCCTCGAGCACGCTTTTGACTCGGTTGCCGTCGAGGTAGATGTGCAGGTTGTCGATCTTGCCGTACTTCCCGTCCTGCTTCAAACCCCTGCGCTGGAGGCGGCGCGGCATGGAGTTGGCGCTGTAGAGGAGCACCTCCTCGTTGTAGCGGTTTGCGTGGTCGCTCAGCGACGCGCCCTCGCCGTAAACTGCCTTGGTCATGCGCCCCAGGTCGTCGTACTCGTACTTGTAGCCGCGCTGCTGGGTATCGCCGTTTCCGGTCCATAGCATCGAGCTGACGAAGCCGTTGTACCTCGGGGTCCCGAGGCCGCCGGCGTAGCAGAGCTGGGATGAGTATCCCGGGCCTGAAAGCGAGGTCACCCTGCCGTGCAGGTCGTAGGCGTAGCTCATGGCGTTGGATGCGGAAGAGCGCGCGTCTCCCGAAATCCTGCCGAAGGAGTCGTAGGACAGCGAGTGGATCCTGGATGAGTTCACGGCGACGCCGTTCCTCTTGAATGTGGCCGTGGATGTCTTCAGGGCTCCCGTCGAGGGGTCGTATGCGTTCGCAACAGACAGGGCAATGCCTGCGGTCTCGTTGGATTCGGCTGACGATGCCACGCTCCCTGAATACGCATAGGCTTTTGTGTCGGACGTTACGGTTCCGTTGGGATAGAGCCTCCTGGTCTCGATGAGCCTCTCGTATGCGTCGTAGTAGTAGGCTTCGATGAGCGTCGTGCCGTCGGACAGGGCCATCGAGCTGCCAGTAAGAAGCCCTGTCCTGCGCCCCGTGGCGGAAGCCGAAAGCGACGATGCGCCCAGCTGGGTCACGAACGAGTAGTTGTCGTAATAGTTCTTCACCTCGACCTTCTTGCCAGGGTAGGAGCCGGACCTCGACGTGCACAGGCCCTGCTCGGTCAGCCGCCCCGCGCTGTCGTAGAGGTAGTAGCGGTACTTGCCGGCGGCTGCGAGGGCGCCGTCCTGGAAGTAGGCCGCGCGCTGCGAGCCGTCGGAGTACCAGAACTGCTCGGGCTCGCACTGCGGAGCGATTTTCTTAACGATGCGCCCGCGTTCGTCGTAGCGGTACTCGTAGCCGTAAACGGCCTTGTACCCGGCTTCCTGGTACTGGGGGCTCAGGACGTAGCGCAGTTGGCCCCAGTCGTTGTACACGTAGTAGGTGTCGCTGCTTCCCGCACGGCGCTCGAGCACCGTCCTCCCCTCCTTGTCCTTGAATGTCTCTACCGTCAGGCCGTCCTCGTCGGTGGCCAGCTCGGAAGTGAGGGTGTGGGCCGGCCAGTAGCCGTCCTTCGTCATGGATATCTCCCCAGTGGGGGCCGAGTAGCGCTTGACCGAGTTGGCGGCGTTCGACCCGTAGGCCACTCGCCTGCCCTTGCCTGCCCAGTCGTCGCCGGGCGTGGACACGAATTTCACGCGGCCCAGCTCGTCATACTCCGTCTCGCTGAAGGCGGAGTTGTCGCCGTAGGCGTCGGCCGATGCTGTCGTCCCCGAGCTTGTCTTAGGCACGGGGAGCCATTCCTTGGCGATGCGTCCGCGGCTGTCGTAGGAGGAGACAGAATATAGGGTGGTGCCCGCTGTCGGGCCCTGGGCCTCGCTGGCTGTCTTCCTGCCCAGGCCGTCGTAGTAGTCGGTGTAGAGGGTGCTCGTCGAGGCGGAGATGTGGGAGTAGGCGTCCACCCTGTCGGCGGTGTATTCGTAGCGCGCAATCGTACCTCTGGCGTCCGACACCTTCGAGAGCCTCCCGCCGTAGGTGTATTCGTAGCCGGTCCAGCACCCCGACGGCGCTGTGATGCGCTTC
This sequence comes from Bacteroidales bacterium, assembly GCA_020860515.1. GTDB lineage: Bacteria > Bacteroidota > Bacteroidia > Bacteroidales > Muribaculaceae > CAG-873. The sequence continues at coordinate 48,589 of JAJBUG010000070.1, read as the reverse complement.
ACTCCGAACAGGGGCTTCCACTGGTAGGAGGTGGTCAGGCCTCCGCTGGTGGCTGAGAGGGGGTAGGCTCCGTCGGCACTCCACGTGAGGTCCGTGGCGTCGCATCCGTTCTCCACCACCCGCAGGGGGTTGCCGAAGGAGTCGAACGAGGTCACGCTCACCGCCTCGTACGGCGAATTCGTGCCGATGCCGCGCGTGATCTTCGACAGGGAGAAGCCAGCCTGGGTGTGCTGGTACTTCCTGCTCTCGAGCGAGGCTGCGGCTCCGTTGCGCTTTACCAGCACGTCGGTCACCAGGTCGGTCGTCTTGTAGCTGCCAGCCATCAGCTGGGCCGTGGCGTCGCTGCTCTCGTAGGCGTAGGTGAACTCGGTGCGCACGTCCCTGCCGTCGCCGTTGCTGACCGTGACCGTCCTGGGCTGGAGGGTCTTGCCCAGGTCGCCGTAGGTGTAGCTCGTCGTGGTGGTGATTCCCGTGGTGTAGTCGACCGTGACGGTGCTTGCCAGGGTGGCGGCGGCGCAGACGGCTGTGAGGCTCTCGCAGAAGAGGCAGTCCTTGGAGCGGATGTCCTGCGGCGCCGGGACTGCCGAGCCGTCGGAGTAGTACGTGGCCGCCAGCCTCGCGCCGGCCTGGAACGTCCGGACGCTCGACATGTCGTAGCTGTTGGTCTCCTTCAGCTTCAGCGAGCCGTCGGAGCCGTGGACGGACTTTTCGATCAGCAGGGGAGGCGCGCTCCCCTCGTCGCGGGTGTTGTACCTCGACACTGCGGGATGAACCCATGTGTCGTGCCCGCTAAGGTCCTCGCAGACGCCCATGGAGTATGCGTAGTCCACGTAGCTGCCGTCGCCGAAGGTCTCCCTAACCCCCGTGTAGAACACCGAGGCTCCGCTTTCGAGCGAGAGCGGAATCATGGGGCTTCCGTAGCAGGTGTACTCGTCGTAGTCGTGGGTGTTGAACTCCACACCGAGGCAGCCGTGCTTTCCCTTGTAGAAGAAGCGGCCGGAAAGGTTGGTAACGTACTTCGCCCCGCTGTAGGTGAAGCTCCTTGTCACCGATGGGGACCCATAGCCAGCCCCCGGATTGTCGGTTATCGCCTTGACCCTGATGCCGCCGGCGCCTGAAGAGTTGGCCTCGTATGTGAACGAGGTGGAGCCTCCCGCCGGGTAGGAAATCTGGGTGAGAATTCCGGACTTGGCGTAGTCGAAGTTCGGCGAGCGGTTGCTGGAATAGACCGCGTCGGCGCTCGTGATGCCGATGCCGCTGAGCGCCTCGGCCATCACCTCGGACGGGATGAGGCGGTTGTCGCGGCCGTTGTAGTACCCCCAGTAGTCGACCATGTTGGTCCCGCTGCCGGAGGTCTGCGCGTAGGCCGGGAGGCTTTGGGAAGTGTCGTATGAAAAGGCGTAGGTTCCCTCGCCCGAGACGGCAAGCCGCTTGAGCATCATCCTCAGCTGGCCAGGATGGGCCTGAGGTCCGAAGTATTCGTGGCCCAGCGTCGCGCTTTTCACAGTGTCTCCCTCGCTGTTGAGGATCGAGATCTTTGTCAGCCTCGTGGGGCAGATGTCGGCGCGGTCGTTGGCATAGTCGAACACCGCCTCGTTGCCGTTCCACGCTATGCGCTTGAGGTAGAGGGGGTTGTGGGTGAACCTTTGAGGGTCGGGGCTGATGTCGACCATCTGTTTGATGAAATTGTTGTAGGTGCTGTAATCCTCATAGTAATCAGGTTCGTTCCACGTGCCGACCTTGACGCATTGCGAAATGGAATACGTGTCGAAGGACTGCTCCTGTCCGTACTCGAACTCGATGGCGTCGCCCTTGAGGGTCACGATCCTTGTCAGGTACCAGGTGGAGATGGGCGTGGTGTTCTCGTCGGAGGCTACGCCAGTGCGCTCAGTCTCGGCGAACACGTAGGTGGTGCCGTCGCCGTCGTCGATGGTGAATACCGGATCCTCGGTCCCCACCGCCCTCTCGATGTCGATTGGGTAGTGGTTGAGCGCGTAGAACTTGCCGTCGGCGAACGAGTACCTCATGATACCGGACTTGCCGCCGAAGTTGAACGAGTAGCGGTCGGAGCACAGGTCGTAGGTGGCGGCCATCCCCTCGGTCAGGAGCTTCTGCAGGTTGGGGATGTCGCTGAGGGAGCCGCTGCGCACGGCCGCTATCTGCGACTTCAGCAGGCTGGCGTCCATGTAGAGGATGTCGCTCTGCTGCACTGCGGCGGAGTTGCGGTCCTCGAAGTCGGGGCGCCCCTCGACTTGCCTCGAGATCGCCCCACCCGCGTTCAGGGCCCAGCCCAGGCCGACGCACGACGCAATGTCGTCCGCCCTGACACCGGAGGCGTGGTAGGAGATGGAAATGGGCATGGAGAATCCGGGAAGCTGGATCTCGTAGATGGGTATCGATATTTCGGGCACCCCGGTGGTGTAGCTTACGGGGTATTCGCCGTAGCGGGCGAGCGCCGCGGCGTTAGGGCTGAGGGGGAGCAGGGTGCTGACGTAAGAGCTTGAGCCGTCGCTGAGCGCGGAAAGCTCCTCTTCGGAAAGCGGCTCGTCCTCGTCTTGGGCTTCCTTGGTGTCTTCCGGGGGCGCGTCTTGGGCGCCTTCTTCGTAGGGGGAGGCCGAGGTCCGGGCTGGCAGCAGCGCTGAAGCCGCGGCCAAAAGCAGGATGAATGTCTTTTTCATGTGGCGGTGCTAAGGTTTTCTGATTTTCAATGTGACTGAGGATTCTCCAGATGAGAGCAGCAGCACGGCGGTGCTGCCGGGAAGGGACGAGGGAAGCTCGAGGCAGAGGCTTGCCTCGCCGGGGCTTTTCTGGTAGGAGCTGGTGAGGACGGGCAGCCCGTAGATGTCTGAGGCGATGATCAGGATGTCGCAGGCGCCGTCGCCTCCGAGGGTTATCGTCAGGGAGCCGTCGGCTCCCCACTCCGCGCCCTCAACCGAGAACGGCAGGGACTGCCCCTGGGAGGAGATTTCCAGGCCGCCCCCCGAATTCCTGAGCAGCTCGTTCTCAGGATCGGCGCCGAGGTCCCACTCCTGCGCCTCGGGGAGGGCGAGGTAGGTCACGCCGGCAGGTAGCCCCTCCCCTGTGGAGGTGCGCACGGCCTCGACCACGGGATACCTCCAGCCTGGGGCGTAGTAGAGGTGGCGCTCCTCGGATGACCGCTCGGCGAGCGGCTCTTCGGCCAGAGAGTCGAGGACCTCGCTTGTGATTTCCGCGAGCTGGCGTATGCGGAGCACTCCGCGCAGCGTGTCCCCGCCGCAGCACAGCGCGCCTCTGGCGTCGGCGACTGCGGTTGCGGTGCCGCTGATCGCTATTCGCGTGCGGCCGGAGTACAGCGTTTCGCCCGCTATGGGAAGCGACACGCTGTCGCCCAGCTCCATCGCCAGCGGAAGAACTGAGAACGGGCCGGCGAAGCGGGCGTCGGTGAAGGGATTCTGGAGGCCGATGAGCGAAAGGGTGTCGCCCGAGATGCGGTACTCGTAGGCGAAGCCTCCCCTTATGCACTCGGCGGTGTCGCCCGAGACGCGGTAGCTGATGGGATGGCCGGCGCCCTCCTGTTGGTCCGGAACAGTCCAAAAGGCGCCGTCGCCTGAGGCGCCCTCGAAGAAGCCGGGGCATTCCTCGGCGGTCAGGCTGTCGCCGTCCCTGGGGGAGTTGAGCAGCGGGGTGATTCCCGATGCTGCCACGGCGACCCCAGCCGCCATGGCAGTGAAAACAGTGGATTTCATGGAATGATCGGTTTGTTTGTGGATGTTGTTATGTGAAGGATGGGGTAGTTCAAAGCCAGGGGGCATGGCGAGAGAGCCTATGCCCCCCGGGGTATATGGAGAATTGGGTGCTGTAGTTGCATGTGTATTGGGTGCAACAGCCCTCGGTACTAATTACTGAAATATGTTACTACTATCCATGAGTCAGTTTCTGCCACGATGGTGTAGGCACCGGTTGGAAGTCCCGACACATCAAGGGTGCAGTCAATTTCTGAGGAATAGAATACAATAGCGCCATTGCTGTTGTACATTGTGACATCACCTTCTGCATCCACATTGCATTGGATGGTTATGGTGGCGTCCGTCTCTTCGTAGGCGGCCACTATAGGATTGCGCATGGGAGCGCGCTCAATCTGGGGGTCATCAGGATTCCCCTTCTTTATAACCTCTGACGGCAGCACTTCGCGAGCCATGCTTGCGAGCAGCGAGATGAGGGCTGCGAAAGCAAGCGTTAAGATACGTTTTGCCATTATGTGAAAAGTTTAAAAATTGATATGGCAAAGTTAAGGCAAAAAAAACGGAGACTCCAAAATAAAAGTTTCAGATTGAGAAAACTTATCTATCTCTATTTCAAAGTTTTAAAATGAAAAAAGTCGAGAAAATTGGCGCGGCCCCAAGAGAACTTTCATTAGACAAGTTTTTTGAGCAGTTTTTGGATGTAAATCCTAAGGTTGGTATCGTGCTCGTCAATGCCCAGCTTGCGCCTGATTTCGCTGCTGATGTTGTAATGGCTGCGCATTTTCAGATAGGTGCCCACTTCCTTTCCTCGCAGCCCAACGGCATAGAGGCAGATATAGTTGATCTCGAATTCGGTGAGGCCGTGTTCTTCGAGATAGCTTATGAACTCAGGGTGAGAGGCTGAAAAGGCGAGCCGCGTGCTGTTCATGAACTTGTCTTTGTCGGCGATTAGGTCGTCGGCCTTTTCCATCAGAACGCTCATTGACTCCTTGTCTTTTCGGAATGAGACATACAAAAGTTCGTTAAGCAATGCGATCCTATTTTTTATTGCCTCCGACACGGAGGCTGCAAGAGCCTGCTGCTCGGTCTGCAATTCCTGCAGTTGCACCAATTCATCTTCAAGGTCCCTGATTTTTCCGTTGAGCTGAGCCTCCTCTGCCTTGCGCCTTTTAATTGATGCCCTATGCCAGTGCAGGATAGCTGCCAGCATTAAGAAAAACGCCAGCACTAAGGTCATGAAGATCCACAAGGCTTTTCCTTGGACTCCTTTTCTTGTGCGGCATAAAGCCGCAATTCCCACCTTTCTTGGGCGAATTGCAGGTCCTGTGCGAAAATTCGTGCCTGCACAGTGTCATTGATTGCATGGAATCTCTTGTAGAAAGCAAGGGCTTTTTCAGCAGTGCCTAAGCTGTCCTGAATTTCTGACGCAACCAGCAGAAATTTTGGATCGCAGATTACGGGATACAGTTCAGAAATTATGTGCAGCAGTGAGTCGGCCCTGCGAAAATCTCCTTTCAGACTGTAGGCTCTGACCAAATCACAATATTCGTTTTTGGCAAGATTGGATTTGTCTTTATAAAGCGAAAGCATGCTGTCGGCGGCATCAAGGTCTTCAAAGCTTACGGCGTAGTTGAGCATTTCTGGGGCTAACTCAGAATCCTGCAATCCCTTGGCTTTAAGAAGCCTCAAAATGCTATCGCTCTTGGGTCTATCATTGAGAATGATGGCTCCGTGCAATCCCCTTTTCAGACACGACTTGGCGCTTCCACCTTTCCCTTGCTTGGCGAAGATGCTTGAAGCTTGGAGGTTGTCATTCAAGAAATCTTCGATTCTGTAGATGCCGTATAATATTCCTCCACGTGCCACCATGGCTCTGGCCAATGTCAAAGAGTCAGTGATTTCCCGGTTGCTCTCAATACATTCTATGAAGCGCTGGAGAGCTTGGTCATTGTCACCTCGGTTTTGGAAGATGCGGCCTTGGTAGAAGAGGGTGCGGAGCTTTTGGTCGGGGGAGCCGTGGTGCAGGTAATGGTCGATGGCCGGCTGCAGCACTGCGAAGTCGGTGGTATCGACGTAGTTCTTGTCGAGGGCCATGGATTTGAGCAGGGCGTAGCGCGCCCGCTCCTGGCTGCCGCCGAGCTGCTTCTCATCAATGCCATCAATGAGGGCAAGGGCAGAATCGGGATGCTCTTCCATCAGGGCCTCGGCTCCGTCGAGCTCAGACTGATAGCGTGAGCGGTCAGCGCAGCTGGCAAAAATGACAAGAAAAAATATAACGATGCTGGGCACTAAGCGATACGCTCCATACAAAGACTTGATATCTGGCAGTTGATCCGTCATGGCTTAAATCAAAGAAATCTTGTGAGTGCAAAGTATAGAATGGGGCTTATTGCAGGGCGGCGATTTTTTTGGAGGGGCCCACCACCCAGAGGATGTCAGCTGCCTCGAACTGGAGATTGGGATTGCTGTCGATATATTCTTCGCCACGCTGCACAGCTACAATCAACACCTCATACACATCGCGAAGCTTGGCAGTAAGGGGAGTTTTGCCGATGATAGGCGAGAAGGGGCTTAGCATCACGGTGGTAAGCTTGAAGTCGTTGGGATTGATGTCGGTATGGAAATCCTTATGAGCCTCCACCTCGGGGATAAGTCGCTCAATCTGCTCGTCGGTGCCAATCACGCCAATCACATCGCCAGGGTACATCCGCTCCTTAGCATTAGGAATTGGTATCATATCAGCTCCGCGCTGGATGCTCACCACATTTACCCCATACACCTTGCGCAAGTCACTATCCATCAGTTTCTGACCAGCCAAGTGGCTGGCATTGCCCACGGTCATAAAGGCCATGTGCAGGTCGTTGACCACATTGTTGTTCTTGCCAGTGCGGCGCAGGTCGCGCTCATTGAGATTATCGATAAACTTACTCTCGATATGGTCAATCTGATCCTTGATGCGCTTTGAGAACACCACACCAATCAGCAACACCGACAGCAACCCGATAGTAATGCCTATGCCGATAGAATAATGCCATGTAACCATATAAATTACAAAAAGCAAAGCAATAATGCCACGGAAAATTGTCATAACTATTCGCGGCACATTAGTCTTTACGATTGACATAAGCGGTTGGTTGCGCTCAACCTTCTTGCCACTGATTGGGGTTAGCAGCGGCAACAGGAATGGGGCCATCACTGTAAGAGTTACAATCGTGGATATTAAGCGGCTCCAATGTGGAATCACCTCGTCGAGCCATGGCATGAAATAATTATGGCTTACGATGCAAATGGCAATCAAGATGATTGAATAGAGCAGCGTGGTCCATAGATAACGCTTTAGCATCATCACCCACGAGCGGGTGACGGCATTGCTCTTCGATGCCTCCTTCTGGTATCGGTCGATAAGGAAATTAAGGCTCTTTGGCAGATGCTTCTCCACAATATCGTAGGCCTTGGGCGCCATCTTGATGAAATATGGAGTGCCAAAGGTGGTAAGCACCGACACAGCTACCACAATAGGATAAATCGTAGGATCGAGCACCTTGAGGCTCATGCCCAGGGTGGCAATGATAAAGGCGAACTCACCAATCTGCGTCAGTGAGAATCCCGACTCCATGGCCACCTTGAGGCTCTGGCCAGTGACCAGCATACCGAAGGTGCCAAACACAATCATGCCCACGATAACCACAGCCGAGAGAATTAGAATAGGGCCCCAATACTGGGCTATGATATGGGGCTGCACCATCATGCCCACCGAGATGAAGAATACCGACCCGAAAAGGTCCTTCACAGGCGTGACCACATGCTCGATGCGCTCGGCATAACTGGTGCCAGCCAAAATCGAACCCATCACGAAGGCGCCCAATGCAAGCGAGAAACCGCAATACACCGAGAATACCGCCATGCCCAGGCACAAGCCCATCGACACCACAAGTAGAGTTTCGCTATTGAGGAATCGGCGCCATGCATTGAAAAGGCTTGGCAGCACAAAAACGCCCACCAAGAACCATATCACAAGGAAAAATACCAACTTTGCCACGCTGTAGAGCAGCTCGCCACCCTCGACAGTCTTGTTAATGGCAATCGACGACAGCAATACCATCATCACCACCGCAAACAAGTCCTCGACGATTAGCACAGCCAATACGAGCGAGGTAAACTTCTTCTGCCTAAGGCCCAAATCATTGAAAGCCTTGATGATAATCGTGGTAGATGACATTGACAGCATACCACCAAGAAATAGGCAGTTGATAGTGGTGAAATGCATGAATTGGCCCACAATGAAGCCCACCCCCATCATGCCACTGACGATAATAAGGGCTGTGACAACAGCAGAACCGCCGCTATTGACCAATTTCTTGAAACTGAACTCCAATCCCAATGAAAACAAAAGCACTATGATGCCTATCTGCGCCCAAAAGTCGATGTTCTCCTCCGAGGTCACTGAGGGCAGATATTCAAAATTAGGGCTTGCCAAGAAGCCAGCTACTATGTAGCCAAGCACCACAGGCTGCTTGATCCATTTGAAGAGCACCGTAACCGCTGCTCCCAAAAGCAGGATAAAGGCCAGATCCGTAATAAGACTCTCGATATTCATATATTCGCTTGATTAGCCAGTGAGAGGCTGGTTGTGGGGAAAATTTTGTGAATTTCCTCGAAGAGAGCCACAAAATTCACTGTCTCTTTGGCCAATATCATTAAGTTGAGGCGCGTAATGCCAGCCTCGTAGTCATAAGCCATGTAATAATTAATAAGCGACACATGATTCTGCGCCAACAAGTCGCGATAGGGCTGGATGTCATCTACGATCTGCTTGACCTCGATGCGGATGATTCGGCTCTCGCTGCCAAGACTGATGCGATGCTCGATGCGCTCGAGCTGCAGCAGGATAAAGAGGATCAAGAACATAGCCACAATCGACACAATGTACATGCTTGCACCCACAGCCATGCCTACGGCAGCAGTCATCCAGATGCCAGCTGCTGTAGTAAGCCCGCGCACGGCGCCCTTCATCTGTATGATGGCGCCAGCACCGAGAAAACCAATGCCGCTCACCACTTGCGCCGCAATTCGGGTGGGGTCGCCATGGCCCACGAGCTGAGGCACATAAATCGACAGCACCATCGACAGCGTGGCGCCCATCGAGATAAGCGAGAATGTGCGCACACCTGCGATCTGACCCTTTCGCTTGCGCTCGTAGCCGATGCAGCTGCCAAGAATCAGGCTCAGCACCAGTTTGAAGATGGTGTTGAGGGTGGTGATGTCGTCGCTATTAAATATTTCAAATACAGATTCCATTAAGACTAAAGACCAACGACTAAAGACTAAAGACTAAAGACTAAAGACTAAAGACTAAAGACCAAAGACCAAAGACCAAAGACTAAAGACTCAATTAAGCGATAGCGATTTGCTGGCCAGTCGATAGTTGCCAGTAAATAGCTCCACAGTATATTGACCAGCGGTGAGAGCGGTGTTCACATCCCAATAGATATGGATGCCGCCAATCTCTTCGCCAGCATATTCGATAGTCTTCTTAGCCGTGTATTCCACGTTGGCGCCCTCGAATGGGAATGTGCCACCGCCACCCAGTAATTGGCCGCTCGGCGAAATGATGCGCAGATAGATGGTCTTTTCACCTACGGGCGTAGAGTTGTTCTGAGGGATGGTGAAGGTCACCATCAGCTGCTTAGCCTTGCTCACCTTCTTCTCGTTCTTGCCTTTCTTATTAAGGGCCATAAGCTGCACGCCTGTCACATTCAGTTTCTCGGCCAACGTCATGCGCTCGCTCAGATGTTCGTTCTGGCGAGTAGTCTCTGCCACGCGGTTGCTAAGGCGTGTATTCTCTTGCTTAATTTCTTGGTTCTCAGCACGCAGGGCTTCATTCTCTTGATTGAGCTGGTTGATTTGCTCCACATAATTGCGCAGGATGGCGCGCAGGGCAGCAATCTCATCCTTGAGCTTCTTGATTTCGGCTGCGCTCATCTTCTTCTGATTCTTTAGCTCCTGCTGCAACTTCTCCACCTTGAGCTTGGCAGCTTCGTACTTCTCAGTGAGGTCGCGCTTTACCGAGTCGTCCATAATCATCACTCGCTGATTCTCCAGAGTGTTGAACTCACGGTTGAGCAAGTCGAAATCGCTGTTCATCAGCGTCTGGTCGCGGTCAAGCTCGGCTTGCTGGCGAGCCTGGTTGGCCACCTCCACTGCCTTGTTCTTGGCGGCTATCGACATTGCGAACCATACTCCCAGGCCTATCAGGATTACCAGCAGCACGGCGATCACGCCCATCAATATCTTCTTGTTATCTTTGTTGTTTGCCATTTAACAATTTAGTAGGTTTAAAGGATGAAAACAAATTTGTCAATTGTAACTTGTCACTTGCAATTTGTCATTTATCAATACTCGTCCCAGCTCTTGATTTGGATGTCGTCGGGCTTGAGGGTGGTGAAGGCATCGATGAATGCTGATGCCAGTCGAGCATTGGTCAGCAGTGGGATGTTGAAGTCAATTGCCGCACGGCGGATCTTATAGCCGTTGCTGAGCTCCTGAGTGGAATGGTTTTTGGGAATGTTGATCACCATGTCCACTTGGTGGCTATGCAGCAGGTCGAGGGCTTGCGGATGCATATCGCTCTGGCTGGGCCAATACACACGCACCGCAGGAATGCCATTCTCATTGAGATACTGGCATGTGCCGCCAGTGGCATAGATAGTGTAGCCATGGTTATGGAGCTTGTGAGCGGCGTCGAGCATTGTCACTTTCTGGCGCGGCGTACCCGTGCTCATCAGGATGCTCTTCTTCGGCACGCGCTGGCCCACCGCAAGCATGGCCTTGTAGATGGCCTCGTTGGTATCATCACCTATGCACCCTACCTCGCCTGTGGAGGTCATATCCACGCGCAGCACTGGGTCGGCACCCTGCAAACGCTGGAATGAGAACTGCGACGCTTTCACACCCACATAGTCGAGGTCGAAAGCGCTCTTGTTGGGCTTCTGCACTTCCAAACCCATCATGGCGCGAGTAGCAAGGTCGATAAGGTTGATTTTCAATATCTTCGACACAAATGGGAACGAACGGCTGGCACGGAGGTTGCACTCGATCACCTTGATGTCGTTGTTCTTAGCCAAGAATTGGATATTGAATGGGCCAGTGATGTTGAGAGCGCGAGCAATTTGCGAACTTACCTTTTTGATGCGGCGCATAGTCTCCACATAGAGCTTTTGCGGTGGGAACTGAATGGTGGCATCGCCTGAGTGGACTCCAGCAAACTCAATATGCTCAGATATGGCATAAGCCACGATTTCGCCATTGTTGGCCACAGCATCCATCTCTATCTCTTTGGCATTCTGAATGAACGACGACACTACCACGGGGTGCTGCTTCGACACATTCACTGCCATCCGCAGGAAGCGCTGCAGCTCGTCGTCGTTGTAGCATACGTTCATGGCTGCGCCCGAAAGCACGTAGCTTGGACGCACCAGCACAGGATAGCCCACCTCGTCGATAAACTCCTCGATATCGTCGTGGCTTGTCAACTCGCGCCAAGCGGGTTGGTCGATACCCAGGCGGTCGCACATTGCTGAGAACTTGTTGCGATCCTCAGCATTGTCAATCGAGCTGGCCGATGTGCCAAGGATTTTCACGCCTTGGCCATTGAGGCGTGTGGCAAGATTGTTGGGTATCTGTCCGCCTACCGACAGAATAGTGCCGTGGGGTTGCTCCAAATCCTCGATATCCATCACGCGCTCGAAAGTCAGTTCGTCGAAATATAGGCGGTCGCACATGTCATAGTCGGTGCTGACGGTCTCGGGATTGTAATTGATCATCACCGAGCGCCAGCCCAGCTTGCCCACTGTCATCAGGGCATTCACCGAGCACCAGTCGAACTCTACCGAACTGCCGATGCGGTAAGCGCCCGAGCCAAGCACGATGATTGACTTATGGTCGGGGTTGCTGTAATCAATATCGTTTTCGGTGCCGTTGTAGGTGAGGTAGAGGTAATTGGTGCGAGCCGGGAACTCGCCAGCGAGGGTGTCGATTTGCTTAACCACCGGCAGGATGCCAAGCTCCTTGCGCAGACGGCGCACTGCCAGCACACCGCTCTCGCCATCTTCCATCTCCTGCTTCATCACCGAACGAGCCACCTGGAAGTCGCTAAAGCCTTGTTGCTTGGCAAGGCGGAGCAGTTCGGGAGGCAGAGCAGCAAGCGAATTGTATTGCTCAAGCTCGTGGCTGGTGTTCATTATGTTCATCAAGCGGTAGAGAAACCACTTGTCAATCTTTGTAAGCTCATGGATGCGATCCACGGTGTAGCCAGCGTTCATAGCCTTGGCTATCACGAAGATGCGCTTGTCGGTAGGAGCTTGCAGAGCATGGTCGATATTGGAAATTTCAATATCTTTGTTCTCCACAAATCCATGCATCCCCTGCCCTATCATGCGCAAGCCTTTCTGGATAGCCTCTTCGAATGTGCGCCCTATGGCCATCACCTCGCCTACCGACTTCATGGCAGAGCCAATCTCGCGGCTTACGTTCTGGAACTTTCCAAGGTCCCAGCGCGGAATTTTCACCACGATATAATCAAGGGCGGGCTCGAAGAATGCTGATGTGTCTTTGGTAACTGAGTTGCGCAGTTCAAACAGGCCGTAGCCCAAGCCCAGCTTTGCTGCCACGAAAGCCAGGGGATAGCCAGTGGCCTTGGAGGCAAGGGCCGACGAACGGCTAAGGCGCGCATTCACCTCGATCACACGATAGTCCATGCTCTCAGGGTCGTAGGCATACTGCACATTGCACTCGCCCACGATGCCGATATGGCGGATAATCTTGATGGCAAGTGAGCGCAGGAAGTGGTAGTCATCGTTGCTGAGGGTCTGGGATGGAGCCACTACGATGCTCTCGCCAGTGTGGATGCCGAGGGGATCGAAATTCTCCATGTTGCAGACAGTGATGCAGTTGTCGTAACTGTCGCGCACCACCTCATATTCCACCTCTTTCCAGCCTTTGAGGGATTTCTCAACCAGCACTTGGGGCGAGAACGACAGAGCCTTTTCTACCAAGGAGCGCAGCTCAGCATCGTTGTTGCAGAATCCGCTGCCAAGGCCGCCAAGAGCGTAGGCAGCGCGCACGATTACAGGATATCCAAGGTGATTGGCCACTTGCAAAGCTTCGTCGATTGTCTCTACGGCTTGACTCTTGATGGTCTTTACGTCGATTTCATCGAGCTTCTTCACGAACAGCTCGCGGTCCTCAGTTTCCTCAATGGCCTTCACTGGCGTGCCAAGCACTTTCACATTGTACTTGGCCAGGATGCCTTGGCGCTGCAACTCTACGCCACAGTTGAGGGCTGTCTGGCCGCCGAAAGCGAGCAAGATGCCCTGAGGACGCTCCTTGTCAATGACCTTCTCCACGAAATATGGAGTCACAGGGAGGAAGTAAATCTTGTCGGCAAAGCCATCGCTGGTTTGTACTGTGGCGATGTTGGGATTGATGAGCACTGTCTCGATACCCTCTTCCTTCATGGCCTTCAAGGCCTGCGAACCAGAATAGTCAAATTCGCCAGCCTCGCCTATCTTGAGCGCGCCGCTGCCAAGCAGCAGCACTTTTTTTATTGTCTTATCTACCATAATAGTGAAACAAATTCGTCGAACAGAAATTCAGTGTCCTTAGGGCCTGACGAGGCCTCGGGGTGGAATTGAGCCGAGAAGAATGGCTTAGTCTTGTGGCGAATGCCCTCGTTGGTGCCGTCGTTCATGTTCACGAAAAGGGGCTCCCAGTCGTCAGGCAGCGTACTCTGGTCAACAGCGAAGCCGTGGTTCTGCGAAGTCACGAAGCATGTGTTGGTACCAACGCGATTCACTGGCTGGTTGTGGCTGCGGTGACCATATTTGAGCTTGTAAGTCTTTGCTCCAGCAGCCTTGGCCAAGAGCTGGTTGCCCATGCAGATGCCGCAGATGGGCTTGCCTATCTCCATGGCTTTCTTTATGTTGCGCACAGTAGCCTCGGCGAAATCGGGATTGCCAGGGCCATTGGAGATGAAGAGACCATCGTAAGGGATAGTGGTGAAGTCATAATCCCATGGCACACGCACCACCTTAACGCCTCGCTTGGTAAGGCAACGCACAATGTTGTGCTTGACGCCGCAGTCAACCAGCACTACTGTCTTGTCGCCCTCGCCGTAAGTTTCCACCTCGGTACACGAGGTCTTGGCTACAAGATTCTCCTTGTTGGGGTCGTACCACTCCACCTCGTCGGGGTTCTGATCTCCGATAATGATTTTGCCGAGCATTGAGCCCTTGTCGCGCAGATGCTTTGCCAAGGCTCGGGTGTCGATGCCGTAGATGCCAGCCACGCCCTGCTCCTTGAGCCAGTCGCTGAGCGAAAGCTGAGCCAGCCAGTGGCTGTGCTGCCATGAATAGTCCTGTGCGATGATGGCGCGGCAGTGTATGCGGTCGCTCTCGTAATAGCGGCTGAGATTGGCGTTGGTGTCGCCCTCGGGGGGCACGCCGTAGTTGCCTAATAGTGGGAAAGTCGTGACTAAGATTTGACCCTCGTAGGAGGGGTCGGTAAGGCTCTCGGGATATCCGGTCATAGCGGTATTGAACACCACCTCGCCCGAGGTAGAGCCCTCATTGCCAAAGGAAAAACCTTTAAATTGTGTGCCGTCTTCGAGCTGCAGGACGGCGCTTACGGGATTGCGCATACGCAGTGTTGACTTAAACGTTAAAATCAAGCGTTAAAATATTCCTGCAAAATTACAAAAAAAATTTGGCATTTCGATTCCTAACGCTCTACAAATATACTTTTCAAAAAATTTTTGTATTTTTTCAACCTTTTACTCAAACCATCCAAACCATTTCTTTTAAACCATTAGAATAATAAAACACTTAGGTTAATTGTTATGTTTATATACCAAATATCAAAGCGTTATTATCATGGGAGAAACAATCAAGAAAATAAAGACCGGCCTCAAGGTTGCCACCATGGGGCGGCTGAAGAAAGCAAGCGATAGCGATTATATGCGCCTGGCTGGCGAACTGGCCGAGCAGAACATCGACAAGGGCGGAGGCCCCTTCGCCGCCCTAATAGTGAAGGACGGCAAGATCATAGCCACTGGTCTCAACACCGTGACTCTCAGCAACGATCCCACCGCCCACGCTGAAATCAATGCCATTCGGCGAGCTTGCAAGAAGCTTAAGACTTTCTTGCTCGAGGATTGCATCGTGTATTCTTCATGCGAGCCGTGCCCCATGTGTCTGAGCGCACTCTACTGGGCCCATGTGAAGAAGATTTATTATGGCAACACCCAGGAGGATGCCGCTGCCATTGACTTCAGCGACAACTTTATCTACAAGGAGTTCGAAAAGGCTAAGATGGAGCGAATGATACCCTGCATCCGCATCAGCAACGAGCATACAATCCGCGCCTTCGAAAAATGGGCTGCCAAAGAGGACAAGGTAAAGTATTAAATATTTTTTTTACCACGGAGACACGGAGAACACGGAGATTTTAATTTTTCTCCGTGTTCTCCGTGTCTCCGTGGTGTTTTTTTGCTATATTTGCAAAAAATTTTTCGACCATGATTAAAAAACTACTTGCTTTTGCCTTAGCTGCATCGGCCATATCGGTTGCAGACGCTGTAAATCCATACCTGCCATTGTGGGAGTATATCCCTGATGGTGAGCCTTATGTGTTTGAAGATCCCGACAATCCAGGCCAATACCGAGTGTATGTATATGGCAGCCACGATTCGCTGGTGACGGAATACTGCGGTCGCGAGCAAGTAGTATGGTCGGCACCAGTTGATGACCCTAACAATTGGCGCTACGACGGAGTAATCTTCGAGAGCCGCTTCGACGCTAACGGCAATCCACTCAACCCTGGCGTTATCGGCGATGTGCTCTACGCACCTGATGTGGCATTAGTGACTGAGGCTGATGGATCTAAGACATATTATCTCTATCCCAACAACCAAGCTGGCGGTCGCAACGGCCAAGTGGCCAAGAGCAAGCGGCCCGATGGTCCATTCGAGGTGTGCAACTGGAAAGCGGATGCTCCCGACCAAGCCGAAGGTCCATTGGGTTTCGACCCGGCAGTGTTTGTGGATGATGATGGCCGAGTGTATGCCTATTGGGGCTTTGGCACCAGCAATGGAGCCGAGCTCGACCCAGCCACCATGGCAACCGTTAAGCCAGGCACCGAGGTGGTGCAGAATTTGATTTCCGGATTTACGCAGGAGGGCGTAGACCGCTTCTACGAGGCCTCGTCGATGCGCAAGATCGATGGCAAGTATGTGCTGATTTACAGCCGCTGGAGCGCAGATGGCGATTTCGGTCTTCCTGGCAGCAATTACACCTTAGCTTATTGCTACGGTGACAATCCGCTGGGTCCGTTCACCTATGGTGGCACTATCATCGACGGTCGCGGACGCAAGACTCTTGCTGATGGCACCGTAATATCCACCGCCACCCCAAGCGGCAACACCCATGGCAGCATTGCCAAGGTAGGTGACCAGTGGTATGTGTTCTATCACCGCCAGACGGGACTGAATGAATTTTCGCGCCAAGCGATGGTGGCTCCGATTGATGTGGAGGTGACAGCTGATGGCAAGGTAGTGATTTCTGAGGGTGAATATACCAGCGAGGGATTCCAGATCGAAGGCTTGCCTCTTCAGGGCAGCTATCCAGCTGGCATCGCTTGCTATTACACTGGTCCTGAGCCTGCTATCCACGCATGGCCCAGCTTTATCTACAGCGGCAGCTACATTACTCCCACTTATTATCCTGGCAATCCGCGCAGCGCCAACAGCGATGTGAAGCTGCGCTCTACGCCAGTGGTGAATAATACTGATGGCTCTACCGTAGGCTACAAGTATTTCAACTTTGACACTCTTTCTGGTGCTTCTGAGCTGCCAATGAGCATCGAAATCATGCCCAAGGGGATTGCTGGCGAGATCAAGGTGATGGCTGTGGCACCAACTGCCGCAGAGGGAGGCATCGAGGTTGGTTCTTTCGCTATAGATGCCAATACTAACAAAGCGCCTACCACGCTGAGCACAACCCTTACAGGCCTTGGCTCCATTAAAGGCAAGCAACCGCTATTCCTGCTCTTCAGCTCTCCACAGAAAGGCGTCTCCATCTGCGACCTCTACTCGTTCTCCTTCGATTAAATTCACCACGGAGCCACGGAGAACACTTGTTCTTGAATCCCAGCGGGATTCTTTCCAATAGCTTCCACAATGCACTCAACAACCACAAAATCGGTGCCATTGGCACCGATTTTGTAAGGGGGTAGGGAAAAACATCAATCAAATTTGTTAATAAGAAAAAGAATAATTAATTTTGCAACACAAACCCAAAAAGAAGATTTACAAAACTACACTTAATATCGATAATAATGAATAATTGTAATACCTATGTGGTAGAAGTGCCTAAAGGCACTGACTCTACTATGTTTAAGGAAATGGTCAAAAGAATGGGTTGGATTCTTAAACCAACGAAGTCCAACTCTCAGACTTTATTAGATGAAGAAGAGTATGTTCCTAATGAATGTACCATTCAGGCTATTAGGGATTGTGAAGAGGGAAGAGTGACCCACGCTTCCTCAGTAGAAGACTTGTTTAATCAAATTTTAGGATAATGTACGAATTTGATTACTCCTCTCAATTTAAGAAGGATCTAAAGAAAGTCACAAAGCAGGGATTGGATATTTCTTTAAAGCCAGCTTTGTGGGGAGGCTGGCTTTTGATTGGATATGAGGAAAAACTTTACTTTAACGGTTGATGACCTTGACGGTGCGAGTGGTGCCGTCGCTGAGGCGATCGGTGCGAATTAGCATACCCTGGGTGTTGGCCGATGCTGGGCGACCCAGTAGGTCAACATAACTCGATGATACCACATCGCCATTGCTTTCCACCTTGGCAATGCCAAGGTTGGCACCATAATAGAAAGCAGGGCTAATCGAACTCTTGATAAAGTTGCCGGCAGCATCAGTCGCAGTTACCTGCACATCATAGAAGGTATCCTCCTCTAATTCCTCTACTCCAAGGTTGACAGTGCTGGTGCGATAGCCCGAAAGTTCATCAGTTTCTTCATCACAAGGCACCGAGATCCATTCCTCGCTGCCATTTGCTCGCAGAGCAAATTCTACGGTATAATCTGTGGTCTGCATCCAATAATCATTCATATCGTATGTTACCACAGCAAATGTGCCTGCCTCACCAGGCTTCATCTCAGGTGTGATATAACCATTGGCATCTGCCATTGAATAACCTACTATATTAGGATTTGATGTATCTTCTGCATCAGTGTCAGGAAGCTCGAAACCAATGGTTGAGGCAGCTTTGAATGAATATTCGTTCATCAAAAGGAACTCTGAATCTTCAAAGTCAAACTCATACTTCGAGCCCCAGATTTCCTTGCCAATAAGGTCAGCAGGCTCGATTTCTTCCCCATTATAGCGAGCGCCCTTTAGACAGGCTAAAACATCCGTTGGATTGGTTGACTCGTTAGCTGCGCCCATAAGGCTCATTCCAATGCTGATCTCTGCAATTGTGTTGTCCTCCTCGTAGTACCAAAGCATCGCTGCGGCACTTGGCAACAAAGGGCAATAGAACAAAGGATCGGCTACCTTGGCCACTGGATGAATCAATGCATCCACCGTGGGCATTAGGCCATAAGACCCATCCTCTTGGTCCCACATGGCATCAGGAATGTACATGGTTTCACCTTGGTAATCCACCACAAGTCCTCCCATTTTAGTATAGAAATCCCAAGTGTCTTCATTAAAACCATATACGACACCTAAGGCATAACCTGAAACATCGTCAGACTCTGGCTGCGCATATTGAGCTGTCACTTGTGTCGGAGGCAATATGCCATCTCTTAGCATGGCCATCGAGCTGGAGCTATTTGAGGATGATGTGGCAAACGAAATTCCCCCTTGACCATACGACATTTCAGCCTCACTAAGGCAGAAATCTTGGCTTGCCGACTGATATTGATCAGCGGTCAAAGTGCCTTCAACATTTCCAGTGAAAGGTGAATACACTGCTGTCTCCCCTGAAATTATATTGAATTTATCAAATTCAGGATATGTGCACTGGCATGTATAGGTTACGCCCTCGTCAAAGTTGTCGGCCAGAGCAACCATCGATGGAGTATCAGTCCACATCATCGAAGAAATGCCGAAGCCTGAGAAGGTAAATGTAGCATCAACGCTTTCACCCGTTTCAGGGTCTGGTTCTGGGAAAAGACTACCATCCGGCATTTCCATCTTCATTGTTATTTCATTAGTGCACTTTGAAAAGTCGATATTGATAGTTTCGGTATCAGCTGTAACATCGACATAAGTATGAGCATAGATGGTGCCAAAGCTTTCATCAGTTGACCAATTACCCGTAGAAACAGCGATGTAACTACCCGGCTCTACTCCCCAGTAAAGCTCTACCGATTCTGGGAAATATTCCCAAGCATCTCCTGTGGAAAAGCTCCAGCCCCCCATCAGTTGGATAGAGCACTACATCGAATACCAAGATGTAAAGGCCTTCATCCTCGGGATAAGTAAAGGTAATGAGTGGGTTTACCTCTTCGTCGGCGCGACTTATACGTGAATTGCGGTTGACGGCAGGAGTAGAGATGCGCGATGTTACGGTCTTGCCATTGCGGAGAGTGATTGTGCGCTCGGTGGTGGTGGCATTAAGGATTTGTTCTGCCTTAATGATACCTTTGGCTTCGCTCTTGGCTATTGGAGCTGCTGTTGCTTTCTGGGCCATGTGGTTGGGAGCGAATGTTGTACTGGTGTGCTTGGTCACAGTGGCCAAAGCCATGCTTACAGTCATCAGAGAGATGACAAGGAGTAAAAATTTTCTCATACTCTGATTGTTTTTAGTTATACAATGATTTTGGTTTGCATTTGCAAATTTACATATATTTATTTAAAGTTTTTACAAAAAATCAAACAAAAATTTCAAAAAGCAACCAAATTATTTATTTTGACTAAATTTTATAACTTTCTGACTTTTCAGAAACAAAAAAAGATGGAGGTTAAAAGTTAGATTTTATATGATTATTGGGAGTATTGAATTTTTTTGCTATCTTTGCAAAAGGATAATATTTCAACTTATAGTATTAACCCAACTTTAATTGTTATGTGTACAGAAAGATACATCGACCCGTTTACAGATTTCGGATTCAAGAGGATGTTCGGCTCCGATCGTTGCAAGAGCTACCTGATAAACTTTTTAAACTCACTGCTCAGCGAAGAGGACAAGATAGTTGACATTACTTACCGTAACACCGAACAACTTGGTCTGCTTCCTGGCGACAGAAACGCCATTTATGACCTTTACTGCACCACAGATAAGGGAGGTCACATCATAGTGGAGATGCAGAACTCCAAACAGAGGTTCTTTATCGACAGGGCGGTCTATTATTCAACTTTCCCTATTCAGAAAGCGGCAGAGCCTGGCAGCGAATGGAACTACCAGCTGCCAAGAGTTTACATGGTGGCTTTCCTCAATTTCGTCATGGGGGACTACGCCGACAACCCCGCCTACAAACATGATGTGAAGTTGGTGGATGTCAGCACAGGTGATGTCTTCTACCAGAAGCTAAATTACATATTCCTGGAGATGCCAAAGTTTATCAAGCGAGAGGAAGATCTTTCCGACCGCCAGGAGGACTGGCTCTATGTAATAAAGAACCTCGCCAAGTTGCCAGAAATCCCCGAACGGCTTGACGACGAACTTTTCCGCAGCTTTTTCCAGTTGGCTGAAGTGAGCAAGCTCTCACCAGAAGAATACGAGGCATACGAGACCAGCCTAAAGCGCCAGCGAGACAACTACAACGTTATTGTAACCGCACGCGAGGAAGGCATAGAAGTAGGCATAATAAAAGGTAGAGAGGAGGAAAAGATAAAAAATGCACGGGCTTTAAAGCAATATGGCGACCCTATAGATAAAATATCTTTAGTAACAGGCTTATCGCCCGAAGAAATAAAAGAACTCTGATGTGACAGTTCATGGCAACAAGTTCGCGATTCGATAGAAAACATTATAAAAGCCAGCCCTTTGATGGAGGCTGGCTTTTGATTGGATATGAGGAAAAACTTTACTTTAAAGTGAATTATTGATGATCCCTCTTGTCTGTAGAATGCAGGGGAGGCTTATCGATTGATGACCTTGACGGTGCGGGTGGTGCCGTCGCTGAGGCGGTCGGTGCGAATTAGCATACCCTGGGTGTTGGCCGATGCTGGGCGACCAAGCAGGTCAACATAAGTCGAAGATACCACATCGCCATTGCTTTCCACCTTGGCAATGCCAAGGTTGGCACCATAATAGAAAGCAGGGCTAATCGAACTCTTGATAAAGTTGCCGGCAGCATCAGTCGCAGTTACCTGCACATCATAGAAGGTATCCTCCTCTAATTCCTCTACTCCAAGGTTGACAGTGCTGGTGCGATAGCCCGAAAGTTCATCAGTTTCTTCATCACAAGGCACCGAGATCCATTCCTCGCTGCCATTTGCTCGCAGAGCAAATTCTACGGTATAATCTGTGGTCTGCATCCAATAATCATTCATATCGTATGTTACCACGGCAAATGTGCCTGCCTCACCAGGCTTTATCTCAGGTGTGATATACCCATTGGCATCCGCCATTGAATAACCTACTATATTAGGATTTTGAGTATCTTCTGCATCAGTGCCAGGAAGCTCGAAACCAATGGTTGAGGCAGCTTTGAATGAATATTCGTTCATCATAAGAAATTCTGAATCTTCAAAGTCGAACTCATACTTCGAGCCCCAGATTTCTTTTCCAATAAGGTCAGCAGGTTCGATTTCTTCGCCATTATAACGTGCGCCCTTTAGGCATCCTAAAACATCAGTTGGATTGGTTGATTCATTAGCAGCGCCCATAAGCCCCATGCCAAGACTAATTTCTGCTATTGTGTTGTCTTCCTCATAATACCAAAGCATTATAGAGGCACTTGGCAACAATGGGCAATAGAACAATGGATCCGCTACCTTGGCCACTGGATGAATCAATGCATCCACAGTCGGTACAATGCTGTAAGTGCCATCTTCCTGAGTCCACCTGGTATCACAAGGAATAAATACCGATTCACCTTGATAATCCACCAGGGTACCACCCATCTTGGTATAGAAATTCCAAGTGTCTTCATTATAGCCATATATACTACCCAGTGCAAACCCCGAGATATCGTCAGATTCGAGTTGCGCATATTGAAGTGTCACCAGGGTTGGAGGGAAAATGCCTTCTCTAAGCAGGTTCATAGTGGAAGTACCTTGTGAAGAACTTGTTGCGAATGAAAATCCCCCTTGGTTATAGGATTTTTCTGCCTCGCTTATGCAAAATTCTTGGCTTGTTGATTTGTATTTGTCAGCAGTCAAAGTACCTTCAATATTTCCTGAGAAAGGTGAATAAACGGCTGCTTCCCCACAAATTATATTGAAATTTTCAAAATCTGAACAAAGGCATTGACAGGTGTATGTTACACCTTCATCAAAATTGTCAGCAAGTGCAACCATAGATGAAGTATAGGTCCACATAGATGCTGAAATTCCGAAGCCCGAAAAGGTAAAGGTAGCATCCGTGCCCTCTCCGGTTTCAAAATCCATTTCTGGGAAAAGACTTCCATCTGGCATTTCCATCTTCATTGTAATTTCATTAGTACACTTTGAAAAATCTATGTTGATGCTTTCGGTATCGGCTGTAATGTCAACATAAGTGTGAGCATAAATTGTACCAAAACTTTCCTCTCTTTCCCAAATTCCTGTAGAAACAGCAATGTAACTGCCAGGTTCTACACCCCAGTAAAGTTCTACCGATTCTGGGTTGTATTCATAACTATTTCCCACAGTAAAGCCCGACTCTCCATCTATGCGATAGAGCGTGGCGTTACTTACCATTATTACCATTCCTTCTTCATCAGGATATGTAAAAGTAATAAGAGGGGTTATCTCCTCTTCAGAGCGACTTACTCTTGAAAGGCTTTTGATATCGAGAGTGGAGATGCGTGATGTTATGGTTTTGCCATTGCGGAGAGTGATGGTGCGCTCGGTAGTGGTGGCATTAAGGATTTGTTCTGCCTTGATGATACCTTTGGCTTCGCCCTTGGCGATTGGAGCAGCGGTGGCTTTTTGTACCATTTTGTTGGGAGCGATGGTTGTACTGGCATGCTTGGTCACTGTGGCCAAAGCCATGCTTACAGTCATCAGAGAGATGACAAGGAGTAAAAATTTTCTCATAAAGCAAAATTTTAGGGTTATACAATAGGGTTTGTTTTCGGTTACAAAATTACACTAAAACACACCCAAAAACCTTTGCCGAACCTCAAATAAAAAATTCACAGAGAAAAATAATTAATTTATTTTTAAAACATTTTTTAGATAATTATTTGGTAGATAATGGAATAATATCTACCTTTGTAAAAAAATATGAAGATGGATGAATTATCAATAACACGTGAAGAGGCAATTCGCCGTTTTAAGGATTCCAAAAAGAAGAAAGAAGAATTCATTAAGAAAGCAATAGAGGAGGTTCGAGAAGAACATTTCCAACGCACAGGCCACTACCCCAAATATATTGAGGTATGGTAAAGGTGTTTTAGCCCTTTTTATTGGACAACAATACTTTTCGAATATTGGATAGGTAAGAGGGTGATATGCCCAAGTACGAGGCCAATACTTTTGAAGAAACATTTTTAATTATGTCAGGGCGTGAGGAAAGATTGATGAATGTTCTTTGCGCCTCTCCACTCATAATTCTTCTATAATTTTCAGACGGAGAACTTGTAAATACCGATAATTTAGCTTCAATAGCATGGAATTGGTTCAAACATAAGGTTGAGAACCAAAAACAAAATTCATTATTGGTTTGCATAAGATTAAATATTTGGTCTCTTTTAAAGACCATCAATTTAGTGGGCATGCAAGTTTCTACAAAGAAATAAGCTCGCCCACATTTATAAAAACCTCTTGGTGAAAGGGAAAATGTTCCAGGTCCAGAAAAGCCATAAGTTTTTTCAATCTTCCCATCAAAATATCCCATCCTTGCCAGTCCATCTATTTGCACATAGAGATTTGTATTTACAGAACCCTCTTCAATGAATTTAGTCTTAGCTGGCATGGATAATTCAAAACCCAAAGAAAGAAATTCTTCGATAGTTTCATCTTTTGGTGAAACTATTGAAGATTCTATTTTCAATGCTTCGATAAAGTTTTTTCTTTCTTCTGGGGTCATAATAGAGACTAAATTTATGAGATTTAGGGTTAGGGGTGAGAAATAAAAAGCGTGAACTACTATACCACGCATTGTTTGGAGGTTCTGGAAAACCCAATAGACTATGTAGGCAGTAGCCCACGCACAGTTATGCGTGGAAACTACTATGGCATCTCGTCTATAGTTAGTGAAATTTTCCAGATTTCCAAACAAAGATAAGCATAGACGCTTCTTTAGATTTGTTGTTTTGGCGACCTCTGTCACCGAGTTCAGCGAATGATGAGACAAGCCTCATCCTCCACCAAGCTTTGCAAAATTACTACAATATCTCGAATTGAACAAAAATTTCCCCCACAATCTTCAATTTTTCTGAAAAAATTTGTCTTTACCACCTCATACTACCCTCTGCCAACCCTTTACCAATTTCTGCCACATCTATGCCAGAATGGTGCCATCATCGGTGGCAATGGTGCCATCAGTGCCAGTTTTATGCCACTTCTATACCATCTTTTGCCAAAATTTGGCAACGTATTTTATGGCAAACATAAATTGCTTGCCATAAAGGCAGCCTCATGGGGCCTGCTTTTGTGTGTTAGGCGGAGAGCCAAGTGCGCAGGTCGGCTACGCGCTCACGGCTGACGCGGATTTGGGCCTTGGGGTGATTGGCAATCAACACCGTCATCGACTGGCGCCAATTATAGTTGAGGCGCTCCACGGCATTGATATTGATTATGCATTGGCGGTTGGCCCGGAAAAACTGAGCTGGGTCCAACTGCATCTCCAGCGCTTCGAGCGAAGGCAGCGGCATAGTCTCGGCAATGCCACTGCGCATATAGGCCTTGATTACATCATTGTACTTCTCAAAATAGCAGATGTCATCAGTCTTGATCATGTGAGCCCCATGCATGTCGTTGATTAGGAAGCGCGTCTTGTAGCTGCTGCGCTGGCCGATGCCATAGTCGCTCAGCAGCCCTGCCAGGTTCTGCGTACCGCGCTTAAAAGTAAGAGCATTCTCGATTGCGCGCTGCAATTCCCCCTTGTCAATCGGCTTGAGCAGATAGGCTATGCCGTTGGCCCGAAAGGCAGCCAAGGCAAACTCGTCGTATGCAGTGGTAAAAATCACTGGCACGCTCGCTGGCATCCCCTCAAGGGCTGTAAAGCATACGCCGTCCTCAAGCTGTATGTCGCTGAATACCATATCGTAATCCGTAAGCCTCGGAAGCAGTTCACGCAGCATCTCTGCCGATGGCACGGGGCCATCGACTATGGCATCAGGATACAACTTTATGATCAGCTTGCGCAGGTTCTCGTAAGATCCATGCTCGTCCTCTACGATTAGGGCTCTCATTTTATTTTGGTTTTAGGGAGGTGGTCAATAAGGGGCAGACGTACCTCAAACTCATCCTGGCGCTTCTCCACCACAATGTCGCGCTGGGCCACATAGCGATAGCGCCGCCTCAGATTGTCGAGGCCTTGGTGGCTCGAATGTTGCCACACATCATTCTGGCGCAGCGTGTTGGTCACCACAAGACAGTCATCCTTGATGGCTATGTTGACAGCAATGGGCTGCGCTTTGCTATGTTTATTATGCTTCATGGCATTCTCGAGCAGCACTTGCAGCGACAGGGGCAACACCAGTTTCTCACACTCGTACACTGCAGGGTCAACCATGATATTAAAATGCCCTGGAGCACGCAGATTTATCAGATAGACATAAGCCTGAATCACCTGCATACATTCGCATAGCTTCTGAGTGTCGAGCGTAAGGCCGGTGACCACATGGCGATAAACCCGCGCCAACTGCTGCAGCATCTCATAGGCCGGGGTGTCTGGGTCGAGGGTGCTGGCCACGGTCGACAGATTGTTGAACAGGAAATGGGGGTCAAGCTGGCGCTTGAGCATTTGCACCTCCATGCGCTGGTTGCGCTCCAGCTCATGCTCCATCAAGCGATAATGGTGTTCGATAATTGCCAGCATAGTAAGGAATGCGGCTATAAGCCCAAGAATCAGAGTGCCTTGGGTCCATACAAATTCATCGCCAATATCATAAATTGCTCGTTCCACCCAATTTTCTATCAACAATGCTATGGCCACATTCGTGACCAACATGCACAATGCCATGGCCATAAAGCCAATGTGAGTATGCATGGCCCGGCGAAACAACAATCTGAAGCAAAAGTCAATGGCAACAAACACTAAGGTCAAGCCTGAGCAATATGCTACATCCAATCCCAATTGGCGCCAATTGAACCATTCAGCATCAAAGTTATTTGGAGCCACAATCCACCACAGCACCCAATAGAGGCCTAAGGCCACCAGTGAGAGCCACGCCCACGCCTTAAGTAGATATGCGATCTGCTTCTTCATCTCGATGTCTTTGCTGTTGCAAAGATAGCGATTTTTTCCCAATAAAAAACAAGCGCCTTGCTGGGCAATCAATGCAAGGCGCTCACAAAATTGAGATCTTAGTCCTAGTATCAGAACGTGTTCCATAAATGGTGAGGCGGAATACCAATTTACATTAGAAAAGTTAAGAAAATGTTACTTTTTTGCATATATAGGGGTTCACCCCTCAGAGAGTATTGCAAAAATACACCATATCTTCCTAACCAACCAAAAAAATCTTGTGAAACGGATAAATTGGGGGTTGAAACCACATTTTCCGCCCCCGAACCGACAGCTTGCTCCCAGAAATTTAAGGTTAATTTTACATCTCGGATAGGAGAAAGGAAAGAATAAATTGTTATAATCCTATAACAACCTTTATTCCTAAAGCTATGAAACGGATAATGATGATAGTGGCATGCGCCTTGGCGGCAGTGCCAATGATATTTGCGCAGGGGCCTGGCGGAGGTCCATTTGGCGGAGGACCCGCAATGCAATTGCCCGGAGGTCCCGGCGGTCCCGGCAATCCCGGAGGTCCCGGCGGTCCCGGCAACAGCGTAGGGGGAGCCATAGCCGGCGCCATTGGCAGTGCTATAGGCGGAGCAATCAGTGGTGCTATTAGCGGTTCGCTTGGCACTCCGGCGCCAGCGCCAAATCCAGTAGCAGCCCCGCTGCCCAATCCAGTGCCAGCGCCGCTGCCCGAGCCAGCACCGGCACCACCAGTCAACGCTGTGCAGTGCATGCTCAACGGCATCACCTATTGGGTAGCCAACGGCCTATTCTATCATCTTGCCTCGTCGGGCAATGGCTATGTAAGTTCATCTACCCCACCACTGGGATTGATTGTGCCATCAATCAGCAATGCCATCCAGATTAGCTGGGCTGGCTATCCCGCCTACTTGAGCCATCATGTAGTGTACCGTCCCGTCTGGACCAACGGTGGTCGCGAGTTCAAGGTAGTGGGTTATTTGGGATAACCCTCATCCGCGAGCTGTCGATAAGCCTCGATGATTTCTTCGCGCGGTGCGCGGATTGTGGCTAAGGCCTCGGCTATGCTGCAGCCTTCTGGACGCGACATAAGATATTGCAGAGAATTACGAATCAGGTTCTCATCCTCATGGGTGAGAGCCTTTTTCTTTTGCTCTCTACACCAGTCGCAGGTGCCGCACTCTTTGGCATCCTTCTCCCCGAAATAGCGCAGCATCCGCTGCACTCGGCAACCATCCTGGCCATATACAAACTGCTTCATAGCCTCCACGCGCTCAGCCATGCGCTCGCGGCGATCTTCATAAACAACTTTTGGGAGGAGTATATACTTAGGTTCCTCGCGCGAAGTAGCATAGTAAAGGTACGGAGTTGCCTTCTTAGGAATATATGACAGCACGTGCATCCTACTTAGGGTCAAGAGCGACTGGTAAACCTGCTCCTCGCTCACCCCGGCTTGCAGCGATATGGCAGTCTCGCGAATGTAAGTGTAATCGGCAAACAAGCCTGTGTACATGCGTTGAAGTTCACAGAACACTCTATCCGTAGCATCATCAAGCTTTAGCCCATAAAGCTCTTGCTTCTGCGCAATAATCATCACTCGCGAACGAGTATGCAATTCGTCAATATAATCGATATACTGCGCTCGCGACAAGAGTTTCAAGGCCGAGTCAGTCATAATGGGCTGAAGATGGAAGCGCTGGCAGAACAAAGGGAAATTGAACTCAAACACCTGGTCATAGCCACTACCCACAGCCACATCCAAGAAATTTCCCGCCATCTCATACACATGGACTATGTAGTCCTTAGGCGGAAAGGCATCGCCGACGCGGCGCGAGAGCATAGCCTTGTCGGCCTTCGACGCAATCACCACCGCATAGGCTGGCTCCCCGTCTCGCCCCGCTCGGCCTGCCTCCTGATAATACTCCTCAAGCGAAGCTGGCAAATCCATGTGAGCCACCACGCGCACGTCGGGCTTGTCAATGCCCATGCCGAAAGCATTGGTAGCCACCATCACGCGCACCTGGTCGGTCTTCCAAGCGTTCTGCCTCCCCTCCTTTTCCTCTGGAGCGAGCCCAGCATGATAATAATCGGCGGAGATGCCGTGCTGACACAGCATCTCCGCTATTTCGCGGCAGCGACGGCGACTGCGCACATACACGATAGCCGTACCCGCCACCCCTTGCAGCACTCGCACCAATGTGCGCTCCTTATATTCATCGTAGCGCACGATATAGCTGAGATTGTCACGATGGAAACTCTTGGCAAACTGCGTGCAGCCATCCCGAAAACGCAGTTGCTTCATAATGTCGGCAGCAACCTCAGGCGTAGCCGAGGCGGTCAAGGCAAGCACTGGTGCATTTGGGAAAAAGTCGCGAAGAGCCTGTATCTTTAAATATGATGGTCGGAAATCATAGCCCCATTGTGAGATGCAGTGAGCCTCATCCACTACTATCAGACTTACAGCCCAAGTGCGCAATTCCTCGGCAAAGCTTTCGCTCTGCAGCTTTTCAGGACTGATGTAGAGCAAGCGCGTCTTGCCCAGGCGGCATCTATCCATGGCCAAGCGAGCTTCGCTTCGCGTGAGCCCCGAATGGAGGCAATAAGCACGCACGCCACGCTGGCGCAGATTGTCAACTTGGTCCTTCATCAGGGATATCAGCGGAGTGATCACGATGGTAAGCCCGTCGAGAGCCAATGCTGGCACTTGGAAAGTAAGCGACTTGCCTCCTCCCGTAGGCAGGAGCCCCAATGTGTCGTGGCCGGCCAGCACGCTCTCTATAATTTCACGCTGCAACGGTCGGAAGCTGTCGTAGCCCCAGACCTGCTGCAGTATATCATCTATATTTTTAACCATTTATGTGTATTTGCTTTACCATGAGCTGGAGGTTGCCCGCTGTGTTGCGGTGCTTATTCTCCTCGATGGTGTAGCAAATGTCGAATTTTCCGCCCTTGTGAATGTAATCGAAGTATTGAGCCATATTGAAAGCGATCGCATTGAACACCTTGCCCGATGTGTCATCTACCAGCTCCAACTTGATATGCTCGCCTTGGCGACCTACCAAGCGGCTGCTGCCAAAGTCTTTTACCCCACGCGTGCAGAACACTGGTTTCTGGTTGCCAGGTCCAAAGGGATTGAACAAGCGCAGAGTTGACACAAACTCAGGAGTGATATCGGCAAATGATATCACCGAGTCGATATCGAGCTGAGGGGTCTGCTGCTCAGGCAGGATGTTTTTGGCCACATATTCTTCGAAGCGGCGTGTGAATTCGGGTATGTTCTCCTCCTTCATGGATAGACCCACGGCGTAGGTATGGCCGCCGAAGTTCTCAAGCAGGTCGCGCGTGCTGTCTACTGCGCTGTAGATGTCGAAGCCCTGCACCGAGCGGCTGCTGCCAGTGGCCAAGCCATTGCTCAGGGTCAGCACTACCGACGGCTTGTAGTAGAGCTCAGTCAGGCGGCTTGCCACAATGCCTATGATGCCCTTGTGCCAGTCCTTATTGTAGATTACAATGGATTTCTTGTCGTTCTCGTGCTCGCCTCGCGCCTCAATGATGGCATTGGCCTCCTCGGTAATGCGCTTGTCCAGCTCCTTGCGGTCCTGATTGTACTGGTCAATAGCCAGGCTCAGTTTTGCAGCATCTTTGATGTCGCGCGCCGTGAGCAGCTCCACTGCCTCGCGACCGCTCTGCATGCGGCCGCTGGCGTTGATGCGCGGGCCAATTTTGAATATCACGTCGGTGATTGAGATTTCCTTGCCGCTGAGGCCGCAGGTGCGTATGATAGCGCGCAGCCCCATATTGGGGTTGCTGTTGATGCGCTTCAGCCCATGGTAGGCCATCACGCGGTTTTCATCCACCATCGGCACAATGTCGGCTGCGATGCTTACGGCCACAAGGTCGAGCATTCCCTCGAGCTCAGCGGTGCCGATGCCATTGCTGATTGAGAAGGCTTGCATGAACTTATAGCCCACTCCGCAGCCCGACAGGTGGCTGCAAGGGTAGGTGCTGTCCTCAAGCTTGGGGTTGAGGATTGCCACGGCTGGGGGCAATTCATCATCGGGCACATGATGGTCGCAGATGATGAAGTCGATGCCCAAGGTCTTGGCATATTTTATTTCCTCGATGGCTTTGATGCCGCAATCGAGGATGATGATGAGTTTGACGCCGGCCGCTGCGGCCTCGTCGATCACCTTAGTGGTGATGCCGTACCCTTCATCATATCGGGTGGGGATATAATAGTCGATCTCAGAGTAGAAGCTTTGCAGGTAGCGATATACGAGGGCGACCGCGGTGGTGCCATCCACGTCGTAATCGCCATATACCATAATGCGCTGCTTCGAGCCCATGGCCTGGTTGAGGCGGTCCACCGCCACATCCATCCCGGGCATAAGGAATGGGTCATGCAAATCGCGGAGCGAGGGGTGAAAGAACCTCTCGGCATCCTCGACTGTATGTATCCCACGCTGCGCCAATAGCTCGAGCACAGGCGGACATTTGGCAAATCGCTTGGCCAGTTCATTCTCTAAGTTTTGACTGTCGGTAGATGAGGGTACGTAGTTCCATCTACTTGTCATTTATATAGTTTTTATTTTTATCTAAACCGTGGGAAACGCGAGTTCAAGGCCTACTAAGCGCGGCAGGGTCCTATGTCCCCAATTTCCCACACAAAGGTAATAAATAATACAATACAATGTGCCACAATTATATTTTTTTAACCATATTTATGTGAAATGCCATAATAAGGAGCCGGAGCGGTGTCTCAATCGACAACGCCCCGGCCAGGGTTGAGAAAAGTTGTGTTTATTACTGGAGTCCTTTGTTAGAACTTTTTCATACTAATCGACTCACTAAGTACTGGGCGGAAATCACGACCAGCCTTATTGATATGGAATTTCACATTGTTGTTTTTACCGATTACTTTGGCTTTCCCTTGCACCTTAGCAGGAGCGCTCTGAGAGGTAGCTGTAATAGTAAAGGTTTCAGGACCATAGCCGAATACACCAGCTGATACGTACCATACGGTATTAAATGTGAACACGCCATTTTCATAGCTGCTCCAGCCATAGTCGGTATTGCCCACGTATTCGCCAAGCTCCATTACCCATACGTCGCCATAACTGCTGTTGACAACGCCAGTAAACTGGTCTTGCACGGTGACAGTGCCGTCATCGGCCCAGTTGAAGAAGAAGTCAACATCGTTGCCCCAATGCTCAATCTTGTAAAGGCTGGCGTCAGTATCGCAAACATAAAGCTCGAGTCCTTCGTCGTCGCCTTCCCAATAGTTAGCATAAGTGTAAGTACCGGTGGCTACATAGCTCCAAGAAAGTTCTGGTTCGGAACCAAGGTCAACTTTGAAAGTAACGCTTGATGAGCCTACTTCTTCGTCGCCATCATAAGCCACAATTACAGCAGTATAATATCCAGCCTCGGCCAACGGAATATAAGCTGTCTGATTTTCCCCAGCTGCAAAGTCATAGGTGTCAATGCCGCCAGCCTCCATTGCTTCGAGCACGTCAGTTTCGCTGCGTGTGAGCATCATGCCAACTTTTGCACTTTCCACATCAGAGCCGACACTAACATTCATCACAGCTGAATAGCCTTGAGTGCTGGCATCCATAAAGAGGCCGCTATATTCAATAGCAGTTGCATAATCCTTAACTGGTACGCCAGGCATATACACCTTGAAGGCACCATTCACATTGCTTGGATACCAGCCAGTGCTGTAGTCAATCATCTGGATAAGGCAGCTCTCCTTGGGGAATGAAATAATGCCATCGGCCAGTGTGCCCCAGAGTGAAGGATCTGTGTCCATACCATTCAGCATGTAGTAATAGTTGAAGCTCATCAGCGAAATCAAGCCATAAGTCCAATTGCAGTTTGTGTCTGAGATAGGCATAAACACTTCATCTGGGTTAGAGGCATCAAGGTAGATATAACCTGTGCCGTCAGGGTCTTCCTCATCCCCAGGCGAATAGTAAGGATAGTTGGCTGTGGTCAGAGGATTAACTAAGCGATAATAGCCAGGAGTAAGGTCATTCTCTTGTATTTCTACTTGATAAGTAGTAGGATCGATTGCAAAGAAAGTAGTCAGGAAGTCCTCGGTCATGGTGGCCATTCCCAGCGAGGTCCAAGGCGATGGGATTATAGCGGTAAAGCTGTAGGTGTACTTGCCGTACTGGCTGGCATCAGCCTCAGCCAAGCTCAGAGAGATTGACTGCGAGTTGTCATAGCCAAGAGCATCAGCATCGTATGCAATAATCAGATCCGCGCTGTTCTGCCCATCTACGAAGCTGACAGTCGAGGGCACTGTGAAATACTGGGCGTCAGCACTCGAGGTGATGTTGTAGGTAGCAGCCCCCGAAGCATCGGTGCGCATTACGGGCACACTGAATGTGCTGCCATCCAATGTCAGTCGATAGCTCGAAGCATTGGTATTTGGGAAATAGGCGCCAGTTGACTGCGGGGCCACGGTGTAATCGTCGTCATCGCTGCACGACACCATTGCGCCCGCCAAGGCCAGAGCCATCAAGGTATATTTGAATAATTTCATAATCTTGGTTTCGATTTAGTGATTGACAATCGATTTATTCTTCATCTGGAATCACAGGGTCAGGCTGGCCGAGAGTCGGGTTGTTGTCGTCGGCTGTAATCTGACGGTTGGCTGTGATCTCGTCCAATGGGATGGGATAGAGCAGGTGAGCATCATCCGCAGCGAGCTGGTAAGTGAACTCGGTAGGATAGAGAGCGCCTACGCGGTCGATACCCTTGTTCATGCGCATTACATCGAAATAGCTCAGGCCTTCGCCCCACAGCTCGATGCGGCGCTGACGCCAGCACTCTTCCTGCAGCTCATCGCTGGTAGTAGCTGTGCAGCTATAGGATGGGTCGCGGTAATTCTTCACGAAGCTTTCGAGTAGTTCCTTGCCTTGCACTGGCGAAGTCATGCCAGTAGCCTCAGCCAAGGTCAGATACATCTCCTCAACGCGCATCAGAGGCACATCCGAAGCATTGGTGCTCTGGCCAAGCACTCCCAGATAAGAGTTGTACTTAACCTGTGTGTAAGGCATGATGCAAGTAGAGTTGGACTGGCCAGTATAGGTCACGGCTGACTCGTTGATGTAGTTGGCCAGATAGTTGAG
Source organism: Bacteroidales bacterium (assembly GCA_020860515.1). GTDB lineage: Bacteria > Bacteroidota > Bacteroidia > Bacteroidales > Muribaculaceae > CAG-873. The sequence goes on along the minus strand of JAJBUG010000070.1, from coordinate 15,122 downwards.
CTGAGCGGTAGTCAAGTTGGGGCTCTCATAGTTCTCATCAAGCCACCATCCCTTGCGCACGTCGGTGTCGGGGATAGAGTTGTAGAGATTGAGGTTGATCCAGCGCCATGCACCGTACTGGCAATAGCCGTAGTTGAACGAACCCATGTGCGATGGGAAGTTGATGATACCTGATGTAACCACGCGGTCGGTCTCAGCAATTGCTACGCCCCACATCCAAGCAGCATCGTCGAGACTGGTGAATGTAGGCACCGACACCTCGCTGCGCGAGTAAGGACGGCCCGAGAAGTTGTTGATAGCGTTCTGGGCATCAGCGGCAGCCTCAGAATATTTGTGCATTGACAGATAAGCGCGAGCGCGGAGGCCATAAGCCACTGGCAGTGATACCATGCGCTTGGGTTTGCTATCCATTACTGATGCGGGGTCGATGCCGCTGGCTTGGAGCAGCTCGATGCACTCGCCCAGGTCAGCCAGGATTTGGTCGTAAACCTCGCTTACAGCAGCGCGGGGTGCGCCCTCAGCTGCCACTTGCTCCATATTCTCATCCGTTACGATAGGCACGCAAGGAGCTGAAGGATTCACAGAATAATTGAACTGGTAAACCTGAGCCAATACCCAGTAGTCGAAGGCGCGCACGCCAAGAGCCTGGGCGCGGAAGAATTTCAGTTCATCGTTGTCAGTGTCAGCAGGAATAGTGAGCAGCACATTGTTGGCCACGCCAATCTGCTTGTAGATGCAATTCCAAATGATGCTGGTGGAAGGGCCATCAGGCGTGACGTCATTCATGCGCTCGGGGCGGACGAACCAGTTGTATCCACTGAATTTGCCAATCATGTCCTGACCCTTAGAGTCGAGGGCAATCATGACGGATGTATAGCCGAAGTCGTTGTGGCCCCAGGAATCGTCACTGTCGAAGTTGCTATTGATGAAGGCAGCGAAGCAGCCAGCCACACCAGCCAAGGCGCGGTCGGAGTTCTGCTCAAGCACTTCCTCCTTTTGTTCCGTAGTGACATAACCGCCCAGATATTCGGTGTCGAGGTCGGCGCAAGCGCTTAATGAAGCCGACACCAGAGCGACTGCCAATATTTTATTGTAACTTTTCATTATAGTCATATTTAAGCGATTATCAAATTAGAATTCAACATGCAGACCGCCCGTGAATGTGCGCATAGGAGCGTAGGTGCGGTTGGTCGATGAGAAGAAGCCTTGGCGAGGATCCATACCTTTGCGCTTCGACCACAGAGCCAGGTTCTCGGCAGAGCCGTAAACGCGGATGGCTGTCATGCCAATCTTGCGGCAGAGGTTGACGGGAAGAGTATAACCCAAGGTAATATTATTGATAGCCAAATAGTTGCTCGAAATCAAGAAGCGGTCGCTACGAGCATTAGCATAGTCCAAGCTGGCTGCTGTGTAGAGAGCGGGGATATTGCTGCTGGTGTTGGTGGGGGTCCAAGCATTCAGGATGTCCTTATGCCAAGCCTGGCCAATATCGGTACCAGGATGCATTGTGTACCAATAACCATTGTCGTAAATCTTGCCGCCGAACTGGTATGAGAACTGAGCGGTAAGGTCGAAGCCGTAAGCCTTGACTGATGTGCCGAAGCCTCCGTAGGCCTTAGGCATGCAGTTGCCAGTGTGGCCGAGGTCGGTGGTTCGAGCCAGGTTCCAATCGGTAGTGGTGTATTCATCGCCATTCTCGTCCTTTGCCCAATAGAGAGCCACGCCGCTTTCATCTACGCCAGCGTACTTGGGAAGAGCCCACTGGTACATCGACTCGCCTTCGCGGCGGTACTGATAAGTTGAAATCCACCAGTAGCCATCGTCATCGAGCAGCGACTGCTCCAGCTTGATAATCTTATTGTGAGGGATGGTAATATTGGCAAAGATATCCCAAATCACGTCACGAGTATCAAAGATGCGATAGTTGAGGTCAATTTCCCAACCATTGTTACGCATCGAGCCTACGTTCATAGGAATCGAGGTGTAGCCAAGCGATGGTGATACAGGCACATTGAAAAGCATGTCGCTGGTCTGGCGGCTGTAGTATTCGGCGCTACCAGTGAGCTTGCCATTCCAGAATGCGAAGTCAAAGCCAGTGTTGAAGTTGTTCGATTTCTCCCAAGTGATGTCGTTGTTGCCCTTATAGTAGAGAGTACCGTCTGAGAACACACCGTCGGCGCCGGTCATCTGATATTGGTCGGCATAAGCCAGGTAGTTGACGCCAATGCGGTCATTACCGTTCTGGCCAAATGAAATCTTGAACTTCAGCAGGTCGAGCCAAGTGCATTCCTTCATAAAGCTTTCCTTATTGATGTCCCAACCGCCAGACACTGACCAGAATGTGCCCCAGCGATGATCCTTGGAGAAGCGTGAGCTGCCGTCGCGACGAACGGAACCCATGATGTAATAACGGCCTGCATAGTTGTATTTCAAGCGGCCAAGATAGCCACGGTGAGCCAGGCTTGCCTCAGCACCATAGCCCTTGCGACTGTCGATAGTATTGTTGACAGTCCAGTTGTTGGCATTATACAGGTTTTCACCAAGAGCCTCGGTGTATTCCTCTTTGTAGTCCTGGCTTTCATAACCCACCATGATGTCGATGTTGTGCACATCGTTGAAGGTATGGTTGTACGATGCGATAATCTGACCTTGGATCGAACGGGCGCGCTCAGCCACCTGGATAGCTTCGCCACCCATTGATGCGAACTGGCCATAGAGTGGATTCAGCACCTCGTGAGTGCGCTGGTTGTTGATATAATAGTTGAATGTGCCAGTCACGTTCAGACCGTCAAGCGGAGTGATAGAAGCATACCACTTGCCGTCGAAGATGTCGGCCATGTAATTTTCCTTGTCATAGAGCAGCGAGCCCTTAGGATTGCCGGTAGGAGTACGAGCAGTACCCATCACGCCATTGCCATAGTCGATACCATCGCCGTAGTCAAACACTGGGTTATTGTAAAGCGTGTTCCACATGATTGATCCATCAGCATTGCGCACGTACATTGGGTACACGGGAGCAAGGGTGTTGATGAAATAGAAAGTGTTGCCGCTTGATGTAGAGCTGTCGCTGTCCTGGTCGCGCGGATAAGCACTGTCGCTGTAGGTATAACTCATGTTGGTACCAATCTTCAACCAGTCGTAAGCTTGATAGTCGATTGTGGTGCGCGTTGAGAGACGCTTGAAGAATGAGTTCTCTACGATACCGTTATCATCGAGGTACGAACCTGAAATATAGTAGTTGAGCTTTTCAGTGCCACCAGTGATCGAGAGGCTGTATTCCTGGCGGAAGCCATGGTTGAGAGATTCTTTCTCCCAATCATCAGCAATGAAGTAGTAGCGACCGTCGCTGTAGCCAGGTGTGGCATTGGGATTGAACTTGCCATTGCGGCCAAAGGTTTCCTGACCATCAGGAATAGTCCAGGTCTGATAACCAATGGTATTCCAAATGCTATTGTTGGCATAGTTGTGAGCGCCTTCGGCTGAGTAGCCGAGGTAGTTGGTGCCAGTATTATAGAGTGCCTGATAAGCGGTTTCGAGATACTGGCGAGCATCGGTAATCACATCGTAGCTGGGCACACCGCGCCAGCTGCTACCCCAACGCATATCAACATTCACCTTTGCCTTGCCTTGCTGGCCCTTCTTGGTAGTAATAAGGATTACGCCGTTAGCACCGCGAGCGCCATAGAGGGCTGTGGAGGCGGCGTCCTTGAGCACGGTCAAGCTCTCGATATCGCTGTTAGGAATAGAGTTGATTGCGCCGTCGAAAGGCACGCCATCGATTACATAGAGGGGCGCTGTGGAGGCATTGATCGAACCAACACCACGGATAAGCACAGTGGCTGAGGTGCCAGGCTGACCATTCGAGCTAAGTGTCTGCACACCAGCCATGCGGCCTGAGAGAGCATTTGTGACGTTGCTCACCAGCACATCTTCAAGAGCGTCGCCCTTGACCACGGCTGCCGAGCCAGCGTATTCGGCCTTCTTTACTGTGCCGTAGGCTACCACCATCACTTCATCCAGGAAATTCTCCTTGTCGGTGAGGTGTACCACGAGTCGCTTTCCATCAGCTGGAATGTTGACTTTCTGGGGAATCATTCCCACGTAGGGAAATGTTAAGATAGGTTACGCTGGGTGCAACTTGAATTGTGAAATTGCCATCGATGTCAGTGACAACGCCTCGGGTCTGCCCTTGCGGGATGATTGAGGCTCCTGCCAATGGCTCGTCATCGCCTTCGTAGAGCACCTGGCCACTGACTGTGCGGTTCTGTGCGCTCATAGTAAGGCTGAAGGCTACCACAGCCATGAGTAATAAAAACAGCTTTTTCATACACATTTCTTAGTTAGTTGGATTACTAATCTTTTTCAAATTCTTTTCTCAATCGTTGGTTTTTGGTTAAATATGGTTGGTTAAAATCACTACTTTATTTATTATTTTAACTAAAATTTCTCGAAAATTTAGTTTTGTTAAGTCTTCTTGTCCGCAAATCTACAATTTTTAATTTAAATGAAATTAATGGAAATGTTAAAATTAACTAACATTAACCCTATTGACAAATTATTAATAGTTATTAGCCAAATTATTTATGCTTTTGAATCGTGTTTTTCAACATAGGCCTACAACAGCAAGGGCACTGCTTCACTATGCAAGCAGCGCCCTTGTCATGGAGGGGGATATGCTTAATTATTCATCTGCTACAAATCCGGTGTAGCGATAGCCTGAGAAGCGCATGCGATCCCAGTAGCCAGCAGCTGCGTAGTCATCATCGCTGAAAAGTACATAGAACACTATACTGTCGGCGGGCATTCCGCTCGGGGTGGTGGCTGCGCCCTTCATGATCTTGCCATCGGTGATAAGCATCTGGCAGTCGTCGTAGGCGATATTCTCGGTCCAGTCAGAGTTACCGAAAGTCATAGAATTCTTATCGACCTTGACCAATCCCTGGAACTCCCAGAAGTTGCCCTCGTCGCTTACCCACATTTCAGTTTCTGAATCTTGGGTAGTATTGAAGGTAAACACCAGGAAAGGTCCATAATCGTAGGGATCCTCCCACACGCTTCCATCATCGTAGGCGCCGTCCATGGTTACATACCACTGGCCAGCCATCTCTTGCATATTGGTGCCACCTATTTCGTCCTTTGAGCACGAAACCATAGCTACCATAGCCAAGGAGAAGATTGTATATATGATTTTCTTCATAGCTTACTTGTTTTTAATCAGTGTTTGCACAAATTCCATGCCGGCATACGATGCATCCCAGTGGATGGTGCCAGCCTCAGGATCATAGGTAGCATCGGTAAGGTCATCAAGCGAATCGCCCCAGCCCGCCACGTAGCTATCTATCAAGGTAATTACATTATCTTGCATATCAAAGTAGCCCGGGGCTGAATAGTTCACGCCGTAGCCAGCTCGATACTGGTACCAGCCGCCCAAGAAGTCGCTACAATAGTAGCAGTCCTCATCCCAAAGGATATACACTGGGTAAGAGCCTCCATAAGCCACAGTGGCCGAGCCAATGCGATAACTGGCAGGGTCGGTCATATAATAACCCTCAGCACTATCCACATCTGAGCATACGCACACATAGCGGGTGGCCGATGCAGAGAATCCATCGGCATTTACAGCCGAATAGGTAATTGAGTAAACGCCTGGCTGTGGGTCGCTTTGATTCATCGAGGTGGACACCACCACTTGGTCGGTGATATTTTCGCCTTCCATTTCGGCGCTGTAGCCTGGATCAACAAACGGAGTCCCAGCTTGCCAATTCATGTAGGTGTCACCATCAAGGGTAATCACGGCATAATAGGTTACGCCCGTCAGCCCCTCGGTGTCCTTGTCGCAGCTTGTGGTGAAAGCGCCCAAGGCTGCCACAGCTGCAAGTATTGTGAGTTGTCTCTTCATTGTCATTTTTGAGTTAATTTGTTCTCAAATAGTTTCACAATCCTTATTCTGCCCAGAAGATTGGGTCATCGTAATTAGTGAAGTTGGGAGTATTGCTGTTGGTACTCTGCGAACTGCTTGGATAAGGCCAGCGCTGCAGCACCTTGTTAGCTCCAAGCAAATTCAGATATGAGATGGGAGTGTAGAGGTTGCCAGCTTGCAGTACTGATTCATCATAAGCACCAGTCAGTACATTGTAAATTTGATCTCCTGTAGCACTTCCAAATGTGGGGTATTTCAGACGGCGAAGTTCGCAATAGCCCTCGAATGGGTTGGTTCCGCTCATGGCTACCCACTTCTGGATGCCAATTACGCGCTTATAGTCGCTTACGCTGAATGGATAGGCTGCCAATACACTCTCGGCTTGCGAGGCGGCCAAGCCAGCCGATTCGAACGATGCCTCTACAGCTGCCTTGTAATGAGCTTCTGCCTCGCTGGCGCTGCCATAGCGTGCATAATACTCAGCCAGGAAGAACTCAACCTCAGCCCGAGTTATGAAATACACTGGGCTATTGTAGGCCATATTGGGGCGGCAGAAATAACCCGACTTGTAGGTAGATGATGTGGTAAAGTTTGTACCAGATACTCCACCCCAATAATTTCCATTGTCATTCTTATTGAAGAATGCCTCTTCGCGTGCGTCCATGCACTCTTCCATAGTCTTCATCAGGGCTAAGTTGAGGGCCACATTCTGTTGGTTAGAACCGAAGTAAGTAGCGAACTCTTCCTGATAGAATGGATTGGCCTGACCGCTGGCGTTGGTCCAGATGCCTTCCCAGCATACATCCTCAGTTGGGAAATTATCTTCTGCAATCAGCGAAGCAAGCTGGCTTTGCACATTCACAGCATTGCTCATGCGCATCAGGATGCGGAGCTTCAATGCGTTGGCAAGCTTAATCCATACCGAAGCACGCTCGCCTGAGAATAAGTAATTGGTACATACTGCATCGCTGTTATTAGCTTTTGAAAGAGCGTCATCAAGTTCTGCAAGAATACCTTCGTAAACTTCCTGCCCATCATCATATTTAGGAGTCAGGTTATTTAGGTCCATTCCCTCGCTGTAGGGACAACTGCTGTAGCAGTCAACAAAAATCTGATATGTGGCCGCCTTGAACACCTTGCAAGCAAGATATGTGCCCCATTCCTCTGACTGTTCAGCGAGATTGGCAGCTGTATTCATATTGTTGAGCACGCGTACGCAAAGGTTGGTGTAGGTGGTGCTGCTACGAGTGGCAGATTGTGAGAACTGGCTATAGTCAAGATAGTTGCTGGTACCAAAGAACTGGCAGTAATACTGAGCGAAATATCCGCCAGTGATGCGCAGATAATCACCATAGCTGTTGCAGAAGGCCAGCTCAGCTCCTGGGAAGAGCAAGCTTGGGTCCAAGTTGTTTTCGGCAGGTGAATTGGGATTCTCGTTGATGTCGAGATAGCTGTCACAGCTTGTAGCAACCAAGCCCAACGCCACGATTGTTGCTAATATGTATTTTTTCATTGTTGTAGATGCTTAGAAGGTTACTTTCAGATTGACACCGAATTCCTTTTGCGATGGATTGGCATAGTATTGGCCAAAGCCTACTGCCAAGTCGCTTGAGGTAGAAGATGTGTTGGAAACCTCAGGATCTGAGAAGATATTGTCGCTTGCAGTCCAGGTTACCAAGTTGTTGCCATAGAGAGTGATGGCTACATCGCTCATATAAATCTTCTTGAGCCACTTGCGAGGGAGTTGATAGGTGAGCGAGATGTTGCGCAGCTTCACATAGGTGCGGTCAACCATGTAGAACTTTCCGCCGTTGCCCCATCCAAGTTCGTAATAGTCCTGGAGTGAGCTGTCGGCCAAGTAGATAGCCTTGGTGTTGGGTGAATAGGTGCCATCGCCATTGTCAACCACAGAGTTGGGGATAACAAACGGCTGACGGTCGTTGTACATTGTAACCTTGCCATTACCGGTGAACGACATCAAGTTCTTGGTGCGGCAGAAGTAGTAACCTCCATAGCGAATATCCAGAGCTCCGCTCAGGGTGAATCCAAATGCCGAAAGAGCTGTGGTGACACCTCCTGTCCACTTGTGGTTCATATTCATGCCAGTATCCTCTTCTTTAGTGCCCAATACCGGGAGTCCATCGCTTCCTACGATTATTTGACCGTAGTAGGGTGAGTTCTCATCAGTTACGTATTGCTGTAGATAGGTGTAATATTGGCCAAGAGCTTTGCCCTCCATTGCATAGAGATATACGGCATCGTTGCCAGCGCTGTAACTGTTGATAGTAACCTTGCCTCCCTCCAGGCTTTCAGGCATCGTAAGTACCTTGTTGCGGTTGTATGCCCAGTTGAAGCCAATTTGCCATTGGAAGTTGTTGAGCTGCACGGGGATGAAGTCAAGTGCCAATTCCACACCACGGTTGCGCACCTTACCAAAGTTGCAAACTTGATAGCTGTAGCCTGATGACGGGTCAACTGGCAGGGTGAAAATCTGGTCCTTAGTTACTCGATTGTAGAACGATGCATCGAAATCAATGCGGCCATTGAAGAACTTCAGGTTAAGACCAGCTTCAAACTCAGTGGTCATCTCAGGGCGCAGTTGGTTAGAGCCCGAAGTAGCAGAAGCCATAAATGAGTTGGTGCCATTTACTGGGAAGTTGGTAATATAGTTTCCATAGTAACCATTGCTGTATGCTTGCCTATAGCTGGTGGCTGTGTAGTAGGGATCAGCATCATTACCTGTCTTACCATAAGCCAAGCGTACTTTACCGAACGACAGCACTGACTTGTCCTGAATGAATCGAGTGAAGATGCCAGCCAGGGTTACGCCAGGATAGAAGAACGAGCGGTTGCCCTTGGGCAGTGTCGAAGACCAGTCGTTGCGCATCGTCACATCCAAGTACAAGAACTCATCCCAGCCGAGGCTGATGTCGCCGTAAAGACCTACGAGCCGACGCTTCATCTGACCTTCGCCAAGTGTGGTAAGGGTTGAGCCATTGCTCAAATCCCAGAATCCGGTATAAATCGACAGATCGTCGGTTTGGCCGTTCATCCAAGTGTAAGCGCGCTCGTTCATGTTGACACCCACGATAGCTGTAACATCAAATTTACTGTCAAAGAACTTATTGTTGTACTGAGCCATGAAGTCATGGTTGTACTCATGAGCGCGACGATAATAGCTGTAAACATAACCAGCCTGATTCATGTTGCTGGGAGCATAGCCATAATCCTCGTTGATAAGAGCATCGTCAAGGTCGATTTGAGGATAACCCTGCTTGGTGTCATAATTGCTAACATCAAAGCCGAAGCGATAGGTAAGAGTTACATGGTCAACTGGATAGATATCAGCCTGGATCTTGCCAAAGGTCTGGTTACCGTTGATTTCATACTTGTTATTGGCAAGCGCCCAATAGGGGTTGGTGATGCCGTAAGGAGTGTAGTAAGCCTCGGGGGTATTGAATGCGTTGTTGAGGTCCTTGAGGTCAACGATAGAAATATCGCGTGGGAACTCAAAGAGACCATCAATCACTGACGTACCCTGATACTGACCCACAGCCTTGGTCTTGTAGCTTGAGTAGTTGACGCTGCTGCTTATCTTAATCCACTTTTCTGGCTGGAAGCTGCCACGGAAAGAGAAGGCATTGCGCTTGAAGGTGTCATTGTCGCCAGGCATTACGCCATTGTCGCCAGTGTAGGTGTAGCTTGCATAGTAGCTCATGGTTTGGTCTTTGCTTACGCCACTCATAGCCACACTATGGTTCTGGCTCCAACCTGTATCAAAGAAGTCCTTTACATTGTTCTTCTTGGCATCATAGGTGTGGATGCGCTGCGAATTGTTCCAAATAGGACCGTAAACTTGGGTAGAACCATCAAGTTTGGGACCCCATGAACCGTTTTCGATGTATGTCTGCTGACCATTCCAACCCTGACCATAAGAGTCCTGCATTTCAGGAAGCATAGCCACTCGGCTGGCTACTACATTGCCTGAATATGTAATGGTATAATTCTTCTCTTGGCCTTTGCTACCGCTCTTGGTGGTAATCATGATCACGCCATTGGCAGCGCGGCTACCATAGAGAGCTGTTGCAGCTGCGCCCTTGAGCACTGTAAGGCTGGCAATATCATCGGGCGAAATGTTTGCCACACCGCCTGTTGACATCTGCTGACCTTGAGCGATATAGCTGCTGTTGGCCATAGGCACACCATCAACCACGTAGAGAGGCTGGTTGTTACCGTTGATTGAACTTAGACCGCGGATGTTTACGTTGCTTGCGGTACCAGGACTTGAGCTGACGTTTTGGATTTGCAGACCAGCTACCTTGCCCTGGAGGGCCGACATCACATTGGTTGTCTGCGCAGCTTCAATCTGGCTGGCATCCACCTGAGTGGCTGAATAGCCGAGGGTCTTTTCCGAACGGGAAATGCCCATAGCGGTCACCACCACCTCGTCGAGGACAGCGGCATTGAGGTCGAGCGCGACATGCATCACGCCTGATGTGATGGGAAGCTCGCGCGAGGTCATTCCCACATAGCTTACCTGTATCGTCTTGGCCGATTCAGGCACGTTGGGGATCGTGAAGTTGCCATCGACATCAGTCACTACGGCAAGTTGCGTCCCCGGTACTCTTACGCTTGCGCCAACCAAGGGTTCGTTGTCGGCTCCCGCCACTACCTGTCCCTTCACGGTACGGGTCTGTGCCAACATGGCTGCGCTGATCGTAAGAATTGCAAAAAGTAAGCAAATAACTCTTCTCATTCTTTTAGCAGTTTAGATTGAAAAACTTTGATTTTTGAACTCTGTACCTATTTTGGATTATACTTCTTAACTTTTCGATGCCGCAAATCTACAATTTTTAAATTAATTAATATTAAGTTAAGTGTAAAAATTAACTAATATTAGCTGAAACGACAAATTATTAAGAGTTATTAACCAAATATTTCTGTCTTTATTCATGTTTTTCAGCATAATTTACCAACATAAAAACTGTGGCGTGCCGTTGGCACGCCACAGTGGTGGAGTGAAGGAGCATCAAGACCCCACGATTGCATCGTGGGGTTATCCCTATGGAAGGTCTTCGACCTTTTTCTATGAAACCGTGGGTTACCTTTTATAAAACTTCTTTGAGTGGGATATATGGGAGGTCAAAGGCCTCGGCTACCGCCTTGAAGGTGATTTTGCCATCGACCATGTTTACACCATCGGCCAAGCCTGGGTCGGCCTCGCAGGCCTTCTTCCAGCCCATATCTGCCAAGCGCAGAGCGTAGGGGAGAGTGGCATTGGTCAGTGCCATTGTTGAGGTATAGGGCACAGCCCCAGGAATGTTGGCTACAGCATAATGCACGATGCCATCTACCACGTAGGTGGGTTCGCTATGGGTTGTAGGATGGGTGGTCTCGAAGCATCCGCCTTGATCCACAGCCACATCCACCATCACTGTGCCAGGCTTCATCAGCTTGAGCATGTCGCGAGTTACAAGATGAGGCGTCTTGGCTCCAGGGATAAGCACTGATCCTATCACCAGATCAGCAGTAGGCAGCTCCACCTCGATATTGTGGGCCGAGGAATAGAGAGTCTTTACATTCTTGGGCATCACATCGGCCAAATGGCGCAGCGTGGGCAGTGAGATATCAGTGATTGTGACATCAGCCCCAAGGCCAGCTGCCATCAGGGCCGCATTGCTGCCAACCACACCGCCACCAATCACCAGCACTTTGGCTGGTTTCACGCCTGGCACGCCGCCAAGCAGTATGCCTTTGCCTCCTTGGGGCTTCTCCAAGAATCGAGCGCCCTCCTGGGTAGCCATGCGTCCGGCCACCTCGCTCATGGGGGTAAGCAGTGGCAGATGACCTTGGCGGTCGCGCACTGTCTCATAGGCGATGCACACGCTCTCAGCCGCTATCATAGCCTCAGTCAGTTCAAGGTCGCATGCGAAATGGAAATAGGTGAAAATCACTTGGCCCTTGCGGCACAGGGGGTATTCGGGAGCAATAGGCTCCTTTACCTTGATGATCATCTCAGCGATGCCATAAACATCCTCGATCGTGGGGAGGATCACTGCTCCGGCTGCCTCATACTCTGCATCTGCGAAACCTGAGCCTTCGCCTGCGGTGTGCTGCACATACACTTTGTGGCCGTGCTTTACGAGCTCCTTTACTCCAGCGGGGGTAGCCCCTACTCGGTTCTCATTGTTCTTGATTTCTTTTGGTACTCCGATAATCATAACGGTAAAATTTAAGGTTGTTCAATGGGTTGTGATATGATTATGAAATCACGCCCCAAATTTACGAATTAATTCCAAATTCTCCAAATTTTTTTGGATTTGGGATTTTGGATTTTGAATTTGGGGGAAAAATCATTTTTCTATTCCAAATCCCAAATCCCAAATCCCAAATCCCAAATATTTTTCGTAACTTTGCAGTTATGAAAATTTTCTCAAATGATCAGATCAAATCCATCATCCAATCCACGATTGAGAATGATGGCGTTGAGGTCCAGGAGCTCATCGAGCGCGCAGCCACAGGCATAGCCGCCGAGATAAGCGACCGCTGGGACCCCAAGCGACGCATGGTGGTGTTCGCCGGCTGGGGAGGCAATGGAGCCGACACCCTGGCAGCATGCCGCTTGCTGATGAGGCAAGGTTACAATCCCGAAATATTTTTATTCAACATAGGCGGTCGGCGCCTTAGTCAGGTATGCCAAAATTTCCGTGACCAGCTGCTCGAGGAGTTTCCCGAGGCCCAGCTTACCGAAATCACCCAGCAATTCAATATTCCCGAGTTGGAGCGCAACTGCGTAGTGGTGGATGGTCTGTTCGGATCTGGTCTTGAGCGTTCGCTTCCGCCGAGCTTCAGCGTGCTGATACGCACTATCAACGAATCTAACGCCGACATCGTGGCAATCGACCTGCCCTCAGGCCTTTTCCCCGATGTCAACACTAATAGCATCAACAACAATATCATCCATGCCACCCTGACCCTGGCCATTGGATTCCCTCACCTCCCCTACTACATCGACGACTATGCCGAGCTGGTTGGCGAGTGCGTTACGATTGACCTGAACCTTAGCCGCGAGGCCATGCGCCGCACCCCATACACATTCTATTTGATTACTCGCAAGGATGTGGCGCGCATATTGCGGCCCCGCTGGCCCGAATACACTAAGAAGGATTATGGCTCGGCCCTTATCGTGGCCGGAAGCTTTGGCATGATGGGAGCCGCTGTGTTGGCTACGCGGGGCTGTCTGCGCGCGGGAGTGGGCAAGGTAACATGCTATTCGCCGAGATGCGGCCTGTATGTGATGCAGACGGCGGTGCCAAGCGCTCTGTTTATGCGCGACACTCATGATGTGGCCATCTCGGAGATTTCGCCCAAATACAATTACAATGCCATAGCAATCGGCCCTGGAATCGGCACGGCTGAGGTAACGATTAACGCATTGGAAAATTACTTGAAGATAGCCAATGCCAACAGCAAGCCATTGGTGCTCGATGCCGATGCCCTCAACTGCATTGCTCTGCGCCCAATGATGCTCAATTATCTGCCCGTGTATTCGGTGCTGACACCCCACGAAAGGGAGTTTGACCGCTTGTTTGGCGAGCAGCCCTCCGACGAGGCCCGTCTGCGCACTGCCATGGAGAAAGCCAACTTCTACAATATTATTATAGTGCTCAAGGGACGCTACACAGCCATTGTGCGCCCTGACGGCAAAGTGCATATCAACAGCAGCGGTTCGCCGGCCTTGGCAACCGCTGGCAGCGGAGATGTGCTGACGGGTGTGATTGCCGGGCTCATAGCCCAAGGTTATCCCCCTGAGACAGCGGCCATAATCGGAGTGTATGTGCATGGTCTGTCGGGCGAGATTTGCGCCGAGGATCAAGGCACCTATGGCACTATCGCCGATGACATTGCCGACAATATCGGCCGAGCAATCCGGAAAATAATGAACAATGAGTGAGAGGGTTTTCGGTTAATGGTTTTCGGTTAATGGTTAATAGATTTCGGATTTATAATTATGTAATATTGGACTAAAGATTTAGAATATAAAAGATTTAGAAGATAAAATATGAGAAAAATATCAATATTGCTGCTGGCTGGGGCTTGCGCATTGGGCGCAGCGGCACAGACAACTACAAAAATGACAGCCGCAAAGGCCAATGACTACGGTCTGGTGTACTGCCTTCCCACCACAGTGCTCGATATCACAATCGAGACTGAGATGACCGAAAAGAAGCCAGGCCAATTCTACAACTATGCGCGCCGCAATCTTGGCATCGAGGATGCTATTCTGCAAGAATCCTATGATGCGCGTGTGAAAAGCGTGACAATAGTACCACGCGGTGAGGCTAACAAGGACAACGAATGGCTAATGAGCTTCAAGGGCGGAGTTGGCACTTACGTAATCCTTAATGGCGACAATGTGCCAGTTGCCATCAATACTGAAGATATACCGGCTCAGAAAGCAGTAGAATTGCCTAAGGCAAAAGCAGCCGAGCCTACGCCGCTTGAGACAGATGCCGCTCGCCAGGCCATCACTCAGGATATGACTATGAGTTCGTCGCAGGCTAAGCAAGCCCAGCTCGCCACTGAGCGAATATTTGAACTGCGCGAGAGCCGCAATGACCTGATTTCGGGCCAAGCCGACAATATGCCGCCAGATGGGAAAGCCCTGCAGCTTGCTCTCGACAATCTTTCAGCTCAGGAGGCTGCCTTGACAGCTATGTTTGCTGGCACCACTAAAACTTGGACTGAGGTAAACACCTTGGTTTATACTCCTGGCGATGAGAATGTGAAGAATTTCGTGTTGGCTCGCCTATCACCTATCGATGGGCTGGTAGATGCCAGCGACCTTTCGGGAACGCCTATCTACCTTAACATGGAAATTCTCTCAAAGGGTGAGATTCCAACTGATGAAAAAGGCAGAGAGAAGGCCTTTCCCAGCGGAGGCGTAGCCTATCAGATTCCCGGCACTGCACAGGTTTCGATAAATTACAATGGCAGCACCGTGAAGTCGGATCAAGTGACCTTGGCTCAATTGGGCGTGACTTACGGTCTCGACCCCAAAATCTTTATTGACAAGAAAGCGCCAGCCTTCGTGCTTCTCAATCCCACCACTGGCGCCATCACCACTCTCGGAATCAAAGAATAAAGACTAAAGACTAAAGACTAAAGACTAAAGACTAAAGACTAAAGACTAAAGACTAAA
>JAJBUG010000059.1 GCA_020860515.1 Bacteroidales bacterium | reverse complement strand
CGGGGTTGGCAAATACAATATCATAATTTAATTTTAATCTGAATATTTACTTACTTAAGTTTTAAGTTTTAAGTTTTAAGAAATACCTTCCTTGATAAAGCTTATGACTAACTGCAAATGAAAAACCTATTTCTTAACACTTAACACTTAACACTTAAAACTTAAAACTTAAAACTTAACACTTAAAACTTAACACTTAAAACTTAACACTTAACACCAAAGTAAGAATGCCATGAAAATTTATACTAAGACAGGCGACGCTGGCACCACCTCGCTGGTGGGAGGCAAAAGAGTGTCGAAATGTAATCCTCGACTTGAGGCCTATGGCACGGTCGATGAGCTTAATTCGCATCTGGGCATGCTCCTGAGCCTTGGGGTAGGGGAGCCAAATGCCGAGGTGCTGCAATGGGTGCAAAATCGCCTTTTCGACCTCGGTGCCTTATTGGCCACCGAGCCAGAATCCAAATATCAGCCCGAAGGACCGACCGACGCCGATGTGGAGCGGCTTGAGCGCGCCATCGACGCCGCCCAGGAGCCACTGCCTCCGCTGCGCTCTTTCATTTTGCCTGGGGGCACAGTAGCTGCCTCCGAGGCCAACATTGCGCGCACTGTGGCTCGACGCGCCGAGCGCCGCATGGTGGCAATGACTGCCGATGGCATCGCCGTGGCCCCTGCCGCCATGCGTTTCATCAATCGCCTCAGCGATTATCTCTTCACCCTTGCCCGCCTTATCAACCACCAAGCCGGCGTCACCGAGCATCCCTGGCAAAAATAGCCCGATGCCGATTCCGCCCTGGCTCGTCAGGGATGCCGCATGGCGGTTACTGTGTTCAGCGGCTTTGCCGCTGAAATACAATATTGCTCGGATTTTTGCGTTATCTTTACAAGATAATTATTTTTAACCGGGAAAGCGGGAAACCGAAGACAGCGGGAAACCGAACGCGGAGTGCCGACAGCGGGAAACCGAAGACAGCGGGAAACCGAACAAAACTAAACTACTATATGAAGCGACCTTTACTTCTTTCTTTGCTTGGGGCAAGCGCAGGGGCTGCCTTAGCATGCACAAGCCTTATTGCTACCCCTGGAGCTACTGCCGATGGCAGCAGCATTATTACTTATGCTGCCGACAGCCACACCCTTTATGGCGATATTGAATACAAGCCTGCAGCCGACCATCCAGCCGGCGCGATGCGTGAAATTATCGACTGGGACACCCAGCGTCATTTAGGCCAGATTCCCGAGGTGCCTCACACCTATGCGGTGATCGGCAATATGAACGAGCATGGCGTGACCATAGGCGAAAGCACCTGGGGCGGGCGTCACGAACTCGAAGGTACCGGCCTGGTGGATTACGGCAGTCTGATTTACATAGCGCTTGAGCGCGCAAAAACCGCGCGCGAGGCTCTGGATGTTATGACTGGCCTTGTGCGCGATTATGGCTATGCCAGCGAGGGCGAATCATTCTCGATTGCCGACCCGAGCGAGGTGTGGATTCTTGAGCTTGTAGGCAAGGGCAAGACTGACCCCGGTGCCGTGTGGGTGGCTCGTCGTGTGCCAGATGGCTACATCAGCGGCCATGCCAACTTCCCCCGCATTCACCAATTCCCCCTCAACGATGCCGAGACCCTTTACTCGCCCGATGTCATCTCCTTTGCTCGCCAGCAGGGATATTACGATGGCAAGGACGAGGACTTCAGCTTCTCACGCGCCTACTATGGACCCTATGATATGAGCGGTCTGCGCGGCTGCGATGGCCGTGTGTGGAGCTATTTTAATCGCTTCAATTCTGAGATGAGTCCCTACGTGGCATGGATTACTCGTGGCGAAGGGGATGTGCTGCCTCTGTGGGTAAAGCCTGAGAAGAAAATCAGTGCCAACGACATGAAATGGATGATGCGCGACCACTTCGAGGGCACTCCTCTCGACATGACCCTCGACGTAGGCGCTGGCCCATTCAAGGTGCCTTACCGCTGGCGCCCGATGACCTACGAGGTTGACAGCGTGGAGTATATGCACGAGCGCGCAATAGCCACCCAGCAGACTGGCTTCTCATTCGTCAGCTCGATGAGTGCTGACCGTCCCGATGCCATGAAGGGCATCCTTTGGTACGGCGTTGACGATGCCAACACCTGCGTGTATGTGCCAATCTTCAATTCGGCAAATCAAGCTCCCCACGAATTGGCTCGCGGCAATGGCGACCTCTACACCCTCAGCTGGGATGCCATGTTCTGGGTCAACAATTATGTTGCCAACCAGGCCTACAACCGCTATTCGCAGATGATTCCTGACATTCGCCGTGTGCAGAATGGTTTGGAAGCCGACGCCGAGGCTCAGGTGCTTGAAGCCGAAAAGGCTGTAGCCGGACTTGGCTATGCCGACGCTCAGACACAACTGCAACAGCTTACCAATGATTTTGCTGCCCGTGCCACTAAGGATTACAAGGCCTTGGGCGATTACCTATTTGTGAAATACCTCGATGGCAACATCAAGAAGGAGCGCGATGGGCAATTTGCCCGCACCCCCGAGGGAGTGCCCGAATATCCAGTATTTGGTGGATATGATGATCCCCGCTACTTTGAGAATATCGTGCGTGAGCAGGGCGACCGCCTGCGCGTAATCGAAATCAAATAGCCATTCCTCGGAGCGCTCGGAGCACTCGGAGAATTCAGAGCACTCGGAGCACTCGGAGCACTCGGAGCACTCGGAGCACTCGGAGTTCTCGGAGTTCTCCGAGACCTTTATCTTACAAATACTCATAAAATTTCGATATTTTGTGTTAAAATGTCGAATTTTATTTGATTTTTTGTGAAAATTTATTACCTTTGCCACAAAGTTAGCAAACCTTAAGTCACAAAGGAATACCAGGGAGAAAACGTTAGAGTTACCAATTTACAGTTATCACAGATAACACTAATCCAAACATAGATTTGAACGCAATGAGACTGAAACATTTTTGCGCTTTCATCCTGCTATTTGTGTCTGCCTTGTGGGCATCGGCGCAGATGCGCGAGGTTAAGGGTACCGTTCTCGATGAGGAGGGTGATCCCATTGTCGGCGCTACGGTCACGGTGACAGGCACCGACATGCGCGTAGCTACCGACATCAGTGGAAAATTCATTTTTCCCAAGTTAGATCAGAAGTACAAATCGGTTACTGTCACTTATGTGGGAATGGAGCCTGCCGAGGCCAAAATCTCGCCCGACATGATCATCACCATGCACTCGCACAGCGAGATGATGGACGAGGTGGTGGTCGTGGCCTTCGGTAAGCAGAAGCGCGAGGCCTTTACCGGCTCGGCTGCTGTGATCAAGGGCGATGACATCATCAAGCGACAAAGCAACAACCCTATCTCGGCCCTCGAAGGCAAGGTGCCGGGCATGACTATGCTGCAGAGCAACAACCCCACTGAGGAAAATACCATCAACATCCGAGGTCTTAGCTCTATCAACGCCAAGACCTCGCCTCTTATCATTCTCGACGGTCAGCCCTACGAAGGAAGCTGGCGCGACATCAACCCGGCCGACGTTGACAATATCTCAGTGCTCAAGGATGCTGCCAGCAACGCCCTCTATGGCGCTCGCGGTGCCAACGGTGTGATTATGATCACCACCAAGAGTCCAAGCAAGGGCAAGACCAAGGTTACTGTGGATGTGAAGTGGGGGTGCCAACACCGATGCCCTGATCGATTACAACACCATCGACAATATCGGCGAATATTACGAGGCTCACTACTTGGCTCTGCGCAACTACTATCAGCGCAGCCTGGGCTACAGCGCCTCAGCCGCCCACGTGGCGGCCAACACCACAATGCAGGGCACCGACACCGATGCCGGCGGCCTTGGCTACATTGTATATACAGTGCCCAACGGCCAAGCCTTGATTGGCAGCAATGGCAAGCTCAATCCCAATGCCACCCTCGGTCGTCGCGTTTATAACAATGGCCAGATTTATACCCTGGTGCCAGATGACTGGCGCAAGGCTGGTCTGCGCACCGGTTTCCGTCAGGAATACAATGTGAACATGAGCGGCGGTGCCGACCGCTACAGCACCTATTTCAGCCTGGGCTACCTCAAGGACGAGGGTATTAGCTACGGCAGCGACGTAGAGCGCATATCGGCTCGCTTGAAGACCGACTATCAGGCTTACGACTGCCTAAAGGTTGGTGCTAACGCCAGCTACAGCCACACCGAATACAACAACCTGAATCAAGCATTTGAGACGGTGCACAACCTGGCGCCTTTCTATCCCCTGTATCTGCGCGACCAGTACGGCAATGTGATGACCGATGCTCGCGGCCCCATGTATGATTATGGTGATGGCACCGTGGGATTTGTGCGTGTTATCGAAAAGAACTACAACTCAATCCAAAGCGACAAGATTGACACCTACAAGCGCAACAGCAATTTCTTCACTCTCAACGGATATATCAACCTTGACTTCCTCAAGGACTTCCGCCTTACAATCAATGGCGGCGTGACTCTCCACGACTATCGCACCAACACGGCTTACAACCCCTACTATGGTTACAATGCAGCCACTGGCGGCACGGTTTCTACGGCACACGCTCGCACTACCAATACCAACTTCCAGCAGCTCCTCAATTGGAACCACCTCTTCGGCAAAAACAATGTGGAAGTGCTTATCGGTCACGAATATAACCGCTACAGCACCACCAGCCTGTCAGCCGACAAGAGCAACATCGCAATCTTCGAGGAGAACATCGAGCTAAATGGCGCTATCATTAATGGCTCAATGTCAGGCTCCACCACTATGTACAATGTCGAGGGCTACTTCATCCGTGCCCAATACGATTACGACAGCCGTTATTTCGCATCCGCATCATACCGCCGCGATGGCAGCTCGCGCTTCCATCCAAAGCATCGCTGGGGCAACTTCTGGAGCGTCGGCGGCGCTTGGATTCTTAGCAAGGAAGAATGGTTCCCAAAGGTTTGGACCATCAATATGCTTAAGGCCAAGGTCAGTTACGGTAGCCAAGGCAACGACGGTCTGAACAGCAGCTATTATTGGACCGACTATTACGATATCCAAAACTCAAACGACCAAGTAGGTTATGCCTTCTCATGGAAGGGTAATCCCAACATTACCTGGGAGACCACTGGCAACCTTAATGCAGGCTTCGAGTTTGAACTCTTCAACCAGCACCTCAATGGTCAGCTCGAATATTACCACCGCAAGACCAGCGACATGCTCTATTTCAAGACAGTGCCTTCGAGCCTCGGCTACAGCGGCTACTACGACAATGTGGGTGATATGGTCAACCACGGCCTGGAGGCTCAGCTGAGCATCGGCGTGTTGCGCAAGCGTGACTTCTCATGGAATATCGATATCAACTTCTCATGGGAAAAGAACAAGATTACTTATCTGCCCGAAACAAGCAAGGGCCTTATCGTTGACGGCCACGATGGTTATCGCGGAGGCTATTACTTCTACGGCGAGGGCCTGCCTCTCTACACATGGTATCTGCCAATCTACACTGGTCCTAACGAAAGCGGCCAGCCTACTTGGAAGGTAACTCAGACAGATGAGAATGGCAATATCACCGGCTACACCACTACCACTACCTACGACCAGGCCACCGAATATGCCTGCGGCACTGCGCTACCCGATTTCTACGGCGGCTTCGGCACTAACCTGCAGTTCTTCGGCTTCGACTTCAGCGCCAATTTCACATTCACCGTGGGTGGCAAGAAGCTCGATAGCGGCTATATGAGCTTGATGGGTTCGCCTTGGGGCTCGTCGATCGGCCAGAACATCCACCGCGATGCTGTGGAATATGCATGGAGCGAGGACAACACCAATGCTTGGATTCCACGCTGGCAGTACAATGACACCCAGAACAATCTTGCCAGCGACTTCTATCTGATTGATGCCAGCCAGCTTACATTCAAGACATGCCAACTGGGTTACACCATCCCAAAGAAAATCACCCAGAAACTCCACTTGACCAATCTGCGCGTGTACTTCTCATGCGACAATGTGTACTACTGGACCAAGCGCAAAGGCTTTGACCCTCGCGGCGACCGCACCACCTACAGTGCCACTGGCTATTCGCCCATGCGCACCTACGTAGGCGGCCTCAACATTAACTTTTAAAAGCCCTTAAAGTCCTTAAAGTCCTTAAAGTCCTTAAAG
>JAJBUG010000064.1 GCA_020860515.1 Bacteroidales bacterium | reverse complement strand
CTTCAGTTCTTCAAAGTATCTCTGCATGGCTATTTGGCTATTAGGTCGATGAATCGGATTTTGTTTTGTCCCTTGTCTTTCTTTTCCTTGTCGTCGATCGACCAGTCCTTGACGAGGGCATATATTCCGTTGTGCTGTCGGATGTCGCCATTGACACAACCCTTGCATGGCTCAATGGTAATTGCATCCTCGAAGAGGCTTGGCATCTGCTTTTTTCCGCACGAATAGGGAATCACGCCTTTAAGGCCGTCCATCTGCCATAGGTTCCAGCTTATGATGTAGGCGATGTATTTTGCCGACTTCTTCTGAAGCGGGCAGTCCTTGCCGAACTTTGCCTCATGGTAGTCGAAGAGGGTCTGAAGCAGGGCTTCGCGAGCAAGCAAGAGGCTGTCGCCCTGCCATTCGAATCCGTAGGTGCTTTGATAGGCCGCCTGCGCCCATTCGAGCCATTTGCCGTGGTCGTCAACGTTCTCGCTGACTACGCGGAGCTTGCGGTCGAGGATGCCGATGCGGTTTTTCAAATCTATCGGTTCTCCGGAAACTGTGTCGTAGAGGCTGGCAAGGTAGGGAGCTTCGCCGCATGTGATTTCAAGGCGCGTGTCGCGCACGTAGTCTCTCCAAGTCTTGCCTTTGGGAAATTCTATTTTGTTGGGGTTGACGGTCCAAGTATGGTCGGGATTTTCGGTGTTGAACACTCCTTCGCGGCCGAACCAGGCATTGTCGACGAGGTTGTTCTGGGCGTTGCAAATCCACGATGGCGTGAACACCTCGGCGCGTTCTTTGGTGCGGTCTCGCTGCGCCTCTTTTGACTTTACGGCTCGTGGCTGGATCACCTTGCCGTGTTCGCCAGTGATCTTTTCGATTGTGATTTCATCCGTGGCCTGGTACCCGTCGCCGAGGTGGGCGTAGTCGTCAGTAGCCCAGATGATATTGCGCCCTGTGGTATGGTCGCGAAGAAGCTGCTCCAATACTTCGCGGTCGTATTCGAGCAATGCGTTTTCGCTTATGTCGATTGATGGTTGCAGAGCCACGTGGCAGCAGATTTTCTCCCAGCAGGCTCCAATGGGATGGGTTAATGATTGGTTTCTAAAAAGGCATATAAAAAGAGCGCGAGCCTATCTTGGCGTTATCTCATTGGTAGGCTCTGGAATGCCCATGATATAGATAACAGGATATAACGGCTCACGCTCCTGGGAGGTATATAGCAATGGCTATAATCCAACCAAGAGGGAGCGTTAGTCTTGTTATTCCGATATCATTAGAAATTTTCCAGATTTACCAATGCGGAATAAAAGCCAAACGCTTCCAATTAATATGTCTTGGATGAGGGGTAGGGCAAAGCCCGATCCCTCATCTATGTTTGCTACTGGCGATGGCCATTTGGCCTCGCCTTAGCGTTGCAACTTAGCTATAGCGATCTCGCAGAGCTTTATGCTCTGCAAAATTACCTCATATTTTTGAATTTTCAAAGAAAATGTGGGAAACAATTTAAAAATTATCATTCTGGCACGATCGCAAAGGTGAAAACGAAATTGATATCGTGGCGGAGGATGAATTTGGACAAAGATTAGAACTTATATAAGGAAAGGGTGGCTGCCGGAGCCACCCTTTCAATTTTCATCGGTTGCTTGTATGCGGGATTAATGCATTAGCATGTCAATCAATACCCAGGCCCAGTGAGCGAATACACCAGCACAGATGCCAGCGATTGTGTGGGCACCAATGGCCTTGGAGATGAGCTTGCGGAAACCAAGCGAGTCGAGCATAGCAGCGTGGGTGCTGAGGTAACCGCTCCAGCACATGCCGATGGCTGTGAACACGGCGATTGCATTGTCATTGATAATGCCCTGGGCTTTGAACTCAGGCACAAGACCGATAGCAGCCCCCACTGCACCAAGAGCGGTGATGGGGAAGGCTATAAGCTCCATGTTGGTAAAGCCCCACAGCCAAGTGAAAAGGAAGCTAACCTTGTCGGCCAGCCAAGGCAACAGACCGATGCCTTGATAAGCAGCCCCGTTGAGGTCGGCCTTCGGAGTATTGAATGTAAGAATCATTACCACGGTGGAGATAATGAGCACGCCAGGAATGATAGCCACGCCCAGGCCTACGCCATTCTTGCCGCCATCGAGGATGGCATTCAGGAAGCGCATGAAGGTGCTCTCCTTTTGCTCCTCACGGTATTGCTCGGTTTCTGACTCATCGACCTGCTCCTGCTCAAGGACAGGGCGGTCATATTCAGGGTATGCCTTGAGGGTGAACTTCTGCATCAGTCGGGTAGAAATCAAGCACCCCACGCAGGCTCCGAGCACGCCTACAAGCGGAGCCACCAAGAAGCCCTGGCCAATCATGAACACCACTACAATCATGCCCATGCCGAATGCTGTGCCGAAATTGGTAAGAGATACTATCTGATATGTGCGGAAGAACGATGCGAATTTGCGGTCCTTGCTAAGTGCGATAATGGCGGGGTTGTCGCTGAAGAATGTCACCACTGCGCCAAGAGCTGCAATGCCCGGGAGATTGAACAGAGGCTTCATCAAGGGGCGCAGCACACGCTCAAGCACGTTAACCACGCCAAATTCGGTGAGCAGCTTCGAGAGCGCTCCCATCAGCACAGTGATTGACATGATGAAGAACACCGTGCTAATCAGCAGGTCGTAGCTGGTGTGCATAATGGTGTTGAGCATATTCTGCAAGCCAGCAATAAGCGGGCTCATGCCCTCAGGCAGCTCTCCCTCGGGGATAAATGCCCATGTGAGATATGCCATCAAGCCGCAGAACAGCACAAGGAACGTGATGGCCTCAGCCGTCGGATTGCGATGGCCTGCCGTCTTTGCCTTTTTTGCGCGACGGAAGTCGCGGATTAACGTTAATGTTGGCATAAAGTTAGAATCTGTTGTTAATCTGTTATTGTAATGTAAATTGGTTTATTTAGAGAATACATTCACGCGCCACTTCAGGCCAATCGAGACCTCATTCACGCGCTTTTCGCCAGCTTGGCGGCTCTGGCTGTAAAGGGCATGGATGCGCAGATTGCGGCTGCCATGCCAGGGGTAAAACTCGAAACCTCCGCCATAGAAAGGCTTCTTCACATCGATTGGGCTATTGCCTGGAATGGGATGGATGTCATCGTAACCCCCTTTCAACATCAGTGTCATCCAATTTGTGATATCATACTCGGCTTTGCCAATAATTGAATAGTCGTGAAACCAGTATTTATGATGGCTTGTGGCTCGGTTCATGATATCCAACTCAATATATAACGGATTAAGTTCTAATCTATTGCCCAGGGCTATGAAGGTACAGTAATGGTTTCTGGCGTATTCTACCAGGTTGGCGCTCCAGAGGGTCTTGTAGCAGCCCATTTTGCCCGACCAATACAGATTGTAAGCATAGCAAGAATTACCGATTTCCTGGTAGGGGGAATTGCATACCTGAAATGTAAAGCTGTGGTTGCCATTGTTGGTGATATAAGCGCCTGAGGCACCAAATTGGTAGCAGGCTACATTGTTCCAGAATACCGAGGCAAAGAATATGTCGATTGGTGCAGCATCATATTCATATCCGCCGATAAGCACCACCTGCTTGCCACCCGACAATGCCCAGTTTTTGGTAGGCATATAGGTGAGATAAATCCAATCGGTGGCGGTGAACACATCGTTCTCTACGTCCTTGTATTTGTTCATGCGCTGGCGCCAGCTGAACGAAAGCTGGTCGGTGATTTGGCCGCTGAACATTATGTTGAGGTAACGCCCATGGATGCCTGAGCTTGATTCCTGGCCAGGCGATTTCTCATATGTGAAGTCAGCGCGAGTGTCGAATGCCAGATTCATGTGTGGCAGCAGGCCCTCAGTCGATATTTGCGCTTGTGCGCCGAAAAGCGTGGCTAACAACACCATTGCAAGGCACGCAATCTTTGTGATATTCATGGTTGGTTTTAGATTTGTGGCGCAAAGTTAAGTGCTTTTTTTGAAATTTTTGTAAAGATTTATGAAAAAATATCAGATATTTCGACAAACCTACGTAACTTTGCATACAGAAACTAAAAAATGAGTATACTCGACCGCATACGCCAGCTATTTTCGAGCGAAAATCTCACCCAACAGGAGACTTCCGCAGATACTTCGCGCGCTGATGGCCCTGACCTGGGCCTTTGGCTCGATGATGGCTATCGAGCTATGCGCAGCCGGCATGAGTGGCTGATTAATGGCCAGGAGGGAAGGCCTTGGCGCCTCTATCATGGCGCTCGTGAGCGGGGCACTGTGGCGCAGATGATCGAGCGATATTCTCACTTGTCTATTCCCAAGAATGCATTGGCTACTGTGTGGGATGGAAAGAAATGGACATTCCATCCGATTTTGGACGCGGCTTATGCTGATGTGATGCCAGATTTTCTGCCACTGCCAGGCGAGAAGCTAAATCCCGACTTGGCTGTTGTATACTCCACGCCTGTCGGAGCTCCAGCCAATGGCGCTTTTTACGGAGTGCTGCAAAGTGAGGGAATACAGCGAGGCGAGGAGCTTTATTTGGGCATGTGCCTGTCAACAATGGTCAAGGATGCATGGGGCGACCGGATAGCAAAGCAGCATTTCTTCTCCTACGATAAAGATTACAACCGCATGGCCATTCGAGAAATGTCGCTACAGCGGCTTGAGGCCCTGCGCAAGGACATAGAACATGAGCATCTCGACGATGACGAGTTGATGGCTATAGGGTGGGTTGACCCATTTCAAGAAGTTGACGAGGGTCGTCAGTTGTGGATCGAAGGCCAAAGCCAGCGAGGAATGGCAAAGCTCTTTGAGGGTTTCAAGGAAATCAACAAGATGAGCCTGCGTCATGTGATAGGCAGCGAATCACCAGATTCCTATTTGGCTGCTCGATACTTGGGGGAGGCATATTATGCTGACGGCCTGTTTGCTAAGGCACTCTATTATTTGGAATTGGCTCATTATGGATTGGACCGCGACAAGCCTCGCGACCCAATGCTGCGAGATTGCATGTTGCGAGTGCGTGACTTCCGCCTGTCAGGTGAATTGCGCGAATACACCAAGGCTGGCGAATGGACCGGACGCCCGTTTACGAGATTCGGCATGGTGCTGGAGGCTTGCATGTGCATACCACCATACAACATATTGTCGATGGCAGTGCTGGTGGACGGCAATTGTAGCACTGCTGAATATCTCAGCGACGGTGACCAAATATTGGAATATGATATCTTGAAGCAGGCCAGAAACTCATCGTTGGTGCAGGCCTTCTTGGCTCTGGGTGATGGGCGCATTTTAGTAGTCGAAGTGAAATATCGGCATGGCCAATTGGCTATGTCGGCTTTGCTCACTGCTGACCGGGGGTTGCAACTCCATCCAACCTGTCTGAATCTCAATTTCGGAGTAGATCACTGGGTGAGCAAGAACGACTTTTTGACTCGGCGCACTGCGGCTGCTCAGCGCATTATCGATGGCGAGTCATTGCGAGAGAATGAATATCTGCTGTTGGGGGCTTGTGAGAATGCGCATTTATGGACAGTGCGCGCTCAAGCAGCCAGCAAGGCTGAGGCTTGGGGAGATGCGCTGTATTATCTGCACAAGGCATATTTTGACATCTCCGAACGCTTGGGAAAAGAAGACCTTGAGCATTGGGATTTAAGCCTTGTTGGTCATCTCTGCTACCAATTGGGCTATGTGTTTTCGCAGCTTGGCTATTATGAACAAGCTTTATCTTACCTTTACAAACTGGAAAGTTCTAAAAATGTCAACGATCTTGCCGAATTGGCCACGGGTCTGTGCGTGCTGAAGGATCTTAGGGCGGTGCCATTTTTGCAGCAGCAAATACTGGATCAGCGCATCAAAGCCGCTCAGAAGGGGCAGCCTGATTTCAAGCCTGGGTATCTGCGGTATCTGCGTGGCAGATTGGCATTTGCTTTGCTCGACCGCAATCGGCCAGATGAAGCTAAGCGCGAGCTTGGCGCATTGATGTGCGATCCCGACCGATTCACCAAGGAATTTGCTGCCGAAGAGTTGCAGCGCCTCATCGATCGAAATATCTAATTTCCAGGCTCTTGCGCATATTGCGTGGGAGTGGTGCCGTACATTTCCTTGAATGCCGAGGTGAAGCGTGCAGGTGTGGAGAAGCCTGTGGCATAAGCCACTTCGGCTATGCTTAATTTCTTTTCTCGCAACAGGCGCGCTGCTTGGCGCAGACGAAGATTGCGAATAAAGGTTCGGGCCGATAGGTTGGTGTATTCTTTGAGTTTGCGATGCAGATGCACACGGCTTAGGCCCACCTCGTCGGCGAGTTGCTCCACGCTCAGATCAGGCGACGCCAGATTATCGTTGATGACTTTCATAATCTTATTGAACAGCACTTCGTCGTGGCTCTTGAGTTCGATTGGCGTCACATTGTCGGCCTGCTCCTGTGCGCCGCTGTATTTAGCCTTAAGCAGCTGTCGATTAGCCAAAAGACTGGCTACATTGCTGAGCAGCACATCGGTGTCGAATGGCTTTACGATATAGCTGTCGGCGCCAGCTTCCAGGCCGGCACGGCGATCATCGGGGTCCTGCTTGGCAGACAGCAGTATGATGGGAGTATGATTGATATTGACATTCTTGCGTACTTTTCGGCATAATTCATAGCCGTCAAGCTCGGGCATCATTACATCTGATATTACTAAGTCGGGTGCCTTGGCAAGCATGGCATCGAAGAGCTCTTTGCCATTGGAGTAAGTGGTGATGCGATACACGGCTGACAGTTCATTGTGGAGGTAAGTGCGGATTTCTGGATCATCCTCAGCAATGGCTATGTTGAATCGAGTTTTGGCCTTAGTCTTTGTGGGCTCTAATTCAGATGATTCAATTTCTGCAATTTCTTCATGTTCTGGAGTCGGGGCTTTAGTCGCAGCTGTGGCCGCGAGTTCTTCGCTTGTGAGATGCGAGTTGCCTTGCGGTATGCGCACCACAAATTCGCAGCCAGGCCCATCGGCATGATTTCTGGCGAAAATCTCGCCATGATGCTTGATGATGAGCTGGCGGCAAAGATGCAGCCCTATGCCAGTGCCCATAGCGTTGGCTGTCAGTTCGTTTTCGATGCGATAGAATCGATCGAAGATTTTTTCAATCTTGTCGGGGTCGATAGGATCGCCTGTGTTCGATACCAGCATTTGTATGTAGTGGTGTAGAGGGCCAGTAGTTTTGTCGTCGGTGCCCGAGGTCAGCGTCACAGTCACAGAGCCTCCATCGTTGGTGTACTTAAATGAATTGCTGAGCACATTGATAAGAATTTTGTCAAAATTGGCTGCATCAATCCATCCCGTTAGTTCGGGCATCTCGTGATTGAAACTAAAGTGGATGTGCTTTTGCTGGGCGATATAATCAAAGTTTTGATTGACATCAGTGATATATTTCACCAGATCGGTAGATGCGAAGTGCATCTTCATCTGCCCCTTTTCGAGTTTGCGCATGTCCATCAGCTGATTTACCAGGCGCAGCAATCGGCAGGCATTGCGGTGAATCAGGGAATAAGTGGCATGGTCGGGATTATCGCTCCCTTTTTTCATAAGTTTCTCCACTGGATTGATGATTAGGGTCAGTGGCGTGCGAATCTCGTGGGCTATGTTGGTGAAAAATTGGAGGCGTGCCTCCATGATGTCCTCAGCATGGCGAAGGCGCAACTCTTCGTTGCGACGCAGCTGACGCTCGTGCAATTGGCGCCAAGCCAGCCATAGCAAAGCCAATGCAGCCAAGATATAAATCACCACCATCCACCAGCTTTGATACCATGGGGGTCTCACAGTGATGGTAAGTGAGCGTATTGCGTCGGAGGCGTCAGCTCCAGCCTCGCGCACTTGGAAATGGTAAGTGCCGGGAGGAAAGCTGTTGAATGTGCATCGGCTCTCGCCAGGCTGCGTAAGAGTCCAATCCTTGCTATGCTCTAAGATTCTGTATTCATAGGCAATCTTATGAGGATTATCAAAAGTCATAGTGGTGAAGGCGATGCCGAAGGTGTTGTCATCGCTTGCAAGCTCCACATTTTCAGCATTCCATATTTCTGTTTTCACAATTTGCCTATTGCCTGAAAGTGAGGTGCTATTGATAGGCGTGCCGAATACGTCAAATTGAGTTATCATTGGCTTTGTGCCGCGCTCAGGCACTTGAATGTCGTAGGGATGGAAGGTGGTAAAGCCATTTACTCCGCCAAAGAATAGTCGTCCCATAGAATCGCTGCAGGCCACCCCATGGGTAAACTCGTTGCCTTGGATGCCATCGCCTACGTCGAAGTTGACGAATTTGCGCTCATCAGGTGAAAAACGTGAAAGGCCGTGATAAGTGCTGATCCATAAATTGTGCTTGCCATCCTCGATCATGGCGCAAATTACGTTGGAGGGCAGCCCGTCGGACATTGAAAAATGGTCAATTTTGCCTGTAGCCGGATGGTAAGCATAAAGTCCGCGAGTGGTGCCGCACCATATAGTGCCATCATGGCCAACCATCAGCTTGTAGCCGATGCAACCTGAAATGATGCTATGATATTGCCCAAGTTGTCCCTTGGCGCTAAGTGGCACTATGCTAATGCCATTGTAATGGGCAATCATTAGGCTGCTATCTGCCAAGTTTATGATGCTGTTGATGCTATTGATCCAATCGCTTTCGCCGATGGCCTCTTCGGGAATGGCTTCTAATTTGCAATACTCCACAGCTTCGGATTTTGGATCGTAGTGCATTAAGCCTCGGTTAAGGGTGCCAAGGTACAAGGCTCCATGTCGGTCATGGGTTATGCAACTGATTTTCTGGTCAGAAATACCAGGAATTCTGAGAAGTTTGCCGTCGGGGCTCAGGCTGAGAAGGCCAGAAGTGTAGGAGCCAAGCCAGCAATTGCCATCGGCGTCAGGGTAAATGCTAAGGATTGTTGAGGGGGTAGGGCAGTGAAGCAACTGCTTGCCATTTGAATCAAACAGATACACTCCCTCATTCTCACAGCTCACCCAAATATTCTGCTTTGGGTCGATAGCCAGAGCCATCACGCAGCCATCGCCTATGATAGCCTTCTCATGTCGCGCACCATAGCTCAGAAAGGGATATTTGGGCTTTGGCACCATAGCCACTCCCTTCTGGAACAGGCCAATCCAGATATTGCCATTTCGGTCTTCAATCATCTGATGCACCTTTCCGTTGGCCACCCCATGGAGCGGGGATTCAGTGGGAATATCCTCGATGCGATTATGCTTAATTAGTTTGGCCCCGTGTCCCTCGGTGCCTACATATACATTGCCATTGATTTCCGACAACGTTTTTACTGATAGATTCTCGCTCCCAGCAACTGTTTCAAATCTGTGTATCGAAGGCTCATAGACCGTCACGCCGCCGTCGAGCATCCCTACATATATAGAATTGTCACTGCTTTGCAACAGAGCAGAAATCTTGTTGCCGGGTATGCCGGATATTTGGAATGGTTGTTGGGCTTTGGCTAAGTTGTATAGCACTCCATCGTTTTCGGTGCCAATCCATAGAGCATGTTTTTTGTCTTCGAGCAAGCAACTGACGTATTTGTCGCTTAAGGCTTGGTTGATGTCGTCTTCGGCATAGGCTGATTGGCCTCCATGAGGAAGACGGAACACTCCGTACACCGCAGTCGCAATGAGCAAGTCGCCATCCGAAAGTTCGATTATTTTGCTGATATGGGGAGTGACGCGTTTGTCGCCGTCGTACATTGGCACCTCTGCGAAAGCATCTGCGCTTGGCACATATTCCATCAGTCCCTTAAGTGTGCCTATGCGCAGAGTGCCTTGGCTGTCGCAGTGCACGGTATGCACATAATTGTCGAGGAGCGAGGTAGAGTCGGCGGGGTTGGACTGGTAGGTATGGAACCGGTAACCATCGAATCGACATAGGCCGTTTTCGGTGGCTATCCACACAAATCCGCTATGGCATTGCTCAATGCAGTTGATAAGGCTGCAGGGCAGGTCGCCCTCGCTTGTGAAGAGGGTGCTGCGTTGCGCGCGCAGCGTAGAGGCCAAGGCTAATATGGCGAATGCAAAAAATGCTAATACACGTTTCATGGTACGGCCGTAAGCTTCGATTGTTGATGACTGGTTTGTGAAAGTTTTATGGTGCAAATATAAGACACATTTTTGGATTTTCAATGTAACAAATGGGATATTTTTTGATTTTTTAAGCTCGAATGTAACATTTTGAGGGTTGTTTGTTACATTCGGGAGTGGCAAAGTAACATTTTTAACATTGGCTGTTGCCTAAATATATGTTGATTTTTGAAATAAATTACTAATTTTGTATCGTAAATCTTTGCTCAAAGTACACAAGTGCTAAAAATGCAAAACTAACTGGAAAACTAAAGTTGAAACTGACTGAATAAACTGACCACAAACTAACTGTGCAATTGATAATATCAACAAAACCAATCAACACTAACTAATTCATGAAATGCAGAGACTTTAACCTCAAGCTCATCGCGGTGCTTGCTTTGATGTTGCCGCTATGGGCCTGGTCGCAGACCATCACCGTCACTGGCACAGTGACTGATGAGGCTGGCGAACCTCTAATCGGTGTCTCGGTGCAGCCCAAGGGCACAACTCAAGGTGTGAGCACTGACATCGATGGCAAGTATGCGATTTCAGTCCCGGCCAAGTCGGAACTCGAATTCGCTTATATTGGGTATGATCCACAAGTAGTAAAGGTAGGCAATCGCACCAAAATCGACGTGGTGTTGCGTGAGAATGCTACATCGCTCGAAGAGGTGGTAGTGGTAGGTTACGGCCAAATGAAGCGCAGCGACCTAACCGGCTCAGTGGCTTCGGTAGGCGAGGATGCTGTCAGGAAATCAATTTCCACCAGTATTGACCAAGTGCTGCAAGGCCGCGCAGCTGGTGTGCAAATCCAGAGCAACTCAGGTACGCCTGGCGCCTCTACCAGCATCCGCATTCGTGGTATCAACTCGCTCAATGCCACCAATCAGCCTATTTTCGTAATTGACGGCGTAGTAATCGATTCCTCGACCGACGATGAAAACAGCAATCCGCTATCGAGCATCAACCCCAGCGATATCGTTTCGATGGATGTGCTCAAGGATGCTTCGGCCACAGCTATTTATGGAAGCCGTGCATCCAATGGTGTAATCATGATTACTACTAAGCGCGGAAAGGCGGGCACAGCTACTGTTACATTTGATATGTACATGGGCTGGCAAGAAATGCCAAAGAAATATGAAATGCTCAACCTGAGTGAATATGCTCAGCATCACGAGGTACGCGCGCAGCTTACTGGCCAGGTTGACCCGAGCGATGCTTTTGTGCGTTGGGACCTTCTGGGCGAAGGCACTGACTGGCAAGATGAGCTTTTCCGCAAGGCATTCATGCAGAACTACAACATCTCAATCTCGGGTGGCAATGAGACCACCACCTATGCTATCAGCGGTGGCTATCTGGGCCAGGACGGTATTGCCTTGGGCTCAAGCTTCAAGCGCTATTCTCTCCGCAGCAATATTGACACTCAGATTAAGACTTGGCTGCGCGGCGGCATCAACTTCTCATTTGCCGAATCAAAGCAGAAGCTTGGCACCGATAATAATACTATCATCACAGCCTTGGTGCAGCAACCCACAGTGGCAGTGACCTCACCCGATGGCAGCTATGATGGCCCCGACGATGTGTGGATGCCCGACAACCCCGTGGGTTTGGCCGAACTTATCACAAATGAAAACCGCAAGGATAATTTCCGATTCAATGTCTATTTGGAGGCTACCATCATCAAGGGCCTGACCTTCAAGACTGAGCTTTCGGCCGATTACAATCTCAATAAGTACTATTATTATATGCCAGACTATCAGTTCGGCGTACGCACCCAAGATATACGCACCAGCAAATGGACAAAGACCGATACTAAATATTGGAGCTGGCGCAACCTCTTGAACTTCAATCGCACCTTCGCTCAGAAGCACAATGTGCAGGCTATGCTGGGTCAAGAAATATCCAAGAGCCGTTGGGAAAATCAGGTAGGCACCTCAAGCGGCTTCCTCACCAACACTACTCCTGACCTCTCGGCTGGTGACCTTACCTCATCTACTACAACTGGTACACGCACCATAAGCACCTTGGCATCTTTCTTCGGACGTGCGTTCTATTCATTCGATGACCGCTACTTGCTCACCGCTACAATCCGTCGCGATGGCAGCTCCAAGTTTGCACAGGGTCATAAGTGGGGTTGGTTCCCTGCAGTGGCTTTGGCATGGCGCATTTCACAAGAAAGTTTCCTCAACGACTCTCGCGCAATCAACAATTTGAAGCTGCGCTTAGGCTGGGGTAAGACTGGTAACCAAAATGTGAGTGATTACGCTTATCTGTCAATGCTTGCCAACAAGACCACTCCATGGGGCGTGGGCGTGCTTACAGGCAATACCGCCAATCCTGACCTTACATGGGAGTCAACTTCATCATATAATATAGGTATCGACCTCGGAGCTCTCAACAACCGCATCGAGTTTGTTGCTGATGTCTATTATAAGAAGACTGACAACCTGCTTCTCCAGCTCACCTTGCCTTCATTCTTGGGTTCAAGCGGCCAGGGCGCAGCATCGAATCCTTGGGGCAATGTCGGCTCGATTGAGAACAAGGGTTTTGAGTTTACCCTCAATACTACCAATATTGTAAATCGTGACTTCCAGTGGAACACAAATATCGTGTTCTCGCTCAACCGCAACAAGGTAAAGAGCCTTGACACCGAAAGCGGCACTATCGAAAAAACTTACCAGCCATCTTCAACCAACTACATCGTGACAAAGACTGTAGTGGGCGAGCCTATCGGACAATTCTGGGGCTACAAGGTAATTGGCCGCTTCGATTCTGCTGAGGACTTATATTATAAAGATGCCAACGGTAACGTTTGCCAAGTAGCTATTCCCGAAGGAAATACTATTGCCCAAAGCTCTACTTGGATTGGCGACTATATCTTTGAGGATATCAATGGCGACGGCGTGATCAACTCAGAGGACTGCACATTTATAGGTAATCCAGAGCCTAAGTTTACCTATGGCATTGGCAATACCTTCAATTGGAAAGGCTTTGACCTTAACATATTCTTCTCAGGCTCGTATGGCAACAAAGCTCTCAACCTTACTCGCATGCGCATTGAGGATCCTCGCAACAATAGCAATATCCTTAAGTCGAGCCTCAACTACGCTGTAGTGGACGTGATTGATCCGACCCTTCCTGATAATGACTTCCGCAATCTGCATGTGGTGAATGCCTCATCCACTACGATGCCAGCGGTGCAGCGCAGCGATGCCAACAACAACTACAGCCGTATCAGCGACCTCTTCGTGGAGGACGCAAGCTATATCCGCTTGCAGAATATCTCGCTGGGCTATACTTTCCCAAAGAAGTGGCTTCGCAAGATTTATCTCGAAAATCTGCGCGTGTACTTCAGCGCACAGAATGTGCATACCTGGACCAAATACAAGGGCCTTGATCCAGAAGTGGGCGCTATGTACGGCGATGCTCTGATGACAGGCATTGACTACGGACGCTATCCTTCGCCTCGCATCTACACCTTCGGTCTTAATGTAAGTTTCTAACTTGGTATTTTGGGTATTAAGTATAAAGTATCAAGTATTAAGAAATGCATTTCTCCGACAACGTTTAGGAATTCTAAAATATACCTGCTAAAAATATGAAATGTAACAAAATATATGGTTTAGGCATTTTGGCAGTCACCTGTCTGGCTATGGCAAGCTGCGACGACTTCCTGTCGACCTCATCTTCCAGCCAAGCCAACGACGAGACTTTCCTCGATAGCGACGATGCCGTGGCCTCGACTACTGCTCCACTATATAACTATGTGTGGAACAGCTTCAACGAAAAAGCCTACTACAGCATGGGCGATGGCCGAGCCAACAACCTTACTGCTCGCTGGAGTGATTATATCTATCCCTACACCAATTTCACCGAGACAGCCCTTTCGCCTGGCTTGGAGGATTCGTGGAACTCATTCTATTCGGTGGTTGCACAAAGCAATAATGTTATCAACCGTATCCTTGACAATGCGGGTTCGTCGGTAACCGATGAGGCCAAGATTCAGGGAATGGCCGAGGCTCGCTTTATGCGTGGCTTAGCTTATTGGTATATTGGTTCGCTGTGGAATCGCGCAATACTCTACACCAACACCTCGGAAATGGTCAACAACACGGTGGTTCCAGCCAATCCTGTGTGCGATGTAATGGAATTTGCCATTCGTGACTTGGAGTATGCTGCCGCTAATCTGTCGAAAACTCAGGCCAACGAAGGTCGCGTAACCTGCTACAGTGCTTACGGAATGTTGAGCCGCGTGTATCTGTCAATGGCTGGCCTCACCACAAGCGGTCAGTACGATGGCTCTAATGCTGCCACCGACTTCAATCGTGGCACCCGCAACACCTACTATCTTGACCTTGCTCAAAAGGCAGCCCTCAAGTGCATCGAGGGTCCATACGCTCTGATGGACGATTACGGCGACCTTTTTGCAGTAAAGACTTGGAACAACAACAAGGAATCTCTCTTCCAGTTGCAATGGCTTTCAGGTGCTACCGATGCTATCGGGTGGGGCTGTAACAATGCAATTTCCGCCTTCTTCTCATGGTCAACAATGGTGGGAGAGACCAACTGGGGCAATGCCACCTATGCATCTTGGGATATGGTGCAGACCTACGATCCGCAGGATCGCATTCGTCGCCATGCCACCATCGCTACCTATGGGGAATATTACGACGACCTCAATATCAAGAATGGCGGCTACACTTACGGCGTGACCGAAGATGGCTACAAGAACAAGTGCAACGTGAAGAAGCACGTGATTGGCAAGCTCGACGACAATGGCCAGAGCTATCAACAGTCATCGGGCGTAAACACTTATATGCAGCGCTTAGCTGAGGTGTATATCAACCTGGCCGAGGCCATCATGGGCAACAATTCCAGTACCTCGGATGCAACAGCTCTGTTGTACTTCAACCGAGTGCGCGAACGCGCAGGAATGCCTACACTCAGCGCAATCACTTATGATGATATAATCTACGAGCGTCGCGTGGAGTTCGCTTACGAAGGTCTGTACTGGTACGACCTGCTTCGCCGCAGCTATTATCAGCAGCAAGAGGTAGTAAATTATCTCAACAGCCAATACCGCAATGCAAGCTATGAATGGAACGAAACTGAGCGTTGCCAATACGAACGCACCGACGATGGCGGTTCGGGCGTAAGCACTGCCACTGTTGACCATCTTACACTTCCGATCAGCGATGTTGACCGTGGCCGCAATCCTCTGCTTGCCGGCTCTACGGTAGCTTATGAATTTGGTGATCGTGAAGTCAGCGTTTCTGAGCTTTTCAACTAACCCTTACCATTAAGAAAATATGAAATCAATCAAATATATTTGCCTGTCGCTGCTGACAGTGGGTGCTTTGACATCGTGCAACAGCGATGACGAATACTTCGACTCGAAGTACCAGAGCGAGGCTATCTCGGTAAGCAAGGTTTACCTTGAGGATGCTGAGAGCTCGGTGCCTGACCGCGAGGTTGATTTTGCCCGCTTGGGACAAATGATTCGCCTCGAAGGCAAAGGCTTCATGGGCATGAAGAAGGTGTATATCAATGGCTACGACACTTATTTCAACCGCGCCTATGTGACTGACAATTCAATGCTCATCACTCTCAATAGCAAGACCCCTGTGGTGGATGCCGAAGACGATGTGCGCAACACCATTCGCCTTGTAAAGGATGAGACCGAATACACATATAGCTTTACAATCCGCGCAGCCTCGCCCACAATTACCGATGTGGATAAGACACTGCCGATCGCTGGCGAAACAGTGACTGTGTATGGCACAGGACTGCAAGAAATCACAGAAATTACTTTGCCTGGCGGAGTTTCTGTAACAAGCGGAATCCTCAGCGATGACGAGGATGGCGAATGGTTCTCATTCGTTATGCCCC
This sequence comes from Bacteroidales bacterium, assembly GCA_020860515.1. Classification (GTDB taxonomy): domain Bacteria; phylum Bacteroidota; class Bacteroidia; order Bacteroidales; family Muribaculaceae; genus CAG-873. The sequence continues at coordinate 81,624 of JAJBUG010000064.1, read as the reverse complement.
AGGGAGTGACTGAGGCTGGCTCAATCTATGCCACTGGAGCCAACGGCCAGGCTCGCAGCCCGGAATATTTCAACGATATGCGCACCTACATCATCAATTTTGACGGCAAGGGCGTGCTGGGTTCGTGGAGCTCAACCTATGGCTCCGACCAATATGCAACCGATCCTCTGGGCACAGGCCGAGGCAATTGCATCATGCTTGTTCCTCAGGACGTGATTGCTGATGGTGGCGTAGGCGCTGGCACCCAAGGCCTCTACTGGGCCACTGCAGGCAACGACAATGCCGAAGATGATTGGAATTGGATGACATCGTATATTGATGGTGCTACTGCTGTGGGCAATGTCGGCATTCAGTTAGATATCTACTGCCCAGAACCCTGGAGCAACGGCCAGTTGGAAATCTCACTTCAGAACAACCTTTCTAACTACGGTTACGGCTCGGCATGCACAAAGCACAGCGACTCTTATACCAACCAAGCTGCAGTGTGGATTCCATGGCTTGATACCACTACTGGCGAAATTACCCCTTGGAGCACTGGCGATCAGTGGGTGACAGTTACAATCCCGATGAATCAGTTTGGAGCTTATGACGATCCTTTGGACGATGACCGTACATTCCAAACTGTGATTGATGACCGCAATTCGGGTTCGTACCGCAATTTCTTGATCTTCCTCTCGAATAGCGATATTGAGCTTACTGATGCCACGATTGATGCCACTCCATTCACTACGCCCATATATATCGACAATATCCGCGTGGTGAATACTAAGACCTATGTCATCTCTGACTTCCCTGAGGATGAGGAGGAATAATCGGGCGTCAGGTATTAAGTATTAAGTATTAAGAAATACACAGATATTTATACAATATGAAATCACTTAAAATTACATATCCCTTGTTGGCGGTGGCATTTGGTGCCATGCTCTCAGGCTGCGATGACCAAGTGATGGAGTGGAAAGAAGGGGATTCTTCCATTACCATCAACGACATCCCTCTGCAGCTCTCCGAGAAGATTGCCAACTATGATTACATTAAGAATTATGCAGCCAAGTATCATCCCAATCTCAACATCGCTTGTGGAGTAGGGGCTGACTACTATGTCGGCAATTCAGCTTACAAACAAGTGGTAGATGACAACTTCACCGGCATTACCCTTGGCAATGCCATGAAGCACCAGAGCATGGTCAGCGCAACTGGCAAGCTCGACTTTACCACTGTGGATGCAGTGCTGGCAGCTTTGCCAAGCGATATGAAACTGTATGGACACAACTTCATTTGGCACACCCAGCAGCAGCAAAGCTACCTCAAGAGCCTTATCGCTCCTGAGATGGTAGTGGTCACCGACAGCGATAGCGGCATTGCCAACGTGCTCGGAGGAGATTCTTCCGACTTCGAAGGTGGCACCAAAGGCGGATGGGGCAGCTGGGGCAACAGCTCCGAAACTGGCGTAACCAGTCCCGGCCGAAACAGCGAATACTGCATGTATCTGATGAACCCGTCGGATGCCAACTTCTGGAGCGCACAGTGCGCCTACACATTTGATGAATATCTTGATCCAGAGACCACCTACAAGATTCGCTTCTATGTGAAATCTGAGAGCGGCATGGGCCAGGTGCAGTTCCAGTATCAGAATGGCTCTACCTATGGCAGCCAAGGTGCTTACACCACGTTTGATGCTGGCAAGGATTGGACCCTGTGCGAAGTAGAATTTACTCCTGCTTATGAGGATGTCAACCGCATCATAATCAACTTCGGCCAGGTAGCTGACACCTACTATGTAGATGATATTGAATTTGGTACTCCTCAAGCCAACGACATAATCAATGTGCTTGCTGGCGATGCCACAGACTTCGAAGGCGGCAGCAAGGGCGCTTGGGGCAGCTGGGGCAACAGCTCCGAGACTGGCGTGACCAGCCCTGGCCGCAATAGCGACTATTGCATGTATCTGATGAATCCATCTGATGCCAACTTCTGGAGTGCGCAGTGCGCCTACACATTCGATGATTATCTCGATCCTGAGACCACCTACAAGATTCGCTTCTGGGCTAAGTGCGAGACTGCAGGTGGACAGGTGCAGTTCCAATATCAGAATGGTTCGACCTATGGGAGTCAGGGAGCCTACACTACCTTCGATCTTGGCACTGATTGGATTGAATGTGAGGTTGAGTTCCAGCCCGCTTACGACGATGTGAACCGCATCATCATCAACTTCGGCCAGGTAGCAAACACCTATTATGTTGATGACATTGAATTTGGCCCGAAGGTTGGCGAAGCAGCCAATGCTCCGCGCCGCGCTACCACCATCACTTACAAGCTAAAAACTCCCGAAGAGAAGCGCGAGGCATTGCTTGGCGCTATGGAGGATTGGATCAAGCAGATGGCCGAGCATGTGGGCGATCGCGTTGACGCTTGGGATGTAATCAATGAGCCTATCAATGATGGTGGCGGCTGGCGCGGCATCGATGGAAAGTTCGGTGGCAGCTGGACCGAGGACGATGTAACCTACTATGATTCCGAACCAGTAGAAACCGAAGAAGATGGCCTTACGCTCAATTGGGGCAACTCTACTGGCAATGGCCACTTCTATTGGGGCTACTACATAGGCAAGGATTATGGTGTAAAGGCATTTGAATATGCCCGCAAGTATGCGCCTAATGCTAAGCTGTTTGTCAACGATTACAATCTTGAGACCAGTCCTACTAAGTTGGCCACACTGATCGAATTTGTGAACTATATTGACCAAAATGGTGCTCATGTGGATGGCATCGGCACACAGATGCACGTGTCATCGTCGATTACTAAGGAACAGGTTGACGCTATGTTCAAGACGATGGCAGCCACAGGCAAACTGGTGCGCATCACCGAGCTTGATGTGCAGGTAGGCACATCTTCGCCCACTGCTGCTCAGCTGCAGACTCAGGCTGAGTGCTACGAGATGATTCTCAATTCTTACTTTGAGAATGTGCCCGAGGCCCAGCAGTCAGCAATCACCATCTGGGGATTGAGCGACGCTGCTGATGAGCACACATATTGGCTCAGCGGCGACTGCCCCAATATCTTTGATGCCAACTATGGCCGCAAACATGCCTACAAGGGTGTGTGCGATGGCCTGGCAGGTTACGACATCTCATCTGACTTTACGGGCTCCGATTGGAGTTCAGCTCAGTAACCATAATTACCACCACCATGTTAGTGAGCGTGACTCAGTCGCCTGAGCCACGCTCTTCTATATGGTTAGTATGGATTAAAATCAACGACTTGTATGGTTTGGATAAATGGTTTGTATGGTTTGAGACTCAATGGTTTGTATGGTTTGAGACTGATGTAGAAGCCGCAGGCTTGCGGCGCTCGGCAATTTCCATCAGATAGATGCTTGCCACAATCAGCACGAACGATACCACTTGCCACCAATTAAAGATATCTTGCTTAAGAATATAGCTGGCTACTGCTGTGATAATCAGATTTAAGTAGCCATACATTGCAACTACGGTTGCTTTAAGGTATTTAATAGCTGCGTAGAAGAAGATATAACCCAAGGTGGTGGAGCAAAGCAGCACAAAATAGAGTACCAGCATAGGTTTGCTAAAAATGCCTGTGTGCCAAATAGGCATGTCTATGCCCCAGATGCATAGCATTACTAACGCTGGAATACTTGCTCCCAAAAACACCCATTTGAGTGTGGCTATGGGATTGGCCTTATGCAATGCTTGATGACTCCACACTATATAAATGCTGAAAAGCACTGAGGCCAACAGGGCGAACAGGTCTCCCTTTACTGGGTCAGTGGCAAGCCCGTGGCTATGCTCCGTGAATATGCACAGCATCCCGCCAGCCAGGCCGAGAGCCAAGCCCAGGTATTTCATCCAAGTGCCTTTCTCTCCTAAAAATATCACAGAGAGAATAAATACCCACACAGGGTCAATATTCATAATCAGAGTGACTGGGATAGGGGAGGTGTAGGTAAGTGCCAAGTTAAGCACCAAGATATAGGTGAAGAATACAAATGCTCCGAGGCAGAGCAGATTGATTTTCTCTTTCTTCGTAAAGTGTTGGCGCGCTCCTGGATAAAAGCAACCGATAATCCAAAATGTCAGCGCACCCCATATAAGTCTTACTCCAGCCAAGCCATGAGCATTTACATATCTCGGCTGCAGAAAGCGTATGCAGTTATAATCGAGGCCATAAGTGAGCTTCGAACACAGCATATTGAGGTTTCCCTTAAGCAAATTTCCCATCGTCGTAAACAGTTTGATTACTATTTACAACACCACAATCCCCCCTCTTGTTCCCTTCCCATAACCCATATATTTAAGAATAGAATTATCCAACAGAAAAAGCGATCCTCACTGAGGGCCGCTTTTTCTGTTGGATGAGTTGACTCTTTATCGGATTGAGACTTTGCGGGCTGAAGCGGTGCCATCAGTGTAGATGGTCTGCTTAACAAACAGGCCACTGGTTGGGTTAGCCACTGCGCGGCCTTGCATATCGAAGTAGCGCTCAGAAGCGACTTCCTTGCTGTCATCAATTGGATTGATGATGCCAAGGGTAAGATCGTCCCAGTAGTAAGTAACCTTTTCTGAAGCATAAGTTACACCGTCGCTACCCTCGTAGAATGATTGACAACCAATAGTATCAAAACCAGTGAAGAAGAAATAGACGACGATTAAGTCATTGCCAGTATAGATATAGCCATCCGAACTGCTGAATCCGCCCAATGGGAAGCGATCCATATCCTCAGGAATAGCGTATTCGTCGGTATATGCTTCGAAAAGTTGATCGTCGAAGTAAAGCTGCACTGACATCTTGGTGCTATCAAGCACATAACCGTTGACATTTACGTTAGGAGTAACCCATAGCACTGCGCCATACTGTGTGGAATACTCCCAGTCAATCTTATCGTTAGGATATGGGGCGATTGGGTTGGCGTTCATATCCTCAACGCTTTGATATGTGAATGTAGGATATTCCAGATAGTCGATGTAATAGATATAATCCTGAGCAGCATTAATCCAGAAGAGTGTATAATCCGAGCAATAATAAGTCTGAGAGGCTTCGTCGTAGAGTAAAGTTGCATCTTTGATGTTGTAATTGGCATCGCTTATCAAAAGCCATACAAACACAGAATAAGCCTCATACACTCCCATATACTGACCCGATGGGATAGTAATAGAACCATTGCTATTGAGGGTACCCTTGATTATGACATCAGGAAAAACATAGTAGAAATTGCGGAAGTAAACATCTGTACCATCCTTTGCAATTTCAACAATATAGTTGTAGTATCCATCATTCATACCGTATGTTTCCCATGTCAGGCCTTCGGGGGCAACATTTAATTCGTAGTCAGCCACAGTGTATTGCTGGTAGGTATCGCCATATCCCATCCACTCGTCCATGGCACTGCCTTCTACCAGGGACAAGATATAACTTACACCATCCAAATCTTCATCAATGTCCATTGTGATAGTACCATCCTCAGCAATAATATATTCCACATAATTGTCCTCCGCTGCTACTGGGGCTGGATTGAAATCAGGATCTGTAGTGCCATTAGCCATCAATGTGACCCAATATGATAATTCCACTCCATCCATTTCAGCTGAATAGATGATCTGGGGAAGGTCCATGCGAAGCTTGTCGCCATTGCGGGTTAGTTTGGCATATCCGCCAAGTGAAGCACCCTTCACTGGATCTTTCATATAATAGTCGTCACCATCAATATAGATGATGCCAGCTTGATCCATCTCATAGAAGGTGTCGCTCATGTAGGATTTGGTTGATACTGCGTACACAGTCTTTTCGCCTGTAGGGTTGGTGATAACCTCTTCTGCACTGCGAGATGCGCGGACTTGCTGACCACCGTCAGGATTTAGAGCGCGAAGTTCGGCTGCGGTGATTGGCTTTTGCTCAAAGCTTTTGGCTTTTGAGCCTTCAAGAGTGCGCGGGCCAGCCATCACTGACATTGACACCAACGCTGCTCCAAGAAGCATGTAGAAATTCTTCATTAGCTTAGTAAATTTAGATTAGTTTAAGAGATATGATTGTTGTCATAATTTCTGTTGCAAAGTTACGAAAAATTTGTTTGAATATCAAAAATCCCTCGAATATTATTATACCGAATAATTTGTCAAATATATTGTAAAACAAATGCCCATCAGTAGAGAAAAGCAAATCATTCGTGGGTGTAAGGAGAAATTATATTGTAAGGTGTTTTGCAAATTTTATATAATTGCAAGTTAAAATATGTAAATATTATTAAATTTTAAGTTAGAAAGTGTATATTTGCAGAAAAATATTTGAATAATCCCAGATATAGGCCTCACATCCATGATTAACGAGTGGTTAAAGCAACATAGAGAATTGTGTTTCCTGACACTTGCCTTGCTCACTTTGTTAGTGGCAGGCAGCATTTATGTGCTTTATCGTCAGAGCAGTCTGGTAATGTTTGGCTGGTTCAATGCTATTGGAATGACCCCCACTGTAGAAATATTGCGTACGCAATGGGGCAGCAATTCACCAAATGGATTTTGGCTTTATAGTTTTCCTGATGCCTTGTGGATGATTTCATATCTACTGATTGTGAATGCTGTTATGAAGCCGCAGATGGGAGTTCGTTACCTGTTTTTTGTAAGCCTTTTGCCTGTGCTTGCAATGGCTCATGAAGTGATGCAGGGATTGGGATTGATGCGCGGAGTCTTCGATCCAGCTGATTTCCTTTGCTATTTAATACCCTATTTAATTAACATAATATACTATTTTTATCATGAAAAGCTGTTTGACTGGCGCACACTATCGCTCTTGGTAGCTGGTGGCGCATTCGTTGTGCTTGCTGCGGGTTCGCTTGATGAACCCAAGAATGGCGGGAACCAAGATGAGAACGAGCCCACCGCAGGGGAAGTGCTCAACATTCCTGAAGATGAGGATGCAGATCCAGCACCCACAGTGACTAACCCCACTACCAACATCGCCAATCCATCGATTAACATAGAGTCGAAGGACGGCTACACCTATGTATCAATTGACCTCACAGGCGTATGGGATCAAGAAGCAAGCGATTGGCTTGAACTTTACGGAACAGGCGAATCAAATCAGAATGTATGGGTTACCGTGGATGGCACTCCTAAGGGAATCGATGTGTATAACAACTCAAGCGGCGATGGCCAAACCCTCATCGCCGATGTAGTATTCCTTGTTGACAATTCTGGGAGTATGTATGAGGAAGCAGAAGCTGTGTCGAATAGCATCTTGGCGTGGTCAGAACTTTTGGCTGCATCTGGCCTTGACCTGCATGTAGGCTGTGTGGGCTATGGCGACAGCTATTATGCTATCGATGGCGCATTCAATATGAACCAGGCTGATGCCTTGAAAGAATGGATGGAGGCCAATGGTTATGGCACAGACCGCACCCATACCTTCGGTGGCGATGATGCTAATGATCTGCAAGATTTGGCTCGTAGCGGCAACTATGATAATGGCAGCTACAACGAGTGCGGAATGGTGGCCCTTCACTTTGCTCACGACAATTTCAATTTCCGCAGCGGTTCTAACCGCATCTATGTTAACTTTACCGATGAGCCAAACCAGCCCAATGGTAATGAAAAATGGTCAGTTGAATATCTGAATCCTGAAAATAATAATTGGCAAAGCAATTTTGGTACCGTTCATACAGTATTCAGTGAGGATGAAGATTACTATGAGTATTATTGGAATACACCCAATCTATATAACGAGAAGCCTTGGCTGATGTCAGAGTATACAGGCGGTACCATGTTGTTTACCGACCGCAATTTTACTGATTTCACGCTTGAGAATCTGCCTGTAACTGGTGCTATGCAGAATTCTTATGTGATTCGTTTCACCAACATCGACAATCTCTTCGATGGCAACGACCATGTGATTGTAATCACAATTTACAGTCCTGACGGCACTGTTCAAGCTGAAAAGACTATCATCTTCAACTTTGGCACCCTCTAATCAGCTTAGAATATGAAATAAGGGAAAGCGGCCTCGTTCAGGGGCCGCTTTTTCAATTATCATATCTTGGGGGAAAATCAGAAAAACTTATCTAAACGTCAACTGATACCATTAATCTGACAAAAAATAGCTAACTTTGCGAAGATTAGAATTTAAAGTTATGATTGCCATGAAAAAAGTAGTGATGATGATAGGAGTGTTGATGTCTGTGCTTCATTGCATAGCAGGGATTGCCGATGAATGGGCGCTGTTGCCTTCTCCGCAAGAAATAAAGTTGACTGGCCAGGGTGAAATATCGGGAAGCGAGTTCGCCTATGTCCAGGCGAAAGATTGCAAGATGCCTGTGCTTTATGGTAATCTTGATAGGCTGCCACAATGCCCTCGGCCGGGGTTAGGCATCATTTTGGAAATTGATACAGTTTTTGTGCCAGATTCTCCTGAGGGATATATATTGACCGTGAATCCTAATGGTGCCATAGTGAAGGCCAAAACGGAAGCCGGTCTGATGTACGGTTGCATTACCCTTGACCAACTTATCACTCAAAGCCAGGAGCATAACAAGCCTATTCCCGCAATGGAAATCATCGATTATCCCAAGATTGATTTCCGAGCCGTGCATATTGACACAAAGCACCATCTCGACCGCATGGACTATTATTATTCCTTGATCGATCGCTTGGCTCAATGGAAGGTGAACGCTGTGATATGGGAAATCGAGGACAAACTGCGATTTGAAAGGCGACCCGAGGTGGCGGCTCCAAATGCCATAAGCAAGCAGGAAATGCAAGCATTGAGCCGATATGCCCATGAGCGCAATGTGGAGATTAATCCTTTGGTGCAAGGCCTTGGCCATGCGGGGTTCATTTTAAAACACCATTGGGAACTACGTGAGAATCCAAAGAGCGATTGGGAGTTTTGTCCCAGCGACCCTCGCACTTATGAATTGCAATTTGACCTTTATCGTGATGCCCTTGAGGCTATGCCTTATGGGAAATATCTGCATGTTGGTGGTGATGAAATCACAGCTATCGGCATTGACGAGCGGTGCAAATCCACAGGTATGAGCCCATTTGAACTTCAGATGATGTGGTTGCAGCGAGTATGCGATTTTGCGAAAGAAATCGGACGCAAACCCATTTTCTGGGATGACATGCCATTCAAGTATGCAGGCTTGTGGCGAGTGGCTTATGGTGGACTAACTGATGAAGAGGTGGAGCAACAATGGAATTCTCAGCCGCTTGACCAAGCTGTGGAGTTATTTCCAAAGGATTGCGTGTACATGCGTTGGCAATATGGTGATCCTGATTATATGGCCCATCGCAAGATGCTGGACTGGTATTCGCATAATTCTCTCAAGGTGATGGGAGCTACAGCGGCAGCCGATGGAGGCAGTCCCTTTATGCCTCGATTTGGCTCGAAAACTCCTCATATTCATAGCTTCTGCAAGATGGCAGAAGAATATGGCCTTGAGGGTATTTTCGCCACTGCTTGGGATGATGGATCACCTCATTCCGAGACATTTACTCGCGGCTATGCTGCCTTGGGCGAGTGGGGTTGGAATCCGTCGGCTCGCACTGAAAAGGAATTCAAGCAGGCTCATGCTCAGCGAGAATTTGGTTTGCAGCCTCATGATACCGATTTTATAGAACTATTGGAAACTTCAGCTTATTTCTTCGACGGAGCGTTAGTGGATGAAGGCCGGCGCAATCCAGCATGGGGTGCCACTGATTTTAAAATCATAGCGCTACCTGACTTGGAAAAGCCGGGAGAATGGAGCTGCCAATATTCCAGTCGGCTTGATTCTGCTCACATTCAGATGCAAAGATATGTCGAGATTTCTAATAAAATCAGTCATGCTCAGCGAAATGCATTGCGCAATCGATATACACTTGACATTTATGCCCAGAACAATGAGCTTTTCCAGTATCCAGCTAAGTTATTGTTGGTACTTGGGTGTCTTGACAATTCAAATTCTGAATCCGAGCGTAAGCAGGCTTTGGAAAATTTGCAACAGGTGGTAAATGATTTTGATGAAATGCGAGAAAACCTTGAGGCCGTATATTCGCGCACTCGGTTTATCTCAAATCCTAATGGATATATTGCAGATATGAATCATCACAATCATCTTGCTGCTCTTGCGCAAGATGGCAGTTGGCTTTATCTATATGAAATTGCCCTCATCAATGACATTAAAGCCCGCTATTTCTGATAGCTTTAATGTTTTTATCTCTATCTTTCCCAAAAAATTTGATTGATTCCAAGTCAACTTCTTTCAGGAAAAGACAAAATCATAAGTAATATATAGAAGTTCAATATTTTGGAATTGAAACTTTTTTGGGGGTGGGGTGTTATAAAATAAGTTAATATTTACAAATTTTAAACTTTGACCCCGTGAGACGTTTCAACTCAATGTATCTTTTACCGGCAGTGGCTGTGTTGTGTGCGCCACTGTGGATGATTACCAATAGTTGCGGCGGAGGCGGCAACAGCAGCGATGGCCCCCACGAACTACCCGACACCATGAATGTGGCCACCCTGTATGGGCCCGCATCATTCTTTTTCTATCGCGACACAATGATGGGATATGATTATGACTTGATGGAAGAATTAGCCAAAGAGCATGGATTCTTTGTGAATTGGGTGATTGCCAATTCTATCGAGGAAGCCATCGAAATGGTTGATGCAGGAGATGCCGAGATTTTGGCTGCAGAGGTGCCAGATACCGATCCTTACAAAAAACAAGTGATTCTTTGTGGCCCTTACCATAACATAGAGCAGGTGCTGGTGCAGCCCCCAGGCGACACTGTGATTGTGGATGTAAGCCAGTTAGCCGGTCGCACGGTGTATGTAGAAAAGGATACCAAGGGAGCCGAAGTGCTTGAAAAGCTTAACCAAGACATGGGTGATGTAATCAACGTGCGAGCTGTGGATGCTGATTCATTAGCTACGGAAGATATGTTGGCAGCTGTGGCTCGTGGCGACATCAAATTGGCTGTCACCGACAACGAAACTGCAAAGTTCAATAAGACCTACCATCCTGACCTTAACATAACCCTTGCTCTCAACCGGCCAGAAAAGGCACAATGGGCAGTGGCAAAGGACAACCGATGGCTTGCCGACAGCCTCGACACCTGGATGAAGCAAGCTAAGCCACGCGAGGCCCAGCGCGAAATCCTGCAGAAATATTTCGATTCTCAGAAGAATTTCCCAGTTGAGGGTGCCAGCTATGACCGCGAGTTTAAGAATGGCTATGCCTCGCCCTACGATGAACTCTATAAAAAGCATACAGCCGATACTAAATGGGATTGGCGATTGCTTGCGGCTCAGGGCTATACCGAAAGCAAGTTCAATGCCAAAGCCAAATCTTGGGCTGGTGCCAAGGGCGTGATGCAGATTATGCCTAAGACGGCTCGCCAGTTCGGCCTAAAAGCTAATGAGATGACCGATCCGTCGCGCAATATTGAAACAGCCGTAAAGATACTCAACAGCTATGACAACATTATGGCACAGAAGGTCAAGGACCCAATCGAGCGGCAAAAATTCACGATGGCTGCTTACAATGCAGGGCCTGGACATGTGCTTGACGCCATTGCCTTGGCAAAGAAATATGGTTACGACCCTGAGAAATGGGATGGCAACGTAGAGAAGGCCATGCTGATGAAGATGAACAAGAAATATTACCGCGACCCAGTAGTAAAATATGGTTATTCGCGAGGCCGAGAAACGGTTGATTACGTAAACCGCATCTGGAACTACTACGACGAAGCCAAATCCAAGATCCCAGCATAGCTGGATCAATGAATAATGAATAATGAACAATGGGCTGTCGCACAAAAAAATACGGCAGCCCATAATATTTATCTGGCAAGCCAGAGCATGAAAAAACGGTTATAGACTGAGAATTAATTCATTAATCATGGTGGTAGGGCTCGCCGCGCTGGATAGTCATGGCGCGGTAGAGCTGCTCCACCAAAATTACACGAGCCAACTCGTGTGGAAAAGTCATCTTTGACAGCGATATCATGCCATTGGCTCGTGCATACACCTCAGGCGAAAAGCCGTAAGGCCCACCTATGGCGAACACCAATCGTCCTGGCACCGAGTGCATCTTTTCAGCAATCAACTGTGAAAAGGCTCGAGATGTGTATTCTTTGCCGCGCTCATCCATCAGGATTAGCTGGTCATTGGGCGCGAGCCATTTAATGAGCAAAGCCCCCTCCTGAACCTTTTGCAGCTCAGGGGTTAGGGCCTTGGTATTTTTTATGTCGGGAAATTCTTTGATTTCAAAAGGCAGATAATGTGTCAAGCGCTGGGCATAGCGCGATACCGCCTCTTGGAAAGGAGCATAAGCAATTTTTCCGACAGCAGCTACGGCAAGCTTCATTTTACTGCCTTGAAGCTCATGTCGAGGCCTTTGACCGAATGGGTGAGTGCTCCAACTGAGATGAAGTCAACGCCACATTCGCCGTATTGGCGCAGATTTTCCAGGGTGATTCCGCCGCTTGATTCGATTTCTACTGTCGGGTTCACCGCGCGGATATGCTCCACGGCCTCGCGTGTGCGTTCGGGAGTGAAATTGTCGAGCATGATGCGGTCAACTTCCGCAGCTAAGGCTTGGTCTATTTCCTCGGTATTGCGCACCTCTTGCTCAATCTTCAGGTTCTTATGGTTGCGCTTCAAATATTCTCGCACTGATGCTACCGCTTGTGGGATGCCCCCAGCGAAATCCACATGATTGTCTTTAATCAAGATCATGTCGAATAGGCCGATTCGGTGGTTCATGCCTCCGCCAATCTTTACTGCCTCTTTTTCGAGCAATCGCATGCCAGGAGTAGTCTTGCGGGTATCGAGTACCTTGGTCTTCAAGCCGTCGAGCTCCTTTTGGTAGCGGGCCGTAGTAGTTGCAATGCCGCTCATGCGCTGCATGATGTTGAGCATGAGGCGCTCAGTCTGGAGTAGCGAGCGCACCGAGCCCGTCACCTTGAAGGCGATGTCGCCAGGCTTTACATGGGCTCCGTCCTCAATATAAACCTCCATCTCCAGGTCGGGGTCGAATTTTTCAAACACTCGGCGAGCAATTTCCACTCCGGCTAAGATTCCCTCTTCTTTTACAATAAGCTGGCTCGCACCGTATTCGCTGGCTGGGATGGTGCTGAGGGTGGTGTGGTCGCCATCGCCTATGTCTTCGGCAAAGGCAAGGTCGATAAGCTGATCAATCAGTTGTGTCTTTATATCCATATTTGGTATTTAGTCTTTAGTCTTTAGTCTTTGTGTTTTGATTTGCAAAGTTACGAAAAAGTTTTGGAAAAGCACAAAAATCAACGAATAAACGAAAATCAATGAAAATTTTTGACAAAAGGTGAGAAATATTTGGAAATTAGTAACAAATTGTGTAATTTTGCGGTCTAATTTCAAAATATTGTAAGGTTCCTAATCACAAGGCACCCAATCTAAGGTAAAAAGAAACATGAATGCAAAAGCCGTAATGGACGACCTGCGTCGTCGTTTCCCCAATGAGCCTGAATATCTTCAGGCCGTGGAGGAAGTAGTTTCAACTATCGAAGATGCTTATAATGAGCATCCTGAGTTCGAACGTTACAACTTAATCGAGCGTCTGTGCATACCCGATCGCATCTTCGCCTTCCGCGTGTCGTGGGTCGATGACAAGGGTCGTGTGCAAAACAATATGGGATATCGCATACAGCACAACAATGCTATAGGCCCGTACAAGGGCGGTATCCGCTTCCATGCCAGCGTTAACCTCTCAATCCTCAAATTCCTTGCTTTCGAGCAGACTTTCAAAAATTCGCTCACCACTCTTGCTATGGGCGGCGCAAAGGGCGGAAGCGACTTCTCGCCTCGCGGCAAGAGCAACATGGAGGTTATGCGCTTCTGCCAGGCCTTCATCGCAGAACTGTGGCGTCAGATTGGTCCCGACACCGACGTGCCTGCTGGTGACATTGGCGTAGGTGCTCGCGAGGTTGGCTACATGTACGGCATGTACAAGAAGATGGCCCGTGAAAACACTGGCACATTCACTGGCAAGGGGCTGGAGTTCGGTGGCAGCTTGATTCGTCCCGAAGCCACTGGCTATGGCAATGTTTACTTCCTGCTCAACATGCTTGCTACTCGTGGCATCGACATCAAGGGCAAGCGCGTGGCTATTTCGGGCAGCGGCAATGTGGCTCAGTACACTGCTAAGAAGCTTCTTGAGCTCGGCGCCAAGGTTATCACTATGAGCGATAGCGACGGCACAATCTATGTAAAGGATGGCCTGACCCAGGAGCAGCTCGACTATATCTTCGAGCTCAAGAATTACTATCGCGGTCGCATCAGCGAGTTCGCTGAGAATTTCGAGTGCGAATACACTCCGGGCATCCGTCCATGGGGATATCCTTGCGACATCGCAATGCCATCGGCCACCCAGAATGAAATCAACGGCGAGGAGGCTCGCACCCTGTTGGCTAATGGCTGCTTTGCAGTCAGCGAAGGTGCTAACATGCCCTCAACCCCCGAAGCCATCAAGGAATTCCTAAAGGCTCGCATCCTCTATGCTCCTGGCAAGGCTGCTAACGCTGGCGGCGTATCTGTCAGTGGTTTGGAAATGGCCCAGAACGCCCAGAAGATTACCTGGACTGCCGACGAGGTAGATGCTAAGCTCAAGAGCATCATGGCCGACATCCACCACCAGTGCGAGGTGTTTGGCAAAGAGCCCGATGGCTACATCAACTATGTGAAGGGTGCCAACAACGCCGGCTTCATGAAGGTAGCCACCGCCATGATGGCCCAAGGCATCCTGTAAAATTACAAGTGACAAATTACAAATGACAAATACCATCAGGATGTAATTTGTCATTTAATTTGGGTTCTATTAACCTATCACATATTTCAAGGCGAGGCGTCCTCAGCGCCCCGCCTTTTTATGGAGATTCAGGCACATGGCGCAAATTTTGGCGCCAGGGCGCCAAACACAAAAACGGCTGCCGCGAGTATGCGGAAGCCGTTTCTGTGTTCATGGCCTTGGCTATGAATAGTGGTGATAATTTTTCGGAATAGTGTGGGGTAATTGGAGAGAATTTTGTAATTTTGCAGAAATATGTGAAAAATATATTCTTACGGAAATTTAAGAGACAAATATATTCTTACGGAAATATAAGATAAATTGCCATGAAGATTAGAGATTTGGTATTGATTCTTTTTGCTGTGGCGTTGGCTGGGTGCGGAAGCCATGGGGCCAACGATATTTACAACATCACTAAGTATGGAGCTGTGGGCGATGGTTCGACCGATGATGCCACTGCCATCCAGCGGGCTATTGATGCGGCCAGCGATGCTGGCGGAGGCACAGTGGTGGTGCCAGCTGGAAAAACATTCTTGACTGGCCCGCTGCATCTGCGCAGCAATATCGACTTGCGTCTTGAGCCGAACTCGGTGCTTCTGGCAAATCCTGATGAAAGCATTTACAAGGAGAGCGCTTTCAAGGCTAACGAGGGCGAGGGCATGATGTGGATTTCGGGCAAAGATCTGAAAAATGTCTCAATCACAGGCACTGGCAAAATCGATGGCAATGGCATCGCATTTATGGGTGCCGAGCTTGGCGACAGCTACGAATTGAAACCAGTCACCACATTTGACCCGCGTCCCCATGTGCTGACACTTATCAATGTTGACAAGCTTGTGATTCGAGATGTGACCATCGGCAACAGCGCCTACTGGACAATCCACCTTGTTGGCTGCAACGACGCTTCAATCCAAGGCGTAAGCGTGCTCAACAGTATCAAAGTGCGCAATAGCGACGGCATCGACCTGGACCATTGTGCCAACGTGCGCATAGCTGACTGCCATATCGAAAGCGGCGACGATTGCATTTGCCTGAAAAACCGTCGAGAATACGAAGAATATGGCTCCTGCCACGATATTGTGGTCAACAACTGCACCATGATGTCGCGCTCATGCGCCATCAAGATAGGCAGCGAGAATATGGATTCGATTTATAATGTGTTGTTTAATAATTGCATTGTGAAGAACAGCAACCGAGGCATAGGCATCCAAAATCGCGACGAGGGTACTGTGACCAATGTGGTGTTTTCGCACATGCTGGTTGACTGCTCGCTATTCAGTGATGTATGGTGGGGCAAGTCAGAGCCAATCTATGTGACATCATATCCGCGAGCAGTGGGCAATCACAAGGACGCTGGCTGGCGTTTCCCCAAAGGTGCAACTGAGGGCAAATGCGGCGAAGTGAGCAAAGTGTGGTTCAAGGATATCAAATGCACCAGCGAGAATGGCTGCTTTGTTGGTTGCGATACCCCTGGCAAGGTCCATGATATTTATTTTGTGGATGTAGATGTGGATATCGTGAGCGTCACCGATTATCCCAAGGGCGTGTACGACCGCCGCCCTTGCGTAGGCGAGGGCTTTGTCCACGACCAGGTATATGCCTTCTATATCGACAATGGCACAGACATCGTGCTTCGCGACTGCACTGCCAAGGGAGCACCTTTGGAAAAAAGAGTAAAATAGAGAATTAAAAAGAAGACTATGAAAAAATATTTTTCAAGATTATGCCTTAGTGGATTGGTTCTATTTACGAGCTTCACAGCTCAGGCTCAATGGGCCGACTTGGTAGATACTCGCGTGGGCACAGCCAATAGTGTCACCAAAGCTGCCGGGGCCTTCGGCAAGGGCACTGAAGAATTGGGTCAGACTCTTCCTGCTGTGCTTACGCCCAATGGCATGAACTTCTGGACTCCCCAAACTCGCGATACCGAGCATAAATGCGTGGCTCCATATTACTATGCCGATACTCTGCTGCAAGGCATTCGCAACAGCCACTGGATTGTGGGAGGCTGCACCCAGGATTACGGTTCGTTCACAGTTATGCCTCTTACAGGCAAGCTTCGCACTCAGCCTGCGGAACGCGCCTCGCGATTCTCGCATGACTGCGAGAACGCCAAGCCATATCTCTATGAAACCACGCTCCCCGACGAAGGCATTGATTTGGCCCTTACCGGCACTTCGCGCACTGCCTTGCTAAAATTGAAATACAACACCCTTCATCCCGAATCGAGCACACCGCAGAAGGGCTATCTTGTGATCAATCCCAATAGCGACGAAGGCGAGGGATACATAGTGGTTGACACTGCCAAGAATATGATCTACGGTTACAATCCAGTGCATCGCATATATCAGGGCAAGGGCGAGCCGGCGGGCTTTTCGGGACATTTCATAGCCATTCCCAGCAAGAAAATTACTGGCTACGGAGTGTATAACGCTACATCTAAGATGCGGAATGTGGCTAAAATTGGCAATGAGCCACAAATTGGCTGTTGGGTGGAATTTGACGTTAAGCCTGGCGAAGAAGTGCTGGTGAAAATGTCATCGTCCTACACCGGCCACATGGGGGCTTTTTCCAATATGATGTTGGAGATTCCCCATTGGGATTTCGATCTAATGATGAACGAATTGAAAAAGACCTGGGAGGTGCGTTTGGGCATGATTGATATTGAAGGTGATGATGAAGCAAAGGCCAAATTCTATACAGCCTTTTATCACGCATCCTTTTTGCCTCAGCAGGTTAATGATTATGAGGGCAGCTATTGCTCGTTTGGCGCAGGCTATCCTATAATGAAGCTTCCCATTCATGATGCCTTAGACAGGCGTGATTTGCTGCATAATGATACTTGGCAAAGTGCTTATTACGATGGCTTCAGCATGTGGGACACTTACCGAGCCTTGCATCCGCTGTATGTGCTGCTATTCCCATCAATGACTGGCGATATGATGCAAAGCCTGGTAGATAAATACGAGCAGGGCGGTTGGATGCCTATCTTTCCTTGCTGGAACAGCTACACTGCAGCCATGATAGGCGACCATTGCGCTTCGGCTATAGCTGATGCATATCTTAAAGGTGTCACCAACTTTGATGTGGAAAAAGCTTACGAAGGACTGCGAAAGAATGCTTTCGAAATGCCTACGCCATACGAATATTCTGAGGGGAAGGGCCGCAGAGCCTTGGATTCATATTTGAAGTATGGATATATACCTGTGGAGGATTCAGTGCCTGAGGCCTACCATAAGCGTGAACAAACATCACGCACGCTTGAATATGCCTATGATGATTTTGCTCTGGCGCAGCTTGCCAAGGCTCTTGGTCATGAGCAGGATTACAAGGAGTTGATGGCTCGGTCGAAAAATTACGCCAATGTGATCAATCCAGCCACTGGCTATGCCGATGGGCGCCATGCCGATGGACAGTGGTGCGGCGACAATCCCTTTGCTTTCTCTCAGCACATCACCGAGGGTGCTCCATGCCATTACACTTGGTACGTGCCTCATGACCCTGAAGGGCTGATGACATTGATGGGAGGCAAGGAGGCTTTTACCCAGAAGCTTGACTCAATGTTCTCGGAGCATCGGTATTGGCACGGCAACGAGCCTTGCCATCAAATAGCCTGGATGTATGCATATACCGACAAGCCTTGGTGTGCTGCAAAGGAAGTGCGTCATATAATGGACACAGAGTGTCTGAACCAACCTGGAGGCTTGGCTGGCAATGATGATGCCGGGCAGATGTCGGCATGGTATATGTTCGCAGCTCTGGGCTTTTATCCGGTTTGCCCCTCTGTACCAGTGTATGCGATTGCTTCGCCGTCATTTAGGCGAACCACGATTTCATTCAAGGATGGACATCAGTTGGTGATTGAGGCTGAGGGGGCACCAGATAAAATTTATGTTGACAAATGGGAAATTGATGGAGTGGCCCAAACTCAGCCCTTTATCACCCACGACCAGCTAATGAATGCTTCGACCATTCGCTTTAAAATGAAAAACCAATGATTATGAGAAAGATTATATTTGCAATTGTGATTAGTATTGTGTCGGCATTGGCTGGCTGGTCAGCCAACCCAGCGGCTGCAATGATTGACCGCATCGATCCGGGTGCCTCGAAGAATTTCAAATTGGAAATAAAGCCGTCGAAGACAAATTATTTCGAACTTGACCAGCAAGGCAACAAGGTGGTAATCCGAGCCAACAATTATATCAATCAGGCTGTGGGTCTGAATTGGTATCTCAAGCATCATGCGGGCATTCATCTCAGTTGGAATGGCATGACTGCTGAGTTGCCAAATCCTCTGCCAAAGGTTGAGCAGAAAGAGCGTCATGAGAATCCTTATGAGCATTGTTATGATTTTAACTATTGCACTTTTAGTTACACGATGCCTTTCTGGGATTGGGCTCGTTGGGAACAAGAGCTTGATTGGATGGCATTGCATGGTGTGAATCTGCCATTGGCTGCCGTGGGCGAGGAATGTGTTTATCGCAATATGTTAATAAGATTAGGCTACACCAAGGACGAAGTGAATGAATTCATAGCCGGACCGGCATTCTTGGCTTGGTGGGCCATGAACAACCTTGAGGGTTGGGGCGGACCAAATCCTGATTCATGGTACGAGCGTCAGGAGGATTTGCAAAAGAAAATACTTGCCCGAATGAAGGAGTGGGGGATGGAGCCCGTGCTGCCAGGCTTTGCTGGCATGATGCCTCACAATGCCGATGAAAAGTTGGGCCTGAATATCACCAAAAATATGAAGCCCTGGAATGGCTTTGTGCGTCCGGCTTTCCTGATGTCAACCGATAGCAGTTATGCAGATATTGCCAAGGTTTATTATGAAGAATTGGAAAAGCTCTACGGAAAGGCTAAATATTATTCGATGGATCCTTTCCATGAAAACGGTGGAGAAAATCTCGACTTTGTGGGGGCTGGTCAAGCCGTGATGGAGGCAATGAAGCGCAACAATCCGAAATCAGTCTGGGTAATCCAGGCTTGGAGCGGCAATCCCAACGAGGAAATGATTGATAATCTTAACCAAGGCGATCTGTTGGTGCTTGACTTATTCAGTGAGTGCAAGCCAATGTGGGGCATTCCAAGCAAAGCACAGCGAAAAAATGGCTTTGGCAAACACGAGTGGCTGATGTGCATGCTTGAGAATTTTGGCGGGAATGTAGGCCTACACGGTCGCATGGACCAGCTGCTCGCCAACTATAAGGCCACAAAGACAAATCAATTGGCTGCCCATCTCAAGGGAATTGGCTTCACAATGGAGGGTTCTGAGAATAATCCGGTGATGTACGAATTGATGAGCGAACTGCCTTGGCGCAGCGAGGATGTGAACAAAGAAGAATGGCTTAAAGAATACACCTCGGCGCGCTACGGACGCTGTGACGACAAGGTGCTTGAGGCTTGGCATATCCTTGGAAACAGCATTTACAACTGTCCCGAGGGAAATATCCAGCAAGGCACCACAGAGTCAATTTTCTGCTGCCGACCTAATCTCGACAATAAACAAGCTTCGAGCTGGAGCAAGATGGCCATGTACTATGATCCTGCCGACACTCGCCGCGCTGCCGAATTGATGAACGAAGTGGCCGAAAATTATCGGGGTAACAATAATTTTGAATATGACTTGGTGGATATTACTCGCCAGGCTATTGCCGATGAGGCACGCCTTGCTTACCAACATGCCATAGCCGACTATAAGGCATTTCATAAGGAGGGATTTGAGAAAAATTCTCAGCGATTCATTGACTTGCTGATGATGCAAGATGAATTACTGGGCTCGCGACCCGAGTTTGGGGTAGGACGTTGGATCGAATTTGCTCGCAATGCAGGCACTACCCCCGAGGAGAAAGACCAATACGAGTGGAATGCCCGAGTGCAAATCACCACCTGGGGCGCTCGCGAGAATGCAGATGCTGGCAAACTGCGCGACTATGCCCATAAGGAATGGAACGGCCTTCTGCGCGACTTTTACCTGCCTCGCTGGCAAGCGTTCTTTGCTACCCTTACCGATGTGCTCAATGGCAAGCAAGAACTCGAAACTATTGACTATTATGCCATCGAAGAGCCTTGGACACTGCAGCACAATGAATATCCATCAACTGCAGTGGGCGATCCAATCGAACTTTCACGCAAAGCAATCGATCTGATAAATGCGAATTAAGTCAATCGACGTGCTGCGCGGCCTCACGGTGGCTGCGATGATCCTGGTCAACAATGGTGCAGGGCCAATGAGCTATGCTCCATTGCAGCACAGTGCGTGGAATGGTCTGACCATCTGCGACATGGTATTTCCCACTTTTCTCTTCCTTGTGGGCATATCTACCTATATCTCGTTGAGCAAGACTGATTTTGCTTTCACTCAGGCCACGTTTATCAAGATTTGCAAGCGCGCATTTTGGATAATTGTGATAGGTTGGGCCATTCATTATGTGGATTACCTATGCAAAGCCGATTTTCTGCCGTTTGCCCATTTTAGGGTGACTGGTGTGCTGACGCGAATAGGCATTTGTTATTTCCTCACTGCATTCATTGCAATTGCTTGTCCTCGAAGGGCAGTCACATTTATAATTGCCTTTTTATTGGTTGCATATAGCTTGATTCTTATCCTTGGCAATGGTTACAGCATGGAGGCAGATAGCATGATTGTACGCTTTGACCGCGCTGTACTCGGCTCTGAGCATCTGTATATCAAAAAGCCTGTTGATCCCGAGGGGTTGTTAAGCACAATGAGCGCTTTAGCGCACACGCTGATAGGATTCTGCGTGGGAGGATTACTTAGTCAACAGGACAGACAGGACGGACGGGACAGACAGGAACGGCACGACACGAAAGGTCAATTGGGAGAGAGAATGCTTAAAGTGATGGCATGGGGATTTGTGTTGCTTTGTGCTGGGTATGCCTTGGAGCAGTTGCTGCCGCTTAACAAGAGAATTTGGAGCCCAAGCTATGTGCTGGTAAGTTGCGGCTATGCCTCGCTTGCCTTGGGAGTATTTGCGTTGGTGTGCGATATCAATAAGCAGGATTGGTGGTTTTGGCCTTTGCAGGTATTTGGGTGCAATCCACTGTTCTTGTATGCGCTGAGCGAGGTGGTAGCGATTGTAATGTCGGCCACACATGCCAAGGCGGCTTGCTACGTAGGGATTAATGTTGTATTTTCTGACCCATGCGTAGCGTCGCTTGTGTATGCGTTGCTTTTCGTGTTGGTGATGTGGCTTATAGGGCTGCCATTGTATAGAAAGAAAATATATATAAAATTGTAGACATCGGCTCGCGCACGCGCTACTCCTTTACCGCCTTGCGGAAGGCGAAGGTGATTAGTGCTCCAAGCAACATAATTCCAACGGATACCCACAGCACTGCCACAATTCCTGCGTGCTTAAGGATAATAGGAATAAAAAATACTCCCAGCACAGCGCCTATTTTGCCAATTGAGGCGGCTATTCCAGTGCCTTGTCCTCGGTCACTGACTGGGTAAACCTTCGATGGCAACACATAGGTGATAAGGTGTGGCCCCATATTGAGGAATAGCTCAAATGCCATAAATGATGCAATCGAAATCCAAGTGGCCCATTTCAACTGGTAAGCATAAAGCAGAATCACCAATGAAATTCCACATAACAAGAAGCCCCAAGATTGGATTCCGGTAAGCTTGCATTTGTTTATGAGCCACAAGCCGAGCAGAAAGCCAGGGAGGATAATGCAGCTAATCCACAGTGTTACCTCGACCGACGATGCCACATGCTCCAAGCCAGTGGCATTGGCTGGAATATGCTCGATTCCCAATGCCATCACCAGGATTGGCAGGAATACACCGATGCCATACACCCCCAAGCCCTCGCATGCCCATGGCACACCGGTAAGGATTACTTGCTTGAGGTTCTTTGCTACGAATCGTCCGATAGGCTCTTGCACAGGAGGGGTAGCAGGCTTGTCACCCTCTACCACCTCTACGTTCGGCCCAAAGAAATGCTTGGCAGCTGCTTGAGCCTTCGCATTTTCGCCATGGTCGAGCAGCCACTTGGGGCTTTGCCAGAAGCGTATGCGGCATATAATCATCAATGTGGTTATGCCTACCATAATCCACAATAAGCGAGGCCATGACTCGGGCGCTCCCATGTGGAGAATCATTATCCAGCAGATTGCTGCTACTAAGATGTTGCCGAAAGCGCAACCGCCCTTGGCAACGCCTACCATCAAGAATTTCCATCGGTCGGGCATCAACTCGCTGATGTAGTCGCTGTCGAGGCTGTACTCGCCGCCGATGCCGAAGCCCATTACAAATAGGCAAACGATCAGCACTGGCACATTGGGGAATATGAGAGCCACAAGCGATGCAACCAACACCAAAGCGGGGCAGAATCGAAAGAAAAATAAATATCCATATCGGTCGCTAAGTCGGCCCAGTATAACTGACCCTACGGCTATGCCGATGAGGTCCATTGCGCCAATCAGACCCTGCATCCACGATGACAGCTCGGGGTGCAATACCAGCTGCAACATGGGGATGATGATGCCTACGAGCGTGGCCAGCCCTGTGCCTATCAGTTGGCCCAGGCTGCCCACAAACACGATCCAATAGTGTCGCCACCCCATTGGCATCGTAGAGAGATATTCTATTTTCTTCTCTGTTGCCACGCTAATTTTAACCTTTCATCCATTTATCCTTTCATCCTTGCTTTGGTAAGAACCACTTATATTGCGGCAGCAGCATAAGCCATGTGGCTACGCAGAACGGACCTGTCAATGTGGCCAGTCCTAGGGGATAAAGAAGGGAGTTCATACCAGCTTGGATAAACACAGTCACTACTATGCCAAGCAAGGTCCATACGGCAGTCTTCCAACCTGGTCGGCAGAAAGTGGCGCCAAGGGCAATGCCGGTAAGCACTGCTGAGAACCCGTAGAGACCGCTCTCGATGCTACCGCCTGGGCCTTCCCATACAATTGCTATGAAAAGTGATACAGCCGATGCAATAGCAGCCCACAGACATGAGCGCCAGCTGCACACTGCCAACGCAACAAGGAAGAAGATGCCAGTCACCCAGCAATTGATTAAGAATACTTGACTAATGCCTTTGAGCCAATATACTACCAGATTGCAGAATCCGAGATTGATCGAGCTGTCAATGGTGTAAGCAATTTCAGGCGTGCTCATGTGAGTAGGGGGCATCCCTGAGAATTGCCGAGCAGCCAAGAGAAATACCCAGGTGCAGAACACGAACGGAAATGTAAGTGAATTGATGCCCCATGGAGCCATTACCTTGTTGAAGCCTGATCGCACCCACGTGCTCATGGCAGAGCAGAGAATCAGACCGAGCCACATCCAGATGGTATTGCCCATGAAAGTGGGGAAGGCGCAGCCAACCAGGATGCCATTGAATCCCCAAAGGCCTTGGGCGCCATTCTCCTGAGGGAGCTTTAGCACATAGCCAGCGGCAGTGGATACAACTAAGCCAACAAGAGCGCCCCAAGCTACCACACCCAGCCCCTCGGCATAAGCGCCCCAGAATATTCCTGCCAAGAATAGCAAGCCAGTCCAGGGACTGTCCTGAAACATCACCTGCCCCGCACCGCGAAGCAGCACTCCGAGCGGTCGCTTTGGCCATTCGGGTTTTTCTACTGTTGTGGAAACATTGCTCATATCTGTGAATTTTTAGATTTGGCTGAAACGTAATGTCATCTATAGATAAAAAACATTCGTTGAGGGGCGTTTGTTCAACATAAAAGCCGCGGCCATCCCTGGTCGCGGCTTTTTGCTAAAGTTAGATGAGAAAAACTTTACTTTTGCATAATCTTGCGGGCTGTGCCATCGCTGTAGCGAATGATCACTATGCCGCGGTAGTCAGAGTCAACCTGTGTGCCATTTATTGAGTATCTTGCTACTTCGGTAGCAGGAACAGCAACTTCTACGGTTTCGATTGAAGATACAGGACCGCTATGGCCGTTTTCGAGATCAACCAGCATATATTGGTCGATTGTAGAATCGGCGGTTACGCCATCTTGGGTCATGTGAGCCACTACGGTGTAAGCAAAATCAGTGAAACCTGTTTCTGTGAGATCTGTGAATGTTACAGATGAGGTTTCGTCGTCAACTGTTACGCTTGAGAGATAGGTGAGGGCAGCTGCGCCAGCCTTTACTTCCTGCTCGATCTTGAGGTAATCAATCACAAATGCTGCGTAATCTTGTGAGAAGAATGAGATGCCTTGATCTTTGCCGCTGAGGCTGAGTACAATGTAGAGATCCAACACTCCATTTTCGTCAAAAGAGAGATTGAGGGTGTAGTCGCCATACTTCAGAGAGAGATCCGAACTGGGCTGTCCGTAAGCCACCAAGGTAATGGCGAACCAGTCATTGTTAGCAAGATACAGGGCAGGAGTGCGTAGGTAGCTTTCCACATAGAATGCTTCAACTACGCCCATGCAGCCTTCGGCCAAGGCGGTGCCAGTGCCAGTCCATCCAGGAAGCTGGGTGTACTCATCGAGCGACATGTCACCCCAGTAATTTCCCATGTCAACAGGTGAATATGGATCAGATGAGCCACAATCGCTTGTTATCTTGCTGAAATCCTCTTCGAGCAGAGTGAGCATGCCGTCTTCTTGGGCAATCACTGCGCCATAGTTGATAGCAGTGTAGCTGTCAGCCTTTGCCACGGGTTCCCAATTGGCAGTGTATGAGCCTTGAGCATCGATATCGGTAGCTTCTTCCAACTCAGGCGATGCAATCACAAAGGCATGCTGCATTGTAGATTCTGAGAAGAGGTGGATGCGCTGAGAATCGATCTTGTAATAATAGTCGCCCATTGGGTCAAGGTCGGTCAGCTGGTATTCGCAAACTTTGTTTTTGCCAGTAACTTCACCATACCAGTAATCCTTCAGATCGGGTTCGTCGGCAACTTCAGGCCATAGGCATTGCAGTTCCAGTTCGCCAGGACGAGTAGTCTTTGCATAGAGGTTGTCGATGACCACTGATTCGCCGTCAGCCAGGTCAGCGATGCGGAAGCGTACGCCGTCGTAAGCCAGCGCAAATTCACCCCACATTTCATAGTCGAGGTCAAAAGTGTCGCCACTGCCGAAGTAATAGAGTGGCATGTAGCCAAGTTCGCTCCATTGGTCACCCTTCTTCACATCGATATAGAGGTAGCCACGGCTTTCTTTCTCTGCTTTGATATAGCAAGTAATGTTATAATACTTGGCCATGTATTCAGGGGCAGTGATCATATCGCCATTGTTGAGCAAAAGGCCGTTGCCTGAGGCGCCGCCATTTTCTACAATGCCGCTGTTCGCTCCTAAGTCGTAAGTCCATTTGGTATCGGTGAGAGCATTGGCGCTTTCGAAATCTTCGGTGTATTCAGCATCAGTGTCGCTAAGGTAATTGACTTTCCAAAGCCAAATGCGGTATCCGAACGCGCGATCTACTGGATCCCAGTTGAGAGTCATCTCATTATTGCGCACATTGGTTATTGCATTAACTTTGGGCTCGGCCAGGAAATTATTAGGATTGCAAGTTACCTTGATGTAATCAATCAGTATTGCACCGCTTACAGAGAACATGATGAAACCATCGGCATCTGCGCTGTAATTGCGATAGCTATAAGAAATTTCCACCCAATCCTCCTCATCACGAAGGCGGAATGAGTAATAGCCATCGGGATCGTCGGTCTTGGCGTAGTCGGGATTAATAATGCCACCTACAATGGGAATGATATTTATTTCTGAAGTAACATACGAGCATGGGAAGGCTTTGATTTTAGCAGTAACTGTGATGTCGCCCGAGTAATCGCCTACTGGGGTATTGATGCGGCTCCAACTGTTGGCTTGGCCATAGAGCAGGGCGCAGCCGCCTGCCTCATACACCCAGTCGCCGCTCCATCCATCTTCTTGAGTCATGTATGATTCGATATATGCGCCCGGAGGATTTACATAATATGAGGCCGCTACATTGTCAACATCCATGTATTCGTTTTCTGGTGAGTTGTTGCAGAGCGGGTTTTCGGGAGTGCCGCTTTTGAAACCAGAGAAGTCCTCATCTATGAGTACAAACTCGGTGTTGCTGCTGGCATAAGCGGCGGCGCGGGCTGCTGAAACTGACGATTCAGCTGAAGCTCCGGCTACTGCTTGAGCTGTGGGGTGGGGCAGAGCTGGGCGTGTTTCAGCAGAAGTCTTCTGCAGACGCGGAGTTTGTGCAGCGCTGCCTATTGCAAGGCATGCAATGGCGCAAAGGCTCAAGGGGCGTAGAAGTTTTTTCATTCTGAAATGTGTAATGTCGGGTTCGATTTACAGTGGTGATACCGAGAAGACTAAGCACGAACCCTCTACTTTGCCATCTGCGGTTTTCTTATTTTGTTGGCAAAGTTAGGTCAGAATGATTGAAATTACGTATTTTTGACCCCAAATTTGTATTTTTGGAGGTAAAAATACATATTTACTGGGCGAATTTGATGTATTGGGTGGGCGTAAGGCCAGTGATGGCTTTGAAATTGGTGGCAAAGTTGGTGCGGCTCTTGAACCCTACGCTTTCGGCCAAGGCTTCGATAGTGAATCGAGTCTTGGCGTCGGGCTGCTGCAAGCGGCGGCAAGCCTCGCGGATTCGGCACTCGGTGACTATGTTGTTGAAGTTTTTTCCATATACCTCATTGAGCACCTGCGAAACTGAGCGCACCGGAGCATCCACCAGCTCAGCCAAGCGGTTCATATTGAAGTCGAGTTCGTAAATCTCTGGGCTGGAGTCGAGCACAGTCTGCACTCGCTTGGCGATGGCAGTCTTGTCAGCATCGGTCAAGGCCGATGTTTTGTATTTGGGCCGAGTCTCTTCGTTGGCCAGGGATTCGAGGCTCTTCTGATAGAGAAGCTCATTATTGCGGCGCAGCTGTCGGTTGTCGCGCAGCTTTATTGCAAGCATCACCACCATGATTAGCACAATGGCTATGATGGCCCACATTATGATGCGCTGCTCGCGTTCGCGTTGCGACATAGCTGCCAGGGCTTGGGTGCTCTTGTCGAGGTCGTAGCGGAACTTCATCTCATAAATATTTCCAAGCTCGTTGTTGGCGCTCATCGAGTCCTTCTCAGTATAGTATTTTATAAGGTATTTGTCGGCCATAGCAGTGTCGCCCTGGTCGCTGTAGAGCGATGAAAGATCTTTGTAGGTATGGAAAATCACATCCTTGAGACCGTACTCAGTGGCTAATTTTTCGTTTTCGTAAAGAATGGCAATGGCATCATTGCGGCGGTCAAGCGCATCCAGGGTATGTATGCGGTGATTGTTGATCATGATGCGTCGGCGTGCCGATTCAGAATCAGTGACTGAGTCTTCGTGAGCCAGCGAAGTGAAATATTGCATGGCACGCTCATAATCATGGTCGGCATAGAATTGCGCAGCCTTGATAAGCATGTTGATGCTGGCTGCATCTTTGGCATAGTCGTCGGGCAGCTTGAGAGCTTGGAAGCGCTCGATTGGTTCGCGCAGATGCTCGGGATTGCCATAGAACATCGACAGTGTGAGCAAATTGGTAATTGAGGCCAGTATGGCGTTTGTTGAGTTTTGTTCCATAGCCTTATTGAAAGATTTCAACAAGAAATCTTCGCCTTCGGCCAAGGCATTGGGATCGCGAGTGAGTATATAATTGTGCACAAACAAGATACCGAGGTTGAGATAGATGTTGGAAAGTTCGGCTGTCTTTTGTGTGTGCTCTGCTATATCCTTGGCTTCAATCAGATTGGCGTAGGCCTTGGAATAGTCGTAGTAGCCCGAAAGGTAGATTTTGCCAAGCTTTGACAAGGCATATACGTATTGCTCTTGGCTTTCGGGTCGGTTAAGTGTGCTTTTCAGGCGCGATGTGACGATAGTGAAGCACACTGTGGCACTGTCGATGCAATTGTCGGTGCCTCGCTGCAGATAGTCGCGGCCTTTCTCCAAAATCTCATCGGTAGTTAAGCGTTCCCATTTCACATAAAAGTCCACATTGCTCTTTGTGGCAGCGATAACTGAACTGCCCGCAGAGATAATGAGAATTATTGAAAGAACTAACCTAAGAAAAATTTTGTAATATAAAGTCATTATTTATGCTGGATAAGTAAGGCGGTCAGGTGTAATGTTGGCAAGTGTTTCAAAATAGCGCTGCGCAGCCTTCTTTGTGCCGGGCAGGTCCATAAAGGAATAATTGCCGCAATCACGCGGTGTGGCACCAGGCACCTCGCCATCGAAGTCGGCAATGAAGCGGAAGGTGTCGCGCATCAGCTCCACTATGTCGCTGCTTTCAAGATGACCTTGCATTATTAGATATGAGCCAGTGCAGCAGCCCATCGGACCCCAGTAAACCACCTTTGAAGCCCATGCGGGATGGTTGCGCAGATAGGTGGCTGCCAAATGCTCGATTGTATGTTCCACTTCGGGAGAAAGAGCAGGCTCGCGATTAGGCGCAGTCATGCGAATGTCGAATGTGGTCAGTTCGTCGCCATTTGGAGTGATGTCGCGTCGAGACACATAAATTCCGGGCATTAGGGTCAGATGATTTATAGTAAAGCTGGCTATCTTTTCCATGAATCGTTTTAAGTTTTACGTTTTAAGTTTTACGTTTTACGTTTTACGTTTTACGTTTTTAGTTTTACGTTTTTAGTTTTACGTTTTTAGTTTTACGTTTTTAGTTTTACGTTTTACGTTTTTAGTTTTACGTTTTAAGTTTTGTGAGAGCAAAGATATTAAAATTTCTTTAGTAAACGGATTTTTGGGAGAAAAATTTTGTTATGTAGAAAATACGCAGTAATTTTGCAATTGAAAAGGAGAATCAACGAAATGTACACCTATAAATATCCTCATGCGGCATTGACCACTGACTCGGTGGTGTTCGGTTTTGACGGACGCCGACTTTTTGTGTTGCTCATTGAGCGCGGCTTAGAGCCTTACAAGGGCGATTGGGCGCTTCCGGGAGGCTTTATGAATATGGATGAGAGCGTGGAAGAGTGCGCACGTCGCGAACTCCAGGAAGAAACTGGCATAAAGGACGTGTATCTTGAGCAGTTCCATGTGTTCAGCAGCGTGCATCGCGACCCTCGCGAGCGAGTAGTGACCGTGGCCTTTCTGGCCTTGGTGCGCAAATCAGAGTATCAGCTTATCGCAGGCGATGATGCGGCTGAAGCCCAATGGTTTGAACTCGATGAGCTGCCTCCCCTTGCCTTTGATCACCATGAGATAATCAAATTGGCGCGTGAGCGTCTGCAAGAAATTCTCCGCACCCGGCCTATCGCATTCCGATTGCTCGATGAGAAATTTTCGATGAGTGAGCTCCAACGCATCTATGAGGCTATCAATGGCACTACCTACGATCGCCGAAACTTTGCCCGCAAGATGGCTTCCACTGGATTGTTGCGCGACGAAGGTGTCAGCTCCACTCCAAGCCACAATCGCT
Source organism: Bacteroidales bacterium (assembly GCA_020860515.1). Taxonomy (GTDB): domain Bacteria; phylum Bacteroidota; class Bacteroidia; order Bacteroidales; family Muribaculaceae; genus CAG-873. The sequence continues at coordinate 51,405 of JAJBUG010000064.1, read as the reverse complement.
GTCCCAACCTATATTCTTTCGACGAGGAGCAGTATGAATCAGATTGCGCGGAGCCTGGGGCCAGGAATCCATTTGACGTATGAAAAGAAAACGAGGGCGAGATCTGAATCTCGCCCTCGGTGATTTTATTCCACAAATTTTGCTTTGCTGGCATCGCGCGGCTTTGCCTCGGGATTTTCATCGGGATAGCCAACGGCTATGGCGTAGAGCAACTCGTAATCTTCAGGTATGTCGAGTTTGTCAAGATAAGGCTTGGCATCGGCATTGTTCTTCATAAAGGCGATGGGACCACCCAGGGGACATGTGCCCAATCCCATGCTTTGCGCTGCAAGAATCATGTTTTCGCCGAGCATGCCGCAGTCGAGCTGTCCGCTCCCATTCTTAGGCGAAGCGATGAAGATAACGGCGGGAGCGTTGCGGAACATATTCTTAAATCCTGGGTCCTCGGCCATCTTGGGCATCGCTACCTTGAAGATTTCGGTGATGCCATTGATGTAGTCGGGGCTATCGACCACGCGTACTTGCCAAGGCTGCTGGTTCATGCCGCTGGGGGCGTTGATGCCACATTCTACGATCTTCTCCAGCTTTTCACGCTCTACGGGTTGGTCCTTGTAAGCGCGAATGCTATGGCGAGCCATGATGGTTTCGATTACCACGTTGCAGCTGTCGCTTGTGCAGCTCTCTGCCACAGCGGTTTCCTCCTGTGCTTTCTGCCCTTGGCAGCTCATTGCCAATAAGCCAACAAGGCCTATCAAAATACTTTTGTTCATTGTCATAGATTTATTGGTTTGGCACAAAATTACTCACAAATTCTTAAACCACCAAAAATCTTCGACAAATTTAGGCATTTTCAGGCTCCTCTACACTGATGCGCGTGAGTAGGTCTTCAATGGTGCGGGCCAAAGTAGTGTTTTCAGAAATATAGTTCTGCAGTTCGGAAGAAAGGGTAGGGTCAGATTCCGAATGTGAGGAATTGACCTCGGATGCCAAGATTTGGTAGTTGGCAACGAAGGCGAAGCAATGCTCCATCAGGTCGGGCCAAATGGTGAGGTCAACACGATTTTGCAGTGAATCGAGCGAAAGGCTGGCTCGCGCTGCAGCCTTTGTAAGTTCAGGCGCAAGGGCTACAGTATTTACGCCCTTGCTCGTCACCTGCTGACATTCTCGCAGGAATGCATTCAGCACATGGGTGACCACAGGAATGTTCTTGATAAGCTTGCCCTTTTCTTGAGATTGGTGAAGCTGGCGCTGACGCTCGATTTCTGACGTTACGTCCACTTCGCCCTTCATTGCTCCCACTGAGTTGAGGAAGAATCCCATGCACAGCAACCCGCACATAACCTCCACTGAGGTTACTGCCTGCGCTCCGCCGCAGGCTGGGGTATAGTCGCCGAAACCAAGGGTTGTGATGGTGACAATGCTGTAGTATATCCAGGACCCATAATTGGTGCCACCTCCATCAGGAATTCGGAATTGGCCATCGGGAAGAGCCCAATATATGAAGGCGAACGTGGGTATAAGAAGCAAATACACAAACATCCAAATGCAGGGGTGCACCTCGGAAATCACGTGGAACCAATGGCGCAGCAGGAGTATGAATCGATGGAAAGTGCGTTTCATGACGTGTAAATTTTAATCAAATTGTTGACGTGAATAAGACAAGCATCTTTATCATTGCGTGTCATAAAAGAAACAATCCAACATTGTCAAATGTTGGATTGCCCGGTGATTGAAAAATGATAATTAGGTGAGATGGTAATAGTTTAAGAGTATAATAAAAAAGATCGCTATACTTTCTGTCACAAGGTTGCCGTGATGGCATGCATGAAAATGTGGTTTTGTTTCTTCATAATGATGATGTTTGGTTAGAAACTGGAAATTTGCCTTTAGGCAGGCTATGCCGTTAGGGAAGCTGGGCCACTGGATCGTCGGGCACCAGGATGGTGACTACATGGAGGCCTGCATCGGCGTAGTCGTGCTCAAGGATGCCGTCGTCGGCGCTCTCCTCGCGGTCCATCCAGTAGCGTCCGCTGCTGTGCTTCTCGTAGTGGCGGTCAACCATCTTGCCGCGGGTCTTGTACACGTGGCTGCGGCTGCCCTGTCCTTCGTCGCCCCAGTAGATCAGGCACTCCTTGCCCTGAATCTCGGCCGGGAGGGTCAGGCTGTACTCAACGTTGTCGTTGGGGGTCACTACCGACACGACCTGCACTACGCGGTAGCTAAGGGGAGCGCTCAGGTGGTATCCGGCCTTGGCGCCCGAGCCGTCGCGGTTGACATGGAGGGTGTAGTTGGTGCCGGGCACGATGCGGAGCCAGTCGATGTTGAGGGCGTCGATGTGGGTCACGCCGGTGGGGAAGTATCCGAGGCCGTCGGCGTCAATCAGCAGGTTGGCCGAAGCCTTGTCGGCGTCGCATGTGATGCTGTCGATCGAGAGAGCTTGGTTCTCGCGGATGTTGAGGAGGATTCGCATGCCGTCCTGGCGGATGTAGTTGACGGGAGCCACGTCGGTGCGGGGGATCGACACGGTGAACGGGGTGTTCTCCTCGATTTCTGGGAATGTGTCAGCTACAGCGGGAGCTGCGAATGTAGCAGCGATGAAAAGGATAGCGGCTGCTACGGGGCCGGTGGTGTTGTGAATGGTCTGCATAATCTGAAAATTTTAAAGAGTTAGACTTTGATTATAAAATTGTTGAGATTAGTTGAAGTGAATTTGATAATTAGAAGTTCTCTTGATTCGAATCAGAAGTTTAGATTTTGTAATTTCCTTTTTCGCTTGGCAAGTGGAAAAGTGCAATTGGATATCGATTAGGATAATGTTCAAAGGCGGTATGGAGGCGGCTGGAAAAGCCGTGACCACGCTGTCCGTGGTGCAGCCATCGTGGCTGCTTGGGTAGCAAGGCTCTTGGATGAGCCTGTGCCAGTGGGTGTGATGTTAAGAAGATCGCTCATATTTTCCTCATTTTGTTTGTCTATGTTCTTTTTCTATTTTTACAACGCAAAGTTAATACAAAAAAGCGACCTAATCCAAATATTTTTCCAATAAAATCACAATCATGCAACAAAATGATTAAAACACCCCAAAAACTTGACTATTTTGTAACTATTCTGTAACAATTGGGGGGGGGATTTTACAAATTTTGTAAAAATTAACCCGGCCTTTGGGCCGGGTAGAGGATTTAATGTTTTAGGCGGGGCAATGAGGGGATCGCGGCAGAGAGCGAGAAGCGCAGACGCTCGGTGCCTGGGGGCACAGTGGGGGTGCGGATAGGCAGCACTTTAATGCCCTGGTCCAGCAGAGATTGAGATAGGTCGATGGCTTTGCGCGCATTGCCCACAATCAGGGGCTGAATATGGGATGGCGGATTGTCAGCCAAGGCCGTAGCTGCAGAAAAAGCTGGAGATCCCTCTGGCAAATTTAATTCGCTTTGCCAAACCCTTATCATTGCCGACAGGTCTTGCGCAAGGCGTTGCAGATGCTTGCGCTCTGAGTCCATAGTTAGCATCTTGCCAATTAGGAGCCGAGTCCACATAATATTAATAGGAGGCAGGGCGGTAGAGAATATGAAACTGCGTGCGCGGTTCACCATGAAATCATGCATTTCAGTGCTGGTCAATGCAAAGGCTCCAACTGAACCAAGTGCTTTGCCAAATGTGCCCACCACAATATCGGTTTGCATTGGGTCGGGCAGATTGGCTACAAGGCCAAGCCCCTGAGGGCCAAGTACCCCGAAGGCGTGAGCCTCGTCAACATAGAGCCAAGCATTACGATATTCTCCCTTGATTCGTGCAATTTCTTCCAAAGGAGCTTGGTCGCCGTCCATGCTGAATACCGACTCTGTTATGATCAGGATATTTGAATATTTGTCGTGATTATCGTCGAGCAGCTGTTGCAGGTGCTGAGTGTCGTTATGGTGCCATCTGATCAGCTTGGCGCGGCTCAGGGCAATGCCGTCGATGATTGAGGCATGCACCAGTCGGTCGGCAAGCACTAAAGTGTCGCGGTCGGCCAAGGCAGATATCAAGCCAGTGTTGGCATGGTAGCCGCTGTTGAAAATCAGAGCCTCGCGCCCAGGATATAAGTCACGAAGCATATCCTCAAGGCGGTCAAACTCCTCCTGGCTGGCGGACAATAAGCGAGAGGCTGAGGCCGACAGGGGCAGAGCGCACGAAGCAGCGGTATCCATCAACTGCTGGCGCAATTCCAAGTCTTGGGTCAAGCCAAGGTAATCGTTGCTTGACAGGTCCACCAATCCTTCGCGCTGTTGCTCAGGAATAGTGCGGAAGTTGCCGCTTTCGCGTAACTTATCGAGAGTTTCTGTTATGTTCATTTCTTCAGGATTTCAATCATGTGACGAATTAGATATCGCAGCTGATCGTCGCTGATTACATAAGGAGGCATAATATATACATTCTTTCCAAATGGACGCACCCAAATGCCATGGGCCACGCAGGCTTTCTGAAACTCGCCAACATCTACTGGTTCTTTGGTTTCGATTACTCCAATGCTGCCCAGCACCCTCACATCCGCCACATTGCTCAGCTTCCACGCTGGCGCCATCTCCTCCTTGATAATGCTTTCGATACGGCTAAGGCGAGCTGCCATGTCCTGACCTTGCAACAGTTTTATCGAAGCTATGGCAATAGCGCAGGCCAAGGGATTGCCCATGAATGTGGGCCCATGCATCAGCACCCCGGCCTCGCCATTCGAGATGGTGTCGGCTACTTCCTTGGTAGTCATCACAGCGCTCATTGTCATGTAGCCAGCAGTAAGGCCTTTGCCGATAGTCATGATGTCGGGCTCTACCCCTGCATATTCCCAGGCAAAAAGACGCCCTGTGCGCCAAAAGCCGGTGGCTATTTCATCGAAAATAAGATATAGGCCAGCGTCGTTGCACAGCTTGCGCAGTTCGCGCAGATATTGCGGATGGTAAAATCTCATGCCACCTGCTCCCTGCACTATAGGTTCAAGGATTACAGCGCATAGCTCGTCGCGATGCTCCATTATCAGGTTGCGCATCGGCTCAAAGTCGGCTGGATCCCATTCATCATAGAATCCTACTTTGGGCTCAGGCGCAAAATATCTTATTGGCAGGGCCGAGCCGAAGGCCCCATGCATTCCTGTCACCGGGTCGCAGACGCTCATGGCATTCCAGGTGTCGCCATGGTAGCCTCGGCGGATAGTTACGAAATTGGTGCGTCGATGGTCGCCAGTGCGCGAAATAGCCGCTTGCACAGCCATCTTCATTGCTACCTCCACTGCCACTGAGCCAGAGTCGGCATAGAATACATTGTGCATTGTTTGTGGGGCCATTTGCAGCAGCAGCTTGCCAAGCTCCACCGCAGGGTGGTGTGTAAAGCCCCCGAACATCACATGGCTCATCTTGTCGATTTGAGCCTTGGCAGCCTCATTGATAATTGGATTGTTGTAGCCATGGATAACGCACCACCAGGATGACATGCCATCGATCAGACGTGTGCCATCGGCCAAGGTTATTTCAGCACCTTTGGCGCTTTCCACCATATAAGTAGGCAGGGGATCAGTCGTGCTGGTATATGGGTGCCACAGATGTTCCCTGTCCCAAGAATTGTGCAATTCGTTCATATTTTTCTTTTAAGCCTCTTAGAAGATGTATCCTATTTGGAAGTCGAGGCTAAGATTGCGATAATTGAGGTCCATCACTCCTTGGTTGATAGCCAGGTTCCTGGCTCCGATTTGGAAAACAGCGTTGAGAGTGTAGCGGTGGCGATACACAAAGCCAGTGGCAATGCGAGGGCCAAAGTCAAATTTCTTCACGCCATTGATCATGGCCTGCGATGACACATAATAATCAGTCTGGTAATTGGCATGCTCTACAATAGGCTGCCCCAGACTGTTGTTGCCGCTAATATAGCCGCTTGCTTTCATAGTACCCCCAGTGCCCTGGGCGAAGTACAATCCCGCATCTACATTCCACATCATGCGGCGCCCGATATTCAAGCGCCAGCTTAAATAAACTGGCACCGTAAGGGAGTAATAGTGGTTTCGGGTGTAGATGCTGCTGATTGAGCCCGATGAGGTGTCAACGATCGACATGCTGTAGCGGAAATTGTTGATGTTGAACTCCAGACCGGTGGCTAAGGCAAATGAATTGCGTATGCAAAAGCGGATATCAAGGCCCAGATTCATGCGGCATCCGGGAGATAGCATAAAGTCACTCAGCCCAGGGATTTTGCTGCCGTAATCTTGCACAATTGTGCTAAGGCCTACAGATACGTGAGGTTGGAACTCAATCCATTTTTCTGGTCTTGTGCTGTCGTAGAGAGGCACGTCGCCCTCTGGGTCATGCGGTCTTTGCTGCAAATCAGGCTCTGCAGCCAGTGCGTTCAGACCAGTGGCCAAGCATAGGGCCAGTATGAGTCTTTTTAAAATTTTATTCATTGTTCGTTGCTGATTGTTCGTTGTGCTTTGGCGGCTTCATCTTCACTTTCAATTCGTCGAAGCCTTTGCCATATACTCCGCCTACGCGGGCCTGCGTCAGGAAGGCATTGGGGTCAATGCTCTTTACAATTCGGCTGATAGTTACGGCCTCAATCTTGCGGCACATCACCAGCAGCATTTTCACCTCTTGCTTGCTGTACCAGCCTTCGCCCGTGAATACGGTGCAGCCGCGATGAGCATCATTGTTGATGGCAGTGGCTATTTCTTCCCAGTTGCGTGAGAAGATGGTAAATTGCACAGCTTGGCGGTTGCCGCTGATTACCAAGTCGGTGAGGTAGCTTACCAAGAACAGCACCACATAGCCGAATACCATAGTCTCGATATGGTGGAAGATGAAATAGCTCGATGAGATTATAAGGCAATCCACATAGAGAATCGTGCGCCCGATAGTGACATTGGTGTGCTTGCTTACCATTGCGGCAATGATGTCGGTGCCACCAGTGGAACCATTGTGGATGAAGGCAGTGCCAATGCCCAGGCCGCAGAGGGTGCCTCCGATTACCACATTCATGAATGGCTGGTCAGTGAGGGCTTCAGGAAAAAGCGGTTGGAAAATACCGATAAAGAATGAAATGGCGCAAGCACCGTAGATGGTAGCAATTACAAAGTTCTTGCCAACTAATCTCCAAGCCATTCCAAGCAAGATGAGGTTGAACACCAAGTTGCTTACGCCCACGGGAATGCCAGTAAGAAAATATACGATGGTGCCAATGCCCGCAAGGCCACCGATAACCACCTTTTCAGGCAAGATAAAACCGCAGAAGCCGAAGGCGTAAAGTACGATGCCAAACGTTATGAATATGTAGTCTTTGGCTGTAATCCAAATTTTGTTAGAAAAATGAGGCATAGCGTCAAGGTTAACTAAATTTTATGCAAAGTTAGCGACTTTCTGCCATATCTTGGTAATTTGATGAATAATTTTTTTGAAAATCGACGGTTTGTTTACGTATTTTGGGAGATAATTTGTAACTTTGTACTCATAAACGAAATCATGAAAAATTAATATAGCAATGAAACCGAAACTTAGCAAGGTCCTTGTGCTTGGCTCAGGCGCCCTGAAAATTGGGCAAGCCGGCGAGTTCGACTATTCTGGTTCGCAAGCTTTGAAGGCTCTGCGTGAAGAAGGCATTAGTTCAGTGTTGGTAAATCCCAATATCGCAACCATTCAGACGAGCGAGGGAATTGCCGACACTGTTTATTTTCAGCCAGTGACTCCCCACTTCGTAACAGAAATCATAAAGAAAGAGCGCCCCGATGGCATCCTGCTCGCTTTTGGAGGTCAGACGGCACTCAACTGCGGTACCGAACTCTTCAAGAACGGCACGCTGGAGAAATACGGAGTGCAAGTGTTAGGCACTTCGGTAGAAGCCATTATGGACACTGAGGACCGCGACCTCTTTGTAAAGAAGCTGGACGAGGCAGACCTTAAGACCCCTATCAGCCACGCAGTGACCAATATGGAGGATGCCTTGAAGGCAGCCCAAAGCATCGGCTATCCAGTGATGATTCGCAGCGCCTACGCCCTTGGGGGCCTTGGCTCGGGCATCTGCCCCGATGAGAAGAAATTCATTGAAATAGCGGAGAGCGCATTCACCTTTGCCCCTCAAATCTTGGTTGAGGAAAGCCTGAAAGGCTGGAAGGAGATTGAGTTCGAAGTTATTCGTGATGCCAACGACCATTGCTTCACCGTTGCCTCGATGGAGAATTTTGATCCCCTCGGCATTCACACTGGCGAGTCGATTGTGGTGGCTCCTACCTGCTCGCTCACAGCTGACCAAGTGAAGTTCTTGCAGGAAATCAGCGTAAAGTGCGTGCGACACCTTAATATAGTAGGCGAGTGCAACATTCAGTTTGCTTACAATGCCGAGACTGGCGACTATCGCATCATCGAGGTAAATGCTCGTCTGAGCCGTTCGTCAGCGCTTGCATCTAAGGCCACGGGCTATCCATTGGCATTTGTGGCAGCCAAGATTGCTCTTGGCTATACCTTGGACCAAATCGGTGAGATGGGTACACCCAACTCAGCCTATGTTGCTCCAAGCCTCGACTATATGATTTGCAAGATTCCTCGCTGGGACCTTACCAAGTTTGCTGGCGTAAGCCGCCAAATCGGCAGCTCAATGAAGTCGGTAGGTGAGATTATGTCGATCGGTCGCTCATTCGAAGAAATGATTCAGAAGGGCCTGCGCATGATAGGCCAAGGCATGCATGGATTCGTAGGAAATGACCATGTGCGCTTCGAGAACCTGGATGAAGAGCTGGCCAATCCCACTGACCTCCGCATCTTCGCAATCGCCCAAGCCTTGGAAGATGGCTACACTGTGGAGCGTATAGAAGAGCTTACGAAGATTGACAAGTGGTTCCTCGAGCGCATGAAGAATATCGTGGATCTGAAGAACGAATTGCTCACCTACAACAGCCTTGAAGAAATCAGCGATGAAAAGATGCGCGAGGTGAAGGCTGCCGGATTCAGCGATTTCCAAATTGCCCGCTTTGTGCTCAAGCCTGAGGGCAATATGGAGAAGGCCAACTTGGAAGTGCGCCGCGACCGCAAGAATCGAGGCATCCTGCCAACAGTGCGTCGCATCGAAACCGTAGGTGGCGAACATCCCGAACTTACCAATTACTTATATTTCACATATCTTGGCGAAGTAGAGCCCACAAATGCCGACAAGAAGACCACCGAGGAGTGGCGCAAGACTTGCCTAAAGCCTCAGCACAACAGCATCGAGTGGTATAAGAATGAGAAGTCGGTAGTAGTGCTTGGTTCTGGCGCTTACCGCATTGGCAGTTCGGTTGAGTTTGACTGGTGTTCGGTCAATGCCATCAACACAGCGCGCAAGCTTGGCTACAAGTCGATTATGATTAACTATAATCCTGAGACAGTTTCGACTGACTATGATATGTGCGACCGCCTTTATTTCGACGAGCTGTCGATGGAGCGCGTGCTCGACGTCATCGACTTGGAGCAGCCTCGCGGCGTGATTGTGTCGGTTGGCGGCCAGATACCTAACAACCTGGCCATGAAGCTGTACCGCCAGGGTGTGCCTGTGCTTGGCACCAGCCCTGTTGACATCGACCGTGCAGAAAATCGTGATAAGTTCTCGGCAATGCTTGACAAGCTTGGTATCGACCAGCCAGCTTGGCGCGCTCTTACAAGCATGGATGATATCAAGGAATTTGTAAGCGAAGTGGGTTATCCAGTTTTGGTTCGTCCCAGCTATGTGCTGTCGGGCGCTGCTATGAATGTATGCTACAACGATGAGCAACTCGAGCGATTCTTGGAGATGGCCACCGAGGTTAGCAAGGACTATCCTGTGGTGGTAAGCCAGTTCATGCAGGATACCAAGGAAATCGAGTTCGATGCCGTGGCCGACAAGGGTGAAATAGTAGAATACGCTATCTCTGAGCATATCGAATACGCAGGTGTGCATTCAGGCGATGCCACTATGGTATTCCCCGCACAGAATATATATTTCAGCACAGTGCGCCAGATTAAGAAAATTGCCCGCCGCATTGCAGCTGAGCTCAATATCTCTGGTCCGTTCAATATTCAGTTCTTGGCCAAGAACCGCGAGGTTAAGGTGATCGAGTGCAACTTGCGTGCATCACGTTCGTTCCCATTCGTGAGCAAGATTCTTAAGCGCAATCTCATCGAGACTGCCACCAAGATTATGCTCGACGCACCTTACTCAAAGCCTGAGAAGAGCGAGTTTGACATCGACCGCATTGGCGTAAAGGCGTCGCAGTTCTCCTTCAACCGTTTGTCGAATGCTGACCCCGTGCTGGGTGTGGATATGAGCAGTACTGGCGAGGTTGGCTGCCTTGGCGACAGCATGAACGAAGCCATCCTCAACTCAATGATTGCCACTGGCTATAAGCTGCCTAAGAAGAATATCCTGATTTCTTCGGGTGGGGCCAAGGGTAAAGTGCAGCTGCTTGAACCGGCTCAAAATCTGGTGAAGAATGGCTATAAGCTGTATGGCACTGCTGGCACGGCAGAGTTCCTGAATAAGAATGGTGTGGAGTGCACCCCAGTGTCATGGCCCGACGAAGATGGCGAGAACAATGTGGTGGATATGATTGCTGAGCATAAGTTCGACCTCATCATCAACATTCCCAAGGATCAGACTCGTCGTGAGCTGACCAATGGCTACCGCATCCGCCGCGATGCCATTGACCACAATATCCCCCTGATCACCAATAGCCGTCTGGCGCGAGCTTTCATTGAGGCCTTCTGCGCCCTCAACGAAGACGACATCAAGATCAAGAGCTGGCAAGAATATAACAATTAAGCCGCAGCGCCATAAGCCAGGGGCCAGTAACCGCCATCCGGATGGCGGTTACTGGCCCCTGGCTTATGGCGCTGTGGCGTATTATTCAACTGTTACTGATTTTGCTAAATTGCGGGGCTGGTCCACGTTGAGGCCCTTGGCTACGGCTACATGGTAGGCGAGCAGCTGCAAGGGGATGACGCTTAGCAGAGGCACGAGGCAGTTTTCTGTCTCTGGCACCTCGATTACCTCGTCGGCAATCTTCTTCATATCCTCATCGCCCTCTGTTACGATGGCGATGATGCGTCCGCCTCGGCTCTTCACCTCCATCATGTTGCTGATAATCTTCTTGTGCAGCTTGTGGTGAGTAGCCACGAATACAACTGGCATTTCGCTGTCGATGAGCGCGATAGGTCCATGCTTCATCTCCGCTGCCGGATAACCCTCGGCATGGATATAGCTGATTTCCTTTAGCTTGAGCGCACCCTCAAGAGCTACGGGATAATTATATCCTCGGCCAAGATACAGGAAGTTGTGGGCATAGGTGAAAATGCGTGCCAATTCGCGTATACGGTCATTCTGCTCCAGTACCTTGTTGATTTTGTCAGGTATGCAGCCGAGTTCGCCAATCAAAGTCAAATAATCCTCTTGTGCAATGCAATTCTTAGCCTTAGCCAAAGCTATGGCCAACATGCTCAGCACCAGCACCTGGCCAGTGAAGGCCTTGGTGGAGGCTACGCCGATTTCAGGACCAACGTGGATATAAACACCCGTGTCGGTGGCGCGGGCTATGCTCGAACCAACAGCATTAACAATGCCGAATATAAAAGCTCCCTTGCTCTTGGCCTTCTCGATGGCTGCAAGCGTGTCGGCGGTTTCGCCTGATTGGGAGATTGCTATCACCACATCGCGCTCATCCACTGTGGAACGACGATAGCGGAACTCCGATGCATACTCCACCTCTACGGGAATTTCACAGAATGTTTCGATCAACTGCTTGCCAATCAGACCAGCGTGCCACGATGTGCCGCAGCTCACGATTATGAAACGACGAGCACTGAGCAGACGATCCTTGTAATTTTCCACAGCCGACAGCACCACCTTGTCGGGAAGCAAGCGTCCGCGCATACAGTCGCGCAGCACTTCAGGCTGGTCAAAAATTTCCTTAAGCATGAAGTGGGGGAATCCACCCTTGCTGAGCATGCCCAGGTCGATGTCGATAGTCTGCACATTCGGCTCCACCTCATGGTTGAGGATTGTGATTACTTTCAGAGGTTCGTCGCGGCGAATCACTGCAATCTCCTCATCATTGAGATATATTACCTGCTTGGTGTACTCTGCAATAGGTGAGGCGTCGCTGGCGATGAAAAATTCACGATTGTCTTCGCCTATGCCAATTGCAAGCGGCGATGACTTGCGAGCCACTAAGAGTTCGTTGGGCTCGTTCACATCAATCAGAGCTATGGCGTAGGCGCCGATAGCTTGGTGAAGAGCCATGCGCACTGCTGATGGCAGGTCGCAGTGGCGCTTATCTTTTATATATTCAATAAGCTTGACCAGGATTTCGGTGTCAGTCTCGCTGTAGAACTTCACTCCTTTTTCCATGAGCCGTTGGCGCAGGATGGCATAATTTTCGATAATGCCGTTGTGCACCAGGGCTAATTGTCCGCTCATCGACACATGGGGATGAGCATTCACCTCGCTTGGCACGCCATGAGTGGCCCAGCGCGTGTGTGCGATTCCGAGCGTGCCCTTGATGTCCTTGGTCTCGGCCACATGCTCCAGGTCGCTAACCTTGCCCTTGGCTTTATATACATTCAAGTGACCGTCGTGCAGCAATGCACAGCCGGCACTGTCATAACCTCTGTATTCCAGTCTCTTCAGTCCATTGATTAGAATCGGAAAAGCCTCCCGAAAACCAATGTATCCTACAATTCCGCACATAATTTTTAGTGATTAGTGAATAGTGAATAGTGATTAACCCATCCGGAAAGGGAGACTTCCGGATGGGTTAATCATTATTCGTTACTCGTTAATTTATTGATAGTGTTGGTGCCCAGGGCAGTCTTTTTCTCGATATGGTCAAGCACAGCCTTTACGAAAGAGTTCGATTCAAAGAGGCCGCGCACTTGTTCAAAGTCGCGCTCCATGTCGAAACTCGACCCATCGGCGCCGAAGCCAGTTTTTGCTGAGAGCGAGAACTCCTTCTTGGCATCGGCGTAAACCATCTTGTCGAGCGACACTACAGCCTCATTCCATTTCTTCACGATGTCAATCACATCAGTGCGAGTGATTTTTTCTGGATCCAACTTGTAGTAGTCGAGCATTACTTGGTAAGCCCAAGTCCACTCCATGTCGTAATAGTCACGGTGCATCTGAGCCAAGCGCAAATTCAGGTCGTGCACATTGGCGATTTCGCCCGACAGGGTATCATTAATCAGCTTATCTACCTCGCTCTTCGGTGCAATCAGTCCGGCCAGGTCCACCCATTCGCCGTTGCCAGTAGGGAAGTCAGGCTTGAGCGATTCACGCAATTCCTCATCGGTGCCGCATGGGCGGTCCTTGATGCGATTTATCACACTATTGCCCAGGAATTTTGTGATGGCAGTGTTGTAGAGGCTGATGCCCTTCTGCAGCGCATGGTTTTCTATGCGTGCATTGTGGTAAGAGAAGTATTCTGAGGTCTCGCCGCAGGTCTCGCGCAGATGTTTCAGTACCTTGATGCCGCGAATAGCCTTCTGCATGGTGTAGGGGCTGAGCAGGTTGAAATTGATCTGATCAAGCTTTTCGGGGTCAGTGCGTTTGTCACGCTTTGGCCATTTCTGCGCATCGCGGATTGTGCCCACCGATTTCAGATTGACCGCGGGAGCCAGATAGGTGCGTCCTTTTTGCTCGATCAAATAGCTGAATGGCATGTTTGATGAATCCACATTGCCCACCAGGCGACCCATTACCAGTGAGAATGCTCCGATGCGCGCAGGCCACAGGATGTAGCTGTCGCTTGTGGTCTTAGAGCCGCGCTCGAGATGTCCTTGGTGGATTGGCCCGAGCTTGTACATGTGGTTGCTCTGGTTAGAACCCGAGCCAGCGTTCATGAACGAGAACATGCCGGCAATCAGTAGGGTGCTCTTATGGTGAGTTACGGTGTAGGGGCCGGCAAATATTGCGCAAGCCTCACCGTTTTCGCCTTGGCAATTGCTAAAGAACAGTGAATCAGTGGCGCTGTAAGTATGGCCCATCACGCAGCCTTGCCCCACGAAGCAGCGGCTGAGCATAGTGCCATCTTCGATGTGGCTACCGCTCTGTATAATAAAATCATCGAGCACTACGCCGTAACCTATATGCACTGGCGCGTGCTCATTGCTTACAATTGTGCCATTCTTTAACCGTCCTGCTCCCTCGATTTTGGCGTAGCTGCCAATGTTGACATTCTTGATGTAACCAGCGTCAACGATGGTGACATTGCTGCCGATGGTGCCAGTCTCTGAGGTCTTTTCCTTGGCAAAGGCATGGGCCATCTCTTGCAGCTTTGCCACTATTTCAGGGCGATGACGGTACATTGCCTCGATGTAGGCCTCATGGGCGCTAAGCTTTTCGTGCATTACCACTTCGCGGCCTCCTGTCTCGATCAGCACTGACACCTCAATGCCATTGCCGAAGGCTGTAGGCTTGTCCACCAAAATTATATCGACATTCTCGATAAAAGTGTCATCGCCAATCTCGTAGTTGGCAATGTAGTTCTTGATGTTTTCGATGCAACAGTTGTGGCCCACAGTGACGTTGTGGAGCGTAGCCATGCTGATGCCGCTATGCTTGCATATGCCGCCCGGCATGGTGAAGCTCTTCTCAAAGAGCCCAAGGCGAATGTTGCCCGAAAATCGGGTGTGGCGCACATGCTGCAGATCTATGCCTTCCGCCACAAGCACTGTCTGCCAATCGGTGGCTGTGCATCCTTGTTGCGAGAGCTGGCTGATTTCCTGGGCTCTCAGATTGCGATAAGTAGGATTCAAAAGCTTAAAATTGTAAGTGTAAACTAAAAAATTTGGGGACTAGTTGCAAATAGGTATGCAAAGTTACGAAAAATATTTTGGTATTCAATCAAAAACTCTTAACTTTGCACAGAAAAAGTTTTAAAATGCTGACATATAACACAAGATTAAAGAAACTGATACTGCCCGAATATGGGCGCAACATACAGAAAATGGTGGAATATTGCGTTGGGATTCCCGATCGCGAAGAGCGCAACGTGTGCGCTTACAACATTGTGGAAACCATGGAAAATCTCTTTCCTGGCGAAGGCGATCCCGAAGAATACCGCCACAAACTGTGGGACCAGTTGGCGATAATGAGTGATTTTAAGCTCGATATCGATTGGCCTTATCCTGTGATTCAAGCCGAGGAACTCGACACCAAGCCTCAGCCTATGTTGCTGCCCAGCAATAATGTGCAGTACAAGCAATATGGCCAGACCATCATCAATATGATAGATTATGCATCGTGTATGCCTGAGGGCGAAGAGCGCGATGCTTTGATTCTGCTGATGGCCAACCACATGAAGAAGCTTCTGCTCAATCTCAATCCCGATGGAGTGGACGACGAGCGCATATTCGATGACCTTCGCCACATATCGCGCGGAGCAATCAACATACTGCCAGGCCAGATGGAGCTATGCGAATTTAAGACCCTCCCCTTGCCTAAAAAGAAGAAAAAGAAATGATCTCGATAGATGACGTTGCCCTGGTTGGCAAGGTCAACAAAACCCATGGCGTGCGGGGTGAACTTTTAGTTTCGTTCGAGCATCCCGATGTGGCCGATTCCATCAGCGCAGGCTCATGCGTGGTGATGGATGTCGATGGCATATTTACGCCATTCTTCGTTGCAGCTGTGCGCCCGCGTGGCAACCAGTCGCTGTTGCTTACCATTGATGGCATTGACAGCCAGGAAGCGGCCCAAGCGTATGTGGGGCGCGAGGTGTATATGCCGATTGAGGATATGCCAGAATTTGACATGGAAGATGCGCCTGAAGATGGCATGTATGCATCGGACCTCTGCGGATTCATGGCTTATGACACTGAGGGAAAAGAATTAGGTAAGATTATTGACATTGATGATTCCACAGAAAATGAGCTTTTCATCTTGGAAAGCCCAGATTCTACAATAATATATATACCCATAACCGACGAATTTATAACCGAAATCAACGAAAAAGAAAACAAAATAACTTTCGATCTCCCCGAGGGGCTGTTAAGTCTGTGACAAAGCCACCGTTGGGCCGGCGTCAGCGGCCACGCACAAAAGTACAAAAACAAAGCCCCTCAAAAATCCACAATTAAACTGTAACCATTAACCAAAACTATAACCAAAACATGGAATTTGACGAACAGGCTGCGATTGATTACATTCGCACCAAACTGCCCGCCAATTCGCGCGAGCAATTCGACGACGATGAGATTCTCAACGTAATCGACATCATCTGGGACTATTACGAGGACAATGGTTTCCTGAGCATGGAGCTCGAGGACGGTCCCGATGAGCTCGACATGGAGGATCTGAAGAAGTACGTAAAGAAAATGATTGCCAAGGATCGTAACAGCCCATTGACATTCGACGATGTTGACCGCATCGTGGATGCCGAGGTAGATTACGAAGAAAGCATCGAGGAGGATTGACGCCATGAGCATGCGCCATCTGTTAGCGGTTTTCATCGTAGGCGCCTGCTGCCTGATGGGTTGGGCGCAGGATACCGATGACTTGTCACTCTTCGATAATATCAACACCCCAGAAGTACCCAAGAAGGCGGTGCTCCCCATCCAAGCCCATATAGAGCAGATTCGCCAGTCGCTGGCGAAGCATTATCAAGATGTGGAGCTGGTGCGCAACGATGATGTGGTGATGGTTACCATTCCAGCCAATGATTTGTTTGCGCCCAACTCCACCACGCTGCGCGATGGAGGCAAGCGTTATCTGCGGCCTTTTGTCAATTTGCTCAGATATCCCACTATGTACAAGGTGCTTGTGGCAGTGCATACCGATAACACTGGCGATGAGCAGTATTGCGATGAATTGTCGGCAGCACGCGCCAATGCAATTGATGCATTCTTGACTCAAGAGTTGGGAACCATTGCCGAGGGCCTTACGCCCTATGGCATTGGCCAAGACGAACCCATTGTGCCTAACAATTCTGTGACCAATCGTGGCAAGAACCGCCGAGTAGAAATCTACATCGTGCCTGCAAAGGGCATGATTGAAACCGCACGCAGCGGCAAGCTGAAGTAGGATTCAGGATTCAAGTGCCATTCTGGCGTGATCTAAAATAGATTGAAACGGATTATTGTATCGCTGGCGCGGCTGCGCACTTGCATCAGACTGTCTTGGTCAGGGCTTGTGTAGTCGCGCTGCAGTATGCTTTGCCCAATTCCATGCCAGCTGTAATCAGTTAGGCCCATTAGCTGGAGTAGGGTGGGGTACACATCCACTTGGCCGATTACCTTGTCATTCTCTCCAGCCATGGGAGAATTTGCTATGATAAGCGGGGTGAAGGGCCGCTTAGCTACCCAGTCATAGTTTTTGGCAAACTCTGGGCGATAGGCCGCCAATCCCTCATGGTCGCCAACAATTACCACTAATGTTTCTGGCCATTCAGGGCGTGTCTTCAAGTAATTCATTAGAATGCCAATGGCCTCGTCAGTGTAGTGGGCGCAAGTCACATAATTGTTGAGCAGTTCGGGATAATCCCCTTGCAGCTTAAGATTGTCATATTCTTCGGGGATTGGGAATGGATTGTGACCTGAGTATGTGACAACTTGCACAAAGGCATTTTCTCCGCAAGGCCACACTTCGCCGCTTTCCATCTTCTCTACGATTTGGCGCATCAGCGGTCGGTCGCCAATCTTTTTGCGCACCCCTATCATCTCCTCCTTGCGCCAACATTCGCGTGCCACCAAAGTATCAATGCCGAAAGATTGAGCCACAAGCTGCTGATTCCATACCACTGGTTTGTCAGGAGTGAGTATGTAACTGCGCGCATCGCGAAGTTGGCGCATGGCTTGGTTTATGGTATGGTAGTTGCGCTCAGGACAAGCAAAGCTGTATACATCATTTTCCAGCGGCAGCATACCAGCGTTGTAGAGGAGTTGGGCATCAATGCTTCGGCCAGCGCCCACCTGGGTCAGCACATTGGGGGCATAAAGCGTAGAACTGTCAGCAACTATTCGATTGAGATTAGGTGTGATTTCTTTTCCCTCCAGGGTAAGGCCGATTGGCCAGCTTTCAAGCGATTCACACAGTATAAGCACCAGATTGTTGCGGTGGCCTAATGAATCTGGCAGGGCGGTCAGCGGCTTTTGTGCTGCTTGCCATTTCTCAACTGCTTGTTTGCGCTCATAGGTTAGAGTTGGGGCAGTGTTGATGTAATCGTAAGCAAGGGCGCCTACGAGAGTGTACTGGGGCACACGAGTTGTGAAGAAATTGGCAGTATACATGTTCTGCCAGTGTGTAATGTATCCGCCTTTTTGCCAAAATAGCGTTACGGAAGCCAATGTCAAAAATCCAATCCAAGCCAAGTACCCCCACACTGTGGTGGGATTTGGAATATACCGTTTTCTCCACTCTTTCCCATTCGAGGCTCTCGGTATTAACATGGCGGCTATGAAAATCCCTAAGAAACCCAAATCGCGCCATCGCAGCGAGTCAATCACGCTGTTGCCAAAGTCGGATAGATTGCTTGCCAAGGCATAGCTGCCCAGGGGAATGTGGCTGAAATACGTGCGGCAGTACATCAGATTGCACTCCAGCCAAATGCCTACCGCAGCCAGAAGCACCAATTGCACAGTGCGGGCATGGAACAGCAGGGCTGGGATGCTCAGGAGCAAGGAAAGCAGCATGGCGTTTACCCATGTCAAAGGCATACCCATTGATGTGAAGGTGGTATCGTAGCACCACATTATGTCGAAATACAAAATCATGCTCAGCATGGCAGCCCATTGCAGCCATGCTGCCTTAGGATTGCTTTTTTCGCTGGTCGATTTTAATGACTGGTTCATTTGACTATGCTCTTTAGTGCTTTTGAGATGATTGATGATTCATACCCTCGGCTGGCAGCAAAGCGATAAATTTTGGCTCTGCCCTCGGCACTTTCCAATAATTCTGGTTTTGATTTCAATTTAGCTGTAATCAATTCGGCCAGGGACTGCACATATCGCTCTTCGTCGATTCCATCCATCGCCTCTTGGATGATCTCACGTCTTACACGCTTTTGAGCCAGTGCCATCGACACTTTTATGCGCCCCCAGCGAGCGAGCCACAGTTTGTCGCGCATATAGGAGCGAGTGAATCGCGCATCGTCGATAAAGCGGTCGTGCTTGAGCTTATCGATGATTTTGTCGGCATCATCTTGGGCGATACCCCACTTGCGGAGCTTTTCTCGCATCTCGCCCTCGCAATGCTCCGCTCGCATGCAGAGGGTTTCGAGGCGGATTTGGGCTTTGTCGGGGGTGATTGATTTTGATTCCATGAGGTTATAATTCCAGGGTAACAAGGAGAACAAAGGCAACAAGGGCTAAGCCTTTTTGCATACCATGAATCGCATATTGCCTTTGTAATCACGCATAATTTCGGCTTTCCAGCGCATGTATTTGAGTTGTGTCTTTAGCTCCTGAGCACATAGCGGGTTTATCTCGAAATAAAGTGTGCCATCAGGGTCAAGCGCAAAGGTAGCGTAATTAGCAATGGCTTTGTAAAAGAGTAGTGGATCATCATCTGGCACGAATAGGGCAGAGTAAGGCTCATGGTCAAGCACATTGCTATCCATCTGCGCCTTTTCCTTCTCCATTATATATGGCGGATTGCTCACTATTATATTATAGGTGCGATCAGGCATAGCTTTTAGGATGTCGGCTTCCACTAACTCTACCTTTGCTTTCAAATTCATGGCATTCTCCTTGGCTACCTTAATGGCCTCAGGTGAGATGTCCAGCGCAGTAACATGGCTGAACGGGAGGTCGAGAGCCAGGCTGATGGCAATGCAGCCGCTGCCAGTGCCGATGTCGAGCACGCTAAGGTCGGCTTTTTCTCCCCAATCCTTCACGATAATATCGATAAGCTGGCTGGTCTCAGGCCTGGGAATTAGCACGTCGGGATTAACCTTGAACACTCGTCCATGGAAGTGAGCCTTGCCCACAGCATACTGCATCGGAGTGCCTGAGAGGATATCCGTGACAATACGGCTGATGCGCTCTTGGGTTTCGGGCAGAAGCTCGCGGCCGCCATGCATTGCCAGCTCAGTGGTGGTGTAGCCTTTGAGATCCTGCAGTATGGCTCGTGCCATTGCGCGAGCTTCGTCGGCTCCCACGACTGGAGTCAGAGTTTGGGTAATATGATTTAGGGTCTGGGTTATTGTCATTTTTGGCAAAGAATAATTTCGTCTGCAAAATTACACATAATGTGCCAATAAATTGGAGAAAAAAGTTGGAAAAAGAGAAATTTATGAAAATTTTTACAAAAAATATTTGTCAATTCAAAAATAAGCAGTAACTTTGCAGTGTTGTACTTCACTACAACACTGCATAACTCTCCACATTAAGGTCCTTAAGGTCTTTAAGGTCTTTAAGGTCTTTAAGGTCTTTAAGGTCTTTAAGGTCTTTAAGGTCCTTAAGGTCTTTAAGGTCCTTAATGCCATTAATGACATTAATTAAAATACTCCAAT
Organism: Bacteroidales bacterium; assembly: GCA_020860515.1. Taxonomy (GTDB): domain Bacteria; phylum Bacteroidota; class Bacteroidia; order Bacteroidales; family Muribaculaceae; genus CAG-873. The sequence goes on along the minus strand of JAJBUG010000064.1, from coordinate 30,950 downwards.
ACATAATGAAAAAGATTCTGACAGTGATTTTAGCTTGCGGCATGGCCATGGGAGCCAGCGCGCAACTTCTGTGGAAAGTTGAGGGAAACGGTTTGGAGAAGACCAGCTATCTCTTCGGAACTCACCATATCGCTCCCGCAGCCTGGACCGACTCTGTGGCTGGCCTCAATGAAGCCATCTTGGCAGTGGATGAAGTCTGCGGCGAAATCAAAAGCGCCGATATGGATCAGACAGCCATGGCTCAGAAAATCATGCAAATGGGTGTGGCTCCAGCTGACAGCACTCTCGAAAGAGTGCTCGCCCCTGAGGTTTATGCCAAGGCCGACTCTCTGCTGGCAGCCTTGACAGGAATGCAGGGTTTGCTGCAGCAAATGAATGGCATGAAACCAACAATAGTTTCCACCCAACTGGCTGCATTGCAGAGCATGATTGCCTTCCCTGACTTCAATCCTACTCAGCAGCTTGATGTCACTGTGATGAACCGAGGCGAGCAGGCAGGCAAGTCAGTGGCTGGATTTGAAACCGTAGAAGAACAGCTCGACATCCTGCTGGGCGAACCAATAGCAATCCAGGCAAAAGATCTGAGCGAATCAATTGAAAAGTGGGACATTGAGATTGTTAAGGCCCAGCAGTTGGCAGATGCCTATAAAGCTCAGAATCTTGAGGCAGTAGAAGCCATAATGTTTGACCCTGAGACAGGAATAAGCCCTGAGCATGCCAAGCGACTGCTCTTCGACCGCAATCACAATTGGGTTGGCAAACTGGCTGAGTGGATGCCCGAGCGCGGTATCTTGGTAGCTGTTGGCTGCGGCCACCTTGTAGGCGACCAGGGTCTCATCTCCCTCCTCCGCGAAGCTGGCTACACTGTCACACCCGTAGAAAATAATTATTAGAATATATTAACTAAAGCCACGGTTCGGCGAGCGTTAGTCGCCAGTGAGCCACGGTTCGGCGAGCGTTAGCCGCCGCTCCATAATTGGTCAAAGATATGATCAAATTAGAAGACATCACTTTTTCATACCGCCGAGGAGTGCCAGCGCTGATTGATGCCACGGCTGAGATTGGCGCAGGCATCAACCTCTTGCTTGGGCCTAATGGCAGCGGCAAGACCACGCTGCTGAAAATTCTTGCCACCACCCTGATGCCTGAGCAAGGCACATACCAGATGGACGGTGCCCAGATGGACAAGCGCACTCCCTCTGACTTGAGCAAGCTATTCTTCCTCTCAGAGGACGAAAAATTTCCACTCAACACCATCAACGACATGGTGGTGCACCACGCTTGTTTTTATCCTACATTTTCAATTGCCGCCTTGCGCAACAACTTGGCTGCCTATAATATGAGCGGCGATGAGAAGCTTAGCGATATGTCGCTTGGCCAGCGCAAAAAGGCCAACGTGGCTTATGCGTTGGCTCTGGGTACCGATCTGCTTATGCTCGACGAGCCAGCCAACGGCATGGACATCGGCAGCAAGAAGATATTCAACCAGTTGCTCGCCAGCAATTACCGCGATGGCCAGATAGTAATTATAGCCACCCACACCGTGCATGATATGAAGAACCTCTTCGACGGGGTAATCATGCTCAACCAAGGGCATATAGAGCTTTGTGCCTCAGTCGAGCGCATTACCCGCCGCTTGGCCTTCGTGATTTCATCAGCTCTGCCTCCACAAGCTCTATATAAAGAGTCTGACTTGCAGGGTTACCGAGCTATTGTGATCAATGAAATGGCCGAGGAAGAAACTAATATTGACTACGAGTTGCTCTATGCGGCGCTGCTTAGTCCTGTGGGTGAAGAAATAGTAAATCTAATCAAGAACTAATAATATGGAAGCAACATACAGTGAACAAATATTAGAAGCACGTGATGAGAACCGCTTCTCGTGGCGCAGAGTATGGATGCTCTTTCAGCTCTATTATCCGCTGCTTAAAAAGCAAATTATCTTTTTTCCGATTTTGTCAGCATTAGCAGTGTTGCTGACCGCTTGGCTGATGAAAGTTAATGAAGTGGCCTCGATGTTTGATGAAGGGTTTGGATTCGCCGGATGGCCTATGTATATGATATCCATAATGTTTTATTTGGCCCCCATTGGTCTTGCGCGCCGCGACATGCGTTCGCTTTGTGCAATGCTTCCCGTGAAGCCATTAGAAAAGTTGGTGTTTCTGATTCTTTACCTATGGGGTGGCGTTATGGTGTTGACAACCGGCGTGGCATATTTGACAGTGTTTGCCTTAATTCCGTTCAATCCGAATCTATGGAATTTAATCAAGGAAGTTTACACCCAATTCCATTCCATGTTCGGAATCTCGGCCCTCAGTTTTTGGGGGTGGGTAATGGCATGGCTTTATCAGTCTATTGTGCTGTTTGTTGTAATTACAGTGAAGCGCAACCGAGTGCTATGGGGCATTATTTCTTACTTTGCAATCTCAGTTTGCTTTGGCATCCTTTCTGGCATTGCTGGTGCAATATGGGTTATTTATATGGTAACCCAAAAAGGCAAAGATTATATTCTGAAATTAGGAGAGGATTTAGAGGCAGGCAATGTGGACAATTCACTGTCTCCAGAAATGGCTCATTTAATGGATATGGTTATGACCCCGCTTGGCATTGTGTCAACTATTGTATTGGCATGGATAATGTGGGGCATTTATAAAAAACTGAAATATAGTGGAATTTAAGGCAGACAAACCAATATTTAGGCAGATTGTGGAGCTGTGCCACAATCGCATACTCGACGGCCAGTGGGAGGATGGTCAGAAAATCCCATCGGTGCGCGAGCTCTCGGTAGAGCTCACCGTGAACACGCGCACTGTGCTCAGCGCATTTGATGTGCTGGAGCAGGAGGGGGTGATCATCACGCGTCGAGGCTTGGGCTACTTCCTTACCGAGGAGGCCCGCGCCCGAGTGTTGGCTTTGCGCCGTCAAGAATTTTTCGATACTATCGTGCCAGAATTCCTGGCTCAAATGCATTCTCTCGGAATCACATTTGACGAAATCTTAGAAAAATATGGACAATATATTAATTGCTGAAAACATTGTAAAGGATTTCACTGGGCATCGTGCGCTCGACAATGTGTCGATCACAGTGCCTCAGGGCAAAGTCTATGGCTTGCTTGGACCCAACGGGGCTGGCAAGACCACTCTCATCCGCATTATCAATCATATCACAGCCCCCGACTCAGGCACTGTGACATTCGACGGCCATCCGCTTACCCAGGAGGATGTGGTGCATATCGGCTATCTGCCCGAGGAGCGTGGCCTATACAAGAAAATGCGAGTAGGGGAGCAAGCACTCTTTTTTGCTCAGCTCAAAGGCCTAAGCCGCAAGGAGGCTGAAGGCCAGCTTAAAGAATGGTTTGACCGCTTTGAAATATCTTCATGGTGGGGCAAGAAGGTAGAAGAGCTATCCAAGGGTATGGCACAGAAGGTGCAGTTCATCGTAACAGTGCTTCATCGCCCTAAGCTTCTCATCTTCGATGAGCCCTTCTCGGGCTTTGACCCCATCAATGCTGAGCTGCTGAAGAATGAGATCCTGCGCCTTAAGGACGAGGGAGCCACTGTGATTTTCTCAACCCACAATATGCCATCAGTCGAGGAAATTTGTGATAACATTACCCTTATCAACAACTCCCGCAATATCCTCACTGGTAATGTGGATACTCTGCGCACCCAATACAGTCATAACAAAGCTTTGGTCAACTACACCGGTTCGTTCGATGCCTTGAAGGCTGCACTCGAGAACACTTGCAGCTATGTCACCGACAAGGGCTCAAATGGCAAGGGCGTTCTGCAAGCTGAGATTAAGCTGAAAGATGATGATGCACGCCGCCCGGCCATAGCAGCTGCCAATGAGGCAGTGGAGCTAATCAGCTTTGCACCGAAGATTATGTCGATGAGCGAAATTTTCATCAAGGCTGTCGAGGCCAGCAACGAGGCTATGCCACCAAGTTTTAATGACAAGTGACAAGTGACAAATGACAAGTGATTTAGTTTGCAATTTATAATTTGTAACTTGTAATTTCATGAGACTATGAAGAATTTACGATTGATAATAGCGCGCGAATACCTGGAGCGCGTAAAAACCAAGAGCTTTATCATAAGCACAATCTTGATGCCCATTCTGATGCTGGCAATGATGTTTGTGCTGGCATTGGTGATTGTGTTGGCCGAACCCGAAAATAAAGTGATTGCTGTGGTTGACTACAGCCAGCAAATCTCCCCCTCGCTCAAGGGCGATGGCGAGTTGCAGTTTGAAGTGGTAAACCCAGTGGTGCCTCTCGATTCCGTGAAGCGCGATGACCAATATGATGCCATACTGGTCATCGGCAGCGATATTGTGGAGAATCCCAACAACATTCAGCTCTATACCCACACCGCCTCGTCGATGGCCACCGAGCAGGCTATCACTCGGCAGATTGAAAAGCGAATCGAATCCATCCGCATCGATAGCTATAATATCGAAAACCTTGAGCAAATCTTAAAGGCCGTACAAGCCAATGTAAGCCTATCCACCTATCGCCTCGACCAGGCCGAGGAGAAAGAAACCTCGTCGATGTTGGCTTATCTCATAGGCCTTGCGTTCACGATGATGCTGTATATGTTTATTCTGATTTATGGTCAGATGGTGATGACCTCGATTATCGAGGAGAAGAACAACCGAGTGCTTGAAATCGTGGTATCGAGTGTCAAGCCCTATACCCTGATGATGGGCAAGATTATGGGCGTAGGCCTGGTGGCTGTTACCCAAATTTTGATTTGGGGCATAGTGATGGCAGCTCTCAGCTTCTGGGGTGTGCCCATGGTTACATCAATGGTTAAGGCATCAGGTGAAATGGATCTGATTTCGATTCTGAATCAGCTTAGCGATGTGGGCTATATCTTGTCGCTCCTGGGCTATGCAATCTTGTTCTTGATTGGCGGTTATCTGTTGTATTCCTCTTTCTTCGCAGCCATTGGCAGCGCTGTGGACAATGTGCAGGATGCTTCGCAGCTTACCAGCATCGCCATGATTCCAATCTTTATTGGTTTGATAATTGGTCTTACAGTTTCCACTGATCCAAATTCGAGCATGGCCTTCTGGACCTCGATGATACCGCTTACGTCGCCCTTGATAATGATGGAGCGCATCCCGTTTGGCATCCCCGCTTGGCAGATATGGGTGTCGCTGGTTGTGCTTTATGCCAGCTTCATAGCCATGATATGGGTTTGCGCCAAGATTTACCGTGTAGGAATCTTTATGTACGGCAAGAAGCCCTCGATGGCCGAGCTCGTGCGTTGGGCGCGTTATAAGTAAACCTCGAAGAGGTTTCATAGTGAAAAACTCCACGATGTAATCGTGAATAAATGTAAACGAATGTTAAAATGTTGAGTTTTGTCGATAAAAATATGGCAAAACTTAACATTTAACATTTAAATAGTGGAAAATAAGATAAATATTTGTAACTTTGCGATAAGAAATCTAAGGATTTCCTAATTAACCAAAACTTTATTATCTAACTTTTTTGCATATGAAGAAAAATTTACTTCTGCTTGCAGGGGCTTTGGCAGTTGGTTCTGCCGCTTGGGCTCTCGATGAACCTGCCTCTTACCAAGGCTTGGTAATCAACCGTATTTCATCAAATGGCGCTTTCGCTGGCAGTATTGATGATGGAATGGGTACAGCATCAATCGTGGATATCGTCAATGGCAAAAAGCGTACACTTGGCACAGATGATGAAATTGCTGCTGGCTATGTATATTCTCCCGGTATGGGTAACTACATCAGCGATGATGGCGTGATGGTTCTGTCGATTGACGATGGAGAATATCCCTACTACTACAGCTGGGAAGAGGACGAACTTTTCCCACTTCCTGTAAAGGCAGGTGACGGTACCATTTTGAATTACTCACAAGGTATCACTCCTGATGGCAGCCGCATTTGCGGTCAGATTAATCGTTGTGGTTACAGCTGGACAGAAACCATGCAGCAGCCTGTAGTGTGGTATCGTAATTCAGCTGGCGGTTATGATGACTATATCGAGCTTCCTTATCCTGCTTTGGACTGGACTGGCCGCAATCCTCAGTACGTAACTGCACTTTTCATCAGCGATGATGGCAAGACTATCTATGGTCAGTATCTCGACTATGCAGGTAGCGTATGTCTCCCCATCGTATATCGCGAGAATGAAGAGGGGGGAATGGGAATATGAGCTTCTTTGGAACATTGACACTACTGGTGTAGAATTTGGTCCTGAGCCCGAATACCCCAGCTATCCTTATCTGCAGGATTTCATGACCGAAGAAGAAATCGCAGCTTATGATGCAGCTTATGAAGCATGGCAAACAGAGTACTATGGTATCTACAACACCCAGCCTATCCTTTCTGATTTCATGACAGAAGAGGAGCTCCAAGAGGCTATTGATTATTGGACCGACCTTTGGGGATATGACTGCTCATGGGTAATTGAATACAATTACTATGTGCAGAGTTTCTGCACCGAAGAAGAATATGCAGCTTATGAAAATGCCTACGATGATTGGTTGATAGAGCTTGAGGCTGTAGGTACTTCACCTCAACTTGCATCGTACGCTACCGAGGAAGAAATTGCAGCCCAGGAAGCAGCCATGGAAGTTTACTATGAGGAAGTTGACAAATACTACGAATGGCAAACCGTTTACTACGAACTCATCAGCTCTGTTCCTCAGTTTGAGTTCAACGATATTTATATGTCAGCTAATGGCAAATATGCTGTAACAAATTCACGCAAAGAGGATTGGTACTCAGCCGAAGTAGAGTGCACTACCTATAAATTCAACCTTGAGGATGGCACATATGAAACTCTGCCTGTAGGTGACTTCCTTGCTTCGTTCGTTGATAACAATGGTACTGTATATGCGGGTAAGGGCGCAAGCTACACTTATAGTGAGGCTTATGTTTGCCAAAATGATGAATGGGTGCCTTTCACTGACACAATTGTAAACACTCATCCTGAGACCTATGCATGGATGATTGAGAATATGACTCAAACTTATACTGACTATGTGTATGACGGTTGGTCATGGTCAGAAGTAGAAGTTACAAGTGTACTTTCTGGTTCACCTTGTGGTAGCGCCGATATGAGCGTATTTGCTTCATGGACTGCTACTCCTTGGGATTGGACCATTGGTTACGAATCTTATATCATACCTCTGGGAGTATACACCAGCATTGCTGACGCTGTAGTTGCTGAGGGCGATGTTACCACCGAGTACTATGACCTGCAGGGCCGTCGCGTGGCTAACACCAACAACCTGAAGAACGGTATCTACATCGTTCGCACTATCGATGCTAACGGCAAGGCTACTGCCAAGGCTGTTAAGTTCTAAATCCAGATTTCCCTAAGAAAAAAGGCAGCGGTGATCCGCTGCCTTTTTTGTTGGCATTTTTAGCACTAAAAATAGCTTATTTTTCCTTTTGTTTTCGTAACTTTGCCAAATAAAAATTTACTCTCTCAAATTGTATTATAGGAAAAGGTATGAACAAACACTTGCTATTGATGGCCTCGGCCCTTTCCTCGGCCTCTATGGTTTGGGCGCTTGAGACGCATGTGGTAATCCCCGACACACAAATTGACCAAATTTCCCCTGAGGGCAAGTATGCAGCTGGATGCAATTCAGATGGCACAGTAATCACCTTGATTGACATTGCCACAGGAGCCATCTCTACAATCGAAAATGCTGAAGACATGGCCTATTCGCTTGGCGAGGGCAATTATGTCAGCGACAATGGCATTTTAGTGGCCACGGATAGCAACGGTTTGGCTGTCTTCTATTCAAATGGAGTTTGGAATGTTCTACCTTTAGGTTCGGATGATGTATGGTCAGCAGCTCAAGGAATCACACCCGACGGTGAGCGCATCTGCGGCACTGTGTCGAGGCAAGATAATTTTACTGTCCCTGTGATATGGAGCATGAATGGCAATGGGCAATTTGGCGAACCTGTGACTTTGCCATATCCTGAAAAAGATTTTACTGGGCGTGAGCCTCAGCAATGCACAGCCAATTGGATCAGTGCAGATGGAAAGTTGGTGGCAGGAGAGTACACCGACTATTCAGGCGAGGTAATCCTACCTATTATTTTCCAAGAAAATGGAGGACAATGGAGCTATAAACTCTTGTGGGACGCAAATCCAAATAATATTGATTTGGGCAATCCAGTACCTTATCCCCAGGCACCAACGATTGATAAATATGCAAGCGAAGCCACCTTGGCAGCTTATCAGGAGGCCTATGACGCCTACAAGGCGCTTTACGATGAGAGACCCCTCTACATCGACTTTGTGGATGATGATGTGCGCGAAGAGTTGGTGTCTACCTATGGCGAGTGGATTCTTACATTCAACTATACCTTGATAATGGATTACCTCACCGACGAGCAGCTTGCTGCCTATGAGGCTGCCTTAGCCGAATGGGAAGCTGCATTGGAGGCTCTTGGGGGGCTATCCTGAGTTGACAAATTATATGACAGCCGAAGAATTGGCTGCTTACAATGCTGCGCAGGATGCTTACACAGCTCAATGCGAGGCTTATTTCGATTGGATGGAAATGGTGTATGAGCTTGAGGAGGCAATCCCGCAGTTCTCATCGAATAACCAATGCCTTTCGGCGCAGGGGCAATTTCTGGCTGCCCAGGCTATAAAGCTTGATTGGAATACAGGTCTTTACGAGTGCGGCCTCTATCTATTCGATATTGAAGCAAACACTTTTGATACTTTTACATTTTATAATATAGATTATCTTTCGACCTTTGTCAACGACGAGGGCTATATGCTGGCCTCAAGTCCCATCAATTATATCGACATGCCCGCTAATGCTTATATCCGAAAGCCAGGCTCTAAGACCTTTCAGCTCTTGCAAGATTATGTGAATGAGCGCAATCCGGAAGCCTACAAGTGGATGGAGCAAAAGATGAGCCATGAATATTACATCTATGATGAGAAAGGCCGAGAGGTGGGGACCGAAGGCCTAAATACTGGCTTGGCTTGTGCAAGCGCTGACCTCAGCCTTATTGGCATGTGCATGGAAAATTATTGGGACCAAGGCGCATCAGAAAATGAATTTTCCTACATCGTAGATATGAATAATACCGAAGCGGGGATATCAGCTGTAGAGGTTGATCCAGCTGAAATTGAGGTGTACGACCTGAATGGGCGCCGGATGCCAAGCAATATTGATTTAGTTCCTGGCATTTACATTGTAAAGCAGGGCAATACGGTGCGTAAAATACGTTATTAAATATCTCTTAACCTTATTTAATTGGCGAGGAGGGCTGCAAGGCTCTTCTCGTTTGTTTAATTATTAAGGAAATATATAGAGTGAATATGAAAAGGACACTGCTAATCATAGCGTGCATATTATGTGTATTGGGCGCGACAGCGCAGGATTGGTTTGATTCCGGCACTAACCACACCCGATTTGGCGTGCGCCTCTCATGGGATCTTAACACGCCTTCGACAAGTTTCAACAACATGGTTCCTACTTATCATAGCGGTTCTGGCCTTTGTGCTGGTGCTTTTATCAATATCCCCTTGTTTATGAATGCCTACATCGAGCCTGGCGTGGGAGTTTATTACAACACAATGGTTATCAGCCAAAATATACGCGATGATATTGAGCTGGATTACCCTCTGACGCCCCAAGGTTCGCTGCGCAATTCAGGTTTTAGAATACCAATGGTATTTGGCTTCCGATTCGATGTGACCGATGATGTGGCCATTTCTGTATTCACCGGGCCCCAGATTAACGTAGGTCTTACGCTCCAGCAATATGTAAATTCCACTCATGACAAGATTAGCCTTTACGATCATGGATGGCATCGAGTGGATGCCCAGTGGCTATTCGGCGTGCGATTCTATTACAGCGACAACTGGATATGTGATATCAGCGGCGGCATAGGCATGACAAATATGGCGGATGGCGCTGCCTACCCAGGCCAAACTTTCCGACGCAACACCTTCTCAATCGGCGTCGGCTACCTTTTCTGAGAGAAAAAATGTCATAATGCAGAGTTGAGGACTGTTATTTCGTAAATTATTATTAACTTTGCAGTGTAAATACAGATATATAAAAAATTAATCTAAGAAAAGAAATGAAACTCTTCAAGATCGCAGGAATCGCTCTGCTGTGCGGGGCTCTCCTCGTAGGTGAAACCTCATGTTCTTCGATGTCGAATACTGGCAAAGGTGCTGCCATCGGTGGTGGCGGCGGTGCTGCACTTGGCGCAGGCCTTGGCGCCCTGATTGGCGGCGGCAAAGGCGCTGCTATTGGCGCAGCAGTTGGTGCTGGCGTAGGCGCTGGTGCTGGCGCATTGATTGGAAAGAAGATGGACAAGCAGCAGAAAGAACTCGAAGAGCAGTTGGCTCAGACAGCTACCGTTGAGCAGACTACCGACCAGAATGGTCTGCAAGCTATCAAGGTTACATTCGAGGGCGGTATTCTTTTCGCTACTGGCAAGAGTGAACTCAGTGAGAATGCCAAGATTCAGCTTGCCAAGTTCGCTCAGAACTTGATCGACAACCCTGGCACCAATGTGCAGATCTATGGCTTTACCGACAACACTGGTTCGATGGAAGCCAATACACGCGTGGCCAATGCTCGCGCATCTGCAGTGCTTTCATATTTGGTCAACTGCGGCGTGCCTGCTACTCGCCTTTCAGCTGAGGGCGTGCCTATGGCCGACTATGTAGCCAGCAATGACACTGCCGAGGGTCGCGCACAAAATCGTCGTGTAGAGATCTATATCACTGCCAGCCAGGATATGATTAACCAAGCTGAGGCTGGAAATCTGCAATAACGAGATAAAAAACAGGGGGCTCCCGCCACGGGAGCCCCCTGTTTTTTATCTCGTTACATGTTCATGCCACCATCTACTTGGATTACCTGTCCGGTGACGTAGGCGCTCATGTCGCTGGCGAGGAATGTAGCCACGTTGGCGATGTCTTCAACCTGGCCTGCTCGGCGCAATGGAATCTTCTTGGCCCATTCGGCACGCACCTCCTCGGGCAGAGCAGCAGTCATGGCTGTTTCGATGAAGCCGGGAGCAATGGCGTTGGCGCGGATGTTGCGACGACCAACTTCTTGTGCGATACTCTTGGCAAGAGCGATAAGACCAGCCTTCGAGGCTGCATAGTTGGCCTGGCCCATGTTGCCGTGCACGCCGACAACCGACGACATATTAATGATCGAACCGCCACGCTGACGAGTCATCACAGGCAGAACGGCTTTGCTGAAGTTGAAGGCACTCTTTAGGTTCACCATAATCACCATATCCCAGTCGGCCTCGGTCATTTGGGCCATGAGGCGGTCACGAGTAATGCCAGCATTGTTGACCAGAATGTCAACGCGGCCAAATTCCTTCACGATTTCGTCAACCACTTTCTGAGTCTCATCGAAATTTGCAGCATTGCTGGCGTATCCCTTAGCCTTTACGCCAAGAGCAGCAATTTCTGCCTCGGTTGCTTTGCCATTTTCGTCAATGGCGAGGTCGGTAAATGCGATATTGGCGCCTTCTGAGGCGAACTTAAGAGCGAGAGCCTTGCCGATGCCGCGAGCAGCACCAGTGATAAGGGCAGTTTTTCCTTCGAGTAATTTCATTATTATATCTTTAAGTTGAAAAGTTTTCTTTATGCGACGCTAACGCCGTCGCATCATTGGCTTTAATTAAAGTTGATTTATTTCACACTGCAAAGTTACAAAAAATAATTGTATTTTTTGTGTTTTTGTAATTTTTGTATTTATGTCAACTCCACATGAGTTATACACCCAAATCGCCACGAGCTGTGAGGATGTGGAAGATGAGGTCGTGGAAGAGGTCGTACTGGTCCTGGCGCGAACCTTGGCCCTTGCTTTGGGTGTCGAACTGCCGCAGAGCCCATATCACCTCGATCACTTGGCGCGCATTGTACATGCGCATTCCGCTCTTGAACTTTCTCAGGCCATAGCTGCTCTTCAGCCCTAATGAATCCTGCAATCCGTGATCGCTCTTGTCCTTGGTATAGAAGGCTATCAACAGGTCAGAGAAATAGCCATAGAGCAGGGCAGTGGTCATAACCAAGGGATTGGCCTTGGGATTGCTTTTGAAATATTCGGCAATCTTCATGGCCTTTACGGCATTGCGCTCGGCCAGCGCTTCTACGAGCTCGAAATTATTGTATTCCTTGCTAATGCCAATGTTGCGCTCTACGGCCTCGGGTGTGACTGTGGCTCCTGGGCCAAGGATAGTTGCCAGTTTGTCAATCTCGTTGTACATACGGCTGAGATCCGACCCAATGAAGTCGCGCAGCATCTCCACTGCCTTAGGCTCTGAGCGGAGTCCCTTTTCCTTGATAAGTGAATCGATAAGCGGGGCCATTTGATAGTCAGCTACCTTTTTGCTCTCGAAGATTACGGCTTTCTTCTTGGCGGCTGCCATGAGCTCCTTGCCCTTGGCCGTAGCTCCACGGAATACCATCACAAGCACTGTCTTGGGGCTTGGATTGAGCACATAGCGCTGCAGCTTGTCCACTTCGTCGGCTCTTATGCTCTGCATCTCCTTGATGATTACCATCTGTCGGTCGGCCATCATTGGAAAGCGGTGACATAGGTCGGCGGCTTGCATCATAGGTGTTGACGGGGCATACACTATATATTGGTTGAACTCGCGCTCTTCTGGAGGCAACACATTTTCAAACAATTTTACCAGCTGGTCGATGTAATAGCCCTCCTCGCCATGTAGCAAATACACGGGAGCAAGGTCGCTTTGCAGTATCTGATTGCGAAGGCTCTGGTATGTCACGGCAGGTGCTGCCATTTTTATTTAGATTTTGTGGTTTCAGAAATAATTCGTAAATTTACAAATTATTTCTGACATATACACAATTTTTCCCCTGCGGGACTGACAAAAATACAAAAATTTCAAAAACACAAAAATTTGCCATGCTCAATCTGCCAGCTTTTGACATAAAGATGCGTCGCGAGGGCAACCAGACTCAGGTATGGGACAGGCTGCGCAAGCGGTGGGTAGCACTTACTCCTGAGGAGTGGGTGAGGCAGCATTTTGTGAATTTTCTGATTGAGCACCGCCACTATCCAGCGGCTTGGATGGCCAATGAAGTTGGCATTGAACAGAATGGGTGCCAGTGCCGCTGCGACACTATCGTGTACGACCAATTTGCCCAGCCTCTGGCCATAGTGGAGTATAAAAGGCCCGCTGTGGAGATAAGCCGGGCAGTATTTGACCAGATTGTGCGCTATAATATGGTGCTGCATGTAAATGTGCTGAAGGTGAGCAATGGCATGGCCCATTATTGCTGCCGCATTGCAGGCGACCATTACCAATTTCTGCGCGATATACCCGATTACAATGAGTTGGGTGGTTAATAATTTGCAATATTAATTAATTTGATGGTCAAAGTGAAAACTAATTTTTGATTTTTCATTAAAAATTCTTACCTTTGCTTGTTATTAGCAATTATATTACAAATACAATAATTGAAAATCAATTTTATTACCTAAAATAATCTATGGATCTATTTGAGAAACTTACCGCGCGCGCCAAAGCTAACAAGCAGCGCATCGTTCTGCCCGAGGGCAACGAACCCCGCACCCTCACTGCCGCTGACAACATCCTTGCCGACGGCATCGCAGAAATCATCCTGATTGGCGACCCAGTAGAAATCAAAGAGCTGGCTGCCGAGCTCAAGCTCAATCACATCGACAAGGCTAAAATCATAAACCCAGCCGACGAAAAAGTAATCGACAAGTATGCTCCTCTGTTGTTGCAACTGCGCAAGAAGAAGGGCATGACTGAGGAGGAATCACGCCTTACTGCTGCCAACCCACTGTATCTTGGCTGCCTGATGGTGAAGTCGGGCGATGCCGACGGCCAGGTAGCTGGTGCCCGCAACACCACTGGCAATGTGCTCCGCGCAGCTTTCCAGGTAATCAAGACCATGCCTGGCATAGAGGTTGTGTCAGGTGCCTTTATCATGCTTCTGCCTGAGGGGCTGCCCTTCGGCACCGATGGCATCCTGGTATTTGCCGACTGCGCCGTAGTGCCTGATCCTACCGCTCCTCAGCTTGGCCAAATCGCTGTGGCTGCTGCCAAGACTGCTCACGACATAGCTCAGATCGAGCCCCGCGTTGCTCTCCTTTCATATTCTACCAAGGGTAGCGCCGAGGGTCCTGCCGTTGACAAGGTTATCGAAGCTTTGGCAGTGGCAAAGGCTCTGGATCCCAACCTTATCATTGACGGCGAACTGCAGACAGATGCCGCCATCGTGCCATCAGTAGCCAATATGAAGGCTCCTAACTCGCCCCTTAGCGGTCGCGCCAATGTGCTTGTATTTCCCAACCTTGAGGTGGGCAATATCGCTTACAAGCTGGTTCAGCGTCTGGGCAAGGTGCAGGCAGTGGGTCCGGTGCTCCAAGGCTTGGCTGCTCCTGTCAATGACCTCAGCCGCGGCTGCTTCCCCGAAGACATCTATAAAACAATTATCATCACCTGCAACCAAGCAATTGGCATGAAGGAATAACACGTTTTAAGTTTTAAGTTTTACGTTTTAAGAAATACGTTTTTTTATGTCAATATAAGTATAAAGAAACTCTATTTCTTAAAACGTAAAACCAAAAACGTAAAACCAAAAATTTAAATTATGAATATATTGGTGCTTAACTGCGGCAGCAGTAGCGTAAAGTACAAGCTCATCAATACCAGTGATGAGAAGACCTTGGCCGAGGGTGGGGTAGAGAAAATCGGTCTGCCCGACGGATTCCTGAAATACAAAAAGCCCAATGGCGAGAAGGCTATTATTGACCTTGGCCTCGTAAACCACAAGGGAGCCATCAAGGCCATTATGGACCTGCTCACCGACCCCGTAGATGGAGTGATTAAGAGTTACGACGAAATCGATGCCGTAGGCCATCGCGTAGTGCATGGAGCTGAAAAATTCAGCAAGAGCGTGCTCATTACTCCCGAGGTTATCGACCAAGTGAAGGAATGTTACGACCTGGCCCCTCTCCACAATCCTGCCAATATCACGGGCATTGAGGCCATCGAGGCTCTGATGCCCAATGTGCCCCAGGTAGGCGTGTTTGATACCGCATTCCACCAGACTATGCCCCCGAAGGCTTTCATGTATCCTCTGCCTTACAAGTACTATGCTGAGGATGGCGTGCGTCGCTATGGTTTCCACGGCACCAGCCATCGCTATGTAAGCCAGCGCGCAGCTGAGATTCTTGGTGTGAATATCGCTGAGAAAAAGATGATAACATGCCATGTGGGCAATGGCGGAAGCATCACAGCAGTGATGTACGGCAAGAGCGTTGACACCAGCATGGGACTTACTCCTACCGAGGGTCTGATGATGGGTACTCGCGTTGGCGACGTTGACCCTGGCGCATTGGTTTATCTGATGATGAAGCACAACCTCACTCCGCAGGACTTGCAGAAGATCATCAACAAGGAGAGCGGTGTGCTGGGCGTAAGCGAAGTATCGAGCGACATGCGCGAACTCGAGGCAGCCATCAAGGCTGGAAACACCAATGCACAGTTGGCCCTCGATATGTACGAACTGCGTATCATCAAGTACATCGGTGCTTATGCTGCTGAGATGAATGGCGTGGATATCATCGTGTTCACGGGCGGAGTAGGTGAGAACCAAGCTGGTACTCGCCTCAACGTTTGCAAGAGCCTTGAGTTCATGGGCGTGAAGATTGATGAAGCTCTCAATGCCGTAACTCGCGGCACCGAGACTATCATCTCAACTCCCGATTCAAAGGTGACGGTGATGGTAGTGCCCACCGACGAAGAGCTGATGATTGCCCGCGACACTGAGGCCATCGTAAAAAATAAGTAAAAAAATTACGTTTTACGTTTTACGTTTTGCGTTGGTTTTAAGTTTTAAGTTTTAAGTTTTAAGTTTTAAGAAATACCTTTTTCAGAGGGGGCTCTTTAACTTAAAGGAAAACTTAAATGAAGGGAAAATTTAAAAATGATAAAAATATTTTAAGAAATTTTTTGTCATTTCAAAAATATATAGTAATTTTGCAGTGTTGTACTTCACTACAACACTGCATTTGTTAAATTCAGATTTAAAAAATGTATCTCTTAAAACTTAAAACGTAAAACGTAAAACTTAAAACGTAAAACGTAAAACTTAAAACTTAAAACTGTTAAACTTCAACTATTTAACTCAATGATTAAAAAGCTATTACTCATTTCTGCTTTGCTCTTTGGCTTTGCCTTCCAGGCAAGCGCCCAGCAAATGCCGCCTATTCCTGTGGACAGTGCAGTGCGCATTGGCAAGCTGCCCAATGGCCTCACCTATTATATCCGCCATAATGAGACACCCAAGGGTCAGGCTGATTTCTATATCGCTCAGAAGGTGGGTTCGATTCTCGAGGACGACAACCAGCGCGGCTTGGCTCACTTCCTTGAGCACATGTGCTTCAACGGCACTGAAAATTTCCCTGGCAACCAGGTAATCGATTGGCTTGAGAGCGTAGGCGTGAAATTCGGTCGCAACCTGAATGCCTACACTTCGATTGACGAAACTGTTTACAACATCTCGAATGTGCCTGTTGACCGCACAAGCGTGCAGGACTCTTGCCTCCTTATTCTCCACGATTGGGCCGACGGTCTGCTGCTTGACCCCGAGGAGATTGATAAAGAGCGTGGCGTAATCCACGAAGAGTGGCGCAGCCGCAACGTGGGCCAGCAACGCATCATGGAGGATATTCTCCCCACAATGTATCCCAACAACAAGTATGGACAGCGCTTGCCTATCGGCACAATGGAGGTCGTTGACAACTTCCCATATCAGGCTCTGCGCGACTACTATGAGAAATGGTACCGCCCGGACCAGCAAGGCATCATCGTTGTTGGCGATATCGACGTTGACTATATCGAAGGCAAAATCAAAGAATATTTCTCGCCCATCCAAATGCCCGAAAATCCTGCTGAGCGCGTGTATATCCCGGTTGAGGACACTCCTGGTACAATTTATGCAATTGGTAAAGATGCTGAATTAGAATTCCCAGTAGAACAGCTGATTATCAAGCAGGATCCTATTCCTGATGAAATGAAAGAGAGCATGATGTACATCATGATTGATTATATGATTGACATGATTAATCAAATGCTCAATCAGCGTTTTCAGGAGTTGGCTTTGGATCCCAATTGCCCATTCTCACAAGCTGGAGCGGGATATGGCAAGTTTTATGTAGCCAAGACCAAGGATGGTCTTAATGTAGTAGTTCTGCCTAAAGGTGATGATTATGTAGAAGGTATGGAAGCCGCTTACCGTGAACTTCTGCGAGCATCGCGTGGTGGCTTCACCGTTGGTGAATATGATCGCGCTAAGGCCGAGTATCTATCACGTCTTGAAAAACAGTACAATGGACGCGACAAACAGCAAAATATTACTTATGTAAATCAATATAAGTACAACTTCCTAGACCATGAGCCTATCCCATCAATCGAGGATCGCTATCAGATTATGAACCAAATCATCCCAATGATTCCTGTAGAAGCTATTAATCAGACATTGGCTGAGATGGTAACTCCTGAGAATCGTGTGATGATGGTAATGGCAGTTGACAAAGAAGGTATGAAAGTTCCTACAGCTGAAGAGTTTGAGGCTATGTTTGCAAAGGTGGATGCCGAGGATATCGAGCCTTACAAGGATGAGATGAAAGAGGAGCCTCTGATTCCTAATCTTCCCGCTCCTGGCAAGGTTGTGGGCACACAAGAACTTCCCATATGGGGTGCTACTGAGCTTACGCTCAGCAATGGTGTAAAGGTAATCGTTAAGAATACCGATTTCAAGAAGGATGAAATCCGCTTTATGGCAGTGGCCAAAGGTGGCACATCTACCATAGCCGATGAGCGTGCTAATGAGCTGATGTTCCTGAGTTCTATGCTTGAGCAACATGGTCTGGGCGATTATACCGTAACAGATTTGCAAAAATATCTCCAAGGAAAGCAAGCCTACGTAGGATATGACTTTGGTAATTATACACGTGAGCTTAAAGGTAGTACTACTGTTAAAGATCTGCCAACATTGATGGAGCTGATTTATGCCAGCATGACTGAGTACAATATCACCGAGGAAGATTTTGGTGCATTGCAGAATATTGTGAAGGGTATGCTTGCTAACCAAGAGTCAACTCCCGACTTTGCTTTCAGCAAGCGCATGATGGAGGTTCTCTTTGCAAGTCCTGCCAATCAAATGCTTACCACCAACATTATCGATAATGTAAATCGTGAAAAGGCCATTGAGTTGATTCGTTCGCAATTAACCAATGCTGCCGACTTCACATTCTATTTCGTAGGTGATGTGACTGTTGACCAAATCACTCCGCTTGCAGAGCAATATTTGGCTACTCTGCCTGCCGATGCTGCTACCGCCACTAAGGGCTGGGATTATAATCTTGCTCGTGAGCCTAAGACTGGCACAGACACCACCGAATGGGCTCAGGCTATGCAGACTCCGCAGACTACCTGTGTAATCTTCATCACAGCTACCGAGCCTTACACTACTAAGAATGATTATGTGGTGAGTGCTATTGGTCAGGTGATGAGCAACCGACTGCTGAAGAAGATTCGTGAGGAAATGGGCGCTGTATATTCAATTGGCGCATCGAGCAGATTAGGCTACACTTCGAAGAACAATGCCACCATTCAGACTTACTTCCCGATGAAGCCTGAGATGAAGGAGCAAGTGCTGGCAGAAATTGACACCATCCTCAATAATATGTGCAACGAAATCACGGCTGAGGAGCTGAATCCAGTGAAGGAGTACATGGTGAAGAACATCAATGCTGCTCTCGACCAAAACTACAACTGGATTGATGCCATGACCGACGAGGCTATCAGCGGCGTTGACAGCTGGCATGATGCTCTTGATGCTGTCAACAGCATCACTACCGAGGATGTGCAGAATATGCTCAAGGACATCCTCAGTCAAGGAAACCGTCAGACCATCTTGATGGATCCGGCCGAGTAAATCTTCTGACGAGAGAAACGAAAAATAAGGAGCCCAGAGGACTCTACAAGGTAGCCCCCGATGTAATCGGGGGTTATTTGTTTATATTCAAAAAGGCGCCCAGAGGGCTCTTGTCTGGAGTCTTGTTTGTCTTCTGGGTGTCGGGATAACAATAATAAATGATTGATATCGTTTATTTTTCATTATGAAGAAAATTTTTGGAATTATATTTGGATTCATAGCCTTGGCAATGTGGGCTGCGCAGCCGATCGAGAATGACCATACCACGCTGCTCAATAAGCATCTGCAAGAAAATCCTGACCGACCTGCTAAGGACATTGATGAAGAAGACCCATATTTCATCCTTACGGGCGAAGCCGACTCCGCCATCGCTCGGCAAGATTATTATGTGGCCATAATGCGCCTAAGGGATGCAATGGCGGTCGAGCCTGATAATCCTGGCAACGTGCTTCTGCTAAGCAATCTGGGCATGATTTACAGCTATCTCGACCAAGACTCTATGGCTCTGCAAGCCTACAATGAGGCCTTAGAGAAGGCTCCTTCGATGTCAACAGTGCTTTGCAATCGTGCATTGCTGCGACTTAAAATGGGTCAAGATGTGGAAGCTTGGCGCGATTTCTCTGCTGTAATCGACCGTGATTCCCTCAATGCAACTGCCAGATATTATCATGGGATAATTTCCCTCTACGGTGGCGACCGCCAAGGCGCAGAAGAAGATTTCATGGTATTGGAGCAGATTGACCCCGATAGCGACCATGCCTTGGTAGCAATGTCGTCGCTGTATTCTCTTACTGGCCAGAGCCGCGAGGCAATCCCTTATTATGAAAAATTGATTGAGCGCGACCCTGCAGCTGAGTATTATTCTGCCTTGGCTGGCTGCTATCTTGATTTGGAAAATTACACTGAGGCATCGCATGTGATAGGCGAGGGTCTGCGCACCTGTGGCGATGACCCAGAGCTATATTATTATCGGGCTTGGCTCAACAAAGCCAACTATCTCTTAGATGACGCCCATGCTGATGCCAAGCGCGCCATCGACCTCGGGGCCGACCCTCGCCGAGTCAACGCCCTATTCGAAAAATAATAGTATAGTATTTGTCAAAATTACTGCTAATACTGTGAGGAGGCAGATAAAGATTACTGGCAAGCCCTTCCATACTGCGCTGAGATAGCGATTGCTGAAGCGGCGAGTGCAGTGCCAGGCAAGCCAGCCGAAGAAACTGCCCACGCAGGCCCCAACAAGCAAATCGCCAGGATAATGCACCCCAAGATACACGCGAGTGTAGCATTGAAATAGGGCCCAGATAAAGATAAACCAGCTGTACCATCTTACCCTAAGCATCAATGCCGACGACATAGCCAGGGCAAACGAGTTGGCCGCATGGCATGAAGGAAAGCCATATTTGCCACCTCGGTAATTCTCTACAATATGTACCAAGGCGCTGATTGGATTGTCGATATTTGCTGGCCTCATTCGTTCGAAAAATGGCCGAATCACTTTGGCGCTGCAACTATCAGCCAACGCCACAGCCGCACCTACGGCAAATATCAGAATCAAGGCTCGCTTCCACCCAAACCTCCTCCAAAAAAGGAAAGCAATTCCCAGGTACATCGGCACCCATATCCACTTGCCTGACAATTCTTTCATTATCGGGTCGGCAAAGACATGGTTGAAATTATTGAGGAAGAGCAGAAATTGCGTATCCCATTCCAGGAGTTGATCAATCATCGGGCATCTATATCATTGTAAAGGGTTTGCAGGTAGGCTTGGAGCCAAGGCAGAGCCTGAGGGTTGGAAGTCTCTTGCAGCACCTCGTGGTTCTCAACAGAAATTTCAGTCAAGCCTTGGTCAGTTAGCAACGCAGCCCACGATGGCTCGCTGAAGAAGGCGTAAGGTCTGCGGCAAGGGTCAAGAAGATTGTTGCTGTATCGGAAAGGCTTGGCGTCACCACCGCCAAGAAATACCAAGGTTGCGGCAATGTCGGTCTGGCTGCCTATCAAATCAAATATTCTGTCGTCTATCATTCTGATATCCTTGAGTGCGCCTCCAGCAAAAACTAATGGCACATGATGCCGCTCCAAGGGTTTTTCCAAACTGCGTGGATAAGCCCCATAGTGATCTGGGACAATTGCCACGATAGTCTTATCCCAACTTGGCAGTGACTTTAGGCTGTCGATATATGCGCCAAGGCAAGAATCGGTGAAGGCAAATGCGTTGGCTCGCTCATCAGCAAGGGCGCTTTGATAAGGCACCTCGAAGGGCTCATGGCTGCTCGAAGTTTGGATTACTGTAAATCGAGGTTGGTCGCTGGGCGATTTGGCATATTCCAAAGCCTTTTGAAAAAGTTTGTCGTCGTGTGCTCCCCACTTGCTAAGCCTCTCCGACATAGGAAAGTCGGTGTCCTTAATTATATGTTTGAATCCGCCAGCCACGAGCAATGCGTTCATATTTGTGAAATTAATATCTCCGCCGTAGAAATAGGCTGTAGAATAGCCTACATTCTTAAGACTATTGCCAATTGCTGGGAGAGAATCAAGCTTGCTTACCCATTTCATAAGGCTGGTGGTGGGCTGGCCGGGAAATCCATTGAGGATGGCGGGCAGCGCACGGTCGGTGCGGAAGCTGCTGGCATAGATATTCTCAAAAAGCCAGCCTTCGCGCCCAAGACTATCAAGACGCATTGCAACTGGTTCGCCTCCTTGGCTCGGAAGCAAGTGCGACGAGAAGCTTTCGAGGATTATAAGCTGGATATCGGGTTGGTAATCAGGTGCAACGCTGTCGAGCGGCACCCAATAGCTGCTTTCGATGTTGTTGTAAAGAGTGTTGTAGCATATCTCAGCTTCGTCATCCTCCATAAAGCGGAATTGCTTGCGGAAATCAGTCTGATGAGTGGCTGAATACATGAAGCTGAACAGAGGATTTACAGCACCATGATTAAGCCTCATGTCATGGCTGAAATATGCTCGGCTCACATTCATGGTTGAAACTGTGAATCCGCCTCGAATTGGGATAAACAGAGCTGCTGTAATCACAATTGTCACTGGGATTGTAATCGCTCGATTTTTAGGCTTATTAGACACATAATTGGCTGCGAGGATAAAAGCATCGCGCAGCATCATGTAGAAAATCCATGTAAGCACACATATTACCCCTCCTGCTAAGATACCCTGCCACCAGGTGAGGCTTGCCATAGCCGATGAGGGCGATGACATAAAGTAGAATAGGGGAGTGGTGTCGAGCGGAAAGCCCCAATAGGGATAGAGCGTGTAATTGGCCATCTCGCCCAGCGAGATGATGAATGCTATCAATACGAAATAAATCTTGACGATTATTTCGCATGTGCCTATTGCTTTGTAATAGGTCCTATGATGTGCAGGATTGAAGCATGCCATAATGATGACAAGGAGGGCAGGAAGAGCTGTCACATATCCGGCCATGCAAAGGTTCATGCTCAATCCGTGCCAGATGGCTTGCCAGGTTTCCGAGGAGGTGAGGTTGAGTGGCCCTTGGCAAAAACACCACTGGCACACCACCATAATCAAAGTGGCAGCAAGGAATGTGAATAATATGCGGGCGATGCTTCGTAGCATAATTTTAGGAGTGGCCGCTAACGCCGGCCAAACGGTGGCTTTACTTAATACTTAATACTTATATCTCTATATCTTCATCTTGTGCGAAATTGCGGATGGCAGGGGTGCCTATCACCTGAGGCCAAAGCATTGGACTGAGGCCAGTGGCTGGGCGCTTGGTAGTGAGGTTTTCTTCGGTCAGAATCTCACCCTTTGCAATCGGTCGCGCCGCTACTATGCTCTTGCGAGCTACAAAGATATTCTCTCGCTCGCTATCGGTGACAATCTTCTTATCAGTTCCAAACATTTCTGGATTGGAATCAAGGATTACCAAGTCTTTGTTCTCAGTGCTTGATTTTTCTATATATTTTAGCTCACTTACCATCTGTCGAAATACCAAGGGCTCAAGCGAAGCTTTTTGGTCAGGCCCAGGCAGAGTGCAATCGAGAGTAAAATGCTTTTCAATTACTTTGGCTCCTAAGGCAGTTGCTGCCATGGCTACTTGGATGCCACCAGTGTGGTCGCTGTATCCGTAATCTAAGCCTAACTCATGGCCAAGAGTCACCATTGCTCTTAGGTTAACATCGCATAATGGCGTGGGGTATTGAGTGTTGCAATGCAGCACAGTGATGTCATGCTTGGCAATTCCATTGTCAGTAAGCACTTTTACGGCGTCTTTCACCTCATCGAGAGTGCACATGCCTGTGCTTAATAAGACTTTGCCTCCGTATTGAGCGATTTGTCGTAACAAAGGATAATTGGTTACTTCTCCTGAGGGAATTTTCCAAAGCTCTAAGCCAAGGTCGTGGAGAAGCTTGGCGCTTTCGAGGTCAAAAGCAGTGGATAGGAATTTGATGCCAGCTTGTTTGCAATGCTCTATAAGTTTTATGTGAGCTTCCGGGGGAAGTTCCAATGCTTTGAGCATGGAATATTGGCTATCATCTTTGCCAAGATTTCGCTTCTGATATTCAGCCATTTGGGCATTGCGGCGCACTAAGGCATCAGTGCGGAAAGTCTGGAACTTCACATAATCCGCATTGGCATCGGCTGCCTCCTCTATTAGCTTCTTGGCAGTATCGATACTTCCATTATGATTCACTCCAGCCTCAGCTATAAAAATCATATCCTAAACCTTAATACTTAAACCTTAAACCCATATCCTCCTTATTTTCTAACGATAGCGCCAGCTGAGATTACCGACCTTTCGGGTACATGGGCATTTTGGAAAATGGTGGCGTGGCTGCCAATAAAAGATTCAGCCCCCACCGTAGCCACTCCGTTGACGATAGCTCCAGTGGAGATATGGCAGAAATTGCCAATGTTGGCGTCATGCTCGATATCGGCCATGGTGTTGATTATGCAGCCCATCCCTATTAAAGCATTCGCGTTCACGTTGGCAAAATTCATCACTACCGTGCCAGGCGAAATCATAGCCCATTTCGACACATGGGCCAAGGGAGAAATTACCGTGGCCAATTCACCGCCTGCATTTAATATTTGGTGGTGAAGGCGGATGCGCACGTCGGGAGTTTTGATTTGCCCAACTGTCACCAAGAATGGATGCTCAAGCAAGAGAGGTATGTCTTGGTCAGTTCCGATTACTGGCACATTCATCACCTTGCTGCCGATGGGCAGCTTGCTGTCGATAATGCCATGGATGGGCCAGCGCAGCTTCTCCAGCACATCGATTACCGAATGGCAATGACCGCCTCCACCGACTAATATTATCGATTTGCGTGTCATCGGTTGTAAACGTTAGATTTGTAACGAGTCAAGTTCTCAGGCTTGGTAAACCAATCGATGGTCTTTTGCAAGCCTTCTCTTAGTGACACTTGTGGGCGCCAGTCGGTGAGCGATTCTATCACGCGATTGTCGCCCAAAAGGCGTCGCACCTCGCTTTTGCTGGGGCGCAGGCGCTGCGGATCTACCTCGTAAGTCACGTCGGCATGCATCAGTTCGGCAATCAGTTCCAGCGTTTCCTTCATGGTCACTTCTTTGCCAGTGGCAATGTTGATGTCCTTGCCTTCGAGGCCTGGAGTGTTGGCCAAAGCCAAGAAGCCACGGCAGGTATCGGTGACAAAGTTGAAGTCGCGCGTAGGGCTGAGGTCGCCCACCTTGATGGTGCGAGCGCCATTGGCAATCTGGGTGATAATGGTGGGGATTATGGCTCGTGCGCTTTGGCGAGGTCCGTAGGTGTTGAATGGGCGAGCAATAGTCACCGGAGTTTCAAAAGCATTAAAGAAACTCATGGCGATTGCGTCGGCTCCAATCTTCGATGCCGAGTAGGGGCTTTGGGGTTGACGCGGATGGCGCTCATCAATAGGAACATATTTAGCGGTGCCGTAAACTTCGCTGGTGCTTGTAACCACGATGCGGTCGAGACCGCAGTCGCGGGCAGCCTGCACCATGTTGAGAGTCCCCTTTACATTGGTGTCGATGTAGCTATCAGGCGCTACGTAACTAAAAGGAATGGCAATCAAGGCGGCAAGGTGAAAGGCTGTGCCTACGCCTTGGCAGATATCACGGCAGAAATGTGCGTCGCGCACATCGCCGCTGACTACCTCAAGGCGAGGATTGTCGATGCCTTCGAGCCAGCCATTGAAATTGAAAGAATTGTATTGAGCTAATGCGCGCACACGATAGCCCTCGCTCAGAAGCAACTGGGTGAGATGTGAGCCAATGAAGCCGTCGGCTCCGGTGACGAGCACTGTCTTTTCTTGATCGATCATATTTATTTATTCAGCATTGGCATAGAGGAATTCAGGTGCAAAATCCGCTCCATTTGGCCATTCTATGGTATTGAATTTTATTTGAAATTTACGAAAAAAGTCATCGGATTTAAGGGGTTGAT
The DNA here is from genome assembly GCA_020860515.1 of Bacteroidales bacterium. GTDB lineage: Bacteria > Bacteroidota > Bacteroidia > Bacteroidales > Muribaculaceae > CAG-873. Next base: position 5,528 of record JAJBUG010000064.1, on the reverse strand, counting down.
AAATTTCCCCCTTTAAATACTTCTTTAGGTTAATGACTTTTTCGGTATGGTCGTTAAACCATAACCTTAAGGTATAAAGTCCGACATATTGTGCTTTAATGACTTCTATAAACATAGCCTATTAACTTAATGGTGTAATTTTAGTAAGTACTTGTCCTAAGCGAGCTTTTTCCCAATTAGAGATGAGTTCTTCCTTATGCAAATCTAACCATTCCAATATCATTTTAATGGCTCTTCCAGGCATTTCTCCTTTTACTATGCCATCATTGATATTGATAATAGCTTTATAACTTCCATACCATGCATGGAAGTGAGGTGGATTATGATCGGAATAATTCATAAATATAATTATTCCATAAAAGTCACTAATCTGAGGCATTTTTAATCTTTCTTATTAAAATGCAAAGGTACAAAAAAGATTTTAGAAATAGATAATTTTTATAATTTATTTATGTTTGTCGGACATGGTGTACGATTTCGGACAATTTTATAATTGGGTAATTACTTGATAATTATAATTTTAGTAGATTGGTATGGTTATTGATATCAATATTGGTAGAAATTTATAAAATATGGACAGAGAGATACCAAAGGCTGAGCGACGACGCCAAGCAAGATTGTCGATGATTAAATATGGAAGCATTGCTGCTGCTGTGATTGTGGTGATTGTGGTGCTGATGTCGAGCCTGCGCACCAGCGTTGCCCGCAAGAACCTGCAGATTGGCCGCGTTGACCGTGGCACAATCGAAGCTACAGTAAATGCCAGCGGCAAGGTAGTGCCTGGCTTTGAAGAAATCATCAACTCGCCCATTACCACAAAGATTGTGGAGGTCTATCGGCGGGCTGGCGATAGCGTGGATGTGGATACTCCCTTGATGCTGCTCGATTTGCAAGAGACCCAGACTGAATTGGAAAAAATTGCTGATCAGAATCTGATGACCCAGTACCAGCTCGATCAGCAAAAGCTCACTAACGAGACCTATCTCAAAAACCTGGAGATGCAAGTCAAAGTAAAAGAGATGTCGGTGGCGCGCCTTGAAGTGGAGCTTAAGAACGAGAAATATCTTGACGACCTTGGCAGTGGCACTGGCGACAAGGTGCATCAGGCCGAATTAGCTTACAACACAGGCAAATTGGAACTGGAGCAATTGCAACAGCAACTTGTAAATGAACGCAAAGTGCGAGATGCTGACCTTCAAGTGAAACAGCTCGAGCTTAGCATCAGCAACAAAAATCTTGAGCAGATGCGTCGCACGCTCAATGATGCCAAAATTCTATCGCCTCGACGAGCTACACTTACCTATATCAATAATGAAATTGGCCGCAGCATTAGCCAGGGTCAGCATATTGCCACCATCAGCGACCTTAGCCATTTCAAGGTGGAGGGGAATATCGCAGACAGTTATGGCGACCGCATCTCGGTCGGTAGCCCGGCTGTGGTGAAAATCGGGCGCGATCGCTTATCGGGTCAGGTAAGCAATGTGATACCAGCATCGAGCAACGGCACAATTGCTTTCACCATCCAACTCGATGATGATAGCAACAAGCGATTGCGCTCGGGCCTCAAGACGGATATTTATGTGATGTACGATGTAATGGATGATGTGATGCGTCTGCCTAACGGCAGCTACTACTTGGGAGCTGGTGACTATGACCTGTGGGTAGTCAATGGCAACGAGCTTGAAAAGCGCAAAGTACGCCTCGGCGACTGCAACTACGACTACGTAGAAGTCATCTCCGGCCTCGCCCCAGGCGACCAAGTCGTAACCTCAGATATGAATAATTATAAGAGTAACAAGACCCTGAAACTTAAATGATACTACCGTCGAAGACGGTAAACAATATATTAACTTATGCCAAACTTATTAACTTATGCCAAACTGTAAAACCATAAGACAGGCTTGGAGGGAGGCGCGGCAGAATCCCGTATTTTCCGGGATTTATGTCGGAGGCGTGGCCTTGGCGATAGCATCGACGATGCTGTTTGCACTGGTCCAATACATACGCCTTGCTCCGATTTACCCCGAATACAATCGCGGCCGCACTCTCTACATCATGAGTGCCCAATGCAGCATAAAATTAGATTTTGGGGATGGTAATGTGCAGACTCATAATATAGGCTATTCTATAGGCTATCCTCTAATCGCTGATTACCTCAGCCAACTTGAAAATTGTGAGGAATTTTCGGCTTGCAAGGGTGGTTTGGGCGAAGGCCTGGTGCTTCCTGAGGGTGGCAAGGAAAAGAGCAATATCCATATTAAAGAAATTGATCCAGCCTTTTTCAGAATTTATGATTTTAAAATTCTCGCTGGCCGATTGATAACTCAGCAAGATTTCGACAGCCATAGCAAAATTGCCGTTGTAGGCGACAAATTGGCTAGAAAATGGTGGGGAGGAGAAGAAGAAGCAGTGGGCAAGACCTTCGAACTCGACGATAACCAATATACCGTGGTAGGGGTGGTGAAACAGCCAAGTTTCTTGGTAAACCCCGGTTACACAGTGCTGTCATCTTATGCTCAGGCGTATTTGCCCTATACCCATGATGACCAATTTGATACAGATCCCGTGGATGAGGCTCCATTCCTTGGCCCATATTCGGTGCAGTTCTTGGTTAAAGATGATGACCAAGCCGAAGCACTAAAAACAGAGGTAGAGGAGATGCTCCATCGAATAAATTCTATGGATACCACAAATCAAATCTCTTTCTATGATAGTCAGCCTTATGGACATTTTGAGGCTGTAATGAAGGAATATTCATCTGATGAGTTTGATTCATGGAGCGTGATAAAAAAATACGGAGTAATATTCCTGGCATTGCTTTTTGTACCAGCCTTGAATCTCAGCGGCATGATTGCTGGCAAGATGGATGGCAAGCTTCCTGAAATTGGCATTCGCAAGTCGTTCGGAGCATCGCGTCGCAAGCTGCTTGGGCAGATATTGATTGATAACTTAGTGCTTACGGGCATAGGTGCTGTGTTAGGCTTGATTATAGCCTTTGTAGTGTTCTATGCATGCCGAGGCTCAATTGCCTATCTCTTCTTCAACGATGCTCCTGAGGCCTTGGCTGGCGAAGAGGTGCAAATCACGGCTGACATGCTGTTCAATCCCACCGTATTCTTTGGCGCCTTAGGCGTGTGCTTGGTGCTTAATTTGTTAGCTGCCATTATCCCTGCAATGGTCTCACTGAAGCGACCAATCGTAAGTTCAATCAATCAAAAACGCTAAGCCTTATGTTTCGAATTATTTGTAAAAATCTATGGGCGCGCCGCAAGCGCAACATTTGGCTTTTCCTTGAGCTGATTGTAGTGACTATCGTAACATGGGTGGTCATTGACCCGGTGATAGTAAATTATTATGTGCTTCACAACGAACTGAATTTCGACGTTGACCGCTTAGTGCTGCTTGAGGGCCAAACAAACGGAGAGACAGGGAAGAGATGGCAAGAGGAGAATCCCGATGCAGAATCACAAGTTCTTGACTCTTTGTGCAACCTTGAGGCTCAGAATACCGTAGCCACAATTCGCACATGGTCCGAAGTGGAGCATGCCACTTATTGCGCCACCTATGGTTTCCTCAATGGCAACGCATCGCTGATGGGCACAATGACAAAGGCCGGCGATGATGGCTTTGTGATGTGGTATAAATGGATAGAATTTCCTCAAAACGCTGAGTTTTTCCAGACTTATGGCTTCCGCCCATTGCCAGGTTCGCCCTCGCTGGCCGAATTGGACAATATGCACTTTGAGGAGAATGACAAGATTATCACTCGCACAATGGCAAATGCCCTGCTTCCTGGAGTGGAAAATCCAGTGGGTAAGCGCCTATCAGAAATGGATACTATTTGGAATAATGTTAATGGTGATTTCCGCGTAGCAGCAGTGATTGAGGATATCCGTTACCGAAGCACTACCAACGAACCTTATGTATTTGTCAAGCCCGAAGAAGGAAAGGATTTTGGTTATCTGCATTATGTAGTGCGAATGAAAGAAGGCGTTGATTTGGATGACTTCTGTGCCAACTTCAACAATCATCCGCCTAAAGACATTGATGGCTATTACCTTACAATAAATAGGGCCATGAAATATCGCGACCAAATGGATGAAGTGGCTGAGTCTATGGGCGTGTATTCCGAGATGAAGCTTAAGGTGATTGTGGCTGTGCTATTCCTAATCAATCTGTGCCTTGGCGTGATTGGTGCCTTCTATTTGCAGACTCGTCAACGGCGCGAGGAGGCTGGCATAATGCGCAGCTTCGGTGCTCGCCGAGGACGGATAATGGCAATGCTAATGACCGAGGGCTGGATTCTGACCACCGTGGCTTGGGTGATAGGCTGTGGCATATATCTGCTTTGGGCATTGCATGAGGGACTTTCTACAACTGTAAATGAAAATGCTGAGATGTACGCAGTACCAGTGGACTGGACTCACCGCTTCTGGGTGCATTTCCCATTTGTGTCACTCATAGTTTATGGAATTCTCATTTTAGTAGTGCTCGTGGGTATCCTCGCTCCAGCCTACCGCATGAGCCGCATCAACCCTGTAGATGCCCTCCACGAAGATTAATGACAAATGACAAGTGACAAATTACAAACTAATGCCATTGTTTGTCATTAGCCAAATGTGTTAGTTTGTAATTTGTAACTCTGGATAGCATCAATTTGTAATTTGTAATTTGTAGTTTGTAATTTGTAATTTGTTAAGATATGACTATTGTAAAATTAGAGAATGTAAATAAGATCTATCGCACAGATGAGATAGAGACCCAGGCCCTGGAGAATGTCAACCTCGAAGTTGAGAAGGGCGAGTTCCTTAGCATTATGGGCCCATCGGGTTGTGGCAAGTCAACTCTGCTCAATATCATAGGGTTGCTCGACAACCCGACGAGCGGCACCGTTACCATCGATGGCGTAAGCAGCGCTGGCATGAAGGACAGTCAATTGGCAGCTTTCCGCAACGCCAAGCTGGGCTTTGTGTTTCAGAGCTTCCACCTGATAAATTCGCTCAACGTGCTTGATAATGTGGAGCTGCCGCTGATGTATCGCAACATGAGTCCTAAAGATCGCACTCGATTGGCCAAGGAGGTACTTGAGCGTGTAGAGCTTAGCCATCGCATGCGCCACATGCCAGCGCAGCTTTCGGGCGGTCAGTGCCAGCGCGTAGCGATAGCGCGCGCTATCGTAGGCAATCCCGAGATAATCCTGGCCGATGAGCCCACTGGCAACCTCGACTCAAAGATGGGTGCCGAGGTGATGGAGCTGCTCCACCAACTCAACAAGCAGGATGGCCGCACCATCATCATGGTCACGCACAACGAAGAACAAGCCCAGCTCACCGACCGCATCGTGCGCTTCTTCGACGGTCGCCAAATCAGTTAAATTACAAATGACTAATTACAAATGACAAATTAATACCACACACCATCGATAGGCGAATGTATTAGTTTGTAATTTGTCACTTGTAAGTATAAGGCCGAGTTAAATTTAAACTATTCTTATTCTTGAATCCCGTAGGGATTCTTTCAATTAGCCT
>JAJBUG010000014.1 GCA_020860515.1 Bacteroidales bacterium | reverse complement strand
TTTGCTCGCTGTGGAACGTTTTCGGACGAATTTCTGGATTGAAAGGACTAAAAAGACCTCTCCCTGTGTGATGAAAGCGGGTGTGTCATAATTTAACTTTACTACGGAATCCCGTAGGGTTTCCGTGTTGGAGGTTGTACTTTGACACCCTCTTTTCCTATAGAAAATTTTTACTTTTTGTCATCTGTGACGGGGGCTGCAACAGGAGCCTTGTAGCGGGCGTTAAGGCCGTCGATAACCTCCTGAGTTACATCAAGAGCGGGATTCATGTAAAGGCTGGTCTCGCCATACAGGATGGCATCGTATTTCTTTTCCTTGTTATAAAGGATAATGAAATTCATAATAGAGTCGTGCAGCACTTTGTTGTTGTTGCTGATTTTCTCCATGGCTTCCGCTTCGCGCTTAGCATAGAGGCTTTCGTAGTTCGAAGCTGTCTGCTGGATTTTCTTGGCCTCGGCCTCAGCGGCAGTCTGGGTCAGGAAACCATTGTTTTGCAACTTCTGCTGGAATTGGTTCTGCATGGCTTGGAGCTGATTTTGCAGCTGGTTGTAGTATGCCACAAGTTCAGCCTGGATTTGCTGGTTGGTAAGAGCAGTGGACTGTGAAAAAGTATAATACTGGTTGATCGAGTCGCCCCACACGTAGCGAACGTTGGTCACTGACTCGAATGGTTCACCTTGCTGCGCAGCAGCGGCTGCAGGAGTGGTGTCCTTAGATGCGCAGGCTGTCATCAGCATAGCAAAGCCGGCGAGCAAGAGCGTAGCGATTTTCTTCATACAGGATGTTATGAGCTTTTAAAGTAGATAAGATTATTTTTATTTGTTTATTTTCGGAAAAGTGAGAAAACGGACCACCGTCTTAATCTGATTTCAAATCATGGTGCAGGCACGAGCCTTTGACTTGGGCATGCGCATGATGGCCCATGGGGAACTGCGCGCCCTTCACGAACAACACCTTTATGCCCAATAGCAAAAAGGCAATTGTCACCATCAATATGGATAAAATGACCAGTTTCATTGTCTATTTTATGTCAATTTTCAAAATCATTGTGCAAATATAAAAAAGTTTGTTCAATTTTTTGTTATATGTCAATTTTATTTAGTAATTTAGTGGTCGAAAACTGGTGTTTTTTAACATTATTTCTATTTACTCCACACTTGTTTACACTTCTGGAGCCGAAATTTTGCAACAAATCAGAAGTTTTCACGTTTACCTAATTGAGGCCGACGCTGACCCCACTTGCAATCATAGTTCAACCCTAAATAATAATACTTAAGTATGGAAATGAAAGACCTGAAACCCACCGCAGTGTTCGAGATCTTCGATCAGATCACCAAGGTGCCTCGCCCATCGAAGAAGGAGGGCAAAATCCGTGAGTTCCTCCTCAACTTCGCCAAAGAGCATGGATTGGCCGCAAAGACCGACGCCATTGGCAATGTAGTTATCTCCAAGCCCGCTACTCCTGGCCACGAGGATGCTCCCACCCTGATCCTGCAAGGCCACATGGATATGGTATGCGAGAGCAACGACAAGAGTTTCGACTTCGAGAACAATCCTATTACCACTATAGTAGATGGCGAATGGGTGCGTGCTGATGGCACGACCCTCGGTGCTGACAACGGCATTGGCGTGGCTGCTTCGCTTGCTGCTCTTACCGATCCTGACCTGGTGCATGGTCCGCTCGAGGCTCTATTCACCATGGACGAGGAGACAGGCATGACAGGCGCTAACAACCTTGGCGCAGATATGATCACTGGCAACATACTGCTTAATCTCGACTCAGAGGATGATGCTGAAATTTTCGTAGGCTGTGCCGGCGGTGTGGACACAATGGCTGTGTTCCATTACAATCGCGAGATGAGCCCCAGCGACTTCCACTATTTCAAGATTGACATTGCCAACGCGCTTGGCGGCCACTCAGGCGGTGACATTCACTTAGGTCGAATCAACGCCAACAAACTGCTGGCTCGCTTCCTCTTCAGCGTAATGAAGAAATTCGAGGTTGTGCTTTGCGAAATCGATGGTGGGAATCTGCGCAATGCAATTCCGCGCGCTGCCCATGCAGTGTTCGGCGTCCACACCAGCCATAAGGAGGAAGTGGTAGCTCTCTTCAACCAATATTTGGCAGAAATCGAAGTTGAGTACCGCCCCATCGAACCTACATATCAGATTACACTTGATAGCCACGACCGCCCCGACTTTGCAGTTGACGCTGCTACGGGTCGTCGCCTGATTGAGGCTCTATATGCTGCTCCTCATGGAGTAATCTCAATGAGCCGCGATCTCGAGGGCCTGGTAGAAACCTCGACTAACTTGGCATCAGTAAAGATGAAGGAAGACAATCAGATTGTGGTATGCACCAGCCAGCGCTCATCAGTTGAGAGCCGCAAGTGGGACATTGCCAACCAGGTAGAAGCTGTGTTCAGCCTTGCTGGCGCCACCGTAACCCATGGCGAGGGCTATCCCGGATGGGCACCCAACATGAAGAGCCCCATCATGAAGATTGCCAGCGATGCTTACGAGGAGCTTTACGGCATCAAGCCTAAGGTAATGGCTATCCATGCCGGCTTGGAGTGCGGTCTGTTCCTGACCAAGTTCCCTCACCTCGACATGGTATCCTTTGGCCCGACCTTGCAGGGTGTGCACTCGCCCAGCGAACGCATGCATATCCCAGCTGTTGAGAAATTCTGGGGTCAGCTTTGCCGCATCATCGAGAAGGTAGCCAACGAGAAAAAGTAAACCTTAATTGTTCGCTTTCCCGATTTCTCGTTTTCCCGATTACCCGGGAAAGCGGGAAAGCGGGTAATCGAATAAATTTATCTACACGCCTGTATAAAATATTTTTAATAATATTAGCCTTGTCAACGGGGCTAATGGCTATGGCCATTCCCGATGATCCGAAGTTGGCTGAGACTCATGATGAGTTCCAGCTCGATTCGATATACATCGAACAGTGGATTGAAGCAAAGATTAATCCTCCGCAGCCATATCTTACCCAAGAAGACATCCACGAGGCCGCCCAGAAGCTCCATGTTGATGATGCTACAATTCATGCTGTGGTAGATATTGAGGCAGGCGCGCAACACAAGGGACTTTTTGAAGAGGGCAAGCCTGTGGTGAATTTTTCACTCGAGCTTTTCCGCCAAAATTGCAAGAAGCGTGGTATCAATCTCAGCAAATACACTAAGAGTCATCCCGTGGTGTTTGCCGGACCTAACCGCGCCAAATACGGCTCGACCAATGCGGCCCAATGGGCTCGCATGCAGGCGGCTATGGATATCGACTCAGTGGCTGCTATCGAGAGTGCCTATTGGGGAATGTTTCAGATCGGAGGGTTTAATTGGAAGCGATGCGGAGCTGACAGCCCCCTGCATTTTGCAGAATTGATGGCAGCTTCGGAGCACGAACAAATGGAACTCTTCATAAACTTTCTTCATGCCACAGGCCTTGACAAACCTCTGCAAAAACACGATTGGAGCGGATTTGCCCGAGGCTACAACGGAGCCAGTTATGCCAAGCGAGGCTATCACACTCGCCTGGCCAAGGCTTACAAAAAATACAAATGAGGTTTAAGGTTTAAGGTTTAAGGCTGTGGGCTATTTCATGTGGAGGAAGGCAGGGATAAAATGAAGCTTGAACTTGCGATTGAGAATGATGGTGGTAAGATAAGAAATGGTCGCAGTAAGAAAAATTGGGAAAAACATGCCGAAATCACCACAAATTTCCACCACTATGAACATAGCCATCAATGGGGCTTGCACGCCCCCTGCCATCACGCCTGCCATGCCACAAAGAGCGTAAGAGCCAAGCTCCAACTCGGTGTCAAACCATGTGTTGCTGCACAATGCAAACAACAAACCCACCATGCTGCCTACGAAGAGGGTAGGGGTGAACTCTCCAGCAACTCCGCCTGAATTTGTAGCCGCTGTCACAATTGCCTTAACAGCGGATATGCCCAGCAGGAGAATCATCAGCTTTGTGGTGTCGAGATGACTCCACAGCAGCTGTTGGTTGCACAGGGTGTAGGCATGTCCAGTCAATGCCTTGCCTATGCTGCCGTAGCCCTCGCCGTAAAGGTCGGGAAAAAGATAAATCATCGGTCCTACTATTGCACCCATTACCAATACTCGGACCCATGTGCGTGGCATCTTGCCAGCCAAGTGCTCGGTCTTATGCATGGTGTAACCATAATACAGCGAATACATGCCGCAAGCAATGCCCAGCAGTATAAGACTTGGAAACATGCCAATCGTATATTCTATATTTGGCGAAAAAGCCACATCGAGCGTGCAGCCTTCCAAGTGATAAGCCACAGCCCACGATGTAAGGCATCCTACAACCAAGCCAATGGCTGCAATTGATGACACCTCCATCCTAAGAATTTCCAGAGTAAAGAATACTCCGCCTAATGGGGCCTTGAAAATCGCCGCAATGCCAGCTCCGCCGCCAATGCCTACCAAAATACGTATGTATTTAGGCTGCAGCATGAAATACTTGCCTACATTGCTGCCAATGGCTGCTCCTGAATAAGCGATCGGGCCCTCGCCACCTGCCGAACCGCCCAAACCAAGGGTGGTGGCGCAAGTCACAATAGGGCTCCAAATCAATTTCCACGACATCTTGAATTGATGGTTGTGCAGGGAGTTGCGTATGCGTTCGCACCCATATTCGAGCTTTTCCTTTACTAACTTGCGGCAGAACCAAGCCGTCAGCCCAAAGCCCGCAATTGGCAAGAATATTATCATCCATGGCCAATTATGGAAAAGCGGACAATGAAACACGCCCTTAGTGATGATTCCTATAAGCCAGCGCATAAGCCAAGCGCTTACGCCAGCACCCACGCCTACGATGGTTGAAAGGAACACTAAAAACCACTTCTCAGCCATGTGTTCGGCATCCCAGCGAGCCCAGCGCGACAGCCAGCCGCGCAGTCCCTTGGCTTGCAGCGTAGAATCGGGTTGCTGCATCGGGGTGCCATCTTTTTTCTTTGTGCTTTCTTCCATGGGTTCAGAGTTTGAGGTGCTTGAAAGCTGATATGTACATGAAATTGGAGTTCCGCCCCAGGCATTGCGTCACTACAAAAGATGTAAACGCTACCGCCATAATGGGAAAAAACATGGCGCAGTCGCCGCACATTTCCACCACCAAGAACATGGCCATCAGCGGTGCGCCTACGCCGCCCGACATTACCCCTGCCATGCCGCAGAGGCCGAAATCTTCCATTCGGAAATTCATGCCGAGCCAGGTGTTGCAGCACAGGGCGAAAAGCAAACCAAGCATGCCACCCGCAAAAAGGGTAGGCGTAAACTCGCCGCCACAGCCGCCTCCGCCATTGGTCAGGGCAGTGGCAAGCGCCTTGATGGCAGTAAGACCGAGCAGGAGAATCATCAAATGACCAGTAGTTACTTCATGCCAGTCCCATTCGGGTATCCACATTGCATAGGCATGGCCCGAAAGGGCTTTGTTGATGCTGTCGTAGCCCTCGCCATAAAGCTGGGGGAAAATATAGGCTATAACGCCCATCGAAAGGCCGGCAATCAGCACCTTCAGCCAAATATGACGCACATTCGAGGTAATGCTTTCGGCCTTTTGTAGCATATAGCTGTAATACATTGAATATAGCCCGCATACCAGCCCTAAGCACACAAAGCCAGGCAGCATGTGGATGTTGAAATCGAAAATGCGGTCATAGGAGATATCCATCGAGCAGCCGCTGAGCAGATAATCAGTGCCCCAGGCTGCAAGGCTGCCCACCATCAAGGCCGTGCATGCTACTGATGATAGCTCCATCTGCAGAATCTCCAATGTGTAGAAAACACCGCCAAGCGGCGAGCGGAACACTGCTGCCATGCCAGCTCCCGCTCCTACGCCTATCAGAATGCGCACATATTGGGGCTTAAGGCGGAAATATAGGGCTACGTTGCTGCCCATGGCACCACCGGCCAGGGCTATCGGTCCGCCGCTGCCAGCTGAGCCGCCGAAGCCCATAGTGACGCCGCAACCTACAATCGGAGCCCACATCTGCTTCCAAGAAATCGCCAGACGATTGGCGTACAAGAGATTGCGCAGATATTGCGAGCAAAACTCCAATTTCTGCTTCACCAGGCCATTGGCAAGCCAAGATGTAAGGCCAAAACCGATCAAAGGCAGAAACAGTACCATCCACCGATGATCTGTTACCAATGAATTCTCCCTAACTGCTGATGTAATTACGCGTATAAGCCAGCTCAGCACCCAAGTGCCAAACCCAATCATCAGACCTACGATGGTGGAAATGTAGATGAGAAACCACTTTTCGGGCATGTGCTGAGCGGCAAAGTCAACCCAACGAGCAAGTGCGCCTCGCAGCCCTGGCTTTTGGGGCTGCGAGCCGGGCTGCTGCAAGTCGGTGCCCTTATGGTCGGGCTTTAGCTTGGCGGCAGATGGCTTGGTGGGGTGCTCATTCGTCATATCGGGCGTCATAATTCCAAGTGGCAAGGCCACATTTTTACAACCCACAAAGGGGCAAAATAGTTTATAGGCTGGATGCCATCCTTGCCCCAGATGGCTTCCAGCCTATAAAATATCTTTCCCAATCACTTTCAGTACTCTTCCCTCGTTACTAAGCGTTTGAGTTACCTGGGTATTCCGTACTTCATAATCTGTATTTTGGGCTTCATAATCTGTACTTCATACTTGCATCCAGGTCAGTCGCGCCAATAGTTGGAGTACTGAGGGATGTTGCAAACCAGCTTCCCCTTTTCGAGGGCAACAGTGTCCTCTTTAAGAAGCCAGCCGATGCCAGCGAAGAACTCCTCTTGCGAGAGGCTGTGGCACCTTTTCTTCAAGGCGGATATGGTGAGCGCCTTGTCCTTTTGTACGATTTGCCATATCTTCGATACGGCGCGTCTTAAAGAATCTCTGTTCATCATAAAAGGATCTCTTTTACAGGTTAATTATTTGGTTGTCTGTATCAGCGTATTTGCTACGTTGGTTAAATTCATAACAATCCAAATCTAAAAATTCCTTTACTGAGCTCAATTTTTAATATTCATTGACCTAAGTAAACATTCAGATTAAAATTAAATTTAACTATATAGATGACCCAATCTCCAATCCCCGCCTCTAAACCAATCTACTTTTAAGAATAAGGTAACTTATCGGTGTCACTTTTGGAAGATTTCTGTAACTTATCGGTGTCACTTTTGGAAGATTTCTGTAATTTATCGGTGTCACTTTTGGAAGAAAATTTGTGCTTTATGGTGTCACTTTTGGAAGAAATTAGTAACTTTGCAATTGTATTGTAATTGTTTCAATCATGAGCGAGAACCAGAAATATTATCCACGTAAAATTGACCAAGCATTATTGGCATGGAAGGATGAACCTCGCCGCAAACCTTTATTATTGAGAGGGGCTCGGCAAGTAGGAAAATCTACTGCGGTACGTCAATTGGGTAAGCACTTCGAATATTACGCAGAAATCAACTTGGAAAAGCAACCGAGTCTTAAAGCTTTGTTTACTGATGACATCGACGTAAAAGCATTATGTGCCAAGCTTAGCGGAATACTCTCTATACCGATAGAGCCAGGCAAAACCCTCCTTTTTATAGATGAGATCCAGGCATCCGAGCAAGCCATAAGGTCGCTGCGCTATTTCAAGGAGGATTATCCCGAGCTTCATGTAGTGGGAGCCGGGTCGTTGTTGGAATTTGCTCTTGAGGAACTGCCTTCGTTCGGTGTAGGCAGGATAAAATCACTTTACATGTATCCTTTCTCGTTTGATGAGTTTCTTATAGCCCAGGGCTTAAATGTAACAGTTGATTACAAAGGCACTTGCAAAGCAGAAAATCCATTGCCCGAACTTGCTCACCAGCAACTGATAGAGCAATTGCGTACTTTTTTCTTGGTAGGTGGGTTGCCAGCTGCTGTAGCAGAATGGGTAGAAACAAAAAGTTATATCAATTGCAATCATATTCACGCCGAGCTCATCGACAGTTACATAACTGACTTTGCGAAGTATAAAAAAAAGATTTCACCCACTGTATTGCGTCAGGTATGGCAGTCGGCGGCGATGCAAGTAGGTAAAAAATTCGTATATTCTCAAGCATTGCATGAAACCCATTCGTCGGTAGTAAGAGAAGCTCTTGAGAAGTTGACTTTAGCTGGATTAATAATTCCAGTAACCCATACCAATGCCAATGGGTTGCCACTTGGAGCTGAGGCTGACAACAGTTATAGAAAGTACTTGTTCCTTGATACTGGTATTATGCTTTCTATGCTTAAGATCCCGAATTCTGAGATTTTGCTTTCATCGGTTGATGATCTTGTGGACAAAGGAGGTTTATCAGAAATGCATGCAGGGCTTGAGATGATAAAATATTCTGATCCTTTGCTGCGACCTGAACTCTTTTATTGGCAGCGTGTCGACAAGAAGTCTAACGCTGAGGTAGATTATGTGAGCAACCGTGGTGCTATAGTCCTTCCCATAGAGGTAAAATCCAATACCCGGGGCTCAATGCAAAGCCTCTATGAATTTATGCGGCAGAAAAAGCTCCACCTTGCAGTGCGCACCTCCTTAGAAAATTTCGGCCAATTCCAATACACCGACCCCAAGGACCAAGATGCTATCCGCACCATCTCCATTGTCCCCCTCTACGCCTTGGCCACCCTATCTGAATAAGGATTTACATTGGTTTGATCATTGATTCGATGAAGGCGATTTCCTCGGGGGGTGAGGGAGCATTCTCTTCTTCATCTGTATACAAGAATAGATAGGTTTGAGTACAAACAGATGGTGTTCCATTCTTTACATGGACTACATTGATTATTTTAGGTTTGCATCCCCGGGCCCACACCCCGGGGATGATTTATCGGTGTCACTCTGTGGACAATGTTTCTGGAGGGCCGAGATGTGAGTTTTTTACGCCACCAGCATTGATAACCACTTTTTCGAGCACCATGCCTGGATCTAAGAGTTCGACGCGCAATGTATGGGGGCCACTTTGTGGAATATTGTGGATGGTACGAGATTGGATTATTGGATCCTTTTGCCACTGACCAAGTTCCCCACGGTAATTCTTGTTAATATTTACAGTTTTAGGTTGGCCATTGTCGATTGATACAGTGTAGCTTAAGCCCTTATATTCATTATAGTTAAGCGTAGGAGCAAAATAAAGTACTACATGCACATTGCCAGTGGACTCCATATCAAAGTCGTATTCCAACCATGAATCTTGAGGCTTTGAGGTGCAAGGCCAAGTGGTAATGCCTGACAAAGTTTTGCCAAAATCCGGTATTTCAAGCCAAGCGGTCTTGGCTCCGTCATTACGCCTGGAAGTATGAGCAGCTTCCATAGCTACACATTTATCGGTTTCTTTAAAGGCATAATAAGTGGCAGAATTACTGTAAATTTCTGAGGCAAGGTTAGGATATTCAATGCTTCCCTCAGCCCCTAAGCCGAGACGATGCAATTCTGGCATATTATTGTGTTCTGGCTCATTCCAGGCAGTATAACCGATATGAGGTTGGTCCATGTGGTGATTCCATTTGCCATCAGCCAATTTATGGTAACGCTTTACATATTCTTCATCAAGAGCAAAAAGACGCTCAGCTTCATTTGCCCAGAGGTCAGCAGCAGAATCTTTTTCTTTATAAAGCCGCTTATTCATGGCAGCCGCATAAAAAAGCTGATACATATTTGACACCATTTTGACCGGTATGTACACTAATTCTTCATAGGCCGTCAGAGCATCCTGGTTAATCTGTCCATATAATGATTCTACTTCGTCATCCAGTGCTCTCATTCTACTCACCATTCTTGGCCATTCATCGTAGTTAAAAGAAAACGTGGATGCAGAGAGTTGTTCTGGTGTGACTATTCGATTTTGTTTCCACAAAGTCCACATTATTTTTGCTATTTTGGGAGCATATTCCTCTCCAAAGATATCTGAATAAAACGTAGATGTATGTTGCATTAAATTGGCAGCGGAGAAATCTTCAGGTCGCCAAGCCATATCCATAAAGAATTGGGTAGGATATTCCTGAAGTTTTAGATCGCCTACATTTACAATCCATAGCTTTTTCACCCCATAACAATAGGTAAGATTGAGTTGTTCCCAAACTCGTGGAATTGGATTTATTGACATCCATTTGCTATTTCGCGGGGCACCTACATAGTCAAAATGATAATACATTCCATAACCGCCTTTGCGCTCAAGCTCAGATAAAGAAGGCAAGCGGCGTACATTTCCCCAATTGTCGTCACAAAGCAGAAGTGTCACATCATCAGGCACGTTCATGCCTTGATCGTAAAAATCTTGTACTTCTTTGTATAATGCCCATAATTGAGGAGTGGAAGAAGGATTACGGCCTGATATATCCTCAATAATATTGCGCTGACAAGCCACTATGTCCTCCATAAGTTTCACATTAGTTCCACCCTCCATAGGTGTATCCCCATCTCCTCTCATTCCGATGGTATAGAAAGTTTCCCAATTCTGTGAGCGTTTCACACCATATCGCCAGAAAGAAGACAATCCTTGTTGATTTTTATTGAAGTCCCATGCACCTGTGCCTCGGCGTTTCCAATCTTGCTGATTTAGAGCCATTGGTTCATGATGAGATGTGCCCATTACAATGCCCATCTTGTGGGCTAATTCTCCGTTTTTCACATCATCATCATAAAATGCGCTACCCCACATTGCTGGCCAAAGGTAATTGCCACGCAGACGTAAGATTAGTTCAAATAGATGAGCATACATTTTACTGTTGAATCCACCGAATTTTTCATTGGTCCATCTGCCAAAGCATGGCCATTCATCATTAATAAAAATGCCACGATATTCCACCGAAGGTTCATCATCGGTGTAATGGCCTTTAAGGATGCCCACATAGTTATGATGGACAGTGGGCACATCCGCCCACCAATACCAAGGAGATACACCCATTTGTCGGCTAAGTTCGTAAATTCCATATATGGTGCCTCTGCGGTCGCTTCCAGCAATTACCAAATGTTTCGATTTGCCAATTTGCTTGATTGTAATTAAGAATTTTTCATGTTTGCCTGAAAGAGACGCCATTTCCTCAGAAGAGAGAAGTGAAGTTATTAGATTTGTGGACATAGTGCCTACAATAATGTTTTGGTCATCTGTGAGAGATGAGATTACCTTTGCATTAGTGCCACATATTCGGCCAAAGTCTTCCGAAAGGGTTGAAGCCGCTATTTTTACGGCCTCATCATCAGCTTCATCAATAATTATTGATGAGGGGACATCTGCATTTACTATTGACATGTCACCTTTGTTAAGCACAAAGGTGACAAAGCAATCTGCAGCTAAGGCAAATTGCCCAGCTAAGAGCACGGCAATCGCAATAATTGATTGTTTAATCGACATGGTACTATTTGTATTATTGGTTTCTATGCAAAGTTACTCTCTTTTTAGGAGATGGCATTTCCTATTATAGTCTGATGTTTTTTGGGTAGGTTTCATGGATTTTGTTTTTGTTTCTTTGTTTTTCAAAATTGTTTCTTTGTTGATTTTGAATTTGTTTCAACCAAAAAAATGTCTTAACTTTGTGGCAAATTTATCAATTACCTATTATAAAGGTATCATTCTGTTAAAATCATTAACCATGAGGAAACTTCTCTGTTTAATATTTGCAATTCTTCTGCTTCATGGCGTAACAATTGGGCAGAACCGAGTGTTTCATGATGCACGCAAGCTTACGTGCAGTCTAATTTCACGTGTCTTTCAAGACGGAGAGGGATACATGTGGATAGGCACAGAATATGGTCTCAACCGTTTTGATGGACATTCGTTCAGAAAATACTTTCCCAATGAGGCAGATACCACTTCGTTGCTCAGCAATAATGTGCGTACGCTGTATTTGGATCAGGATTCTACCTTATGGGTGGGCACCAACTTGGGTGTGCAGCGGTATCAGGCAGCAAAGGATAATTTCCATACTGTGCCATTTGAGAATGATAAATCAATGGGTATAATCCAATTTATTAGAATGGCCGAGGATAATGCCTTATGGGTAGTAACCACCGGACGTGGAATATATCGTTTAGACCAGAACTCTGACACTTTACGTTTCCATGAAATCAAGGGCCTTCCGTTCGAACAAAATCAGGTAAGGCGCTTATTTATAGATCATCGAGGCAACAATTGGTACGCGACATCTAATTCTGGATTGTGGAGGAAAAGTGCAAAAGATGGAGCATGGTCTCAAATGTTGACAGGGGCACAGGTGGGATTTATTAACCAGGACGGCGGTGGCCATGTGTATGCACTGCAAAGAGGCAACCTTTACCGATTGGATGAGATGAATGACGCTTTTGAGAGGATTCCTTTGACTCAAGGTCTTGACGTGCGAGACTTTACTCCTTTACAAAATGGGGATCTCCTAATCACTACGTTTAAGGATGGTATTTTCTTAATTGACAGTCGCCAGGGTGAGATCAAGCCATATTTACAAGATATACCTAATGCAGTGACAACCCTTGAGGATAAGGATGGCAATTTGTGGGTTGGTAGTTTGCGAAGAGGCTTAGATGTATTCCCATGCCATAATTCTCAATTCGAATTTACTGATTTTGGCGCCCCAATAACCACAATTACCTCTACTTGTGATGGAGAAATATGGGCAGGGGCTGATAATGGCAAGTTGTACCGAATGGATGACAGTGGCAATGTAAAGAGTGCGGTAGAATTCAAGTCAGGGCCTGTATCATTGCTGCCAATTGACGATGGGGATATGCTTGTAGGTCTTTATTATGACGGACTGGCCCGCTACAACCCTGAATCGGGTGCAATCACCTATGATTCAGCACTTGATGGCATGAGAATAAAAAGCATTGTACACACTTCTGACGGCAGGATTTTTCTTGCTGCATTTAGCCGATTGGTGATGGAGTATGAACCATCCAAGCACACGGTTTTGCCCCTGCCTGCAAAGCTAAAAGATAAATATTTCAATGTGCTGATGGTAGATAATCATGACTATTTATGGATTGGTCATTACAAAGGAGTTGATGTCTATGACACTCGCACGGGTGAACTCATTGCTTTTCCTATGATAGAAGATAGCATAAGCTCTTACGCTACCAATGCTCTATTGCAGGATAGCAAAGGACGAGTGTGGATTGGCACTAACCATAGTTTGTGGAGATATGATCCAGATAAAAATATTACATTAAAGTTTGGATCCATTCAAGGTCTGTCAAATGATATGATATGCGGTCTAAGCGAAGATTCTGATCACAATATTTGGGTATCGACATTCAACGGACTTGATAAAATAGACAAAAATGACCAAGTCACCAGCTACTACGCTCTGGGGGAAAAGGAATTTACGCGCGGAGCTTATAATCAGCAAGGCGGCCCCAAGAAAGCAACTCTGTTTGGAGGAATCCATGGTGTGACATTAGTGGATAGCAATTTTGACATTCCACCTTTAGTGAATCGCAAAGTCATTGTTACAAATATGCCAATGCGACCTAATAAGGAAATACATGTTGAAGGAGAAAACTTCACTTTAGATTTCTCTATCCTTGATTTTACTGCTCCTGACGGCCTTTCTTATGAATTTCGAGTGTTAGACAAAACTAAAGAGTGGGCCAGCACATCACCAGGAGTCAATTCAGTTACTTTTTCCGGTTTGGGCTATGGCAAACATAAAATTGAGGTGAGGGCAATAGAAAATGGCATAGCCACAGAGTCACAATTGTTCACTATAGTAGTGCCAACTCCATGGTACTGGCAATGGTGGATGATATTAATATATGGATTGATAATAGCTGGGATGGGATGGATTATTTACAGAGCCATCTACCATCATCGTCAAGCTGAGGAAACCGAGCGCCGCATGCGATTCTTTATCAATATTGCTCATGATTTGCGCTCACCGTTAACCTTGATTGCATCGCCAGTAGAGAAAATGATGTCAAGGTCAGAAACCTATGATAATGATACTAATAGAGCATTGCGTACTATTCATAGAAACACCTATAAAATTATAGGGATGCTCAATCAGTTGCTTGATATTCGCAGAATCGACAAAGGTCAGCTAAGCATTGAAATGGTGCCAACTGATATGGTGGAACTGCTTACAGATATTCATGAAACTTTCCTGCCAGAAGCAGAAAAGCATCGCATCGCATTCACATTCCTTCATGAAGGCATGGATCATTTGCCTGCTTTGATAGATCCACAATGTATTGATCGAGTAGTGGTGAACTTACTAAGCAATGCATTCAAATTTACGCCAGATGGAGGAAACGTGTCAGTTCGCCTAAAAAGCGAGGGTGTGAATATGACAATAGAAGTAGAGGATAATGGAGAAGGAATAAACGAGGGAGAACAACGCAGAATCTTTGATCGCTTTTATCAAGGTGGCAAAGAGCGACGTTCTATGTCCGGTTTTGGAATTGGACTTAATCTTTGTAAGTTGTTAGTTGAGCTCCATCAGGGTAAAATCACAGCTCAGCGCATTGGCAAGGATGGAGGGAGCCGATTTATAGTGACGCTTCCCAGGCATGAGAATCAATTAAGTGCAATCACACCGACAGTGGCAGAGAAACCAATCCATTCATTCTTAATTAGTGAGCCAACCGAGGAGGAAAGGGCAAAGCGTAAAGCTTCAGCTCCTAAGCATCCATATCGCATACTGATTGTTGACGACGATGATGACTTGCGTGATTTTCTGATTACGGAGATGGCCGACAATTTCCGTACGAGTGGTTGCCGAAATGGCATGGAAGCACTGTCGATGGCCACAGCTCAGATTCCTGACCTCATCGTTACCGATATTGTCATGCCAGAAATGGATGGACTCACTCTGCTTAAAAGCCTCAAGAGCAATTCTGCCACTACTCATATTCCAGTAATAATGCTTACCACGCGTGGAGATCAGCCTGATCGATTGAAGGGGCTAGAATATGGAGCAGATGCATATTTGTCAAAGCCATTTGTGCTTGACGAACTAATTGCTTTGGCCTCAAATCTTATAGCAGGCCGACAATTGCTCAAAGGCAAGTATTCAGGATTGCATGATCAAGAGGCCTCAGTTACCATTGAGAGCAAGAGCAGTGATGAATTGTTGATGGAGCGCATGATGAAAGTAATCAACGAGCATTTCGATGATCCAGATTTGAATACAGAAAGTCTGGCTGCTGAGGTAGGCTTGAGTCGAGTGCAGCTTCATAGGCGCCTGCGTGATATGATGGGAATGTCAACCAGTGATTTTGTGCGTAATGTGCGCTTCAAAAAGGCAGAGGAACTCCTTGCCGACAACAAGATGACCATTGCCGAAGTAACGTATGCTGTGGGGTATTCTAACACTGCTCATTTCTCCACAGCTTTTAAACGGCAATATGGTATGACCCCTTCACAATTTCGCCAACGGGCTCAGCAACAAAGTAATGTTGCAGAAACGAAAGAATAGGAAACGAATTGAAAAATCGATGTGTCGGTAACCAAATGTGGTGAAACACTTGGAAAACCCCAAAAAGAATCGATGATGTAATTTTGCATCATCGATTCTTACTTTAATCCACTATCAATGAAATCAACAAGGATTCTTATATTAGCAATTATATGCTTGATGGCAGCTCTTCGGTTAGGAGCACAAACCAAGATTACCGGCACTGTAGTCGATGTCGAGGGAGAGCCTCTTACGGGAGTTGCGGTGAAAGTACGCAACAACGCAGAGAAAACAGCCATTACCGACATTGATGGCAATTTTTCCATCGAGGCTAAGAAAGGTCAGATTTTGCAGTTCTCATACGTCGGCATGAACAATGAGCAGCTGCGTATCACTGATGCTACCCATTATCGGGTAACTATGAAGGATGCTCCCATTTCTCTTAATGAAGTTGTGGCGATTGGTTATGGGACCATGAAGCGCAGCGATCTTACGGGGTCGGTAGTGTCAGTCGGAGCCAAAGATATTGAGCGTAGCAATGCCACCTCGATTGATGATGTGTTCTTGGGGCGCTTAGCAGGTGTGCAGATGACCTCTAATTCTGGCATTCCAGGCGGAGGTTCGTCAATACAAATACGCGGCATGGGCTCTATTAATTCTACCAACGAACCCATCTACGTGATTGATGGGGTTACAATATCAGGAAACACAGGTTCTAATACTGATAATGCTTTATCAGCCATTAATCCAAATGACATCGAGAGCATTGAAGTGCTTAAGGACGCATCTGCTACGGCAATCTATGGTTCGCAGGGGGCTAATGGGGTGATCATTATCACCACAAAGCGTGGAAAAGAGGGCCGAGCCCGAATCACAATGGAAGTTAGATATGGAATCTCACAGTTGCCTAAAGAACTGCCAATGGCAAATTTAGCTCAATTCGCAACCCATAACAATGTGGTACAACAAGCATTAGGTTACGGTCAGTCAGTATGGTTTCAAGATCCTGAGACTTTGGGAGCCGGTACCAATTGGCAGAGCGAAGTATTTCGCGATGCTTCATCACAAACCTATAATCTTGGAATCTCAGGAGGCAAAGATAAAAATCTGTACCGCATTAGTGTGGGCTATTTTACTCAAGATGGCATTGCCATAGGCTCAGATTTCAAACGCCTTAACGCTAACATCAGTCTCGACAATTTTGCTACTTCATGGCTTAAGGTTGGTGGCACTGGCAGTTTTACTAACCAAAAACAGACCATAACGATTGCTGATTGGAATCTTATAGGAGCAGGCGTACGTCAGAAGCCATCAATTCCTGTGACCAACCTTGATGGAAGTTATGCTGGACCTGACGAACAAGACAACACTTTGTCAAACCCAATCGCAATAGCTCAGCTTTACGACAAATACAAGCGGAAAGTGCAATTTCGCGGCAATCTTTACGCCCAACTTATTTTCGCAAAATGGATTAACTTCAAGAGCGTTGCAAGCGTAAATTACAACAGTGACGAGACCCATTCCTTTGTACCTGAGTATTATTTCAATGATTTCTCACAAAATGCTGATGCCATACGCGAGGAAACCTTACAGAACACCCTTTATTGGTCTTGGCAGAATACACTCAACATCTCATATAAACCTTGGAAAAAACAGAGCATTAACCTAATGTTGGGCCAAGAGATGAACGCCACGCGCAGCAAACGAGTGTATGGCAAGCGATTAGGGGGCGAGGCAACCCTCCTTGGTGACCTGAGTGCAGGTGATTCTGAGCAAGCGTGGAATGATGGATATACTACTGAGCGCCGCTATTTATCATTCTTCGCACGTCTTAACTATAATTTCAAAGATCGTTATTTGCTGACTACTACTCTGCGTGCTGATGGTTCTTCTAATTTCGATGAAGGACACAAATGGGGATGGTTCCCATCGGTAGCTTTGGCTTGGCGTGCAAATAAAGAAAATTTCCTTAAGGAGCACGAATGGCTTAACAATCTTAAACTGCGTCTTGGCTATGGCCATGTAGGCAATTCCAACGTATCAGCTTTTGCCTATGCTGCAATGCTTAAGAATATTTCCACAATATGGGGCAGCGGGCAACTGTTAAGCCGAATGCCCAACCAAGACTTGACTTGGGAAACTACAAAATCCTGGAATGTGGGATTGGACTTTGCCGCTCTTAACAACCGTATTGAACTGATTGCAGATTTCTATGACAAAACCACCGATAATCTGTTGATGGTATTGTCACTTCCCGGCATTACCGGAACAAATGGCACCTCCAACGTCACCACACAGGCTCCTTGGAGCAATGTGGGAAGCATTAGCAACCGAGGGATCGAACTCTCCATCAACACGGTCAACATAAGCTCCAGGGATTTTGTTTGGCGCAGCTCACTCACTTTCACGCTTAACCATAACAAAGTAAAATCCCTTAACACATCTACTGCCACTATTGATAAAACATATCAGACCGGAGGTAAAGCACGCATAGTTACTCGCACTCAGGCCGGCCATGCTGTTGGTGAATTTTGGGGATACCGTTGCATAGGCCGCATTAATTCTGCTGCCGACATTTATGATTCCGAGGGTAATCTCAAAATTGCTTTGCCTACTGGGTTGACTGTCAATCGTGAAAATGGAGTGTGGGTGGGTGACTTGATTTTTGAGGATCTCAATGGCGATGGCATAATCGACGAAAACGACCAGACCTTTATTGGTTCCCCTCATCCTAAATTTATAGGCGGTTTGGGCAACACTCTGTCATGGAAAGGTCTTGAATTAAGCCTTATGTTTACATTCAGTTATGGCAACAAGATTATGAATTGGTTAAGTATGAGCATCAATAATCCAAACGAACGGATGTATAACATTACCGAGCGTGCGGCAACCCGATATGCTCAACTTGGACTTATTGATCCCAATGGATCGGCTGACAATATCTACAATGTGGTGGTAACCAGTGGGGATGCCGATATGTACCGTTTATGGCCAAATGACCCTAACGATAACAACCGTATCTCTTCACGTCTGATTGAGGATGGCTCATATCTCAGATTGCAAACTTTGACTCTCAGTTATTCTCTTCCTAAGGATTGGATTGAGCATATCAAGTTGCAGACAGCACGTATTTATTTTAACGCCACCAACCTTTTCACACTTACTCACTACAGTGGTTATGATCCGATGATAGGACTTGGCACCGAACAATACAGCACCACTGGGCAGAATAATCTGCTCAATGGGTTCGACACAGGCCGATATCCTAATCCTCGCACTTTTAATTTTGGACTTAACATTGAATTTTGATGAATATGAAACCAAGAGCTTACATCTTATTCCTTATTTGTTTGGTTCAATGCTCATGCAGCGATTTTTTGCATGTAGAGAGCAACCAACAGCTTACATATGACACTTTTTATAAAGATTTTGATGATTGTCGTTCGGCTACCGCTGTCCTTTATTCAGCCCCCTGGTTTGATTTCAATGGGTCTTTATTGTGGGAAATAGGGGATGCAAGAGCCAACAACATGTATATCGATCTTTCCACGTATGCATCGGGTATTTTCAATCGGTTTATGGAAAACTCCTCGACCGATCATCTCGATAATGGCTGGAACTCGCTTTACAACGTGGTATGCCAAAGCGATCATATAATTAATAATCTTTATCGTGCACTTGAAAATGGGGTAAGTGAATCAGAAGTGAACCAATGTTGTGCAGAGGCAAGATTTATGCGTGGCACCGCATATTGGTATCTGATGTCGCTTTGGGGAAATGTGCCAATAGTAGAAGATCCCTCCGCAATCACACTTGATTATCAGTTAGCGCCAAATTGCCAAGAGGATGTGCTTATGTATGCAATCTCCGACATGGAGTATGCTGCAGAGAATTTGCCTCGAACTGATGTTGCAGGGCGCGTGACTCGGTATTCGGCCCTTGGCATGCTTTCGCGCATGTATATTACGGCTGCATGTTATGCTCGAGGCAATAAGTTTACAGAAAGTCGATATCCGATATCAACCGAAACTTGGTACGATAAGGCTCGAAAAGCAGCTCTTGAGGTATGCGAGGGTGGCTCACAATATTCACTTATGGACGACTATGAAGATTTATTCAAACCTCAGAATAATAATAACACAGAGTCGCTTTTTGCATTGCAATGGGTGCCAGGAAGCATTGAATATGGAGTTGGCAATCGTATTCAAACCAATCTCTGCTATACTTCTCAAATGCTTGGAGGCCTGACTGCATATGGCGGATCAGGATATATTAGCGCCGAATTGATTGAGATGCTGCATCAGCGTGGTGAAACCTCCAGAATGAGAGGAATCGCCTTTGTCAATGGTTCCATATATGATTATATCGGTACTGATACCGATGATGGCTACTGGAAGGTAACGGGTCGTACAATGTGCAATGTGAAAAAGCAGGTTGTTGGTGGCACCAAAGACACCGATGGGGCAGCCGTAAGTGGAAACTCGGGCCTTGCTACTCCTATGCTACGCTTGGCTGAGGTGTATCTTCTTCTGGCCGAAGCCACCCTTTCTTCCTTCGCCTCTATTTCGCAGGCTCCTGCTGACCAAGCAGAAGCGGCCCTTAAATATTTCAATATGGTGCATAGGCGTTCACGCAATGCCACAGCTGAAACCGACTACACAAATCTGACCATTGATGATATCCGTAACGAGCGCCGAGTGGAACTGGCTATGGAGGGTCAATATTGGTATGATATCTTGCGTCGCGCTTACTACGACCAGAGCGCAACCATCGCCTATCTTAACAGCCAGCACAGAGGTTACAAGTATAAATATGACGGGAAGACCTTTGTCTGGCGTGACAGCGACGGACGAGAAGCTAAGCAAGCTGATGCATCAGTGTTCTTGCTTCCTTACCCTTCGGCTGAACTTACACAAAATCCCAACCTTAATTCCGAACCTGTACATTTCGACGTAAACCGATGAGAGAGATATTAAAAATTTTGATTTTAGTGGCAATGGGTCTTGTCATAGCTTGTTGCCAGGGATGTAGCGATGATGAGCCCAAAACGCCCATTTCAATCACCGCAATCACCAACTACACCCTTGATGACCACGAGATTGTAAACGAAGCCAAATTGGGACAGACACTACGCGTGGTAGGCACTGGCTTGGGAAGCCTTAAGGCTGTGTATGTCAATGGCCAATTGGTAACTGGCATTAATAAATGCTATCTTACCGATTATCAACTCCTGCTAAAATTGCCAACAAGCATCAAACTTGAAGATGAGATGGATGATCTCACTTACCTTAACTCAATTAGATTCGTTGGGACCTACAACGAATGTATCTACTCAATACGCATTTACAGATGACACGCTCGCTCTTTCTTTCGATAGTTACAATGGCATTGATGTCGTGCTCAACTGAGATGACTGTGCCTGACAATGGAATATCACCTATTGAGTCTAACCCAGTGATATGGCAAATTCAAGAGTATGACGAGGGGCTTGGCACCTGGGTGGAAGCCGATGCGCTTTGCCCTGACCGCTTGATTCGGATTTTTGGCAACAATTTATCTGAGGTGAACACAATCTCGGTGCATGGCACTGAGGTGCAATCAGCTAATTTCCAATTCCATATCTCCAGCCAGATTGAACTCCTTTTACCCGAATACATCAAAGCTGCCTCATTGGTCAAGGATGGCTCGGCCAATAAGCTAATCATGTTGGACAAGAATGCACTCACTTTAGTGGAATTTGCAATTCCTATAGAAGGATTGCGAAACACTGACGATTGCATTGTGGTGGATAACAGCATCACCCATCAATATATAGATGGCTTTGGCGGCATGAACACGAAGTGGCAAAGTTCCTCATTAACCGACTCAGAACTTGAAGTGCTATTCGGTGATTTGGGATTGAACATACTCCGTGTGCGAATCTCACCGAATGGCACCCAAGATTGGTCACAAATAGTAAATACTGTGCGCAAGGCTCGAGAATTGGGCGCAACGATTTTGGCTACCCCCTGGAGCGCGCCGGCATCAGCTAAGTCAAACTCCAATTTAAAGGGAGGCAAACTTTCCGACCCATCGGCTTATGCTAATCACCTAATCGACTTCGTGAATTTCATGAAAGGTGAAGGCGCACAAATAGATATTCTCTCAATCCAAAACGAGCCCGACATAGATGACACGTCGGAAAGCTGCATCTGGACAGGCGAGGAATTGGCCGCTTTCATAGCTGAATACGGAGCGTCGCTGCGAGCCACTGGAGTAAAATTATTGGCTTCTGAGGCCTCTAAATTTCAAAGAAGTTATACCGATCCTATTCTTAACGATGAAGTGGCTTCGTCTCAGGTAGAATACATCGGTGGACACATTTACGGAGGAGGCTTGCAATCTTATCCAAATGCTGCAAATGCCGGGAAGAAGGTGTGGATGACCGAGCATCTCCGCAATCAAGCCTGGGCAAGCGATGGCACTCTTATTTCAGAAGCGGCCCTTCTCACTGAAAACATTGCCATTGCTAACGAGATACAGCAGTGCATGATGGCAGATTTCTCTGCCTACTTGTGGTGGTATCTGCGTCGCAGCTATTCGATGATGCTTGATGATGGGTCGCTTACTACTCGTGGCCATATATTGTCGCTTTTCTCAAAGGCTGCTACTGGGCGTACGCGAGTGGATGTGAAAATGCCTGATTGGGTTGATTCCGAAGTCACGGCTACTGCTTATATTGATGGGCAAAATAAAGCCTCAATTTTAGTGGTTAACCCTACTCACTATGCTGTACGCCGAATAGGAGCGTATTATTCACCGAACTCTGCGACATCAGCCACATTAATGACAACAAGCCTCAACCCTACAGATGCTGCGGAGATTGTGAGCACGCAAGCTGATGTTGAGGATGGAATTACAATCCCTGCTTATAGTGTTGGTGCAATCTTCTTAAATTAAAGATTATGAAACAGATTGGTTTGATATCCCTCCTGGGACTGTTGATGGTTGCGTGCCAAGATGATGAATATCAACCACAGCCTCCAAATTTGGAGGTTGTGGAGGAGGCAGGCGATAGCACAATCGTGATTTATCCCGCATTGGGCGATGCCAGCTTGAGCACTGTGTTTTCAGCCTCGGTCAACGGCTTAACTGCAAATGTGGAATGTAAAGCCAACTATGATGCACCGGTGCATTTCGTGCAGTGGGCAGTTGAGCCTAATAGCCCAAGCACAGTGGTGATAGATTGCGGTGAGGTGATACGCAGTTATACCATCACACCCATGCCCAATGATGCGACAGCAAGTGTACGTGGTACTAAACTAACCGTGGAATTAACTGGTTCACAATATACTGTAGTTAAAATCAATGATTTGCCAGATTTGTTTCTACTGGCTGATCCAAAAACAGATTACAAGGGAAGTTATTGTGGAGGCCAGCGAATGTATAATGCCCGAGAGTATGTGAAATCTTCTACCGAAGTTAGCACCCAGCAGATGCAGCAAGCCCTTAACGATGCCGCAGCTTTCGGCACAGTGCTTTATTTCCCAGCTGGCATTTACCGCACAGGCACTGTTACCATCCCATCGAATTCTACGCTTCTATTGGATGCCGGGGCTATTATACTTGGTTCAACTCAAGAGAGTGATTACGTGAGAGAAAAGGAATATGGTACTAATGCCGCTGCTGTAGGGTGTCTCTTTCGCATTCAAGATGCTGAGAATGTGCGAATATTAGGCAATGGCACAATTGACGGCAGCGCTTGGAGCGGATTGCGGCGTCAACCTGGCAGCGACACCAATCTCTCAACAGAAATTTATCTTATTTATGCCACAGATAGCAAGAATATTAAGATGGAAGGCCTCACCTTGCGTGACCCCTCGTTTTGGAACACTCGTATATTTCGTTGTACCGATGTGGAAATGTCGAACATTAAAGTAATAAATTGCCGGCCAGTCAGCACATACAATACTACGGATGGTGTGGATTTTGACTCATCGCAACACTGCTCGTTGAACCATGGATTTATATACGGAGGCGACGACAATTGCGTGGTCAAGGGACGTGATCGCAAGAAAGAATATGACACATTCGACATACTTTTTAAGGATATCGTATGCTATTCCAATACTTGTGGCTGTAAAATAGGCACCGAAAGTTTTAATAATCAAATCTATGATGTGACATTCGAGGATATTGACATAGTGTCAAGCCAGCGGACAATGGCTATTGATGTAAAGGATGGATCGCAAATTCACGATGTGACTTTTAGAAACATTCGAGTCCATGGTTTGCACAAACGCAATGGCTCTTACCGAATGTTAGATCTTTCTCTCAATGATCGCAGTGGTGTCACCTGCTTATCTACAATCAAAAATGTGACGTTTGACAACATCAGTTATCTGTGCGCCCCGGACGCAGCCAGGATAAGGGTGAATGGCCTGAGTGCCGAAAGTTACATCGATGGTGTCACTTTTGACGGCGTGATTGTGAATGGTAACCGGGCATTAAGTCTGTCGGATTTTGTGGCATCTGAATCGAATGTGGAAACCAATGAGTTTGTTAATAACCTCATTTTCAGATAGCAAGTAACAAATTTGAAAATTTTTGAAACCAGAATAAAATAGCAAGAAACGAATATAGATTTCACTGAAACGGATTCGCAATGCTCCCTCTTGAAATCGATGTTAACTTTGCAACAGAGAAATCAAACCAATAAAACCAATACAATTTCTGCATCATGAAAAAATCTTTAGTTACATTGGCCTTGTGCCTTGTTTCGGCTGTCGCCTCAATGGCTGAGACCACCGACATCCCAATGTTTCCTCGTTCGTTCGGCTACTCTTCTAAGGGTGATGCCGACACCCAAACCATAACTTTCGACAAAGGTTATGCTCAGTATGGGTACAAGAACAAGGGTCAGATTGACCTGAGCGCCTACACCAACATCGTGCTTGAGATTGAGCCTACCGACTCACGCGTGGAAATCCAAATCATCTATGATAATGATGGTGAGGACCAGAAGCTCAAACTGGGTCAAATCAACGCTGGCAAAACCGCAGCTACCGTGGAATATGACGGGATGCGCCCCATCAAAGCTATCTTCCTTACCAAGTCAAAGCCTGGTGAAGTAAAGGTGAAGAAATTCCAACTGACTGATGGTGAATAATCAAATATCTTTCTGAATTACTAATCAATACCATAATAAAAATGAAAAAGTTTTCTTTAATTGCTCTTGGAGCGCTAACCTTGGCTGCTTGCTCGAGCCATGACGACGAACCAGCCATTGTCAACAATGATGGTCGAATTGTGCCCACCTATACTCTCAACTCAATGAGTTCGCGTGCTGAAGATGGCATTCAGGATGATGTCATCTGTGAGAATCAAGAGGTTGGCTTCTTCGTTACCACAGCCGATGATTCTAATCCCACTACTCTCTACGAGAATGTAAGCTACACTGCTGATGGCGTGGGTGGTTTCTCTTCCAGCTCAAGCGCAATGTTCTGGCCCACAACAGGCAATATCCACGTGTATGCCTATGGCCCTGTGCAGAGCGGCGCAAGCATTTCTGCAGCAAATACCTTTTCTGTGCAGTCAGATCAGTCAACCGAGGCTAACTATTTGGCCAGCGACCTAATCATGGCTACCCCTAAGAAAAATGTGGCACAGACTGAAAATGATGGTAAGGTAGAAATGACATTTAAGCACATGCTTACCAAGCTTAAGTTTGAAATCAAACCTAAGGATGCCGATGTGGATCTCGCTGGTGGTGTTGTAACTATTATGAATGTTGTAAAATCGTGTAGTTTTGACGTGGTTTCTGCTTCGATTACTGCCGATAGCCAGACGGGAGAAATCGTAGTTGGTACACTTCCATCTGATATCTCAACTAATAAATCTGCCACATTAGCGGCTATTGTGGTTAATCAAAAGATCGCACAAGGAACAGCTTTATTTAAAATCGAAGTTGGTAGCGGCAATGATATGAAGCGTTACGTTTACACAGCTGAAAGCGATATTGATTTCACAGCTGGAGTGCAATCATCTTACAATGTATCTGTTTCGACTGCTGGCGCAAGCATGCAGTTGGTCAGTACTCTCACAGCATGGGACAAAACCAACTCTGCAAGTGATATAAACATGTATGAAGAGGATGTTCCTCGCCAAGCATCAGTAGGCGATTGGTACTTAGCCGATGGCACATTTGCCGATGGCGGCGAAGCTGCACCTCAGAATGCCATTGGCATCGTATTCAGTCTCGATACTCCTGATGGTTATCAAGCCTATGTGTCTTCTATCCTTTCTGGCATAGGCAACAAGAAATGGGCTGACCAAGATGGTAGTTATTCTGCATTGCTTGAAACACAGTTAGGCACTGCTTTTTATACCGATTTCTCAAGCCTTTCTTCAGCAGTGGATGGCCTTTCAGTTACCGAAACTGTAAAGAATAGCTCAGAATATGAAGGATTCATCGCTTTTAATGCCGCCCTGACAAATGCTGATTATGCATCTGCGCCAGCTACCTCGAGCGGTTGGTTTATCCCGGCAATCGGTGAAATGATGATGCTCATGGAGTATTTTGCAGGTGCTACTGCTGAAGACTGGGACTCTTCTGCTTCTACAATTGGAACAGGTTATACCCTTTCAACTCTCTATTCTGATGCTATAGCTGGCGTAAGCAATTCATTCCCGGCAGCTGGGGGCACATACTGGACTATCAGTGAAAAAGATGCTTCTAATGCATGGGTAGCCGTTATGAATCAAGACACAGCCCTTAAGGTAAAATCCAATGGTAAAAAAACCAATAATGGATGCCGCACTCACCTAATACTTCTTGCAGAATAAGAATCAAGTGGAAAAATGAAAAATCGTTGCCATTAAATTTAATGGCAACGATTTTTCATTTTTCCACTCCCATTAAATGTGATGGGTGCAAACTTCCTTTTTTTCAAAAAACAGGGAGGGGAAAAGCGATAAGTGAAAACTTTTTTGTAACTTTGCAGTTTAGGAAAAAACTGCAAATGACATGTTAGATAAAATCAATGCCTTAAAGGCAGAAATAGAGGCAGCCACTGCCGCCAATGCAGCCGATGTAGAGGCCCTGCGCATCAAATATCTGAGCAAGAAAGGCGAGGTGTCGCTGCTGATGAACGACTTCCGCAACGTGCCTGCTGAGCAGAAGCGCGAAATCGGCCAGGCTATCAATGCCCTCAAGACCTTTGCTACAGAGAAAATCAATTCGCTGCGCGAGGCAGTGGAGAATGGACCCGCTACCGACCTTAATCTCGACCTGAGCCGCACGCCTGCGCCCTGGCGCCTTGGCACTCGCCATCCCCTGAGCCTGGTGCGCGAGGAAATGATCGATATCTTCCGCCGC
The DNA here is from genome assembly GCA_020860515.1 of Bacteroidales bacterium. GTDB lineage: Bacteria > Bacteroidota > Bacteroidia > Bacteroidales > Muribaculaceae > CAG-873. The sequence continues at coordinate 2,706 of JAJBUG010000014.1, read as the reverse complement.
TTGGGCTTTACCGTGGCTGAGGGACCTGAAATTGAAGATGACTGGCATGTGTTCTCAGCTCTCAACTTCGCAACCGACCATCCCGCTCGCGATATGCAGGACACATTCTTTATAAATCGTGAGCCCGATGTGCTGCTGCGCACCCACACATCCAGCGTGCAGGTGCGCGCTATGGAGAAGCATCAGCCGCCCTTCCGCATTATCATGCCCGGCCGCGTATATCGCAACGAAGCCATTTCGGCTCGTGCCCACTGTTTCTTCCACCAAGTCGAGGGACTGTATGTTGACAAGGGCGTTACATTTGCCGACCTGCGCCAGACTCTGCTATACTTCGCCCAAGAGATGTTTGGCCCCGACACCAAGATTCGTCTGCGCCCCAGCTATTTCCCCTTCACCGAGCCATCGGCTGAGATGGATATCAGCTGCGACCTATGCGGCGGCAAAGGCTGCGGATTCTGCAAGCACACAGGCTGGGTAGAGATTCTTGGCTGCGGCATGGTTGACCCCAACGTGCTCGAGGCATGCGGCATCGACTCAAAGGTCTATACTGGCTTTGCTTTCGGCATGGGCATCGAGCGAATTACCAACCTCAAATATCGAGTAAGCGACTTGCGCCTATTCTCAGAAAACGACGTGCGCTTCCTCGAGGAGTTTACCTCAGCACACTAATATGACTATTAAGGAGAGATACGACCGCGCCATCAAGGTCTGGGATGAGGAAATGCCGAATCCCGAGACTGAGCTGCACTATGAAAACACCTTCCAGCTCATAGTGGCGGTAATCTTGTCGGCGCAATGCACCGACAAGCGCGTCAACATGATCACACCGGCTCTATTCGAGAAATTCCCCACTGCTGAGGCTATGGCCAAGGCAACTCCTGAGGAAATCTACGAGCTGATTAAGTCATGCTCCTATCCCAACAATAAGACTAAGAGCCTCCTGGGCATGGCCAAGAAGCTGGTCGATGATTTCGGAGGCGAGGTTCCTAAGGACCTCGACGACTTGCTGTCGCTCCCCGGCGTGGGCCGCAAGACAGCCAACGTTATCTTGGCAGTTGCATTCGAAGTGCCCGCAATGGCTGTTGATACCCATGTGTTCCGAGTAAGCGACCGCATTGGTCTTACGCGCAATTGCAAGAATCCCCTTGAGACCGAAAAGGCCTTGATGCGCCATCTCCCCACTGAGATTGTGCCAAAGGCTCACCATTGGCTGATATTGCATGGCCGATATGTGTGCAAGGCTCGCAAGCCACTATGCAAGGACTGCCCATTGACAGATGTATGCCGTCACTATCCAGCGGTGCTTAAGGAAGAAGAGCGCATAGCCAAGGAAAAGCTCAAGGAGAAAGAAAAGGCCGACAAGGAAAAAGCCAAAGCCAAGGAAAGGGCTAAGAAGGAACGCGAGCGCGAAAAGGCCAAAGCCAAAAAGCAGAAGGGCAAGAAAGACCGCTTAGAAGAATTCTTGGCTCCCACCGACCAAACACCAGCCCCCGAGGCCAAAGACCCGAGACCAGAGATCCAACATGAAGAGAATACTGTGGATGTGCCTGTTGTGGACAGCAGCGCTGACCACATGGGGCCAACAAACGAGTGAACGCGACTCGATGATGTGGACTGGACCGCTGCATTGGCTGGAGCGGGTGCACGACTTCGGCGCGTTCAGCGAGAATGACGAGCAGATTAACTGTGAGTTCCGCTTCGTCAACACCAGCGATGAGCCTGTGACGATCTTGCAAGCAGCGGCTTCGTGCGGCTGCACAGTGCCCAGCTATACCACCGATCCTATCCAACCAGGCGACACTGCTGCTATCAGCGTAAGATTCAACCCTGTAGGTCAGGCTGGACGGTTTGAAAAGGCTGTGTATGTGCGCACCAATGCTACCCACGAGCGTGTGCGTCTTGCCGTAAAGGGTGCTGTGATTGCTGGTGAAACTACGGTGGCAAAGCGCTACCCAGTGGATATGGGGCCATTGAAGCTGCGCAATGGAGTGGCGATGGTAGGCAAGGTCACTCGCGGACTGGGAAAGTCGGTATATCTCGATGGCTATAATTCGAGCCGCGATTCGATTAGGCCTACATTCAGTCATGTGCCAGATTATCTTAGCATTATTTCTACACCTGAGGTGGTGCCTCCGGGAGAATTGGTAAGTCTCAGCCTTTATTTCCAAGGTGAGAAATGCCAAGAGTGGGGCCTTATCACCGACTCGCTGCAAGTGGCGCCGAATCCTGGCATGGAATCATACACACTGCCAGTGGCTGTCATTGTAGAGGAGGATTTCAGCAAGCTTACCCCTGAGCAATTGGCAAAAGCTCCGCAGATGCAGCAAAGCGCCGACCGCATTGACCTTGGCGAAGTGGAGTTGAATTCCACCACGCCAGTGACTGCAGCGATGACCCTCACCAACGTGGGCAAGGAGCCATTAATCATACGCCGAACCTATACCAGTGATCCAGGCCTCACTGTCGGGGTGGTAGATGAAACGGTGAAAAAGGGCAAGAGCACTCAGCTCACTGTCACATTCGATCCGAGCGTGCAGCCCACAGGCATTATCAACGCTAAGCTAACCCTAATCACCAACGACCCAGCCGAACCCACGCGCACAATCCGCATAGTAGGCACCCGAAAGTAGTGGATTGGTGGATTGGTGGACTGGTGGATTGGTGATTTGGTGGACTGGTGGATTGGTGATTTGGTGATTTGGTGGA
>JAJBUG010000072.1 GCA_020860515.1 Bacteroidales bacterium | reverse complement strand
ACAGTTAGTGTACTATTATTCATTTTATTAATTACTCCTCGAACCATTGATATGAGGGATATATTTCCATAATTGTGCAAAATTACCTCTAATTTTTGAATTTTCAAAAGAAATATTGAAAAAAATTATCCGTCGTCACGACGAATAATCTTCTTACCTTAAATCTAATATCCCGAACTCAGGTTAAACTGCGGAGAATTTACAAATTCTCCGCAGTTTATTTTGAATTTTGATGGATATTTCGATGGCTATAGTACGATTAGGCGGGCTTGGTTGTTGTTCATTTTATTCATGGTTCTGCCAATGGGGGCGCCGCAGCCAGTGATTGTGCCATCGGCTATGAAAAATCGCCGCCCATTCACTAAAAAATAATCGCCGGTAGGTTCCCCCTCTGTTATCTCTATTGCAGTGGCCAAATGACCCGGATAAAGCACAAGTGCGCATTTCAAGCCAAGAATGTCGCGAATGATTCGCGAGAGAATGATGCTGTGATCCTCGCAATCGCTATAGGGATAGTACAAAGTCTCCTCAGGGAAGAAAGCACGGTCATAACCCCAGATTTGATTGTCATAGCCGTACACAAGCCCAGTTTGCACAAAGCGAAGTATTTTATTCGCGGCCTCCAATTGGGTCAAACCTTGGATGGCTTGGCGAATCATGGGATACAGTTGATCCTTAATATGCTCGGGCATAGGCATATTCGCATACATAGCCCACTGCGTAAGCTGATCATTGCCATACATAGATGCTGGATAGGAATCATAAAAGGCAAGCAAGTTTTTATTTGCTGTAATCTCAGTATGGATGTCGGTTATGTATTTTGAGTTATGGGGCGAGCCTTTGATTTCAGCCATATCCAACAACGGGACTTCTGTTATGATTAATGACAAGGACTGTTCCTTGGGGAATTTTACATTGCTAATATTCAAGCCATCTCTATTACCCCCGAAAATATAAAATTTTGACCCATCAATCAAATAATAAGTGATATTATAAATAAGATGGTCCGAGGCATAGAGCATAAGCAACTTTCCATTATCATAGGCCAGACGCATCTTATATCCCGATTGGCAGTACACGTAGGCCATCAGCAAGGTAGCTTCAGGGGTGCCCACCCCTTGGATAGATTCTGCCATAGCCTTTAGCATCATCAGATAGGCCCAATCGTTGAGCTTATGATCCCTGCGCAATTGCAAGCAGTCGTAAATAAGATTGTTGTACTCCCTGCCCGACATTCTCACCCACGCATCCGCTATAGGGAGTTCACTGACCGAGCTTAGGCTAATGCGATTCTCTCGATCGAACCTTACGGTGGCTTTTGTACCATAGAATTCAAAATCGTGGGTGGCCACTAAGGGTTTAACAGGTTCTGGCTCGGGAGTAGGCTTAGGGTCTGGGATTTCGTAAATGGGTTTGATTGGCTGAGGCTGAGGCTTGGGTTGCGGAGTGGGTAAAATTTCTTCGAAAGGCTGAGGCACAGGCTTGGGGGCTGGCTCAATCTCTTTCTTGATAATAACCGGCGGGATAGTATCCCCCTTGGGCCTCTTAATCACTGGGTCCGCCTTCCTTTGCTTCCAAGGATTTCGCAGGAAATCAGCATACTCTTGATTTATCTTTTTTCGAAATTCGTCATATTCCTTTTTATTGGTTTCATTGAAGGAGGTATATTCTTGTTGGTTTTGTTTTATGAACTCTTCATAGTCGGTTTGAGCAAATGCAGAGCCGCATGTAAGCCCAATAACTAAGCCTATTATCCATTTATGTTTCATAGACGAATGTATTAAAAAACTCTCTAACGCTGAGCATTAGAGAGTTTTTAGATTTAGAAAGTATAAGCTAACGTAACTCCTGTGTACTCAGGCATGATCATTGGCGTCATCGAAAGGCCCCGGCCGCTGCCGGGCTTTACAATGATGCGAGGGGCGCCTTTCGCGATGGCTGCGTCAAGGATGTTCCACGCCCAAATGCCAGCAGCCACGCCGATGCAGATGTTGCGGCCTGTCTCCCAGTTGCTGGCTTTGTCACTGTATTCCTTGGCAAACTTAGGCTGTTCTTTTGCCTTCTTCACATACGAAGCCCTCTGGTTGTCGCAAACAATGATTCCAGCCACAGCTGCAGCATCAGCCAAGAAAAAGCCTACAGCTTTGCCCTTGCTGCCCTTGTACCATTGGCCAGCGCCAGGAATGATTGACATTGCCACTGGGGCAGCTCCATAGGAAGTGGTCACCTCATAGTCGTCAAACTGCGGTTGCTTGCCATCTCTCGACACAGCAAACAAGGCATAATACTCATAGCCCTTCTGCCCATTGGGATATTCCACATATTCCCAATAGTCATCCACCAGCTTGGCATAGAAGGTGTCAACATTAATGTCGTTGGTGTATTTGATCACAAACGAATCCTTGCCTTCGCGTCCATCGCTTCCGTAGGTTTGCTCTACGGTTCTTTCGGCATTGCCTGAGATGTTGTTGGTCTGGCCAATGTAGGTGGATAATTCGTTAACCCTATCTTTGGCGATGGTATTCAAGTCTTCACCCGACAAATTGATTGCTTTGAAATAATAGCTTTGGTTTGAGCGTTTGTCATTGACCACATTCTCACCTTTGCTAACCCATTCTGGCTTGCTGCCCTTTTTGGTAAGAGTCTTAGCCTCACCAAAAAGACAAACAAGGGATACTAATATGGAGAAAATAATATATCTTTTCATTATTCTGCGTCTATGTCAACTCGAATTTGTGAATCATCAATCACACTTTGGCCTTTATCTTGATCTATCCCCAAGTCAGACAATGCTATTTCTGCTGCTTTCTTGCGGGCTTTAGCAGCAGCGTATTCGTCAAGAGTGTAGGCAATCCTAACTTCATAGTAATTGCCATTTTTCCTTTGAAGCTTATATTCTTTTTGAAGGAGGGGCATAATATAGTCTTGGATATTTAGCATGTATTTTGCCTCGAAATCGTCGGAATGCTTATCGAGTTCGCGTTTCACGCTACCTGAGATTTGTGACTTGGCAGCCAATGCATAGTTGGCCGCTGCTGCTGACTGAGCATCTTGTTCGGCTCCAAAGGTAGATGCATGAGAGCCTTGGCTTTCGATACCTATAAGGTTATCATGGCTTTGGAGCTTATTGCGGTAAGCTTCAATGCATTCGTACATGGTGTAGGCCATTGAGGTGCATTGGTAGCCTTCTTTTTATATTGTTTTTCAAGATCCTTTATGGCATTTTTCTTGGCCATCGCCTCCTGAGGGATGCCACAGCATGCCAGCACCAGAATCCAAACGCTTAGCATGCCCAAAATTTTTCTCACTTTCATATTCAGTGTATTTTATTGTTTTAGTTTATGATTGAGTCGATACGCTTTTCGTATACATCCATTATTGAATCAAATTTGGGTTCTGTCTCCAAAAAAATCTCATAGTTGGGGTGAGCTTTTATAAGATGTTTGTATTTGGATACAAAATTTTTGTGGTCCTGAGCAAGTTTATCAAAATTTAATGAGTCAATCTCTTTAAAATTTTTCTCTTGAACATCATTTAAATAAAATTCAAGATGATGAAACCGATTGTACATCACATAATTAGCTTTGTAATACTTTAATCCATGATAGATGCTTTGTAGCTCACGGCTAAAGGAATATACACTACGTAAGGTATCGTTGTGATAGACTTCGGCCAATGTTGATAAAGAGCCCTGGTAGAGATCTTCTACACTTTCTTCAATTTCATTGATACGCATGAGCTTATTGTTCATCTCGATGCTTTGGTATATTTGAGAGCCAAAGGCCACTGCAGCTCCACAACAAATGAAAGCCACTGCCAATGAAATACAGAGTTTCATCATTTCGGTAGTTTTTTCGTGGGTTGATGTGTAGCTGCTGTCGTGCCAATATATGCGATATACCACCAATCCAATTCCTGTCAATAAAAATATTGACAGGACGGATATAGTGATTAAGATGAATTTCTTTTCTGAAATCTGATCTTGCATCATCTCATATGTATACCATCCCCATCCACACACTAAGAGGAGTAGAACAGCAATTCCTAAAGTGATTAGGATATTTCGAGATATGGTTTGAATGTTCATTTTGAGATGGTTCAGGCAGTTTTTAACTCTTTTCCAAATGAGAAATTTCATCTTAGCGTAAGATTAATCTGGGATGAGGACTGGACGAGCTAAGCCGTCAACAATTTCATAGGTCCAGCTATTGTAATGTATATCCCCATCATTAAGATATACCCATTTGTTGAGCTCGTCGACCAGATCATCAGTGTAATTAGGCGACATAAAACAAGAGGTTTCAGTTTGACAGAATGATTTATTGTCATTTAAGTAAGATGAGAATAAACCACTGGTTGAACATCCAAATCCAGTAGAAGGATTATAAACCCAAAAACTATGGAACATATTACCATACTTTACTCCTAAACCTCCAGCTGCACCTTCTCCACAATAAATGCAATTGTTACATTGAGAATAGAAGAACCTTCCACCTAATCCTCCTCCCATTTCCATCTTACAATAATTGATGCAATTGTTTAGATAAGTGGTATTGTCACCATCTACAACAAAACCTCCATTGTTGAATCCTTCATCATCTTCTGGAACTCCTTTAATCTCGCCATCAATAGCTAAATTATAAATGGCTCCTCCCTCTAAAAGATTTTCGAAAAATCCAGAATTTATATTAACATTATCTTGAGGTTCAATATATAGATTCTTTATGATATGTCCTTTGCCATTAAGAATACCTTTAAAACCATTGTATGGCCATGTTTTTCCTACGGGTTCCCAAATCCAATTATTCCAATCGATATTTTCTGTCAAAATAAAGTTTATATTTTCATAATCTTGACCATTTTCTACATTATCAGCAAATAATTTCAATTGTGCGGCTGTAGAGATGCGAATTGGGTCGGAAGCAGTGCCGATGCCTCCAGCAAAGGATGAGGCAACGGATTTGCCATCCCATACTGTGGGGTCATTTTGGGTTTTGAAACTTGTGGCCTCGCTATAACCTATGCCTTTAGAATTGATGGCATAAGCACGCACATAGTAAGTGGTAGAATGAGTAAGGTCAGAAAGGTTGCCATCTATGTTAGAGGTGCCATTGCAGACCAATTTAACATCGTTTATTGTGGGCTCTTTGTTTGTGTCTGAGAATACGAACCCAGTCTCTGAAAGGCTATCATCACCCATCAATGTCACTGTGGCCTTGGCATGTGCCGAGTTGTATTCAATTTCATCAATGGTAACCTGCGAGATTACAGGATAAAGCAATTCCAAAGTGGTGACTGAAATCTCATCGCTATATCCCACGCCAGCCTCATTAGTGGCGTAAGCGCGAATGTAATATGTGGTGAGTTGAGATAAATCTTCAATAGAAGCTTCAAGTCCATTGTCCTGGTCATAAAGACTAATGTGGCTGTCGTTGATCGAGGAATTCTGATGCTTTGAATAGCAGAATCCATAATCATTTACCGTGCCATTTCCAGAATCGATAATTGAAGATTTTACAGAAACCTTATGTACTCCAATATAGGGAGTCTCCACACCATTTAATTGAGGTACGGTAACATGAACTTTATCCCAAGATTCGCAATCAGTCTCGGTGGGAAGAGTGAAATAACCACTTTGGCCAGCCAATAGCACATCGTTTGCCATTCGGCGCTTATAGGCGTACCCATCATAGTAGATTGATAGTTCTCCATTGTTGGTGCCTTTTAGGCAATGAATATAGGAGGTGCTACCGTCCGAACCGATGGTTATAGACTGTGTGGCAATATTGCTTTCAAACTGATCCGATGCAAAATCATAGCTTGTATAGTATTTTAGTCCTGACAGATTGAAGGCCTTTCCTTTTTCGCCTTGTATTCTCAATCGGGAAGTCATAGGTGAAAGGGAAATAGATACTGTAACAACATTCGAATTCTTTTGGAAGCGTGCGTTATTGTCGAAGTAGATGCAACTGCTGTTGTTTAAGACTGCACGGTCGCTATAAATCTGAGCATTTTCAAAATAGTAGGCATCGCAAACGGATGATGTGCCATCAGGGATTTCTCCATCATAAGAAAGTGTCCATACGTCTTTGCTGGCATTATAAGTAGCTTTGCCTGCTACTTTGTTAGTGTTGACATGGAATTGGAGATAAACCACATCTTCATTATGCCAAATGTAGTTATTGGAGGCCCTTGAACCGTTAGCATCAAAGGCTGTCAATGAAATATCAAATTTCAGAACACAAGAGCCATCATTGATTAATGCCTCATCCATATTGTCCACAGAAGAGCATGCGACATTAAGGATTAGACCAATGAGAATTGCTATATATTTTATATGTTTCATATCTGTAGAGTCTTAGGGGGTTAATTCCAATTCAAATCGTCTCCATAATCATTTTTGTCAATGGTTACCTCTCGATTGAGAGTAGTCATGGGCACTTGCGAACCTAAGAACACCTCTTCTGTATCGGTGATAGCATAAGCTTTTATGTAATATACGGTTTGTTCGGTAAGGCCTGTGAGATTATACGAGAAGTGAGAAGGCGTACCCGAAACAGTCAGCTTGGTGGCATTGCCTATGGTAAAATCCTTTATCTGGGAGTAGTAGAAACCTACCTCCACAATTGTATGTCCACCGTCACTGCTGATGGTGCCATTAAGAATGGCTGAATTATGAGTAATCTCCGTTGGCTCATTGGTGACAACTGACACTGCGTCCTTGATGGTGGTGAAGGATATGGCTTCGCCGTAGCTGGTGCCGACGCTGTTGGTTGCATAGGCACGGACGTAGTAAGTGGTGTTGGGATTGAGGCCGGTAAGGGTTGAGTTGAATGAGCCTGTCATTGAGGTGGCTCCTAATTCGGTCTTGGAATTGTTCACAGTGGGATTGCCAGTGGTGTTCCACACATGTCCGAATTGGTCGATTTGCTCCACATTGCCAATGCTGAGGATGTTGCCCGCCACGATGGCTTGGGTGGGCTGGATGTTGGACACCGAGCCAGTCTCCACTTCGGCCTTCTTCGGCGTGCCATTGGTGGTGAATGCCATTTGGTTGCTGTAGCTGGTGCCCTCTACATTGATAGCGTAAGCGCGTACATAATATGTAGTCTCGGCCTCAAGACCGCTGGCTAGATAGTCGTAGTCCTTAGCTGACTCAGTGTCACCAAGGGTGCAGTATTGAGCAGTGTCGATTGTTGGTTCTTCATTTGTGCTCCAGCAGAAGCCCAATTGAGTCACCTTGGAGCTGCCTATTGATACCACTGATCCCATAAATTTAGCTTCAGAATAAGTGATATCCCGCACGTCGAGCATGTTCACAATGGGCTTCGATTTGGTAGGGACATTCATTCTCACAGGTACTACCACTTCATCCTTGCCAAAGGCCACGGTCAGAGAAGAGGAATAATCCCCCTCGGAGAAACCAGTGCGGTCAACGCTCACCACTATATTCTCAGCGGTGGTGACATTGCCGCTTTTCTTATTTACGCTTACCCAATCGTTGGCCAATGTGATGGAATATGACACCGGTGCCGACCCATTATTGGCAAGGGCCAATTGCATTGATGAGGTGACGGAGCCAAAGTCGAGCTCCGAGGGCGTTACGCTTACGCTGATTCCTTGCACAGCCATATTCACTGTGATTGTGGCGCTGCCTCCATTCGAGGATACTACGAGGGTTTGGGAATAATTGCCACGCTCCATCCCTTCGCGGTTAACTGTCACCACTACGGCTGTCTTCTCGCCGGCTTGCACTGTGCCAGAGGAGGGCGAGCAGGAGAACCAAGCGCAATCCTCGGCAATTTGCCAAGTGAGGGCAGCATAGCCGGGGTTGGAGATGTCGAATGACAGGTTAGTTACATCATTGCCAAAATCGAGCTTGGTCTGTGACACGCTCAGCGATGATGTGGATGGGGTGAGCGAATACTGCACTTGGGTGGTTTCGCCAGCGCGCACGGTCACTGTTTTGGTGTCGGACTGGTAGTCGGGCTTGCTGAGCGAGAGGGTGTAGGTTTGTGCTTCGATGTTGACGAACTCGAATGTGCCGTCGGTGCCAGTGACTTTATTGCCCACTGAGCTAATCGACACGGTGACCCCTTGCAGCGGTTCGTTGGTGCGAGAGTCAACCACTGTGCCGTTTATGGTGCCAGTGGTATCTACAATGTCTTTGGTGCAACTAACAAGGCTCAGCAGCGCAAAACACAAGAAAAGAATGCCTGTTAATTTCTTCATATTCAAGGATTGAGGAGGGGGAAGGTTGGGTGTATCCAATCCCTCCGAGATTAGAGTTGACTGCTTGCGTCCCCAAAGCAATCCTGAAAGAAGCTATTTAATCACATGAAAAAAGCGTGGGTCGCTGTTACTGTTACTCGTCCCACGAATCCAGGCCTTCGCATTGCCCTCTGTAGTCAGAACGAGCAACGCAGAAGCCCACGCAAGATATGTTCAGTCGATAACCACATCTCTGTGGCGTACGGCATAGGTTACATATCTCGTGAGCGTCTACAGTTGCATTTGTTTTTGACTACAGATATAAAGTTGCGAAGTTTAGATCCGTCAAAACAAAGCGTAGTAAACGCCTTTTCCTTATGTCTTAGTCCCACCCTCCCAGCTTCTGCTGCGAACAGGTGAAAACTAACGGCAAATTTAAAAATAAAATTCCAATCTCACAATATTTTTAACACTTTTTTTCCAATTAACCAAAATAAAGCCAATCCGCCTCTTATTTGTGGTGTATCTTCCTGACATTTTGGGGTTGGTCTTATATTTCTTTTGATTTCTCGGTGGGGAGTTGGACGGTGCCATCTGTGATTAAGGATTTGAGGTTGGTGAGTGTCCTTGAGATGTGTATTTGAAAACCCCACGATTCGGCTACGCTTCATCGTGGGGTTAATCCTATGGGACCTCTCCGAGGTCATAATAAACAGCGATAGTGGGAAGCGGGATTGTGGAGCTTTCCCTCTATGACTTTTTCGAGGTACTCTTTTATTTTACAAAGACCCTGCGACTCGAACCATCTGAATAACGAATGATATTGAAACCTGATTGGGGCGCGGAAAGTACACGACCATCAAGAGTGTAGTATGCGCAAGGCTCAGAATCGGAGCTATCAATTGCTACCGATGAAATGCCATTGTTCTCATCAAACTGATCATAAGCGAGAGATGCACTATTGCAAACCTCGCAATTGGGCACGCTGTCAGGATCATAATCCCATACATAGGCAAGAATGCTGAGATGTTCACGCACATAACCCGATTCTACAGGCAATGTGCAGGTGTAAGTGTATTCGTTGCCATCCCATTCTATTTCTTCGCCCCATGTGTCGTTGTAAGCGCGGTTGACATGCATGTGGTAAAATTCACCAGCAGCACCAGCTTGGCTTAGAGCCTTTATGCTGTCTTCGATCAGGCCCACAACGATGCGTGGCGGCTGTTTGGTAAAATCTTCCTTTGAACGCGCACCAGTAACGGTGACTGTTACCTCCGATGCGTCCTCAGGCAGGCTTGCACGGATTTTTACCGATACAAAAGCATCGTCCTTAAGCCTACGGTCAACCTTTGCTTCCAACTGTGAGCTTGATCCCACAAATACGATAGGAGATGTCTCGGTATCAGTGCCGGTGTAAGAACTGCAATAACGATCAATCATCAGAGCAGGTGCATAGGTAGAGCCACCCTGATTGTAGAGCCACAGATATTTGCTGTCGGCTGGGATGGTAAGCCAGTCAGTGTAGTAGCCAGCATGATGACACACCATATTTACACGATCAGCATATTCGTAAGTTTCTAAGAACTCATGCACGCGCTGAGCCATGCCTGGGCAGTTGGAGCATTTCTCTGTTGTAAACTCTTCAAGTAGAATTTCACGATAGAAAGCATAATCAATAAGCGTGAATGTGACTATGCCCGAATTGTCAGATACATCAACGTCGTCGCCCTCGTCAATCGAAGAAATGACCACGGCTGCCGAGTGAATATCGTCATCGGCTTTGCTATAACAATCAGGGGTAATAATGAACGACACAGTAGCCTCTTCTCCATAGCTGAGGGGTTGATCTATGTGGACTGAGTAAGGCGCGTCGTAATCATCGAAGGTACATTCAAGGTTAAAGCCCGAGATGTCGGCTACTCCGATACTTCTGATAGTAGCACTGAACTCCATTGTGCCACGATCGATTACGAACACATCTTGAGCCTCAATGCTCTTCAGCACGAGATTGTACTGTGGCAGATTCTCTCCCACTACAATAGCTTCTACTGAGGCTGTGCCTTCATCGTGGCGATCTTCCCATTCGGCATTTTCACCAAGCTGTACGAAAAGCGCATTCTCTTGAGTGGGCAGGTCAGCAGGATCAATAATAGAAAGGCCTAAAGCACGCTTTTTCTGATAAAAAGAATAGCCAAAATAAAGGCCTGGGCAGTCAGACGCGATTTCATAGGCTGCTTCTAAGGGCACTTGGTTCCAACTCTTCTGAAATTGGGGCTTTGACTCACGATCCACACGTCCTGCTGCCAAATTCTCCCCATTGAGCTCAGTGCGAATCCACACCTCCAGCGTGTCGATATTCACAGTGGCTGATACGCCAGCCATCATCTCTTCAATGCGATTTCCCGCATAAAGCTGCATTTTTTCGGCCGGAATAAAGATGGCTTCGGACACCCATGTGGGAGCTTCGTCGGTGCAGAAATCTGAATTCCCACGTTTGTTGACTTGTCCCTCGCAATAGCCAATGTTGATTGCCGTGGCAGAAGAGGCAAAGGCCGCCCCGGTAAGGGCGACCATTGCTGAGAGTAATAGACAATAACGTTTCATTATTGTGAAAATAAAGGGCTAATTTTATTTGAACATCAGTTTTGAAGTCACGCGGCTTCCATCCTCATATACAGTGACCACAATGTTGAGGCCATGCTGCAGAGCTGGGAGCTGTACGCCATTGGCATTGTAAATCTCTTGGCGCAGGATTCCATGGCCGTCGCCGCCTGTAAGGATTGAGCCGATGCCAGTGGTTGATCCGTAAACAAACACATCATCAAGGCGGATTAGGTATTGGCCAGTGCAGTCATGGTGACGGAATACCAAGTAGATATCTTGACCTGCATATTCCTGTAGGTCAAATTCGCGGTAGAGCCATCCGCCTACATTGCCATCCTCATCACGCTCAGGGACTAAGTCAATTGTCTCCTCAATAATGGCTCCTTCGTCAGCTATAGCGTCAACCGAAGATATGTCGGTGGTGATATAGAAGCTATAGTGCTCGGAATAGCTATTGGGTGAGAATGCGCCGATGTAATATGTAACCTTTGCATCGCCATCTTCGGGCACTGAAATAGCGGGTGAGAAGGTCCAGTTGTCGGGAGTGATGCTCCCATAGCTGAAGCTATATGAGGCAGAAGCTAAGCATTCGATGCCGCTGTGGACGTAAGTCGGATCTTCGTAGTACCACATATTGGTGCCCAAATCCCATGATGAGCCATCATTATCAGCATCATAGGTTGACCATCCATAGGCTTGGTCTTCAAAGTCGCCAGGATAAATGATACCTTCTTGGCTCTTAGTTGCGCCATGGCATTTTACAGTCACATCGCCACCGCTTGTCTCAATTACGAGGTCGCCTGTGAAATCGCCTTCTTCGGTTGGGTAGAACCAAAGGGTAACATCTACGGTTGAGTCGAACTCGAATCCATTGTCGTTATAATTCGGAATTATGCCATAGAAAGGTTCGGCTACAGGAATGTCCTTTACATACAGGCGGTTGCTGCCAGTGTTGTGGAGCTGAACAGTAGCGGTGGTATAACGCTGCGGACCTACGTAAGTGCTTTCAAATTCAACCTCTGGGGTAAGAAGTTCTACATTGTCGGCCTCAAAGTCGATCAGAGTAAGCTTAAGATGACTGATTTCAATGCGATCTTCGCCATAGTAGGCGTTGTCGCCTCCTTGGTAGTATTGGAATTCAATGTAGTGATCACCAGGAATGCATGAGAGGAATTTCTTCCAGTAGTCGTCATTAGCGAGTGCATTCGAGCTGGCATCTTCTTCTGCACCCCACATGCCCTTAGAACCGGTGTTAAGAGGATGACTGATTTCTACCTGACCATAGTCGTAATATCCAATTTCTGAAGGTGTACCCCAGCTTGTGCCTTCCCATGACAGATAGCCAAGCTTGCCTTCAGGCACTGTAAATGAAGCGCGTACCCATGATTTGCGGTATGATTCATCCGGAACCTTGCTGGTGGAATTGTAAGCCACGCCATCTTCTACGAGGAATGGATAAGAAGAGTCGGTAGTAAATGTCATGTATTCAGCACCTTCATCCACGATTTGGGCGAAGTCAGGCATATCAAGCACGCTTGCAGTAGCGGCGATTTCATAGGTGCCAGCATTAGTGGCAATGCTTAAGGTGCCAGCATATTCGCCAGCCTTGTTCACCTTGAGGCTGATTGGCACTTGCAGGGTCTCAAGAAGATTGGCTGTTTCTGAAGGCACAGTGCCATAGAAAGCATCGTTGTCGCTTGTGATAGTGGTCACTTGCAATGGATTGCTGCCCTTGTTGATAAGCTCGGCATAGAGCGTAGCAGAGACTGTGGCGCCGGCTTCGATCAGAGAAGTTCCAAATTGGATTTCAGGAGTTTTGATCTCAGCAGCATCTTCCTCTATATCTGAGAATGTAAGGCTGAAATCGGTAACATAGGTGTAATCTTCGGTATTTCCAGTATAGTTATATTGATCATGCTGGATGCGGATAATATGCTCGCCGGGTGCAAGTTCGTAAACGTAGTTAAACTCAGCACTTTCATTGTAGTATTGGTCAGAATAATCCATGTTGTCAACGAAGATTCCGCTGGCCGAGCTGTACCAATAACCAGTGTTTTTGTAGGTGCCTTTGCAGCTGAATGTACCGATTTTGCCTTCGGGTACGGTGAAGGTTGCGGTTAATTTTGATGAACCGGCATTACCATTGGTGGTGGACCATGCTACAGCTGTGCCATCGTCGAGGGTGCGAGGCTCGAATGGGAACTCATTGTTGGTGGAGAATTCAAATTCACCCTCCTTAACGATGCCTGAGAAGTCGGGGAAGGGTATTACTTCGGCAAGCATTTGCACGTCGAGGCTATTGTATTCGCCATCGATAGTAGCAAGGCCTTCGTATTCTCCTTCTTCCGAAGCATTAAACACGAATGTAATGGTGGCTTGGTCATGACCCGGGATAGTGCCGCTCATATCAGGGGTAGTGAACGAGTTGGCATCCGAGTCAACATTAATGCCATATTCGCCTTCGTCGCTTCCGAGGTTGACAAGAACGATTGTCTTTTCTACAGGAGTATTAGGGAAAGTCTCTCCATATTCGAGATAGTCGTTGAATGTAATCAATTCAGAGCCCTCCTTGGCTACGGTAGCCACGAAACTGCGATACATGGTGTAAAAGCCAAAATTGTTAAGACCATCCTGGCTGAATTCTGCCAAGCCGAAAGCATTTGTGGCAGTAATTCGCTCGAAATCGCCCTCAACCTTGAACACCAGACTGTCGGATGGTGAAAGTTTGCCTTCGCTGTTGACTGTGCCAGCAAAAAGCACACCAATATAATAATTCCAGATGTTGGCGCAAATGGTTGCGTTACTGAAATTAGTGTTGGTAGGGATTGTAATAGTGCCAGCGTCGGCATCATAAGTGCCAGTTACTGGAATATCAATCAACACTGACCATTGGTCGGGTTCGTATAGATTGAACAGATTGGAGATGGTCACTTGGTCTCCATCGATGGCAATGCCCACTTCGTAGGTTTTAACATCGCCACCTTCGTAGGTGAATGAGTAATTCTTATAGAAGGTTTGAGCAGCTGAGAAGTAGGTAGTGGTATCGGTGTCAGCCCAATCATACTGTGGAAGCTTATTAGCTTGGAATGTTAGGCCCTGCTCGTCAACTGGAATCCCCACATTGGCACGTTCGGCCAACAGGGTGCGGTCAAATTGTGCTTGTAGGTTGAATGGTTCGATCTTGGCGGGGATTTCGCCCTGAGTGGCATGCACCAGAGCCGCAGCTCCGGCCAATGCGGCTGCCGAGGCAGCAAGGGTGAGTAAAAGTTTTCTCATAATCAATGAATTTTTATGTTGATTTATTATTATTTGAGTAGAATTAATGTCGAATTGTAATCAATGGCTGATTTTGATTACGCAAAAATAAGGGTAAATGAAGTATGATATCAAGTAAAAATGGGTCGATTTTGTGCGAAATCGTGATTTCATACAAAAATCACGCTGTTTTTAGGGCTTTTGGGGGAAGAATTGGGAATTTTATGCCGACGGGCTATCGGCCATCTTTTGATATTGTGAAGGGGTCATGCCTGTGACACGCTTGAACTGTATAACAAATGTGCTTCGGCTTTTGAATCCGAGGCTTTGGCTTAGGGCCTCGATGGTGAATGTGCTCTGTTGTTCGGGGTCGCTCAGCCGGCGACAGGCTTCGCGGATGCGGAAATTGTTGACATAAGTGTTGAAGTTGTATCCATAATGGTCGTTGATCACCTCTGACACTTGGCGAGTCTTGGCCCCCACCAATTCAGCTAATCGGTCAACTGTAAAATCGGGGCTGCATATCTCATCAAGTTGCTGCATGGCTTGGTCAATGCGATCAATGATATTGTCGCGTTCTTCATCGGTCATGCGGCTTTGTCGATTTTCACTACGTAGCCGCCGCTCTTCATCTTCAGCGCGGAACAGTTCTTGGTTCTTTTGGTAAAGTTTTTGGTTGGTACGCCATAGTTGTCTGTTTTTGAGATAGAGAATCGACAAAAACGCTAATGTTATTAGCAATAACCCCGCACCAATCCAAAGCAATCTTTCCAAGTCGCGTTGGTGACGCAGATCTCGCTCTTTCTCGGCTTGTACTTTGCGCATTTCACTTTGGAATCGTGATTGGTCGATATTGGCCACTTGGCGATAGCTGAGCAGAGAGTCTTTTATTGAGATATACAGGTCTTGATACTTATATTTTTGCTCGGTAAGATTTTGCTTTGCGCTAAGATTAGTAAGCCCACGGTAAATATCGATTTTGGCATCTTGTATGTTGTAGCGTTGGGCATAATCAAGGGCTTTCAGCGAGCAATCAATAGCTTTTGCTAAATTTCCAGCCTTGGCATTTAATTCGCTTTTGAATTCCCATACGCCACATAAATATCGAGAATAAATCTTGGCGTCGGGTAAGCAGTCAAGCAGATAATCGAAACAAGCATCCGCCTCGGCGTATTTCTCTTTGGATATAAGGGTGAGCCCTTCGTAAATTTTCTCCACAAAGGTGATATAGTTTGTTTCACTGTCAAAATTGTCTTGAGTTCTGCGATCGGCAGCCGCAATTTCCCGGTATTGTAGCCAATCGTTAGCCAATGTGTCGAGAGCATGGAATTGATAGCACAAAGATATCATATTGCTAAAAGCGATATTCACATTGTGCATATTGTCCTCCTTCACGCCAGATTTGAATGCCTTGTGTAAATATTCTAAGGATAGATCTACAGTAGGATGGTCAAGACTTTGCTCACTTATAGAGCAATACATTAGTCCATAATATAGATTTACCTCGGTGATATCTTGCCCAATGTCCTCCATCATTTCTTCAGCTAAGGCTATGTGCTCAAGGGCTTTGGTGTAATCATAGTAATGGAAATAGTATTGATAGGCCATCTGGGCGATGGCTTTGATGCAAAGGATTTTCTCCTCAAGTGGGAGGTCAGGAGAAAATCGGTTGCTAAGAATTGTATAGCACACAAGGGCACTATCAGCCAGATCGTTGTCCCAGCTGTAATTCAGTGCCTTGGTGTAAAGCTCGCTCGACGACAGGCGATAATTGTCCCGATAAAATTGAGACAAATCATTTTTCTCGGCTTTGATTGGGGTTGGATTTATAATCAAAGCTAAGATTAAAACTATAATATGTGCATAACGTAGCATCAAAAAATTAGCCCTTGTGATTTCTAAGACGCAAATTTACACAAAAAATCACAATTAACCCCAAAGAAAATGTTAAAATAAAAATAGGCTGTGAATCACAGCCTATTTTTATGGTTATCCGCAGTGGAAGTAGCGGTTTACGAGGTCACGCATGAGGGTTGAATCGGCCTTGGCAGCTTCGGCCTCTGCTTGGTCGTAGCTGCGGAGCTTGGCTATGATGCCGTCGATCATGCCAGGCGAGAATACACCCAGACTTTCAAATATCTTGCGAGCTTTTTCCAGCTCGTCGGCACTTTCGGCGCAGGTGGTTGGCAACTGAGCCAATTCCTTCACGCGGTCGGCATTCTCAGCATTGTGAATGTTGACATCAACATAGGTCTTTTTGGCGATCTCAAGAGCATTCTCCAATTCGAATCCATAGCGCAGAGCTACTGCTAAGCCCGCAATCAGCTGATAAATATCGGCAGAGCCATCGGCGCTGCGAATTTCCGCCGTCTGCTTTTTGCTTGCATCGATGTCAACTGAGGCAGGTGTGCCAGGATTGAGAGCCGAGCACATGTCCTTGTCGGCAGTCCAGCCCAGAGGCACGCGTACCAGAACCGAGCGGTTGCGGTCGCCCCAACATACGTTGGTGGGAGCCTCCTGATGAGGCACCAGGCGGAAGTAACTTGTGGGATTGGTGTTGCCGAAGGCTGTGATGGCAGGTGCCAACATCATCAGACCAGCGATGGCGCGGCGAGCAGTCTCGCTGAGATGCTTGTGTTCGTTGAGCATCATGTTCTTGCCATCCTTGTCAACGATGCGCATGTGGATATGCAGCCCGCTTCCCGCCTTGCCAGTTGTGATCTTTGGGGCAAAAGTTACATCAAGGTGCTCCTTGTAGCCAAGGTTGCGAATCACCCACTTGGCCAACATCAGCTGGTCAGCTGCTTGCTCGGCATCAACCGGCAGGAACTCGATCTCGTTCTGCTCGTAGATAGTGCCGTTGAGGGTGAAGTTGCCCACTTCGCTGTGGCCGTATTTGATTTGGCCGCCGGTCTGTGCTATGTATTGCATGCACTTGGTGCGAAAGTCGTTGAACTTTGCGAATGGCGCGCTTTCGTGATAGCCCTTTTGGTCGGTGGCTGCAAACAGGCCCGAATCCATCGAGATTACATAATATTCCAGTTCGCCCATAGCTTGGAAATAGAGGCCAGTGGCTTTGGTGAACTCTTTGCAGGCCTTGCGCAGGGTCTGCTCGGGTGCACTCTCCAAGGGATTGCCGTCCTTGTCGAAGAATGAGCAAAGCATCGTCACCGTAGGGATTTCTGCGAATGGGTCGCGGAAGGCGGTGCGGAAGCGCGGCAGCACGTAGAGGTCGCTGCTGCCAGCTTCGATGAAGGGGAAGAGCGATGAGCCATCTACGCGTTCGCCCAGCGAGAGGATAGTCTCCAGGTAGTCGAGGTTGTTGATGATGAAGTTGAGGGTCTTCAGGCGACCGTCAGCAGCTGGATACATGAAGTTGACCATCTCAATATCGTTCTCCACGATATAGCGGATGATGTCGTCCTTGGTGAAGGTGGCTGGCTCCTTTTCGAGCCATTTCACCAGTGCGTTTTTATTCAATGCGATTTCTTTGTTCATGGCCTTAGGTTGAAAGGTTACGGCTAAGAATTGTTTCTCTCTGAGTAGTGTTTTTGATTCAGTCCCCAAATTTACAAACAATTTTACAAATTGTCATCAAAAATGACGAATTTAGCATAAATTCACATAAAATCTACCAAAAGACGATAATCAACGAAAAAACGAGAGAAACGAAACCTAAAAAATCGTTTCTCTCGTTATTCGTATTTCTCGTCTTCTGGGTGGTTAGCCGCCGAAGTTATCGTAGTGGATATTTTCGGGGTCAACGCCGAGGTCGTAGAGCATCTTGTTGACGGCATTGCTCATCGGGCCAGGACCGCACATGTAGTATTCGATGTCTTCGGGATTCTCGTGATCCTTGAGGTAGGTGTTATAAATCACCTGATGCACAAAGCCTGCAGTGTACTTCACGCCAGCTGCATCGGCTGCGGGATCTGGTCGGTCGAGGGCCAGATGGAAGTGGAAGTTCGAGAACTCCTTCTCCAGCTCCAAGAAATCCTCAAGATAGAACACCTCGTTGAGCGCACGAGCGCCGTAGAAATAGTGCATTTCGCGGTCGGTGCAATGCAGTGTCTTAGTCATATACATGATTTGGCTGCGCAGAGGAGCCATGCCGGCGCCACCGCCTACCCACATCATCTCTTTCTTGGAATCAAGAATCAGATGGAAATCTCCGTAAGGTCCGCTCATCATCACCTTGTCGCCAGGCTTTAGGGTGAAAATGTAGCTCGAAGCGATGCCAGGCATCACATCCTGGAACCCAACCTGTGGCTTCGGCTTGAACGGTGGGGTAGCGATGCGCACAGTCAACATGATGCGGTCGCCCTCGGCTGGATAGTTGGCCATAGAGTAGGCGCGGATGGTAGTCTCCTCGTTGCGGCACTTCAGGCCGAACAGGCCGAACTTTTCCCATGCTGGCAGGTACTCGGGACCGATAAGAGCCTTGTCGATATCTTTGTCATAGTCCATCGAGTAGGGCGGTATCTTGATTTGGGCATACGAGCCAGGCATGAAGTCCATGTGCTCGCCCGGGGGCAGAGCCACGATGAACTCCTTGATGAAGGTAGCAACATTCTTGTTGCTGATTACCTCGCACTCCCACTCGCGCACATCGAGCACCGATGCCGGCACGCCAATGCTCATGTCGCCCTTCACCTTCACTTGGCAGCCCAGGCGCCAATGGTCCTGAATCTGCTTGCGGGTGAAATGCACAGTCTCGGTAGGCAGAATCTCGCCGCCACCCTCGAACACCTGCACCTTGCACTGTCCGCAGCTGCCCTTGCCACCGCAGGCGCTGGGCAAGAACACATTCTTGTCGGCCAAGGCTGAGAGCAGGCTCTTGCCCGAGGCCACGCTCATCTTAGTGTCATTGTTGACAGTAATCGTCACATCGCCGCTCTGCACCAGATAGTGCTTAGCCACCAACAGGATGATCACCAGAAACAGCGTAAGCGCCAAAAAGATGATCACGCCCGAAAATAAGGTGAGCGATGCGGTATCCAATAGTATGTAATTCAGATTCATAGCTCATCAAATTTTAATGCCCAGGAAGCTCATGAAGGCAATGCCCATAAGAGCTGTGACGATGAATGTAATGCCGATGCCGCGCAGCGGAGCGGGAATATTGCTATACGAGGCCAAGCGTTCGCGAATGGCTGCCACAGCAGTGATGGCCATCAGCCAGCCCAGGCCCCAGCCGCCGCCAGCGCAGATAGGGGTGATTACCGAATCCCAGTCGCGCTGCTGCATGAAGAGGCTGCCACCGAGGATGGCGCAGTTCACAGCGATCAGCGGCAGGAAGATGCCCAAGCTTGCATAGAGGCTGGGGCTGTATTTCTCCACCACCATCTCCACCAACTGGGTCATCGATGCAATCACGGCGATAAACATGATTAGCGACAGGAAGCTGAGGTCAACGTCGGCATACTCAGGCCCTACCCAGCTCAGGGCGCCTGCCTTGAGCACGTAGGTATTGAGCAGATAGTTGATTGGCAGGGTGACTACCAGCATGAATGTAACCGCCACCCCAAGGCCGAATGCCGTCTTCACATTCTTGGACACCGCCAAGAACGAGCACATGCCCAGGAAGTAGGCAAACACCATGTTGTCGACAAAAATCGACCGTATAAATAGATTGAAATTTTCCATAATCTTGGTTTTGGGATTTGGGATTTAGACTTTGGAAAAAGTGATATTCCCAAAACCTAAATCCTAAACACTAAATCCTATTTTTCTTGTAGGTCGGGGTTGTTGGCGCGTTGCACCCATATAATGCAGGCTACTACAATCAGAGCCATCGGAGGCAAGATCATCAAGCCATTGTTGACATAGCCATGCTCGTAGCACCAGTCGGGCACCACTTGGTAGCCAAGCAGTGTGCCGCTGCCAAGCAGCTCGCGGAAGAAGCCGGTAATCACCAAGATGATTGAGTAGCCGATGCCATTGCCCACGCCGTCGAGGAACGAGGGCCACGGCTTGTTGCCCATGGCGAAGGCCTCAAGGCGCCCCATCAGGATACAGTTGGTGATAATCAGGCCGATGAATACTGAGAGCTGCTTGCTCACGTCGTAGGCGTAAGCTTTGAGCACTTGGCTCACGATGACCACCAGGCCAGCCACCACAACCAGCTGCACGATGATGCGGATGTTGGTGGGGATGGTGTTGCGCAGCAGCGATATGATTACATTGGAGAAGGCCAACACGGCAATCACTGAGAGTCCCATCACGATGGCAGGCTCAAGTTTGGCCGTAACTGCCAGCACTGAGCAGATGCCGAGCACCTGCACCACTACAGGATTGTTTTTTGAGAAAGGATTGAAAAATACTTCCTTCAGATTCACTTTTTCTGCCATGACTTATTTCTTTGATAGGGATTCGAGGAATGCTTGGTAGGGTGCGATGCAATTATTGATCATCGCACCTACGCCCTTGCTGGTGATAGTGCCGCCAGAAATGCCGTCAACATAGTCGGCATCGTCGAGGGGCTTCTGACCAGCTTTTACCACTTCGATGGGATAGAAGCTGCCGTTCTTGAACATGTGGAGCGAGCTGTTGAACTGGTCCTGGAAGGCCGGCTTTTCGATTTCTGCTCCGAGGCCGGGAGTCTCGCCCTCATGGGCGAAATAAGCTCCATAGATGGTGCTGCCATCGCTATCCACGGCGATATAGCCCCAAATCGGGCCCCAGAGACCAGCTCCATAGCAAGGCAGGATGTATTTGACAGAGCCATTGGCCAATGTGCACACATACACTGGAAGCTGACGCTCCTGGATGTTGGCGGTCTTGCTCATGGCCTCCACATTAATGTTGAATGCGCAATCGTTGCCTTGTGCTTCGATGTCGCCTGTCGCGGACACTACCAATTGGTCGGTGATGTATTGGTCGAAAGCCTTGATCACATCGCCCTTGGCATAGTCGATATGAGCAGCAGCCATGATTTGGCTCATCTTGTCGGCATTGGCATTTTCAATCTGACGGCTCTTAAGTGCGTTTGAGATAAGGGCAAGGGCTGCGCCTACCACTACCACCAGCACTATTATATATATTAAGGTATATACGTTGCTCTGCTTGTTCATTGCTGCTGGGTTTTAGCGGTGAGACGTTTCATGCGACGATTGATATTCGATTGCACCACACACCAGTCGATGAGCGGGGCAAAGGCATTCATAAGCAGCACGGCCAGCATGGCTCCCTCGGGGTAGCCATTATTATATGTGCGAATCAGCACGGCGATCACGCCTATCAGGAAGCCATAGATCCACTTGCCCACATTAGTGCGGCACGAGGTCACGGGGTCAGTGGCCATAAATACCACTGCAAAGGCGAAGCCGCCGAATACCAACTGATCCCAAGGGGTGAGATAGCTTGCAGGATAGGTGGGTGTGCAGCACACATGTGCCAGCCAAGCCATGCCCCATCCGCCCACCAGGGCCGAAAGGATGATGCGCCAGCTGGCTATGCCTGTGGCCAGCAGAAGCAGCATGCCAGCGATGATGCATACCACGGAGGTTTCACCGAACGAACCTGGAATCAATCCCACGAAGGCGTCCATCCAAGTGAGGGGCTCGCCATTTACACCTAAGATTTCCAGCTTGTCGCCCACGGTTGTGGCGATCTGGCCGAGGGGAGTAGCGCATGAGAAGCCGTCGGGGGCCACAGGGCCGAATCCGAACTGCTTGCCGGCAGCTACGAACACATGGTCGCCCGACATCTGAGCCGGATATGCGAAGAATAGGAAGGCGCGGGTGATGAGAGCCACATTGAACACATTGTAGCCAGTGCCACCGAACACCTCCTTAGCGAAGATTACGGCGAATGCCACGGCCACAGCCAGCATCCACAGCGGAGTCTCCACCGGGCAAATCATTGGCACCAAGATGCCAGTGACCAGGAAGCCCTCCTGGATTTCCTCCTTCTTCCACTGGGCCACGATGAACTCAATGCCCAGGCCCACTACGTAGCTCACCACAACCTTGGGGATGATAGCCAAGAAGCCGTAGAAAAGCAGGGGCCAGAAGGGGAATGAAGTCTCGCCGCAGGCGAGCCAATGCTGATAGCCGGTGTTGTACATGCCGAAGATGAAGCAAGGCATCAACGCCAGCACCACGATAATCATCGTTCGCTTGGAATCGATGCTGTCGTGGATTTGCGTGCCCCCCGAGCGCTTAGCGGTCTCGTTGGGGGTATACAGGAACGTATCGAAGCCGTCGTAAACCGAGCGGAAGGCGTGGAGTTTGCCCCCCTCCTCGAAATGCGGCCTGATGCGGTCAAGCGTTTTCTTTAATGGTTTCATTATGACAGTTCTTTGCGTAGGTAATTGAGGCCGTCGCGCACGATTTGCTGCAGCGGGAGCTTGCTGGTGTCGGCATATTCAGCCAGGGCAAAGTCCTCAGGAGCTACCTCGTAGATGCCG
Organism: Bacteroidales bacterium; assembly: GCA_020860515.1. Lineage (GTDB taxonomy): Bacteria > Bacteroidota > Bacteroidia > Bacteroidales > Muribaculaceae > CAG-873. The sequence continues at coordinate 7,096 of JAJBUG010000072.1, read as the reverse complement.
AGCTTCTCCATAGCGTCGATGTCCTTGGCCAGGATGGCCTTGATCAGATATTCAGGCAGGATGTCCATTGGCATCATGCGGTCGTATTCGCCGCTCATGATCATGGCGCGGCGACCGCCGAGAATGCGGGCATCGGGGCGGAACACGCGGTTGAGGAAATGGCCTGGGAACGAACGGCTGACGCTCATCTTCTTGGGCGAGAGGGATGCCCAGCCCATAAATTCGTCGGCATTGTCGCCCTCGGGAATCACGGTGACCATGCGGTAGGGGAAGCGCAGGTACTCGTCGCGATTCACGGCGGTGCCGGTGAGCACGTTGCCGCTGATGATGCGCAGATGGCGCACTTCGATAAGGCGATCCTTGAGAATGGGCTCCAAGGCTGCTCCCTCGATGGTCTCAACATATCCCGGAAGCTTCACTTCTGAGCCGACCAAGGCTATGGTGGTGTTGGCGTCGGTCTTGCCAGTGAGCGCAATGCGGCCCAGGCGAGCCAGCGACACCACATCCATGCCCCATACTACCTCGCCTTTGTTGACGGGGGCGATGTTGGCTATCTGCACTCCCACATTGCCAGCGGGATGCTTGCCAGTGACATGCACCATCACGGCGCCTCGGATTGAGCCGAGGTTCCAGTCGTCGCCTACTGAGATGAATACTTTGCCGCTGGTGACCAGCTTGAGCATAGCCACGGCTGTCTCCATCTCGGTCTGCTGGCCGGCTACGCGCCAAGCCAAGCCGGGCGATAGGGGAGCCAGGTCGATAGCAGTTACGAAAATGTCGCGCGGGGTGACTTCTGGGTCGGGCACAATGTCGTAAGGGCGCTGGCGCATGGCAGCCAGGATGCCAGAAGAGCAGAGCAAGGCGAGGGCTTGATCGCGATTGGTGATGTGGGTGTCGAATGTCACCGACTGGTCGCCCTTTACATCTACAACCACTCGCTCGATTTTGCGGCGTTCGCCGCGCACCACTTCCCTTACTACACCGGCAGCGGGAGCCACAAGCTTCACTGCCTCGCGGTTCTTGTCGCGCAGCAGAGGCTGGCCAGCCGCCACGGTATCGCCCTCTTTCACCTCGAGCTTGGGCAGGAAGCCGGGAAAGTCGTCGGGCACTATTGCATAGCGCGTGGTGGGTACAGCCACTGTGCTGCTAAGCGTCGGTATCCCTCCGGCCAGCTCCAAGTTGAGGCCTTTCTTGAGATTAATGTTCATGATGGCTTATTGGTGTGTATGATTTTTATTTTTGGCGCAAATTTACAAAAAAAAACAATAACTCACATATTTATTGCTTATTAATTAAAGAGAATTATGGAAAAATGCAATTTTGAAAAATTTTGCACAAAAATATTTGGTTAGAAACAGAAAAAGTAATAATTTTGCGTGTAAGTTTTATGGAGCTTGCCAAAAGACCATGAAAACCGACCCCCGGGGGCACACCTCTCCGGGCCTTTAACAAAGATAAACACCATATAAAACAAATACATTATTAACAATAAACTAAATTAATCATTAATCAACTCATTTTCTAAAATGGAAGCTCAAAAGCCTACCACAGCTCCGGCTGCTAAGCCGGCCAAGTCGAACGCCCCCGGCATCAAGAATGCATTCTGGGTAATCGTTGTTTGCTGCATCATTGCAGTTTGCCTCTTCATCTTCTGGTTCGGTCACCCCATGCACTTCGAGGATGGTCATCCCGTTGACCTCTGGGGCACCATCTACAAGGGCGGTTTCATCGTGCCTATCCTCCAGACCCTCTTCCTCACTGTGATCGTGATCTCATTTGAGCGCTGGTTCGCTCTCTCAGGCGCTAAGGGCAAAGGCTCTATCACTAAGTTCGTGGCTGCCGTTAAGAAGTGCCTCGTTAACAAGGACATCGCTGGCGCACAGAAGCTTTGCGCTCAGCAGAAGGGCTCAGTTGCCGCTGTTGTTTCAGCCGCTCTCGCTCGCTACGAGGAAATGGACAAGAACACCGAGCTCAGCAAGGAGCAGAAGATCGCTACCATCCAGAAGGAAGTTGAGGAAGCTACCGCTCTTGAGATGCCCGCTCTCCAGCAGAACCTCCCCATCGTTGCTACCCTCACCACTCTCGGTACCCTCGTTGGTCTTCTCGGTACTGTAATGGGTATGATCAAGTCATTCCAGGCTCTGGCTCAATCAGGTGCTCCTGACTCAACCGAACTCTCGACTGGTATCTCGGAGGCTCTTATCAACACCGCCTTCGGTATCGCTACCGGTGCATTCGCTGTAATTTCGTACAACTACTACTCAAACAAGATCGATACCCTCACCTACGCTATCGACGAGATTGGTTTCTCAATCGTACAAACATTCGCAGCTACCCACTAATCCCACATTTTCCAGAGTTTTAAACAATCATTATAAACAAAGGTAAATATGGGAAAAGTAAAAATCAAAAAGAAGAGCACATTCATCGACATGACCGCGATGAGTGACGTGACTGTTCTTTTGCTTACTTTCTTCATGTTGACTTCTACCTTCCTGCAGAAGGAGCCCACCATCGTCTACACACCCTCATCGGTGTCGGAAGAGAAGGTGCCAGTTAACAACCTGGTGACCATCCTCGTTTCCTCAGCCGACAAGGGCAAGGTGAAAGAGGGCCAGGACCCCACAGCTGCTGAAGGAAAGATTTTCATCTCTTTCTCGGGCGGTATCGACTCCACCCAGACAGCTCCTATCATCCGTGGTATGATGCTGGATGAGGCAGTGAAGGTATACAACTCCCAGGCGAAAGAAGGCAAAAAGATTGCTCTGACACCCGAACAGCGCAAGGTCTTCACCGAGACCAATATGATGGGTACCCCGTTTGAGTATCTCCCAACTCTGCTGAGCAAGACTCTTACCGAGATTGACAAGGAGCAGGGCGATATGTACAACCCCTACACTGGTATTCCAATCGATGGCAACAAGGATAAGAACGGCCACCTCAATGATTTCCAAATCTGGTGCCGCGCTATCTACACTGTATCGAAGGACCTCCACGACAAGAACGCTACCGATCTGGGTCTGACCCAGGAGGAAGCAAAGGCCTTTGGCGACCTCTACAATGCTATCACCAAGGATGGCACTGGCCTCGCTATCAAGGCTGACAAGGACACCCCCTTCGCCACCATCGAGACTGTATTTGACAATCTGCAGACTATGTCGCTCAACAAGTTCTCACTGCTGACGGCATTAACCTCAGAAGAAGAATAACCCTAAGAGTAAAATTACCATGGCAGAAGTAGCAGAACATGACAGCGGCAAAAAGAAAAAAGGCGCGCAGAAAAAGATGACTATCCGCGTGGACTTTACTCCTATGGTGGATATGAACATGCTCTTGATTACCTTCTTCATGCTTTGTACTACGATGATCAAGTCGCAGACTCTGCAAATCACCCTCCCTACCAACGAAAAGTTGCAGAAGGAGCAGCAGAACCAAGCAAAGAAGTCAGAGGCAATCACCCTCATACTCGACACCGAGTATAACGCAGACGGCACACCCAAGCACGACGAGGAAACCGGTAAGACAATTCACAATGTGTACTGGTACCAAGGTCTGCCTGACACCACATTCCAGGTCAACCTCCTTGCCAAGGAGTCATTCATTGGCGATACCAGAGAGAATGGCGTGAAGGTGCAGCAGGGCATCCGCAAAATCTTGCGTGAGCAGAACAAGGACGTTATGGCCAATTACCTTGAGCTGAAAGAGAAGTGGAAGAATCGCGAAATCAGCAAGGAGACTTTCGACTCACTTGCCAAGAAGAACGCCGCCGACTCTACTCTCACACGTCCGGTTGTGATCATCAAACCCGGTCCTAACACTACCTACGAGGCTCTGATCAATACGCTCGACGAAATGCAGATCAACCAGATCGCACGTTACAGCATCCAGATGCCTACCCACGTAGATACACTGTTGCTCGAGAATTTCCAAGCTCGTACCGGTGAGACTGTAATTCGACCCACTATTCGCCAAAACGCAGTCTATTAATCCTCAAAAACACTGAAAGATTATGGCAAAAGACGTAGATTTGACATCAAAAGAGTGGCTAGATATAGTCTTTGATGGTAAAAATAAGGACTTCGGCGCATACGAAATGCGTGCGACCTCCACAGGGCGCCACACCAAGGCCGTATTAATCGTGCTGGCTGGCTTGGCAGTGATCCTGGTGCTCCTTATCCTTGCTATTACTGGCGTGTTCTCAAAAGCTGACAGCGATGAGGGCGCAGTAGCCACCGAGCAAGAGAACGTAGCACTCTACGATCCCGAGGAGGAAGCTGAAGAAGAAGAAGAAGAGGCTTACATCCCACCACCAGAGGAGGAAGTTATGCCTAAGGAAGAGGTTGCCAACCAGATCCAAAACACTATCATTGATATCGTTGAGGATGAGCAGGTAACCAATGAAGTAAAGACTCAGGAAGAACTCCGTGAGGACAACCGTATGATCGGTGGTACCGATATCACCGACGGTGTGGATGACCTTACGAAGAACGTAATCACCCAGGAGGTTATCGTTGTTGAAGAGAAGCCGAAGGAGGACAACATTGTCTATACCACAGCCAACGTTCAGCAGCAGCCCGAGTTCCCTGGCGGCGAAGCAGCCATGTACAAGTGGCTTGCCGACCACATCCAATACCCAGCTGTAGCAGCTGAGGAGGGTGTTCAGGGCAAGGTTATCGTTGAGTTCGTAGTTTCTAAGTCAGGTGCTATCGAGAACGCTAAGGTGCTCCGCGGCCCACACAAGGCTCTTGAGCAGGAAGCCCTCCGCGTGGTTAAGTCGATGCCCGCTTGGAACCCCGGTCGTAACAACGGTCAGGCCGTAAAGGTAACTTACGTGCTCCCCGTTACCTTCAAGCTCCAGAAGTAATTCCACTTACATAGAAACATAAAAGGCAGCTCACATGAGCTGCCTTTTATGTTTCTATGTAAGTGGAATTCGTTTTACGTTTTACGTTTTACGTTTTACGTTTTAAGAAATAGATTCCTTTATCGAATCTTTTGAATCTTAAGTATAGCGCCGAATTAAATTTAAACTATTCTTATCCTTGAATCCCATAGGGATTCTTTCAATTAGCCTATTTCTTAAAACTTAATACTTAAAACTTAAAACCAACCATAATGTTTATTTTGTTTGCTTCAAGATGTCGAGTGCGGCACCGTAGTTAGGCTCGTCGGTGATTTGCTCTACGAGGTCGCGATAGACTACATTGTGGTCGCGGTCGAGCACCAGCACGCAGCGGGTAAGCAAGCCCTTGAGAGGACCGTCAACGAGCACTACGCCATACTTCTGTCCAAATTCGGGTGAACGGAAAGCACTGGCAACCTCCACATGGTTGATGTCGTTGGCACTGCAGAAGCGTCCCTGGGCAAATGGGAGGTCCATAGATACGCAGATTACTGATGTGTCGGGCATATCGGCAGCATCCTTGTTGAAGCGGCGCACGCTGTTAGCGCACACGGGTGTGTCGAGGCTTGGGAAGATGTTGAGCACTACGCGGCGACCGTCGTAATCGCTGAGGCGGATTTCACGCAGATCCTTGTTGATGAGCTCAAATTCGGGAGCTCGTTGGCCTGCTGTTGGCACTGTGCCATAGGTATGACATTCGATGTCTTTAAAAAAAACTGTTTCCATATATTTGGTATTTGGTCTTTGGTATTTGGTCTTTGGTCTTTGGTATTTGGTCTTTGGTCTTTAGTCTTTAGTCTTTAGTCTTTAGTCTTTAGTTTTTGGTCTTTAGTCTTTAGTCTTTAGTCTTTGGTCTTTAGTCTTTAGTCTTTAGTCAAGAAACATAGACTAAAGGGTTAATGCTTTCTCTATAACAATTTCTGGTAGCGTTTGGTTGTAAGCTATCACCACATCTTTTATGGTTCCGTCAGCCGAAATGAAGAAAAGTGTAGGGTAGAGGTTGACACCGCAGTTGCGAATTAGAGAGCCAACCGATGTCAAGGCTTTCTCCTCGGGTGGCAACTGCCCCAATAATTCTTCGATTTCGGCCTCATGATTGCTCTTGAATGCCCACACAATATCAATTGTGCCTGGTAGCATCGATGCTCCTTGGCGCACATCGGCGATTGTAGCGGCTGTGGAATTGACGTCTGGGTCGAGGAAAACAAGGAGGGCTGGTCGCTGCAGAGCTTCGCCTCGCTGGTGCTCAAGCCTTAGGTCAGATCCTAATAGCTGGCACGAGAAGTTGGGAAGGGGCTGACCCGTAAGACTTTCGGCGCGGAATGTGCTCTCGCGGTATTTCTCAAACACTTCAGGCCACTCTGCCATTAGGGCGTCCTCAGTGTAGCTGATATGCTTAGCGTCGGTAGATGGCTTATAGGTTACGGTAATGATTTGCTCGCTTATGGTGCCAGGGCTTGTCTCCAAGTCGATACTCAGAGGGAGCTTTGAGTCGTAGTCGAATGTGTAAGTGAAATATTGTGAATCATACCCATGGACCCGCTTTATGCCGTCGATTGCAATTGCGCGGCGCTTATTAATTAATGTATCGGGATGAAAGGTGTATTCAAAAGCCGTGTCAGTAGCAATCTCATTAAGCCTAATGGCCAGAAACTGAGGCAATAAGTCGGCAAATTGGGCTTGCATCTGCACTCCTTGAGTGCCCTCGGGTGTGAAAACTGAGGGATTGTCGGCGTAATGGTATTCTTGGAGGCGATTGTTGCGGTAGCGGTAATGATTGCCATCGAAATAAGCCGAGAAGCCACTCAGTGGCCCAGATGGGGTGATCGCATTCCAACGGATCACATAATCACAAGGGGCCAGCGAGTCAGGCGCTGCTGCGAGATCGCTTTGCAGTGTGAGGTCATATACAATAGGATTCTCGGCCGATGGGAGGAGCACCTCGAATGTGGCATCGGTCAAGTAATCAGAAAGTGCGCTCAGGCTCTCTGCCATTTGCGCGACCCCTTGGGCCCTATTGCCCAAGGGGACCACGGAAAGTGTTAACGCGAGTAGCGTCGTTGAAGCTCTCATAATGCGAAGCAAGTTGAAACGTTATACATAAATAACGCATAAACTTAAAAAAAGTTTATGCGTTATTTAGTCTTTAGTCTTTAGTCTTTAGTCTTTAGTCTTTAGTCTTTAGTCTTTAGT
>JAJBUG010000015.1:9645-30327 GCA_020860515.1 Bacteroidales bacterium | reverse complement strand
GAAATTAATATAGAATGCTCCTACGGAGTTCCTTGATAAAAGTTAATTATGACACTCCCCCTTATTTGAGTTGGAGGAATTATTTTAAGGATTAATGATTATCTTTTCAGTACTAATTAAGCCATCGCTGAATTTTGTGACTTTCAAACATACGGTAGCCGGACGGCTGAGCTTAATGCCCGAAAACTATAATATTTTTATAGAACTACAGATTTCACGGATTAAACTGATTATATTTTCAGTATATAATCAGTTTAATCCGTGAAATCTGTAGTTTTAGATCGCCATGTTACTTGGCGAGGCCTTCTGCCCAGCCGGCGTAGGCGGGCTTGCGGCTCCAGCTGCTGTCCCAGAGGCCTACTGGGCAACCGGCGCGCCAGCTGCTGCCTTCGGGGCTATCGGTCATGCACCATTGACAGATAGCATATTGCTGGCTGGCAGGAACAATCTCGAAATATTTCTCGATAATGAACTGATAGTAATCAGCCATGTTCTTCTCCTGCTCCAGGGTCAGTTCGCCTGTTTTCAGTTCTACGCCGTTGGCATCAACATAGCCCATATCCAGCTCGGAAATCTTCACCAATTTGCCTGTGGCTGCCATCAGCTTCAGCATCTGCTCCACATGGGCTTCCTTGCTGGCCTGAGTGGTAGGATTCTCATAGTAGCTTACGTGCATCTGAGTTGCCAAGCCGTCAATCTTGGTCACACCATCAGCCTCCCACTTATCTACCCAATGGATAAGGCTCTTCACCTTCTTGCAGTCGTCCCAATCGCTCTCAAGATTATAGTCATTGATAAAGAGCTTCAGGTCATCGGCATTGCCGCCATATTCCTCATAAGCTTCACGAGCATACTTCACAGCCAAGCGCACATAATCCACATTGCCAAGATAATCTTGCCAATAGAAATTATTGGTGGGATCATCGCTCAAAGCTGCTGACTGCAAAGTGTAGAAGCCTTCGTCGTTGCCTGTGCCAGCGATAGCCTCGTTTACTACATCCCATGCCTTAACTTGACTGTCGCAAGCATCCATCATACCGTAAATCCAGCGCTGGAGCTCTTCTGAAAGGACTTCTTTCTTCTCTTCGTCGGTCAATGGTATGGTGTTGCCACTTTCCTCGATGCACCAGCTGATGTCATCAAACCAATAGGTACAAGCCGTTGACTGCTTAGAAAGGTTGAAAGCAATGGTGGTACAACCAGCTTGATCAGCAGTAATCGAACCCTGCTTTACATATTCTGTCCACTCGGTGGTGATTGTAGGTGAACCAACAAACGACCAATACAGATAATTACCAGGCGAATAGTGAGCTTGCGAGTCGGCTGTACGGTCTTCGGTAGCCTTCATCTTCATTGTGAATTTATATTTCTCACCCTCCTGCCATACATGGTCAGTCTGAATAAAAAGCTGAGTATCCCATTCATTCACTGGATTAGCACCGCACTCAATCACAATAGCGTGTCCTACGCCATCGGCTCCCGAACCAGCAGGACCGACGACAGCAGTATGTGGACCATCAGTTGACTCGGTCGCAAAGAAGCAACTCATGTCATCACCTTCGATGTCGCCATTCTTCACTTGCTCCACCCAATAGGTGGCAGCTTGCGCCTCTTGGTGAGTTACCCGTAGCCACTGAAAATCAATCGAAGCAGTGGCAGTGCCAGGCTGGAAAATTACAAATCCTGTGGTACCAGCACCCGGGATTACAACTGAATATTCAGCCCACTCGGTACCGATTTTGAGAGTTCCTGAATTTGCCACGCTCCAGTCGCCCATATTTACCGTGAATGCAACTTCCTCAGTAGCGCAAGCATACACAGTGATTGTATAATCCTTGCCAGCCTCAGTGGTTAGACCATCATAAGCAAAATACTGATACCAGGAATCAGGATATGATGTGCGCATCATGCCATCCTCAAACACTGGCTCGTAGCCCATCACATAATATGGGAAACTCGTATAGTCGCCATAGTTAATGTAGCCATCCTCGATCGTATCGGCTGCATCGGGATCAATCTCCATTTCCTTATCTGCAATAAGGCTATTCAGATAAGTGTTGTTTTGCTGGCTGTGCCAAGCCAATGTGTGACCGAACACGCTCATGCCAGCAGCGCTTGCATTAGCCAATAGGGTCTTTACAGTGGAGAAATCCATCTCGCCCTTATCGCTTACGCATGAGGCATACTTCATGGCATTGCCGAGGGTAATCTCGTCGAAATTTGTGTTGGCCACTCGGTACACTACGCCCTTAGCATTGTAATCGCTCGCAGCCAATGCTGCTGCGACCTTGAAATTGGGGTGGGCTGAGCGGTCAACGATGTCTTTAAGGTTGCCATAATTGGCCAGATACTCGTATTGAGCAAGACTTTCTGGCTTCGACACCACATATTCCTTGATATCGGTATCGGCGCACCCTACCAGCCCCAAGGCCAACAGTGATATATAAATCTTTTTCATAATTCTTATCTGGTTTTACGTTTTTCGTTTTCCGTTTTAAGAAATAGACCGGTTTAAAACCTCTGATAACCAATCTATTTCTTAAAACCTAAAACTTAACACTTAAAACTAATTAGTTGTAGTTGTAGCTAAATGTCTCGTAGGCATTGAGGCGGCTCTGGAAGCAAAGGGTTTCCTGAGTGGTTACGGTGATGTAACCTTGTTCGCCCGTTGCCTCATCCTTGGTGTAAGGAATAGTATAGCTGTAGTTGAGTTCAATTTTGTCACGATCCTTGTCGCCCCAAGCCTTGGTCAAGCCATGGTAGGTGTACTGGCCCGTTCCGCTGGCAGTAACTCCGGCTGTATTGCTGGTCACAGTGATGGCCCCATTGTCAGCAAAAGTGAGAAGCAGGTCAGCTGCCACTGTAGTCTCTTTGCTGCTGCCATCAGCTGCTGTAACAGGCACGGCATGAGAGAAAGAGTAGTAACAAGTGTTGATGGTGTTGGAGGTGAGATAGTGGATTTCCTCCTTCTCCCAATAGCCGTTAGCGTTCTCGTGGATCGAGGTGGTAGCTGTGCCATTGATGTCGGTGGTGACTGTGCCACGGCTAAGCCATGAACCAGTATAGAGGTTCTTGAACTTCACTCCGTAGAGGGTGTAGTTGCGTGGAGTCTCGCTATAATCAGCCGAGTTGACAGGATTGGGCGAGGTTACGCCGTCAGCTACAGTGCCCTCCAGAATTTTCTCACTAGCACTTACTATGCGCAGAGGAAGCACATAGTTGGTGCTGGCAGCAAGTGGATCCTGGAAGAAAGCATCGTTGAGATAAACTCGCATAGCCCCCATCACTGCGCCCTTCTTGATAGTGACGCGAGTGCTCTCGATGGTGTAATAATTGGTGGGGAGGGCCAGCACGGGGCGTCCGTCATCTGAATAGGTCACGCCGTTGACAAGGCTATTGTCAACCTCCAGCTCAGCCCAGCGGTCTTTCTTGTTGGTGTTGACACCTCCGAGAGTCACATACACCTCGAAGATGTGCTCCTGATCGAGTGAGGTGTCATAATCGCCATCCTCGCCAAGGGTAAGGGTGAGTACAGGAGTCTGGGTGGCGAAATAGATGGTCTGCACATCGTAGTCGTCGAATTCCTGGTTGCCATTCTCGCAAGCTGAAAGCGAAACCAGAGCAGCGCCCATCAGTATGTATTTGAGATTTTTCATTGTTTTGTTGGTTTATTAGGGTTTTATGGTAGGAAGAATTTATTTTTAGGTGGCAGGAGGATTAAAATCTCAGGGAGCTCGGGTCGCGAGGCCTCACGACCCGAGGCCTGAGGGGCCTTCCTACCAGCCCTGGTTTTGCTTTAGGTTGGAGAATTTCAGCACTTCGGTGTAAGGAATTGGACCGTAATACTGGTAATCCTTGTAATTGCGGGTGTCAACATCGATTATGGTGTACACGCCTCCGCTGATGCTCATGCCCTTGACGGTGGTGTTGAGGTCAGCTTTCCAGCGGCGCAAATCCCAAAAGCGATGCCCTTCGAAGCAGAGCTCCAGGCGACGCTCGTTGCGGATTAACTCGCGCATCTTCTCCTTGTCGCCCTTGATGCTTTCAAGGTATGCATCACCGTTGTCAACTCCAACGCCAGCGCGGGCTCGGATAGCCTTGATTACATCGTATGCGCTATAGCCGTTGTTTCCAGTCCCAGTAGGGCCCCAAGCCTCGTTGGCGGCCTCGGCATAAGCGAGGTAGATTTCAGTGAAGCGGATGCGAGGCACATAATGGTACTTTGAGTTGGTACCATTAGGGTTGCAGCTTACGTCCTGACGCAGTAGTTTGCGCAGATAGTAGCCAGTGCGAGTGCTGTACTCATTGAGCTTGTTGAGGGCATTGTTGTCAGTACCATCTACCGCTGTATAGACTGTAGAACCTTCGAGTGCGCAGGTCATGCCATTGTAGGTAATGTAAGTGGCCAAGCGCGGATCGCGGTTACTGTATGGATCCTGGGCATTGTAGCCTGAGTTGGCATCGGTGATAGGATAGCCATTAGCCATTGGGAATGCATCTACAAGATTCTGGCTTGGATTCACGCGGCCGTTGCCATAGAGCGTGGGAGGATAATTGTCGCTCTCGAGACTGTAACTTTCGCTCTTCTCTCCACGCCACAGGATTTCGACTGGTGATTCGCCAGTGGCAAGGTTCTCTATTTCGGTAGCGTTGCAGTACCATGTCCAGCCCATAGGATCGATGCCGTCGATACCGCCAGCGTAAGCGAGCACCTTTGCAGCCTGGTTGGCAGCTGTCTCCCAGCTGATGCCTGAGTTGGCATTGTAGGCCGGGCTTGCAGCCAACAGATAGGTCTGCGCCAAGAAGGCCTGGGCGATGCGGCCCGACACTCGGCCGAGGAAGTTGCTGCTGAACACGCGGCTTGCCTGTGACGAGATAGCATTGTACTTGCTGCACATTTGAGCCACAGCTTCATCGCCATATTCATCAGGGAGGAGCTGGCAAGCTGCAGCTACGTCCTGGCGGATGCTCTCCACGCACTCGGCAAATGTGTTGCGAGGCTGGTTGAAGTCGCTACTCTGATCCTCAGGCTCAGTCAGCAATGGAATGCCAAGGAGTTCGCCGTCGGCGGTGTAGCCAGCATGAGCTTGCAACAGATAGTAAGTGAACATTGCACGCAAAGCATAAGCTTCGCCTTTTTCACGATCGAGGAACATCTGAGCCACAGTCTCATCGTCGGCCCAATGCACCTTGTCGGCTTCAGATAGGAAGATATTAATGTACTGGATGGCGGCTCGGCAGTTCTGCCAGCGATCCATGGGGTTGCTCGAGCTGCTCCATGTGCCAGAAGCCATCGTGCGGTAGCTGTTGCTGGCCTGGTTGCTCACAGCATCGTCAGTTGCGACATCACTGAACGAGTAGGAGCTGTTGGGGATGCGGGTGTAGGCATTGGCCAATACCCCCTCGGCATACTCGGCATTCTCGTACATGTATTCGCGGCCGAGATTGTTCTCTATTGCCGGCTTGAACACATCATCGCACGATGCAAGCAGGCAACCAAGAGATATGATGGTGATTATCTTTTTCATGATGTTCTAATTTAAAAGTCAACACGAACGCCAAAGTTGTAGCTGCGGCATTGTGGAGCAGCACCCACGTTCATCTCCAGATATTTACGTTCTTTGCTGATGGTAGCAAGGTTGTTGCCTTGGAAATGGAGCTGCAACCCTTTTACGAACTTGCCAGCAAACCAACGGCGTGGGAAGTCATAGGTGAGCTGCACTTGGCTCAGATAAAAAGCATCTGTATTGTACATCCAATAGTCCGAGCTCACGAAGTTGAGTTCTCCGCCCTGGGTAGTAAGGCGCGGATAGGTGGCTGTAGCAGCAGTTTCTTGAGTCCAGCGGCCACGTACTACGTCGCTGTACTTGCCATCGCCATATACCCAATAATAGCTGTTGTTCTTGAGGCCTTGTCCGCCAGCATTGCCCGTACCCACTGCATAGAGCGTAAAGCCTTTCCAATTGAGGGAGAGATGTATGCCATAGTAAAAATCCGGATTCCAATCGCCAATTACCACTTGGTCCTTGCTGTCGATCACGCCATCGCCATTCTGATCCTTATACTTAAGGTCGCCAGGCTTGGTGGTATTGTTGATTACAGCTGAGCTGGCCACTTCTTCTTCGCTCTGGAAATATCCCAGACATTGGTATCCCCACAGGGCAGAGGTGCTTTGACCCTCGGTTGCAAGCCAATCGTATTCAATGTTCTCGCTTACCTTAGTGTTCTTGCTCTTGACATACATGCCATTGAAGCCGAGGCTTACTGTCCAATCGCCAAATTTCTTGCTGGCATCGAGGCCGAAATCAAAGCCATTGCGGCGCTGGTCGTTGAGATTCACATATGGACGAAGGTCGCTGACAGGCCAATAGGTCTGGAAGTAGTTGGGATATTCCACAGCGGGAATGCCAAGCAGACCGTTCATCTTGGTCAAGAAGTAATTGGCGCGGAGGTTGAGCTGGCCGTTGAAGAGCGAAGCATCGAAGCCGGCGGTAAGCTCCTTGCGCTTTACGAAGGTAAGATCATAGTTGGCTCCGCGCTGGCTGTCGGTCGACTGCATTGCATTAGCAGCTTCGTTCCACCCCCACCATGTGCCTGTGCTGGTGAAGATTTCGTCGTACATGTAATAATCCTCAATATCGATGTCTTGATTGACAACGCCGCCCGACACATGGAGCTTGAGCTCGTTGATCCACTGCACATCACGCATGAAATCTTCCTGAGAGATGCGCCAAGCCAGTGCACCTGTGGGAGAAAAGGCATTGCGATGGCCAGGAGCCAACTTCGAGCTATGAGCCTCGGCAGCGCTGAACTCTGCAAAGTACTTGCTATCATAGTCGTAGTGGAGGTTAAGGCCAAGGTTCACATTGCTGGTGCGGTGATAAACCTCGGTGAAGCTCTGCTGGTATCCGTTGGCAAGCAGCATTGCGCTTACATTGTGCACCCCGCTGAATCGGCGATTCCAGTCTAAGAAAGCATTGAACAGGATAGTCTGCTTTTCGTAGCTGTCGCTGGTGTACTGGGTGGCAGTGCGCTTGTCGAGATTGTATTTGGTTAGAGTGGTAATCATATCTGTGCCGTTGGCTGTGTCCCAAGTTGCCTCGTAGGTGGCATATTGGTTGCTGATACCAGTATTGTAGCTGGTGCTGTAGTCCACGGCAAACTGTGTCTGGAATTTCAATCCGCGAATCACCTTGTCAAGGTCGAGCTTCACGCCGCAATCGAACTGCAGCTGACGGCTGGTGTACTTGTTCCAACCACCGGCATACATGGCAGCGAAGGGGTTGGTAGCATAGGTCTGAGTGCCGCCAATCAGATATTTGCCATCGATCAGATAAGTTGTGTTGGCAAGGTATGTCATTTGATCAGCATTCATCGGGTCGAGCATGCTCACGGGAATCAGAGGCACCAGAGGCGATGAGCCAGGGTTGGTGGGACGCAGGGTGGCTGAGTTGGCCCAATAGCTTGACACATCGCTGCGGCTGTCGTAGAAGCTGGCGCTGGTATTTACCCAAGCCGAAGCCCAGTCGCAGATGGTGATGTCGATGTTGCCGCGAACGCCAAGGCGAGTCACGCCATTCTTCTTGCCTTCGCCGAAGTTGATAAGGTCGTCGGTGTGGTAGAGGTTGATGTTGGCATAGAAGTTGGCAAACTTAGCGCCACCACGGAACTCAGCCGTGCCCTCATACTTCCAATAATTTTTCTTGAGGTAGTCGCTCGAGAAGAAATTGGTGTTGGGATAGCGATAAGGATTGGCGCCAGTTGAGTAATTGTAGATATCCTCATCTGAGAATGCAGCCGACAGGCCATCATTGAGGCGAGCCTCGTTGTAGAGAGTCATGTACTCAGCGCTGCCCAGATATTCAGGATAGCTCTTGGGCACATAGAGAGTGGCATTGCCATGCACGCTCACCTCAAGGCCATTGTTATCCTTGCCGCGCTTGGTGGTGATAAGGATTGCACCCTTAGCTGCGCGAGGGCCATAGAGCACCACGGCTTGTGCGCTCTTCAAGAATGTGATTTGTGCGATTTCTGATGGCAGCACATTGGTTGCATCGCGTGGCACGCCGTCAACCAGCACCAAGGCCTCGCCTTGATTCCACAGCTGGCCGTTGTAACCGCCCACGAAAGCCTGCATGTTTTCGAGCGAATAGGTAGTGTAGCTCTTTTCGCTGAGCTTCTCCACATCCACCTTCGACACACCGCCCATCAGCTCCTTCTCGTCAACAGTGCGGAATGCGATATGCACCTTGCTTGAGTCGGCAGCCTCCTCAGCGGCTGTTGCCCCGAGTGCCAAGCTCGCTGCAGCCATTCCGAGAGTCAGTGTCTTATATATTTGTTTCATTGATTTTTATATTTTAAGGTTTTCCGTTTTCCGTTTTCCGTTTTAAGAAATAAATTCCTAATACTAACTTAATGTATTTCTCAAAACTTAAAACTTAAAACTTAAAACTTGGTTTTTCATTACCATCCTGGATTTTGTGGGAAGTCAACGCTTGTGTTCACATCGCTTATCTTCAGAGGCAGCCAATAATGCTTTTCGCTGAAGTTGCGAGTCAGGATCACTTCTTCGCGCCATCCGCTCACGGCATTGTTCTCATAATCGGTAGTGCTGAACTCACCAGCGCGAACAAATTCCTGCGAGGTCTTGATGTTGTAGGGATACTTGTCAAGGAGCAGCCAGCGGCGCAGGTCATTGAAGCGATGGCCTTCGTAGCTAAGCTCCACGGCACGTTCGCGGCGCAGTTCGCCGATGAAGCTGTCGAAGCTTCCAGTGTACTTGCTGTTTACATCGTCCACTCCGGCGCGCTCGCGGATCTTATTGATAGCGTCGAGAGCCGAGAGCGAGCATTTGGTGCTCTTGCCCTGAGGATTGCTGTAACCAGCGGCAGCAGCCTCGCTGTACATCAGATATACGTCAGCCAAGCGCACATAGGCTGGATGGATGCAGAATTGCGGGCTCCAGCCCCAGCCATCGTCCATAAGGTTGCAATTGGGATGGAGGAATTTCTTGATGCAGTAGCCAGTGCGGCTCTTGCCAATCGGGCCACGGCTGAGACCATCGGTGTAAAGGTTGGCATTCTTTTCCTCATCGCTGTACCCACCATTCTCGCTCACACGCCAGCCGTCGAAAAGGATGTCGTTGTAGAAGCGTGGGTCACGGCCTTTCCAAGGATGGGTACTGTCGAAGCCTGAATCTGGGTCATTGAGGGGCAGTCCGTTGGCCATGCCGTAATAGTTTACATAGTTTGCGCAAGCCGATATTGTGACGGCAGCATCGGCAGTGTATGGCTGAGGCTGATATTGGCAAGCCAAGCCATAGCGGGTGTTCTGCCAAGGAGCGCTTGCCGAGCAGCGCACGATTGCCTCAGTCGAGCCAGGTAGGCGACCTCCCTGCGAATAGCTGTAGAATACGTCGGCAATGTTCTCATAGTCAACCAGGGCATACTGTGTTTGGCCCGTTTCAACCAGATTGAGCAATTCGCCAAGGGCATCAGCAGCCTTGATGCAATATTCTTGGTTGTAGCTGGTGCTACCGGTCATTTCTTTGTTCATCAGTGGCGAACCAGCCCACAGATAGTTCTTTCCAAGGTAAGCAAGGGCCCAGATCTTATTGGCACGGAGCTGATTCTTCCCATTGGTTGAGATAGAAATCGATGTCTTATCCCAGTCGATAGGAAGCAGGTCAGCGGCTTTGCGCAGATCTTCGCCGCATTTGTCGGCACATTCTTGGTAGCTGAGACGGGGTTCATTGATCTTGCTGTTAGCATCAATCACATGGTCGATGTATGGCAGACCTCCAAAGTATTGGATAAGCATGAAGTGAGCCCAGCCACGGAAGAAATAGAGTTGGCCTTCGATGGCATTTTTCTGCTCGGTGGTGGCATCTGTTAACAGGTCGAGATTGGCAAGACCCATATTGCACTGACGGATAATGTACCAGCAACAAGGCCACAAACCCTTATAGAAGCGGCTTTCTGATTCAGTATTATTAGTTGGCTGGAAGTTAGCGCGGTCGAGCCAACCAGTGGCCCAGCCGTCATGCTCGCTCTGCCATCCCCAGAAATCACCTTGGTCGATTTTATATACCATGTGGTAGTTGATGTCAGTGGGGAAAATCTCATCCTCGCCCCAATTGAACGAGTTAGTCCAGTAACCCTTCGAGAAGTCGGGAATATTATTGTACATAATCTCCACGAAGCCCTGGAAGTTGGTGAAATCCTTGAAAGCCTCGGTCTCGGAGATATCCGACTCCTCGCTTTTGTCGAGATAATCGGTGCAGCTCACTGCGCCCATCATCAGAGCGGCAGCCGCCAGCGTATATATTTTCTTAATTGAAAGTTTCATGACTGTTAGATATCAAATTTGAATCCGAGGTTGAAACGCTTTACAGTAGGATAGGCGCCCTGCGAGGCTAAGCCAGTGCCGGCGAAGTTGCTCTCGCGGTCGTCGGGCATGTGGCTCCATACCCACAGGTTATTGCCGCTGAGATAGAGCTTGAAGTTGCTTAGGCCAATTTTTTGCACCCAGCCCTTGGTCCAGGTGTAAGCTATTTCAGCATTCTTGAGGCGGATGTAGCTGCCATCGTAGTGGTAGCGCATGCCCTCGTAATAGCTCGGGGTGCTGTCCCAGCGAGGCAGCGGGCTGTCGGCATTTTGCTGCCAAGCGCTCCAATAGCTGCCATCCACTGTATATACGGTGTCCTTGTGGCCAGAGAATGATGTGAAACCTACATAACGGTTGACATTGGTTACGCCGTAGAACTGCACATACACGCTAAATCCCTTCCAATCAAAGCCCAGAGAAGCTGAGTAGGTGTTTTCGGGTGTGCCAGTGTAGCCATAAGGAGCCGAGTCGTTGCTATCAATCACGCCGTCGCCATTGTAGTCCACTGTGATGTATTGGCCCGGAAGCTTCTGGTCATTGTTGGTGTTATGCTCGGTCATACCGTAAACCTGAGCCCATGTGTTGGCATAGCCAGCAGTGTAAGTCACATGGTCCTGACCGATGGCATAGCCTGCCGATTTCTGATACGAAGGAGTCAGCTCAGGATCGTCGTATTCCAGAATCTTGTTTTTGGCATGGGTCATGTTGAAATTGCCCCATACATGCCAATCCTTGCCAAATGTATAGTTCAAGCGGAGCTCAAGTTCGAAGCCGGTAGTACGAGCCTTGCCAAGGTTGGCTGTGGGAGCGGTGCCTCCATAATAGCTTGGCACGGCACGGCTGCTGCCCACGATAAGGATGTCCTTGCGGTCATCGCGGAAGAACTCAAGGCTACCAGCTGCGAAGTGGTTCCAGAATGAATAGTCAATACCGAAGTTCTGCTTAGTAGCAGTCTCCCAATGCACATCCTCGTTGCCTACGGCTGAGAGGTAGTACCAGTAATAAGGACTAAGGCCGCGGTTTTCAAGACCTTGCATCGATTGGCCTCCGTAAGCCCACTGGGTAGCATAGAGCCAGCGAGTAGGCACATAGTCCTCGCCCACTTCGCCGTAGCTGTAGCGGAATTTCAGCAGGTCAAGCCAATTGCGACTCCATTCCATAAATTTCTCGTTAGTGACCATCCAACCCACAGCGCCTGAATTGAAGTAGTGGAAGCGATTCTTGCTTGAGAATTTCTCCGAGCCGTTGTATGCGCCGTTGTATTCAAAGAAATAGCGGTCAGCAAAATTGTAAGTTACGCGGAAAGCCCAGTCCTCACGGTAATTGGTAAATTGTGAGCCATAGGTCTGCTCAGTGCGGTTGAATACGCCCATGGCCGTAACATCATGCTTGCCAAACTGGCGACCCCAGTTAATCTGAGCCTGATAGAAAAGGTTGCGCTGAGTCGACCAATCCTCCACGGCACCTGCATTGGTGGTCCACTTGATGCCTTCGATAAAGTCGAAACCAGTCTTCGAGCTACCTGGTTGCTTATAGGTCTCTTCGCCAGTGTCAGGATCAATCCATTTGTACTGGGTGTCATTGTAAAGGTCGTTGATACCACGGTCAGCCTCAACGAACACGTTGTCCCACGACACCATAGCGCTTGCGCGGAGGCCAGGGGTAATAAAGCTGAGATCCTGTTCCAGGGTAAAGTCGGTGTTGATGCGTGTGGTAGTGCGCTTGCTATTGCCATGGAGGGCAAAGTTGGCCACTGAGTTTGGCGCACCCTGCTCGTCGGCTGGATAATAGCCCCAAGTGCCATCGCTGTACTGCGGAATGAAAGCATCGGGAGCTGCCGAGTAGGCTGCTTGCCAAAGTTGAGACTCATAATATGAATTGTCGGCCACGCCATAAGCGCCCTTGCGCTGGCCATGGCTGCCAAATAGATTCATCTTGAATGTTGTGCTCTTGGTAATCTTGAAGTCAAGGTTCGAACGCACGTTGATGCGGTTGTAGCCGTAGCCTGCGGGATATCCTCGGTTATTGTCCCACTCCTTGAAAAGGTCGCCCTCATGCAGGAAGTCAACCGATGCATAGTATTTTACCACAGATGTACCGCCCGAGATATTTACACTGGGATTGTAGCTCATAGCGCTTTTCTTGAAAAGCTCGTCCTGCCAGTCAACATCGGGGTAACGCTCTGCCTCGGCCAAGTTGGCGGGATTGCGATATTTCTCGATTACCGCCGACGGAGTGATTTTTGCCCAAGAATCGGGACTTACACCAAGCTCGCGCTCGATTACGCGATTGCGCAGAGTAAGGGCATCAGCTGAGTTCATAATATCAGGCATCTCGGAAATGCGTTTCATGGTAGCATTCATGCCAACTTGGATTTGAGCCCTGCCTTCCTGACCGCGCTTGGTAGTGATAAGGATTACGCCATTGGCACCTTTAACACCATAAACTGCAGTAGCGGATGCATCCTTAAGCACAGAAATTGATTGCACCGAGTTAATGTCAACCGAACTCATGGGACGCTCGATGCCATCTACCAGGATCAGAGGATCGCTGTTGTTCCAGGAGCTGACGCCACGGATTACAATCGTGGGGTCTTCCTCGCCAGGCTTACCTGTAGATGAGGTAGTGATCACGCCAGGGAGGTTACCAGTAAGAGCTGCGCCCACGCTCGATACACCGCCCGTGCGCTGCAGCACTTCGCCAGAAGTCTGGGTGATAGCACCCACTACCGACGCCTTCTTCTGTTGGCCGTAACCAACCACAACTACTTCCTCAAGAACGTCAGCGTTCTCATGAAGCGTAATGTCAACATGGCTTCTGCCATTGACCTTTGTCTCCGACGGCTTCATGCCCACGTAGGAGACTACGAGGACAGCAGTCTTCAGGTCCTTCACCTCGATGCGGAAATTACCGTCGATGTCGGTGGCAGCCCCATAGCCGTCAGCACCTTTCACCTTCACGGCTGCACCCACGATCGGCTCGCCAGTCTCGTCGGTCACCGTGCCACTCACGACGGCCGCCCAAGCCAAGCAAGGGAGCAGGAGCATAGCCATCAAGATGATGGTGATGCGATTTGTAAAACTTTTTTCCATTGAATGTAATTTATAATTATGATTGTTTGTAGCAGTATCTTCAATAAGGTAGATTTACCATAACCCTCATTTAAGGCATTGCAAAGTTAAGGCCTTATACCTTAATTGGGAAAGAAGGAGATTACATGATTCAATTTTGAAGTTACATTGCAAAAAAATTATTATTACAAATTTCTTTGTCTATGTAACCTCACACTTCTATATAATTGAATACTAACAATTTGTTAAATTCACAGTTCTCTTGCCTATTTCACAATTCTCACTTTTTTACCATTGATGATATAAAGCCCGCTGGGTAGTGTATGCAGGTCACGATGGCCAAGACAGAACCCTTGGATTGTGTAAACTGTGGAATCTTTCTCGATATCCCCAACTACTGTGGCCACGCTGTTGCCCTCGATTTCTTGGCGGTATTCCTGATACCAATGATATATCGGCCAGGGACAAGCCTCAGGGTCAGTGAGGAATGTGTAATTGCCATCAGTCGGCTCTTCATCCACAAATGCTGCCAGATACTCAGGGCTGGTGAAGAACACCCAACTGGCATTGCCGCATTGGTCCATAATGTATTTGAAATTGGCTCCGAAGCCCTCGGCTCCTGCTGTGCCTGTAATCCCCTTTCCCCAACTGGCATCATATTCCGCGGGAGCCCAATCCATCTCGGTAATCATGATAGGGGCAATCTCTGTCACGGGTCCTACAAGGTCGTTCCAGCCTGACTGGAACGAAGCGTAACCTCCGCCAGTGGAGGTGCTGTTGCCCTCGCCTGAATCCTGAATTGCATCGCTGCCGTACCATCCCGGATAGCAATGCACAGCATATCCTATGTTATCGCCCTCGATTGGATTTTTGGCATAGCCTGCATATTGAGCTTGCCATCCCAGACCGGGAACCCACAAGATATTGTCACAGCCCTGCTCACGAATGGCATCTACAATAGCTTGGAAATAGACTTTGCAATTATCGTAATGAGCTTGGCTCCAGAATCCATAAGTGCCATCAGTGCCAAGGATGCGCACAGGCTCGTTGGCAAGTTCAAACATAATGGCAGAATTGTTTTTCAAGTCGGGGTGCTGAGCCACATAGGTCCATACTTGTATCAGGTATTCTTGGTAGGCATCCCCCACGGCAATGTCGCTTGGGCACACGCCCGGCGGACGCATCACCACATACATGCCTTTTCCGATAGCGTACTGAGCCATCGGAATGAACACTTGATCCAGATAGGTCTTGAAGCGGTCGAAATCGAAAGCAGAGATGTCATTTTCGCCAGTTACGCTTACACCTGGCTTATTGCTCCAATAGGGGTCCATGTGGAGGCGCAGCAGATTCACATCCCAGCCAGCTGCCATGATCTGGTCGATTAATCCTTGATTGTACTTGAGGCAGCCAGCTACGTCGTAGTTGCTCCATTTGGTGCCCCGTTCGTTGAACCATGGGCTGTAGGTCTGCACGAAACCGTGTAGATTGACCACGGTCCCCTGCTCATCCGTGAGATAGCGCCCCTGCACCTGGAGCTGGGGCATTTCCATGCCTTCCCAGCACATGGCCAATGGCGCGCTTAGCAGCAGTGCTGCAATGGTAGACTGTAATTTTTTCATATCATTTAAGGTAAATTCTTTCAAAATGGTTTGCTTGGCCTGAAGCAATCAACCACATTGCAAAATTACAGTCAATCTCCAAAACACCTCTTTTCCCCTGTAACTTACATCTTTAACCACGATTTTCTTTGTAACATACATCTTTTTTCACGTAACATCTCATTGGAGGAAAGGAAGAAAGGATTAATCACCACGGAGACACGGAGGGTACGGAGAAAAAATAATCTCCGAGCCCTCCGTGTTTCCGTGGTGATTTTATTGTTTCTGGAGTGATTTTGATCAGAATGGCTTGGCTGAGGCGTAGAGGCCTACCATGGTGCCGGTGAAGCCGCCTGTCTTGGCTGTGGAGGTGTAGCTGGCATCTACGCCAGTGGCTACGGGCTGCCAGTTGGCACCGCCATCGGTGCTGCAGTAGAATGCAAACTCTGTACCCGCACCCTCTACCTTCAAGTCAATGCTCTCACCCTTTACTGGCACGCTGCCAATACATTCTTCTCCATTCTCGCCCACCTTGAGCACCGACACTTGGTCAGCCTTGTCACGAGCTAAGAGATATTGGTGAGTCTCGTCTTTGAATATCAAGAGGCCAGCACGCTCTTGCCCTGCGGGCTTGAAGTTCATGTGAGTGGAAGCATCAAAGCTATGGTGCTGCACACGGCGACTTACATACGCAGGGGTGCTCTTGTCCTTAGTGGTATTGTCGGTGCAAGCAAGGGTGAGTTGTCCACCGCCTACCTTATATAAGTCAGTGGCTGATGCACGTAGTGTCATCCAATCCATCGGGAGTTTATCAGCATTGAAGTCCAGTTTTTGGCTAAAGTTGCCAAAGGTTGCGGTCTCACCGCGCACTGCGTCGTGCTTGCGATTTACCAGGCTGATATGCTCGCCATCAGCTGTGAAATAAGGCCAGCCATCATTGGTCCAGCGCACAGGCATCAGATAGGTCTCGCGGCCAAGGTTTTCGCATCCGTTCTCCAACGGACGGCAAGCTAAGAACACACCCCACCATTCGCCGTTAGGACCCTCAATGATGTCGGCATGTCCTGCGCAAGTCACTGGGTTCTGGCGGTCGCTGGCGAGTGTGCGCTGAGTAAGCATAGGGTTCTTGTCCCAAGGGGTGAACGGACCGAATGGCGAATTGCCACGGTATATCACTTCGCTATGGCCATCGCCTGTGCCACCCTCGGCGGTCATCAGATAATATTCTCCATTTATCTTATACATGTGGGGGCCTTCGCACCAGATAGGCTTGTCTTCAGGTTTAACGCCCTTGTTCACGATGATATGGCGCTCGCCTACGGTGCAATCATTCACTGTGTCATACTCTTGGATTCTTACTGTGCGATGACCCGGATATTCGGGCTTGTTGTCGGGAGCATCGTCGTTGTTGACAATGTAGGCCTTGCCATCTTCGTCGAAGAACATCGATGGGTCAATGCCAGCCACTTCGGGCAGACGGATTGGATCGCTCCACTCGCCCCACGGGTCTTGGGTCTTCACCAGGAAGTTGCCGTAGCCAACATTGGTGGTAATCATGTAATAGGTCTTATTTGCAGGATTGTAGGCAATTGCTGGCGCGAATATGCCTCCGCTCACCCCTTGGCCCTCCATGTTGAGCAGCTGGCTCTCGCGGCTAAGCACATAGCCAATCTGCTCCCAATTCATCAGGTCGCGGCTATGGAAGATAGGCACACCGGGGAAGTAGGTGAATGTGGATGTTACCAAGAAGTAGTCGCCTTGGCCGTTCGTGCAGATAGCTGGGTCGGAGTACCATCCGGGCAGGATGGGATTGAAGTAGTAGTGCTCGTCGGGGAGCTGTTGCTCGTACACAGCGTCGTGACCATTGTATTCGAAGCTGTCGAATGTGGCTTGAGGCGAGGCCGCCCATCCCGCCAATGCGGATGCGGCAGCAGCCAATGCCATTATGCGATGGTAATTGCTCATGATAGAAAATATTTTAGATATTGTTATTACTTGTTGGTTGGCATGGTCTGAATAAAATGGTTTGCATGGTTTGACCAAAATGGTTTGCATGGTGTGAATAAACCATATTGCAAAGATATGAATATTGCACGAATTACCCCTTTTCCTGTATCCCATTTTCGTTAACAGACGTAACATGCCGCCTGCCTATTTGTACCATTTTTCATTCTCCACGTTCCATCAACACACAAATCCATACTCAGATCCATCAAATTGCTGCATTTCTTGAAAAAATGGCTAAAATGTTTGGAAATAAGCAGTTAAATTCGTACCTTTGCAGTCCGATTATATATCCTAAGACTTCGACTGAGGCCAATCGCGAGCTTTTGGCCGAGCTCAAGATGCGGCAATAGTCACCTTAATTAATTATCTTACAAACATTTAATCGTGGATACTTTAAGCTACAGAACCCTCACCCCCAATGCCGAGCATTGCAACCGCGAGTGGGTAGTTGTCGATGCCACCGACCAGGTGCTCGGCCGCCTCTGCGCACAGGTTGCCAAGATTCTGCGCGGCAAGAACAAGCCTTGCTACTCGCCCTTCGTAGAGTGCGGCGACAACGTAATCATCATCAATGCCGACAAGGTGCGCCTCACCGGCAAGAAGTGGACCGATCGCATCTATCTGAGCTACACCGGCTATCCTGGTGGCCAGCGCGAAATCACTCCTGAGCGCCTGATGCAAAAGAGCTTCAACAAGCACATGAAGCCCGGCAAGCACCCATTGTTCCTCAAGGTTATGAAGGGCATGCTTCCCAAGAACCGTCTTGGCCGCAAGCTCATCAACAACCTCTACGTTTACAATGGCCCCGAGCATCCCCATGAGGCTCAGAACCCCAAAGCAATCGATCTTAAAACCGTATAAACAATCGAAGAATGGAATCATACAACGCAGTAGGCCGCCGCAAGGCCGCAGTTGCCCGCGTGATCCTGCGCGAAGGCAATGGCAAAATCACCATCAACAAGCGTGACATCAACGTGTACTTCCCCTCTTCGATTCTCCAGTTCATCGTGCGCCAGCCCCTCAACCTGCTTGAGGTTGCCGAGAAGTACGACGTCCTGGTCAACCTCGACGGAGGCGGCTACAAGGGCCAAGCTGAGGCCCTGCGCCTGGGCATCGCCCGCGCATTGGTTAAGATCAACCCCGAGGACAAAGCAGTGCTGCGCAAGCATGGCTTCATGACCCGCGACCCGCGCGCCGTTGAGCGCAAAAAGCCCGGTCAGCCCAAGGCTCGCAAGCGCTTCCAGTTCAGCAAGCGTTAATCTCACCTTATTATATTATACTTCTCGACGAGAGAACAACCAGTGTTTAGAATCTAAACCACGGCGATGGGCTAAGACCCCTACCCCGCGGTTGAATTTCAAAAAGAACGTAAACAACCACAAAAAATCATGGCAAATCCAACATTTGACCAACTTCTCGAAGCAGGCTGCCATTTCGGCCACCTCAAAAGAAAATGGAATCCTGCAATGGCTCCTTACATCTTCATGGAGCGCAATGGTATCCACATCATCGACCTATACAAGACAGCTGCCAAGCTCGATGAGGCTGCAGCTGCCCTCAAGAACATCGCCAAGAGCGGCAAGAAGGTGCTCTTCGTTGCCACTAAGAAGCAGGCTAAGCAGGTAATTGCTGACCACGCCAACTCAATCAACATGCCCTATGTGATCGAGCGCTGGCCCGGTGGCATGCTCACCAACTTCCCCACCATCCGCAAGGCTGTGAAGAAGATGACTGCTATCGACAAGATGAGCAAGGACGGCACATTCGACAACCTGTCGAAGCGCGAGAAGCTGCAGATCACTCGCCAGCGCGCCAAGCTGGAGAAGAACCTCGGTTCGATCGCCGACCTCAACCGCCTTCCCTCGGCTCTCTTCGTAGTTGACGTGCTCAAGGAGCGCATCGCAGTGGCTGAGGCTAACCGCCTGGGCATCCCTGTATTCGCTATGGTTGACACCAACAGCGACCCCAACAACATCGACTTTGTAATCCCCGCCAACGACGACGCATCAAAGAGCATCGAAATCGTGCTCGACACCGTATGCGCTGCTATGGCCGAGGGACTGGAAGAGCGCAAGGCTGAGAAGGTTGACACCGCCGCAGCCGAGGGCGAAGCTGCTCCCGCAGCTCCAAAGCGTGAGCGTCGCCGCGTGCGCCGCAACGAGGGCAATGCCGAGGCTCCCGAGGCAGAAACAGCTCCCGAAGCCGAAGCCGCCGAGTAATTGCCCATCAGGCGTTCGCTTTCCCTGGATCGTTCGTTTTCCCGTTTTCCCGGAATATTCGCTTTCCCGGATCGTTCGTTTTCCCGTTTTCCCGGAATATTCGCTTTCCCGGAAATAAAAATCCAAGTTTAATCTATTAAACCATATATATTCTATGGCAGTAACAATGGCAGAAATCACCAAGCTGCGCAACCTCACCCAGGCCGGCTTGATGGACTGCAAGAAAGCTCTGCAGGAAGCAGAAGGCGACATGGAAGCCGCCGTTGAGATCCTGCGCAAGAAGGGTCAGGCAGTTGCCGCTAAGCGTGCCGACCGCGACGCAGCCGAGGGTTGTGTTCTGGCCAAGGCTGATGGCAACTATGCCGCAATCGTAGCCCTGAATTGCGAAACCGACTTCGTGGCTAAGAACGAAGGTTTCGTGGCTCTCGTAAAGCAACTCCTCGACGCAGCTGTTGCCAACAAGGTAAAGAGTGCCGACGAGCTCAAGTCTCTCACCATCGACGGTCGCACCATTGCTGACCTCATCGTTGAGAAAGGTGGCGTAACTGGCGAAAAAACCGAACTCGGTGCTTTCGAGTACATCGAAGCTCCCTCGACCAGCGCTTACACCCACTTCGGCAACAAGCTCGCCACAATCGTTGGTTTCAACCAGGAAGGCGTAAGCTACGAAGTTGGCCACGATGTAGCTATGCAGGTTGCTTCGATGAACCCCGTTGCCGTGGACCGCGCAAGCGTGCCTCAGCACACCATCGACACCGAGCTGGCTATCGCTATCGACAAGACAAAAGCCGAGCTCGTGCAGAAGCAAGTTGAAAACGCTCTTCACAAGGCTGGCATCAACCCCAACCTCGTTGACAGCGAAGACCATATCGAAAGCAACCAGACCAAGGGCTGGCTCACCGCCGAAGAGGCTGCCAAGGCTCGCGAAATCATCGCTACCGTTAGTGCCGAAGAGGCTGCCAAGATTCCCGAGAAGAAGGTTGAGATGATTGCTCAGGGTCGCTTGAACAAGTTCTTCAAGGAGAGCACCCTTATGGAGCAGGAATTCGTAAAGGAAGGCAAGCTGACTGTTGGCCAGTACCTCGAGAAAGCCGCCAAGGGTCTCGTAGCCATCTCCTTCAAGCGCGTCAACCTCAACGCAGAGTAAAAATTACAAAAAGAGGTTGTGTCACAATGCAACTTCACTAAGGAATCCCGTAGGGATTCTTTCTAATAGTTTCCAGAAGGCTCTAAAAAATGCAAAATCGGTGCCAAAGGCACCGATTTTGCAGTGGAGATAGGAATATTGGAAGCTATTAGAAAGAATCCCTACGGGATTCCTGGATATAAATCAATTGGGACATATCCCTACGGGATTCCTGGATATAAATCAATTGGGACATATCCCTACGGGATTCC
>JAJBUG010000015.1:0-9545 GCA_020860515.1 Bacteroidales bacterium | reverse complement strand
TGGATATAAATCAATTGGAACATATCCATTTTTTTTGTAAATTTGCATTATGAAAAGTAGATTTACAGCAATGCATTGGTTGTTAGCTGGGGCTCTCGGCCTCGGCGTGGCTGGGTGTGCAAGCATCGGCAGGCCCCAAGGCGGAGCCAAAGACGAATTGCCGCCTGAGTTTGTGTCGGCCAATCCAGCTCCTGAAGCAACCAATGTCAACAAGAATAAAATTGAGATACACTTCAATGAGAATGTGCAGCTCGACGATGCCTTCAACAAAGTCATTGTATCCCCTGTGCAGAAAAACAACCCTTCTGTTTCGTCCAATGGCAAGAAAGTAACCGTAGAGCTAAAGGACACCCTCCTGGAAAATACCACCTACACCATTGACTTCGGCGACGCCATCAAGGACCTCAACGAAGGCAACATTCTGGATGGATTCACAACATCATTCTCCACTGGCAACTCAATCGACACCCTGCGCATATCGGGAATTGTGCTTGAGGCGCGAACTCTTGAGCCAGCCCAAAGCATGCTGGTAGGTCTATATCGGTGCCTTCCCGATTCCGAACTGACAGATTGGGCTAAGAGAACAGAGGAATTTAACACCTGGAAGCAGCGGGATTCTCTCTCCACCGACACTCTGCCCGCTTGGTGGCTGCCCTACGATTCGCTTACTTACCTGGCAAGCACTGATTCGGCCCTCTACAAAATGCCGCTGCAGCGAGTGGCCCGCACCAACCAGCTTGGGCAATTCACCATTTACAATCTCAAGCCAGGCGATTACCGCTTATATGCTCTCAACGACATCAACCGCGATTACAAGTGGGACCGTACTGAGGATGTGGCATTCTACGACGTAAAGGTTTCACCTTATACTCAGCCGATTACTGTGGTTGACACCTTGCGGTCGTCGGTCAATCTCGACTCTTTGGTAAGCCGCCAAGGCACCGCTTTTTATCCCAACGACGTGCTGTTGACATGGTTCAACGAGAATTACCAGAGCCAATACCTTAAAGACTACAAGCGCGAGGACAAGCGGCGCTTTACCATACAAATGGCAGCTCCAGCCGACTCGCTGCCCGAAATCACAATAGCCAAGGGACCCCTACTGGGTGAAAAGCTCGACTCTTGGGGCTTGCTGCGAGCCAACCCAACACGCGACTCGCTGGAATACTGGATTCGCGACACCTTGGTGCTGAACTATGACTCCTTGACCCTTTCGGTAAAATATCAGCGCACCGACACCAACGATCTGCTGAGTTGGAAGACTGACACCTTGAAGTTCTTCTACAAAGAGCCAGTGGATAAGAACAAGGAAAAAGAAAAGAAAAAGAAGAAAAAGAAAGACGAAGAAGAGGCTGACACTGTGCCAGAGCCAGTGAAAATCACCTTCTTGTCATTCCAAGCTGTCACCAGCACCAACCAGGAGCTCAACATGCCCCTCATCTTCAAAGCCGACCAGCCAATCGACACATTCTACGAAGACACTTGGAAACTCGAAATCCTCGACGATACACTGTGGTATCCCATCGATGGCGTAAAATTCGTGGTCGATAGCCTTATGCCACTCACTCAGAGGCGAATGGCCGTGGAGTGGGAGGAAGGTGAAAAATACCGGCTTACGGTGGATTCGGCTGCCGTGGTGGGCATCTATGGCGAATGGAACAATAAGGTGACTCATGAATTTACCGTGAGAAAGTCCGACGATTACAGTACCCTCCATTTCAATGTTTCAGGCCTCGATTCCATACCCGCAATAGTAGAACTGCTCGACAAGAGCGAAAACATACTGGCGCGCGCCAAAGTGGTGAATGGAGTGGCCGACTTGCCATTCCTAAAGCCCGGCACCGTATATGCCCGGCTATTCCTTGACGCCAACGACAATGGCGAGTGGGACACTGGCAACCTGAAAGGCGCCCTGCAGCCCGAAGAAGTGTACTATTACCCAAAGAAAATCAACCTCAAGCAGAACTGGGACATCACGCAGGATTGGAACATCTATGATGTGGCCATTGACATGCAAAAGCCGCTGGATATAAAGAAAAACAAGCCTAAGCAGAAGAAGGGCGAACGCAACCAGCAGTACGACGACGAAGAGGAAGAAGACGAATGGGGCAACGGCTATTACGGCAGCGGAAGCAACAACGTGAACTATGGTCGCACCAGCAACACTTCAGGCTTTAACACTAACACTTATTAAGTGTTAAGTATTAAGTGTTAAGTTTTAAGTTTTAAGAATTAAGAATTAAGTTTTAAGTTTTAAGTGTTAAGTTTTAAGAAATACATTTTGAGGTAAAAAGATTATCAATGTAAAAAGAAAAGGTGTTGACAACCCTATTTCTTAATACTTAATACTTAACACTTAATACTTAACACTTAACACTTAATACTTAACACTTAACACTTAACACTTAATACTTAATACTTAACACTTAATACTTAACACTTAACACTTAATACTTAATACTTAATACTTAATACTTAACACTTAACACCAAAGACCAAAGACCAAAAAATGAGATATGCAGTAGTAGGCACAGGCGCCATTGGCGGATATTACGGCGGCAAATTGGCGCATAGTGGCCAGGAAGTGCATTTCCTGGCACACTCGGATTACGACCAAATGCGCCGTGATGGGCTGAGGGTTGACTCGTGCAATGGTTCGTTTGCAATCGAGCATCCATTGGTGTACCGCAGCACTGAATTGATGCCCAAGATGGATGTTGTGATTGTGGCGCTCAAGACAGTCAACAACCACTTGCTGCCTGAATTGCTTCGTCCCATCGTTACGCCCGACACTGTGGTGCTTCTGATTCAGAACGGCATAGGCGTAGAGGAAGACCTCCAGCGCGAAATGCCTGACCTGCAATTGGTGGCAGGATTAGGCTTTATTTGCAGCACCAAGGTCGGCCCTGCCCATATCTCGCACCAAGACTATGGCGCACTGACGCTGGCCAGCTATTCATGCCGTGATTTGGATAAGCTTGCCCGAATTGCCACTGACCTGACCAATGCTGGGGTAAAAACCGAAATCCTTGAATATTATTTCGCTCGTTGGCGCAAGGCCATCTGGAACATGCCCTTCAACGGCCTCACCGTGGTTCTCGAAGCCGACACCCAGCAACTGGTCAACGATGGTTCAGCTCGCGCCTTGGTCAAAGAAATAATGATGGAGGTCATCCGGCTGGCCAACGCCGCTGGAGTGTCAACCTTGACCGAAGCCAATGCCGACGGCAATATCGACGCCACCATGAATATGCGCCCCTATGCGCCAAGCATGAAGGTAGATTGGGACAACCATCGCCCCATGGAGATATTCTATCTCTATACCCGCGCGCTGCAAATAGCCCAGCAGCTCGGCGTGGCCTGTCCATGCCTCACCATGCTCGAGCAGCAGCTCCGCTTCAAATCCTCCCTTTAATCGATCCTTTCCTCCTTTTATCCTTTTATCCTTTTATCCTTTAATCCCTTTTGGCCGATATGCAAGTAGGCGACAAAATTCCTGAGATACTGGGCCGCGACCAGGACGGCCGTGAAATCAAGGCCAGCGACTATGCTGGCAAAAAATTGGTGCTATACACCTATCCCAAGGACAACACCAGCGGCTGCACAGCCGAGGCATGCAGTCTGCGCGACCATCGCGACCAGCTGCGCGAACTGGGTTTCGAAGTGCTGGGCGTTAGCAAGGACTCTGAGGCAAGCCACAAGAAATTCATTGAAAAGCAGGAGCTCAACTTCCCGCTGATCGCCGACACCGACACAGCCCTGCTGCAAGCCCTCGGTGCCTGGGGCGAGAAGAACATGTACGGCAAAAAGACCATGGGCACCCTGCGCACCACCTATTTGGTGGATGAAAATGGGGTAATCACCCACATCTTCACCCCCAAGCAGATAAAAACCAAAGAGCACGCGCAGCAAATCCTCGACATCCTTAAATAAAAAAAGGCCCCGCTTGGGGCCCTTATTTTTATTTAAGCTGTGGCAAGCTGGAATGTAGGGTGGGCTATGCCTCGGCGAGCCAGAGAGAGAAGAACACGAGTAAGCAGCACATATCCGCTGGACTGATGAGCCACAGTGCGATTGATGCACTCCACCACCGGCGCAATGTCGGCCAGGTAGCTGAGCGCCTCATAATCCTCGTCGAGGGTAGATATAAATTCCAGAAACACAGGCAAGAAATCAGGCAGTTCGCCTGAGGCTATTTCCAAGTCATGCTCGGCATAGGTGGCGGTAAGCCGCTCCATTGCGCGTTCGCGGTCGTTGGTTGCTGGATAAATGTGCTCGTATAGGTAAAGGCTGCCATTGGCCATGGCAAAAGCCGAGCGGTAGGACTGTTGCCAAATAGGCAATTCGGTGTAAGCATACATGGAGATAAAATCATAGAGCTGGCGCTTTTCTTCGTGGGTCAGCTTAGTAGATTTTTTCACAATCTGAGGAGCATACTTCACCACTTCTTTGCTATCGCGGGTGGGATAGTCGAGCAAGTTGGCCAATAATTCGAGTTCGTCCTTCATAATCGTATAGTTGATAGAGGTTAATGTAATCTATTTCGCCCCTGAGTGTAGTAGAGGTTCTGGTAATAAAACACCCCCAAGGGGCTCAATGTTGAACAATGGTTAACGATTATCAATTTTTTTAACATTCTCATTGTTGGTCAAGCGGGAGATTTTCGCTACATTTGCAAAAAGAATCTACCGCATGGAAATCATATATCTTATCATAGGCCTTGCCATAGGAGCTGCCTGCGTGTATTTCATCATGCAGAGCCGCCTGAATGCTGCCAACAACCAGTTGCAATCAGCCGACAATGCTTGCAAGAGCCAACTTCAGCAAGCTGCCTCGCAATTGGAGCAAACCAAACAAACAATGGCAGCGCTGCTTGATGCCGAACGTCAAAAGTCACAGCAACTCCTACAGCAAGAAAAAGAACAAAGCGCCAAGCTTCTGCAGCATGAGCAAACCAAATGCGCCCAATTGATTGAGCAAGAGCAATCAAAAAGTCAGCAGATGATTGAGCAGGAGAAAATGAAAAGCACTGAGATGATGGAAATGGCAAAAAAGGATGCAGACCAGCAATTCAACCTGCTCAAGGCTCAATTCACTGCCCTAAGCGAAGAACTGCTGCGCCAACGCAGCACCGAGCTCCAGCAGACCAACCGCACCCACATGGAGACACTCTTCAACCCCCTGAAAGAGAACTTGGCGCGCATGGAGCAAGCCATGAAGGACTCAGAGCTGAACGCAGCCCGCAACACATCTTCGCTTAAGGCCTCAATGGAGCAAATGATGCAGCAGA
Source organism: Bacteroidales bacterium (assembly GCA_020860515.1). Taxonomy (GTDB): domain Bacteria; phylum Bacteroidota; class Bacteroidia; order Bacteroidales; family Muribaculaceae; genus CAG-873. The sequence continues at coordinate 4,255 of JAJBUG010000015.1, read as the reverse complement.
CCTTGGAGCTGGGTAAAGAGGCTGACCGACTGAGCAACGCCTTGCAACAAAACAACAAAATCACTGGCAACTGGGGCGAACTAATCCTAACCGAGCTATTAGAGAGCCAAGGGCTGCAAAAAGGCGTGCACTTTGATGTGCAAGAAACCCTGCGCGACGAACAAGGCGCTGCGCTGCGCAATGAAGACACTGGCTCAAAAATGATACCCGACGTGATTCTACACCTTGCCGACAATCGCGATGTCATTATAGATTCAAAGATGTCGCTTAAGGCTTTCACTGATTATCAAAACACCGAAGACAAGGCAGAGAAAGACTCTGCGGCTGACCGTCATCTCGAATCGGTCAGAAACCATGTAAAGGAACTGGCTGTAAAGAATTACAGTAAATACATACCCAAGAATCACTCGCAAATTGACTTTGTGATCATGTTTGTGCCTATCGAGGGGGCATTGCAATTGGCCTTGGCTCATGAGCCTGAACTATGGCGCGAGGCCTTTGAGAAAAAGGTTTTCATTGCTGGCGCCCAAACCCTCATAGCAGCCCTGAGAATCATCGATCTCACTTGGGTTACTGTGCAGCAAGAGCGCAACACTCAGAAAATCACCGAAGAGGCCCGCAAGCTAATCGACCGTGTGAATACATTCATTATCAAATTCAAAACCATGGGCACCAAGCTCGACGATGCCAAAAAGGTCTATGATGAAGTGACCAATATTGTCAGCGATGGCAAGCAAACCATCCTCGGAGCTGGTCGCAAGCTTGAAAATCTTGGAGTGCGCGGCAAAAAGCCACTCCCGAAATTAGATGATGAAGACACTGTGGCCGAGCCCACTAATCTGGGCCTATCCGGCTATAGCATCCAAAATGAATAATCCCCCTACCATGAAGAAATATATACTTATATCCTTAGCTTTGTGCCTATTTATGGGCGCTTGGGCTCAGAATGCTGTCCTCTCCCGCGAAGGCCGCACTCCGCAAATCACTATCGACGGGCAGCCTTTCCTAATCATTGGCGGCGAACTTGGCAACAGCAGTGCAAGCTCCCCCCAGGATATCGAACGCTTTTTTCCCAAGCTTCAGCGCATGGGCCTAAACACTGTGCTTGTACCAGCCTATTGGGATCTGATTGAGCCAAAGCAAGGTCAATTTGATTTCTCACTTACCGACAAAGTAATTGACACCGCTCGCGACAATGGACTGAAAGTAGTGTTCTTATGGTTTGGCGCCTGGAAAAATTCAATGAGTTGCTATGCTCCAGCATGGTTCAAGGCTGACACTAAGAAATATCCGCGCGCAATCACTCGCAGCGGCAAGCCTCTTGAAATTGCCAGTGCTTTCTCGCCCGAAGTGCTCAACGCTGACAGTCAGGCATTCGAGGCATGGCTGCGCCATGTGGATGCTTACGACCGCGATGGCACAGTGCTGATGATACAGATTGAAAATGAAATCGGTATGCTCGAGGATGCTCGCGACCATTCTCCTTTGGCCCAACAAGAATACGACAAAGGCGTGCCAGCTCAATTGATGCAACATCTTGCCACCAACAAATCCCAGCTTCACCCAGAATTGGCTAAGCGATGGCAGGCCAACGGCTCCAAGATGGAAGGCTCGTGGGCCGAGGTATTTGGCGATGACATCTATTCTGAAGAATACTTTATGGCTTGGAATTACGCGCAGTATGTTGAGCAGTTGGCACAGATTGCCAGGAGCATAACTTCGCGTCCGCTCTATGTGAATGCGGCCATGAACAGCCGTGGCCGCAAGCCTGGCGAATACCCTTCGGCGGGGCCTTTGGCTCATCTTAAGGATGTTTGGCATGCGGGTGCCCCTACGGTGGACATGCTATCGCCCGACCTTTACGACAAAGGCTTTACCGACTGGGTAGCCCAATATTCACTGCCCGACAATACACTATTTATTCCTGAGATTCGTCGCACCCCGGCCAATGCTGCTCAAGCTTTCTACGTAGTGGCCGAGCATGACGCCTTAGGGCTGTCGCCCTTCTCTATCGAAAATGGCAGCGATGATCCTGCCGACAATGCCGTGCGCGGTCGCGCCCTCTTGGCTCAAGCCGCTCCACTATTGCTTAAAAATCAAGGCACAGGCAAGATGCATGGGCTCTACTTCGACCAGGACTCCACATCGCGAGTAATCGTGGACAATGGCATCAAGATCACGGCATCACACTATTTCACCCTCCCGTGGGATCCGCGAGCCACCGATGGCAGCAGTTGGCCTGAGACTGGAGGCGCCATCATCCGCCTCGCACCCATGGAATACCTTGTGGCAGGCAATGGCTTGGTAATCAAATTTGAAGACCCTACCGAGACTGCCGTAGCCGCTCAGCTTGGCGAGGACGGCTTCCTCGACAGCGACAAGGCCCGTCAAGCCTCAGCCCAGCAATGGCAAGGCAAACGTCGCATAGGCCTGGCCTCAGTCGATGAAGTGGAGGTGCTGCACGACGGCAGCCTCAAATACATCCGCCGCGACTGCGGCGACGAGACCCACCAAGGGCGCCATGCCCGAATCGGCGTCGACGACTGGCGCATCCTCCACATCAAATTATATGAGTATTGACCCCTCACACCTTTTCTTCATTTTAATTTTGATGGTTGGGGGAAAATTACTAACTTTGTAGATTATTGCCCGCAAAGGCCAAAACCCACTTTTATTTTATATGGAAAATCAAGCTGACTGGCATACTATACATCCCGAAAATGACCCGCACTGGAAGGGGCTGACTGTGAATCAGGGCATTCAGCAGCCGCCGAACGTGAACCCCTACGCCCATTTGCGCCCTAAGCGCAAGCCGCTGCCAACTGCTGGCGAGCTCGTTGAGGGCATCCTCAAAGGCGACACCACCACCTTGGCACGAGCCGTGACCTTGGTGGAGAGCATGCAGCATGCCCATCAGGCCATCGCGCAAGAGGTAATCGAGAAGTGCCTGCCCCACAGCGGCCACAGCCAGCGCATTGGCATCACTGGGGTGCCCGGAGCGGGCAAGAGCACCAGCATCGACGAATTCGGCATGCATATCCTCAAGCAAGGCCATAAGCTGGCAGTACTCGCCATCGACCCCTCAAGCGAACGCACCAAGGGAAGCATCCTCGGCGACAAGACCCGCATGGAGAAGCTCTCGGTGCAGCAGGATGCATTTATCCGTCCCAGCCCATCGGCTGGCAGCCTCGGCGGCGTGGCTCGCAAGACCCGCGAAACCATCGTGCTGTGCGAAGCCGCTGGCTACGACCGCATTTTCGTGGAGACCGTGGGCGTAGGCCAAAGCGAAACCGCTGTGCACTCGATGGTTGACTTCTTCCTCCTTATTCAATTGGCAGGCACCGGCGATGAGCTGCAAGGCATCAAGCGCGGCATCATGGAAATGGCCGACGGCATCGTGATCAACAAATGCGACGGCGACAACGTAGAGCGTGCCAAGCTGGCCCAGGCACAGTTCCGCAATGCCCTTATGCTCTTCCCCACCCCAGCCAGTGGCTGGACCCCCGAGGTGCTGTGCTACAGCGGCTATTACGGCCTCAACATCGACATGGTGTGGGATATGATCGACCGTTACTTCGACTTTGTGAAGCTCAATGGCTACTTTGAGCAGCGCCGCAACGAGCAGAACCGCTACTGGATGTACGAAACCATCAACGAGCAGCTGCGCGACCATTTCTACAACAATCCCGCTGTGGAACAGATGCTGAAAGAAAAAGAGCGGCTGGTACTCGACAACCGCTTGAGTTCGTTCATCGCTGCACGCGATGTGACCGAATTGTACTTTAAAAACGACTTGACATGAAGCATATATTCACTGCGCTACTCATAGCCTTGGTGTGCATGGTGGCGCTGCCATCGATGGCTCAGGAAAAGGCTCCCGAGCTTAAATTTGAGACCCTTCGCCACGACCTTGGCACCATCCACGAAAAGGATGGCAAAGTCACAGTAGAGTTTCCATTCACCAACGATGGCAATGCCAACTTGGTGATCACCTCAGCCTACGCCAGCTGCGGATGCACCACTCCAAAATACCCCGAGGGACCAATTGCGCCCGGCGCAAAGGGCGTGATTACAGTCACCTACAGTCCTGCTGGGCGCCCAGGCGAGATTGGGTCTACCGTGACCGTGCGCAGCAACGACAAGAAAAACAAAAAAGTGACCCTGCGCCTCACAGGCCTGGTAGTCCCTTAAAATGACAAGTGACAAGTGACAAATGACAAGTGACAAGTGACAAATGACAAGTGACAAGTGACAA